>JAAELO010000700.1 GCA_024226555.1 Desulfobacterales bacterium | reverse complement strand
TCTGAAAATAACGAACCGATTTTATTACAGTTTTTTTTAGAAATAATTCAGTTGTTTTGGTTTTTTACAAACAGCTATATGTATTTTGCAAAAGAGGAGTTATTAGAGGTTCCCTTAAGAGTATATCATATTTAATGCTATTTGAGCGATTTTTGGTAAACTTGCTATTTTATCTATGGCCCCGGCTTTAATAGCTTCTTTTGGCATTCCAAAAACAACACAGCTTCTTTCATCCTGGGCAATATTTCTTGAACCGGCTTCTTTCATTTTCAAAAGTCCTTTTGCTCCATCAGAACCCATACCGGTTAAGATAACACCTAAAGCATTTGCTCCTGCATATTTTGCCACAGAGTTAAATAAGACATCTGCAGCAGGTCTTTGGTGGTGAACAAGAGGACCTTTTTTTAGAGTGACATAGTATTTTGCACCGCTTCTGTTAAAAAGCATATGATAATTACCAGGCGCGATAAGAGCAATACCATTTGCGACAGTGTCTCCATCACTTGCTTCCTTAACAGTCATTTTGCAAAGAGTATTTAGTCTTTCTGCAAATGATGTAGTAAACTTGGCGGGCATATGCTGGACAATAACAATTCCCGGTGATGTTGCAGGCATACTTGTTAAAACTGTTTTTAGAGCCTCTGTTCCACCGGTTGAAGCTCCTATTGCAATAATTTTATCTGTTGTAACAGCCAGTGAACTTGTTTCAGCAGATTTGCCGGGGGCTATTTGATTCTCTTTTTTACCTACATAAACAGAAGCAACTGCTCTTATTTTCTCAGCAAGTTGTATGCTCATATCTCCAACCGAATATGCAGCACTTGGTTTGGATATGACTTCAAGGGCACCGCTATCGAGTGCTTCCAGAGCTAATACACTCCCTTTAGGGCTTAGAGAACTTACTATGATAACCGGAAGTGGATAATATTTCATTAACCTTTTTAAAAAAGTTATACCATCCATTCTTGGCATCTCAATGTCCAGAGTTATTACATCCGGTTTGAGTTGTACAATTTTATCCCGTGCTATATAAGGGTCAGGTGCTGTTGCAATGACCTCAATATCTTTCTCTTTTGATAACTCCTTACTGAAAACTTTTCTTACAATTGCAGAGTCATCAACTATAAGTACTTTTATTTTTTTATTCATTGTATTTTTACTTTAAACCCTATTAAGTTCTCAAAAGTTTCAGCATATATATTAACCTGTTTATCAGTATTCTCTTCGCTGAAAGAGATATCTTCTGTTACTGTTTCAGGAATTCCAAGTTTGTATTCACTATTAACATCAAGCTTACAAAACATATTTCCAGCAACTATATTTGCCATCTCTTTAACCATCTCCTGCATATGAGAATTTGTAACCTCTTCCTCATCAACACCTAAAAAATTGATTGTCATTTTTTTAAGGAGTATTTCTGGACAAGCTGTATAGAAATAACCGGTAAAAGGCCCTTTAAAAGAAAGTTTACATGAATTAAAGTCTAAAACCTCAATGGTTTGTTTCTGGTTTTCATCCTCGTTTATTTCAATGGTCAGGTAGAACATTGTTTCCAAAACTTCAAAAATCGAGTCCTTCATCGCTTTCATCAGAGAATTCTTCATATGTTGGTTCTCCCAGTATTTCTGTTAATTTTTGTTTTATCTCTTCAGGAGTAAATGGTTTTTTAATGTATCCGGTCGCACCGCTTTTCTTGAACTCTTCAATTTTAAAAATATTGCCTTCTGTGGTGATAAAAAGGACAGGGATTTTGCTAAATACGTCATCCTTTTTCATCTGTTTTATAAGCTCAATTCCATCCATTTCAGGCATATTATAGTCTGTAATGACGATATCAAGCCACTCTTCTTTTAGAACTTTGAGAGCTTCAATTCCGTTACCTGCCTGGAAATATGTGGATGATCCAAATCCAGAGGCTTTAATTGTTTTTATTATAACGGATCTCATGGGAAAAGAATCATCAACAATTAAAATATTATAACTCATGTTTCCTCACTAAATCTTTAAAAGGTTTTCCACCTGTTGGTAATTTTCTCCAAAGTCAGCGATTATTCCCTGAAGCTCTATTGAAGAAATATCCAATGCTTTTAGTGCTTTTTCGTGAAATCTATATGCAAGGCCATCAGCACCTATGCCGATCCCCATCATCATACAAATATTATCAGCTATATATACAATATATGTTTCAATCTCTGCCTCTTTTGAGGGTTTTGAAAGATGATGATTACCTATTACTTCGATCATTTTACTGCTAAAACCCCATATTTTTGCAACTTTTTCTCCAAGTTCAGCATGATTGACACCAATTATTTTTTTCTCAGCCTCCATAAAAGAGAACCCTTTATTATCAACCAGATACATTATTTTTGTAAAAGATTCTCCCACAAACTGATTTAAAATAATTTTCCCAATATCCTTGAGAAGGGCAGCTGTAAAAATCATCTGCTTATTATCTATCTCTTTTTTATCTGCCAGATTTTTTGCGATAATTGCAGATGATACTGCATGCTTCCAAAGTTCACCTTCATTTAGATCGTATCCGGCCTGATTTTTCTGTAGGTTTGCAGCCCCGGATTTTAATAGAACTATATTTATAATTTCATCCAAACCAAGAACAGAAATAGCGTCCTGAACAGACTCTACCGTCCTGTTTAAACTGTAATATGCAGAGTTACAGACCTTAAGGAGTTTTCCAGTAATAAGTGGATCAAACTGGATAACTTCACTTAAATCCTCCATATTGAAGTTATCCTCTTCTATTATTTCAAGAATCTGGTTAACAATAGCTGGTATAGGCTTCAGGTTATCTATCTCATTAAGTATTTTTTCATAAATACTCATACTTTTGCTTCCCCCTTACCTGATGTTTTTATGTAAACATCACCAGTTGCTATATCAAGACGAATGGTTCTGTTAACGTTTCCACCAATGTCTTCGTAGTCTGTTATTACATTATTTTTAAAGAACATTTTTCTTAATGACGTATGATTTCTTTTTCCAATATTGAAAAAACCTTTTTGATCCAGAATTTGAGAGCCACCTGCAATAACAACCCTCATCCTGTTTTTCTTGGCTCCTAATTTATATGTTGACTTGAAAAGGTTTGGGATTCCTGTATCTGCGAACATAAATGGATTTTTCTCAGCTTTTACTTTATCTATAGTTGAATCTGGAAGCATATAATGTAACATTCCACCAGCTTTTGCTTCAGGATCATAAACTATAACCCCAATACATGATCCAAGGGAGTATGTTATCAGGGTTTCATCCGGATTATCACTGACTTTCATATCTGAGACTCCGATAATTACTTTCACGAAAAACTCCTTACAAAGAATGGATCTAATGAAGATCATTGATTATTTTTTATTGCCAATAAAATCTGCGACAAGTTCTAAAAAGAAATGTAAGCCTGTTAAGCTAATGCTATTTCGAATAGTTCAGATATGTCAAAAATTAAACCAATTTGACCATCACTTAAAATTGTACCACCAGCGAATCCTTTTATATCCTGCAAGGTTTCGCCAAGACTTTTTATAACAAATTCTTCTTTACCTAAAAGTTCATTAATTAAAAGGGCTCTTTGCTGCTCTTTGTTTTCAGTTACTACGATTATTCCATCCCATGGAGTGACTGGTTCTTTAACACTGCAAAACATGGAGTCAATTCTGATAAGGGGAACAAGTGAGTTTCTAAACATTATCATCTCCCCCTTACCCTCAACAGTGTAAAAATCTTTTTTCTCTAATTTAAAAGTTTCCAGAATCGCAAGGGTTGGAATTATAAATCTGTCACCGGATACTCTAACCAGCATTCCCTCAATAATAGCAAGGGTTAATGGAAGAGTTATAGTAAACACAGAACCTTCATTTTCTTTACTAGCTATGTCAATCTTTCCCCTTAAGTTTTCAATAGCTTTTTTAACCACATCCATTCCAACACCACGGCCTGAAATATCTGTAATCTTATCAGCAGTTGAGAAACCAGGTTTCATTATAAGCTCAAAGGTTTCAGAATCTGTCAGTTTTGCATTTTCGGGTATTACTCCTGTTTTTACAGCTTTATTATATATTTTCTCTTTGCTTAACCCCTTACCATCATCCTCTATATTGATGATTATATTGCCACCTCTATGGGAAGCTTTTAAGTTGATAGTCCCATTTTCAGGTTTTCCTTTTGCCTGTCTTTCAGAAGGAGATTCAATACCATGATCAACTGAGTTTCTAATCATATGAACCATTGGTTCATAAAGAACCTCTACAACATTTCGATCAATCTCTGTTTCTTCACCTGACATTTTTAATGCGACTTTTTTACCTGAGTTGTTGGCTAAATCCCTTATTAATCGAACCATTTTTTGAAATGTATTATTTACAGGAACCATTCTCATACTCATGGCTATCTTTTGAATACTTGACACAATCTGACCAAGTTGGCTTAATGATTGGGATGTACCTTGTTTATCCTGTTCTTCGGAAAGAGCATTTTGTTTAAGAATTGATTGAGCGATAACAAGCTCACCTGTGAGATCAACAAGATTATCAAGTTTACTTGTATCTACTTTAACCTGAGACCCGATAGTTTTTTTAAGTTTTTTCTGGTCTCTTATAGCTGAAATAACTTCTTTTGATTTAACAGCTTTGCTCTCTATTAAAATTTCACCGAGCCTTTTATCATCAGAACTCTTTTGGAGTTCAAGACCTTTTACAAGATCTTCCTCGCTAAGACTCCCATTTTCAACCATTATTTCGCCCAGAGGGGTATCCTCAGACATAACAGCTTTTTTTTCAGATTTTGCTATTAGAGAAATCAAATTATCCACATTGATATCTTCATCATCAATGGATTTTTTTGCGATCCCATCGGAGACTCTATCAAGAAGAATCTTTAAGGTATCTACAGATTCCAGTATTATATCTGTAATGTCCTGATCAATAACTAATTTTCCAAGCCTTGCACTATCTAATAAGTTTTCTGTTGAGTGCGACAGGCTGTTTATTTTTGAAAGGTTAAGAAAGCCAGAGACTCCCTTAATAGTATGGAATGGTCTGAATATTGAGTTTAAAATTTCAGTATCATCAGGATTTTGCTCAAGGTTTATAAGATCCAGCTCTATAGATTCAAGGCTTTCGTTTGCTTCAATAATAAAATCATTAAGAATCTCTATATCATCATCGCTAATCCCGGAATCTTCGACAACCGTTTCTTTCTCTTTCGCCTTTTCCCCCAGCAAATTGTTTAAAACAGTCTCATCAAAACTCTGATCACCACCGTCAACAATTGCATCTATATGCCCCTTTAGAGATGAAATACCATCCAAAAGTGGTTTTTCATCGTCTGTTTCGTCAAGAATTAGCTTTTCAATGTATCCATTGATCGCCTTAGAAACTTTACTCGGAAGAGATAGATTATCCTCTTTGTCTGAGATCTCTATAACATTGTTTAATTCATTCATCATCATCCCAAGAGTGGGTATATCTGTAGGGTCAAGGGAGGCCGCGCTCTCTGATACGCTGTTAATAATTTCTTTTATTTTAGTAGCTGAATTTTCCATAGCAGTGGTTATGAAGTTCCAATAATTTAAGAATATGGGTAGAACACAAAAAACCGTAATTATCAGCGTTTACTTATAAAAATTGTTTGATTTAATCTGTTTCTTTAAAATTAATTTTTTATGAGGGCTAAGAAATCTTGTTTATTGAGATATACTACACTATAAAATATGTTTTTGTCAAAGAATCAACCTGTTTTATTTTAACCGCACAATGTAAACGTTTAATTTTTTAATAAAATTGGTTATTTATTGAATTTTGTAACATTGACAAATAGATGCTGATTCTTAATATATAAGGTACAATTTTAAGTAAATTTAAATAATCGCAAATAAATCTGAAAAAGGATTTTTTTAATAACAATACGGAGAAATGTAATGAGTATTGAGACTAAAGCAGACGTACTGGATCGAATTCTATCGCAGGAAAAACCAAAGTGTAAGGATTGTAATGAAGAGATGAGTCTTTGGGAAGTTCCGGATTTAGCTGTAGGAGATGGACTTGGTTGGGGAACTCCTTATTTGTTTGTATGTTTTAATGATGAGTGCCATGTTTACAAAGAAGGTTGGGAGACCATGTTAGAGCAGATGGGTCAGACTTCTTCATATAGAAATATGTGTTACCCTGGAACAGAGCAGTTTGAACTTCTTCCCGTTTTTAGTCATATGGGTGGTACAGGTCAGGTTATTGATGATGGTGTAATGGCTGAAAGAGAAGCTTTAAAAGAATCAACAAAGAGAGGCTTCTCTATTTTAGCAGATTGCTTTGTTAATAAAGATACTGTTCAAATGCTGAACATGCTTCTTGATCCTGTAGAACCACCAAAGGTTCGCTTAAAAGCAGCAGAGATGCTTGGAGATGTATCAGATACAGAAGCTATTGAGCCTTTAAGATACCACAAGTATGCACCAAAAGTTGCAGAAGCAGTTGATCAGGCGATTAGTAAGATTCATAAAAGATGTTTTACTATGGAATGCCCACATTGCGCAGAAATAGTCAAGAAAAGGGCCAACCTTTGCAAGCACTGCAACAAAGACTTGAAATAATATGGCGTCGTAAAATTTCTTTATATGCTGTGTTGTAACAACCGGTCAGACGTTCGAAGAAAGACCTGAAATAATTGGCGTTGTAAAATTTCTTTATATGCTACGTTATAACAACCGATCAGACGTTCGAAGTACACAAAACGTACGTCTCACGCCTGATCGAACGTTAATGCCTTGCATATAAAGCTTTTTACTTAGCCAATATCATCCCAAATTACCAGATATTTATAAAGATTTTTAGAACCAACCAAACCATTCTCTTAAATTAATAAACAACACCTAATATATTGTTTTTTATATATAAAAGATTTCAAAATGGATAATACTATGATAAGTTCCCCAATATTTAATTAACATATTTTAGGAAACTCATAATGAAAAATTTTTTAGTAATTACTTTATTTTTATTAGTTTCAACAGGTTGTAGTAACCATAAAAGTAACCAATTTGATTCTGGAAGAGTAGAGAACGATAAATATATAAACACTTTCCTTGGATTTGATATAACTTTACCTCAAGGCTGGTTTGCTCAGACAATAAAACAAAATAAACTTTTATATGAAATAGGAAAAAAGCTTGTTGTTGCTAAAGATAAAAATATGCAAGCAGCGATTGATGCAAATGATAGCAATTTATTGACTGTTTATAAATATAATTCACGAACTTCTTTTAACCCGACCATTCTTGTTGTGGTTAGAAAAAAACAACCTAAAATAAAAACTGGAAAAGACTTTCTTTACCAAGCTCGCTTAGCTATGAAACAAGCTGAATTTAAATATGATTACATAGGCAGTAACTTTAAAAAAACTGCTATAAATAATCAGGATTTTTTCATAATGGATACAAATGTTATATATAACGATGTTGATGTTAAACAGAAGTATTATGCAATAGTAAAAGATGATTATTGTATATGTGTTGTTATAACTTATAGTGATTATGACGAGAAACAAGAATTGCTAAAAATTTTAAATTCCATAAAATTCAGTAGATAGAACCCCCTAAAGAATTGAAGCTAACTTTTAAATTGTCAAAAACTCTACTGAAAAACAATTTCCAAGAGAATGATTTAGAACCCAACTAAATACATTCTCTAAAACCATAATGCCAATAAATACATTTATATCAAATGTCCCTGTAATTATTGCTTGTAAAATTTGCGATTAAAAATAAAATTATTTTTTAGTAAGCAAAATATCTATTTGTAAATATTACGTATAATAAAATTGGATCTTTTTTTGAAAAACCTAAATTGATACTTTTTTTTTCTTTAAATCTATACTTAAATCACTACTTATTATTCAACAAACAAAATCATAATTATGCAATACGCTCTTATTATTGTGTTTAATGTGATTTATGTTTGAAATATCAATTTCGAGTTATTTTAATATGAAATAAAATTCATAATTTTTCAAAAAGTGAAAGGCGAATCAAAAATTATTAAAAAAAATATTATTTTATCCTTGAATTAAAAAAAGGGAAATTATAGACTTTTTAAAAGTAGTAAAAAGCAGTTTTATTATTGAGCGAGCCGGAAAGAGGTCGTACCCTCTAACCAGCTCTGACCACAACTCTTAACCACATAAAGGAAACAAAGAGCAATGGCTATCCATTCTTTTATCGAGAAACAGAAGTTCCGTCAACGCCTCTTTCACACCGGGCAGATTTTACACAAAAAACTATTTGATTTTTTAAAATGGATTACACCTTGTTTGAATTGCTGCATGAGCATTAAAAATGCAGGATTTACGACTTTTAGGCTGGTATAATCTATTTGGTTTGTTGTTATTTTGTGTGATTTGGAACCAGTAAAAACTTTAAGAAATTTATTTATATAGTAGGGGAATTATTAGTTGAAGAATTTTTTCAAGTGATACACTGGTTCTGCGTGATTGAGGTTTGGCTACAATAAACAACACTACATAACATTTGCTATTTTGGATACTTGAAAGAGGTTGTTCTGCCCGAAATCTTTTTTATAGTCCTTAATAGCAAATCGGCGTGAAAAGGCGTTCTGTAAAAGAAAAGGGAGTGGTTGGATTTAATTCTTAATTCAACTACTCCTGTATTTTCCTGAAAGCTGTATTTGATAACAAAAAAACAATGGATTCCTGACTCATATTTCACTTAAAACCATGCATAATATTCTCAGAATGATACATTGTTATGTTGTGAGTTTTTTCAAAAATCTGTTTATTATACTTTTCAAAAGTTTAGCTCCCAATAGTACAAAATGTTCTTTGTTTGTAAGCTTTACAGGAGTTTTATCTTTGTCTGTTTAGCTTCACTAAAATAAAATGCCTTATTTTGTTTGCTTTAAGAGTTTTTCATCTTAAGTCTTACAAAAAGATCATCTACGAAGTATTAATGCGTTTTAGTAAAAGATACGATAAACCTTAAACAAATGGCTAAGTAAAAAACCTTATAGGCAAGGCATTAGCGTTCGTTCGGGCACGAAGGCGTATGTTTTTAATACGTCGAGGGTCTGATCGGTTGCTATATCGAAAGAAAAATGCTTTATTTTTTCTTTTTAGCAGCATATAAGGGGCTTTTACGACGCCAAAAACAGCGAAACACCATCCATCTCTTTAGGTTTTTCAAGTCCCATGAGATCTAAGATTGTGGGAGCGATATCACAGAGTGCGCCATTTTTAAGATCTTTCTTATCATTTGAAACAAAAACAAATGGAACTGGATTTAGTGTGTGGGCTGTGTGGGGTGATCCGGATTCTGCTATCATCTCTTCGGCGTTACCATGATCAGCTGTTAGAAAAACATTATTACCGTTTGCAAGGGCTGCTTCAACAACTTCTTTTACACATTGATCTACAGTTTCGCAAGCTGTAACCGCAGCATCTATAATTCCGGTATGTCCAACCATATCCATATTTGCAAAATTTATTACTGTAAGAGCGTCTTTCTTCAACTTAAGTCTTTCAATAGCCTTATCTTTAACTTCAACAGCGCTCATTTCTGGCTTTTGGTCATATGTTGAGATATCTCTTGGAGAAGCAACAAGGCATCTTTCCTCATTTTCAAATGGCTGCTCTTCGCCGCCATTAAAAAAGTAGGTGACATGTGCGTATTTTTCAGTTTCAGCAAGCCTGAACTGGTTTAAGCCTGCTTGGCTTACAGCTTCACCTAAAATGCCTTTAAGCTTTACTGGTGGAAATGCAACTGGAGTATCGAGCATATCTTCATAGGATGTCATGCAGATATAGCCAGACAGGTTGGGGCGCCTACTCCTTTTGAAACCATTAAAATCATCTAAAACGAAGGCTTTAGTTATCTCTCTTGCTCTGTCAGCTCTGTAGTTAAAGAAGAAAACCCCATCATTATCTTTTATAAGCCCGCCAATTTCCAAAACATGAGGTTTTACAAATTCATCAGTAATATCGCTATTATAGGAGCTTATGATAGCGCTATCATAGTTATTACTTATAACGCCAGCGCCTTCTGTATATAGTTTATAAGCTTCTTCAACTCTTTCCCACCTTGTATCTCTATCCATTGCATAGTATCGGCCACAGATCGTTGCAATATCGACAGCCTCTTTATCCTCAATATATTGCGAAAGCTCTTTAAGATAATTTATTCCGCTTTTTGGAGGTGTGTCTCTTCCATCCAGGATTGGGTGTATATAAGTTGTAACTCCATAGGTTTGTGCAATATCGATAATTGCAAAGAGATGTTTAATATGGCTATGAACACCTCCATCAGAAAGAAGTCCCATTAAATGAAGAGATGAATTTTTCTTTTTTAATTTGTCCAGAAGTTCACAAATGGTAGAATTGGTTTTGAATGAACCATCCGTAATTGAATTATTAATTCTTAAAAGATCCTGATATACAACTTTGCCTGCACCAATATTAAGATGGCCTACCTCGGAATTTCCCATAACACTCTTAGGAAGCCCTACTGCTTCACCGGAACAAAGAAGCTCTGAAGATGGATACTCTTCAAGAGCTTTGTCCAGAAAAGGTGTTTTGGCTTTTGCTATTGCATTGCCCCTACTGTTTTTATTAATTCCCCATCCATCAAGTATTATTAGAGTTGCAGGTTTACTCATTAATCTTCCTGTATATATGAATCTATTGATATATTTTCTGCATCAGCCCAAAGTCCTTCAATGTCATAGAACATTCTGGTTTCTTCAACAAAAAGATGAATTATAATATCTCCATAATCCATAAGAACCCACTGGCCCTCTTTCAGTCCTTCAATACTCAATGGTTTAATTTTTATTTCAGAGGTTTCCTTCTTAATATGCTCAGCTATTGCAGAAACCTGTCTGGTAGATGTACCCGTTGCTACGATCAGGTAATCTGTATATGAAGTAAGTTGTTGAACATCAAGAACAACAATATCTAAAGCTTTTTTTCCAGTTACTGCTTTGATAAATGGCACTAACTCTTTATCTATCATTTCTGTCATCTATATAATCCTTTACTTATTATGTAATCTTCAACCTTTTCGCAAACAAGGTGTTTAATTGAATCACCTTTTTTTATAAGATCTCTTATATTTGTTGATGATATGTTTAATTGTGTAACATTGGTTAAAAATAGTTCTTTATTCTCTTCTCCGGAAAAGCATTTTTTATCTTCCGAATAATTATACTTTCCAATTTTATCCTGAATATATTTCTTTAAAATCGAGATTTCGTCTTTAACATCCGGCCTTTTCATAATGATAAAAGATATCTTTTTTAGAAGCTTTTTGTAATTTTTCCACAGATCTATTTCAAGAAAAGCATCCGTTCCTATAAGGAAAAAAAGTTCATTATAATCTTTTTTCAGAAAATAATCTATTGTATCTACTGTATATGAAGGACCACTCCTGTTAAATTCCACATCTGAAACAATAAACCGTGCGTCTTCACATGCAAGCTTAAGCATTTCATAACGGGATTTTGCACTTTCAGTTTCTTCACTCCTTTTGTGTGGAGGAATAGAAGAAGGTATAAGGAACAGCTTATCCAGTTTAAATTTTTCAACCACGTCCAATGCTGTTCTTAAGTGTGCATTATGAACTGGATTAAAAGTTCCCCCAAAGAGTCCAACCCGCATCTGTTTTTCCCTATTGCCTGATTTGGCCATCACCAAATACAACAAATTTTGTTGTGGTAAGTTCTGTTAAACCCATTGGTCCGTAAGCATGAAGCTTTGATGTGCTGATGCCCATTTCAGCGCCCAGTCCTAATTCACCACCGTCATTAAACCTTGTGGAAGCATTAACCATAACAGCAGAGGCATCAACATCTTTTACAAATCTTCGAGCTTTCTCATAGTCCTTTGTTACAATTACTTCTGTATGAAGGGAGCCATATTCTTCGATATGTTCATATGCCTCTTCCATATCTTTTACAATCTTGACAGCAAGAATAAGTTCAAGGTATTCAGCGTGAAAATCTTCATCCGTTGCAGGGATTGCATCAATAAGTTCACAGGTTTTTTCACAACCCCTTAGCTCTACACCTGTTTCTTTAAAGGCTGGTACCATCACTTCAAAAAAATCTTTTGCAATATTTTCATGAACAATCATTGTTTCCATTGCATTGCAAACTCCAGGTCTTTGAACTTTCGAGTTTATGCATATGTTTTTAGCCGTTTCAATATCTGCAAACTCATCCACATAAACATGGCAAACACCTTTATAATGCTTTAGAACAGGTATATCAGAGTTTTGAACCACAAATCTTATTAAACCCTCTCCGCCCCTTGGAATGATAAGGTCAACGAGTTCCTCCTGCTTTAACAGAATATTTACAGCTTCACGGTCACGAACAGGAATAACCTGAACAGCCTCTTTTGGAAGACCTGTTTTAATTAGCGCATCTGAAATCAAACCAGCTAATGCAAGATTTGAGTTAATTGACTCTGAGCCACCTCTTAAAATTACTGCATTTCCTGATTTTAAACAGAGACCTGCTGCATCAGCTGTAACGTTTGGTCTTGATTCATATATAATACCAATAACTCCAAGAGGTATTCGCATTTTTGAAATTTCGAGATTGTTTGGTCTTTTCCATGTAGATGTGACAGCCCCAACCGGATCTTCTAATTTAGCTACATTTTTTAATCCTGTTACCATAGATTTAATAGTTGCATCTGTAATTTTAAGACGCTCTATCATTGCACTTGTCAGACCCTTCTCTTTTGCAAAGATCAGATCTTTTTCATTCTCTCTTTTTAGAAAGTCGGCCCTGTTCTCGATTTTTTGTGCAATTTTAAGAAGAGCTTCATTTTTCTTTTCTGTTGAGCATCTTGCAATCTTAATTGAAGCTTTTCTAGCAGCTTCTGCAATTTTTACAACTGTAGATTCAACTGACATTGGTGCTTCTCCTTAATAAGGTATTAATTTTACAATCTTTATTGCTAAGGTTTTAATATTTTTAGATAAAACTAAAAATCTACTTTAAACATATTAGCCTGGAAAAAACTACTAAATAATAAATGGAACATCTAATAGAGGGATTTAAACAGTCACAGCCATATTATCCCTGTGGATAACTTCATCATAGGGCTTGTAACCTAATCTTTCTTTGATTTGTGATGAGGATAGACGTTTAATGTTACGAATATCTTTTGAACTGTAATTCACAAGACCAACACCAAGAATTTTCTTTTCAGATCCAATAAACTCAACAGCAGCGCCAATTCCAAACTCACCCTCAACTTCCGTTATACCAATTGCAAGGATGCTTTTACCGTTTTTAATAATGGCTTTTTCAGCACCACTATCAAGCATCACTTTACCCTGGGGTTTCAGGTTAAACGCTATCCAGCATTTTCTACTGGCTAAGCGATCTTTTTTAGGTATGAAAAATGTTCCGGGCTCTTTCCCATTAATAATATCAAGCAAAATATCTTTCTTAGTGCCCATTGCTATTATCATAGGAATTCCAGCTGAGTTTACTTTTTTTGCAGCTTTTATCTTACTTAGCATTCCGCCAGTTCCAAGAGCTCCTGGGGTTTCTCCAGCATTTTTTTCAATATTTTTAGATATTGTTTTAACCTGGGAAATAAGTTCTGCATCGCTATGGACACGAGGATCTTTTGTATATACGCCTTCAATATCTGTAAGATTAACTAAGAGATCTGCATCAAGTAGAAGTGCGATCATTGCAGATAGGTTATCATTGTCTCCAAACTTTATCTCATCAGTAACAACAGTATCATTTTCATTTATTATTGGAATAATGTTCCATGATAATAGAGTATTCAGCGTATTTCTGGCATTCAGATATCTTTTTCTGCTTGAAAGATCATCAGATGTTAAAAGAACCTGTGCAACGTTTTTATCGTATTTTGCAAAAGCTTTTTCATATTCAAGAATCAATCCTGCCTGACCAATAGCTGAAACAGCCTGTCTTTCAGGAATTTGGGAAGGTCTTTTTTTGAGCCCTACTTTTTTTACACCACATGCCTGGGCACCTGATGAAACAAGTATGATCTCCTTACAGCTTTCAGAACTTATCTTATTGATTTGGGTACTAATAGATTTTATGACTTTTTTGTTAAGACCGTTATCTTCGGTAAGAACACCGCTACCAATCTTAACAATAATTCTTTTGGCATTATCTATATATTTTTCGGTTAAAGATTTCATTTTTCATCATTAACTTCGTTCACAAGATTAGAAAGATAATTTTTTAAATCAACAATTCCTCTACCAGTTGCAGCTGAGATTTTGAAAACCTTTATATCATCTTTTAAAAGATTGATAAACAGATCTGCTTTCTCTTCACTATCTGTCAAATCAAGTTTAGTCAAAGCAATAATCTGGGTTTTTTCAGATAATTTGGTACTAAACTCTTTAAGCTCATTATTGATCTGGTTTAGCTTTAAAAGAGGGTCATCAGGATCAATTTCAGATGTATCAACAAGGTGAAGAAGATACTTTGTTCTTTCAACATGCTTTAGAAACTGAATTCCGAGACCTACACCTTTTGAAGCACCTTCAATAATTCCTGGAATATCTGCTACGGCATATGGTTCTCCATAATCAGGAGTTACCATACCAATATTTGGTGTCAGTGTAGTAAAAGGATAGCTTCCAATTTTAGGTCTTGCAGAAGATATTGTACTTATAAGGGTAGATTTTCCGGCATTTGGAAATCCCAAAAGACCAATATCAGCCATGGATTTAAGCTCTAACTTAAGACTGAACATCTCACCAGGAAGACCTGGTTGAGCATACCTCGGCGCTCTATTTGTGGCAGAAACAAACCTTCTGTTTCCTCTCCCACCAATACCACCTCTTGCAACTATAAATTCCTGATTGGGATTTTCAAAATCGAATAGAGTTTCACCGGTTTCAGCATTACTTATGATAGTCCCGACAGGAACTTCCAAAGTAATGCTATCTCCGTCTTTACCGTTTTTTTGCTGACCTTTACCGGCTTCACCCCTTCTTGCCTTAACAATATTCTGATGTCGGAATTTGTAAAGGGTTCTTTTCTGTGAAGATGAAATAAAAGTAACACTGCCACCTTTACCACCATCCCCACCATCAGGGCCACCACGCTCTATAAACTTTTCACGCCTGAAGCTGACACAACCTTCTCCGCCATCTCCAGACTCTACGGTAATTGAGGCTTCATCTACAAACTTCACGCGGCATAAACACTAACTTTTTTACGGTCGCGACCTAATCTTTCGAATGTAACAACACCATCAATTTTTGCAAAAAGAGTATAATCTTTTCCACAACCAACGTTGTTACCAGGATGAATGCTTGTTCCAACCTGCCTTACGATAATGTTACCAGCTTTAACTTCTTGTCCGCTATAACGCTTAACACCACGTCTTTGACCGTTACTGTCACGGCCATTCCTGGTACTACCACCAGCTTTTTTGTGTGCCATTTTTTTTAACTCCTAAGATAGTATTATACAAAGATTAAGCACTAATGGCATCGATTTTTACAGCTGTAAATTGCTGTCTGTGCCCTTGCTTCTTTCTATATCTTTTTCTTCGCTTATACTTAAAAACGATTATCTTCTTACCTTTACCCTGCTCAACAATTTGTCCGCTTACAGCAACATTGTCCAATTCAGGCTGACCGATTGAAACATTTCCCTCATTTGAATACATGAGAACATTTTCAAATTTAACAGGAGAACCAACCTCTCCGTCGATTTTTTCAATACGTAAAATCTCGCCTTCCTGAACTTTATATTGCTTTCCGCCTGTTTTTACAACAGCATACATAGTATTTATTCCCTTTCAATATAAATCAAGAAACTCCAAAATAAAAAACTCCTAATTATAGACTTATCTATCCAGATGTCAAGTAAATAATTGGTTTTATAAACTTTTTTAAATCCATAAACTCGATTAATAACGTAACAAATACTTTTTGTCAAAAGCAAAATTTTAGTTTTTTATATCTTAAACAATATGTTGTGTATCATGTTTGATAAAATATTATATTTAGAGTTTAAAAAAAAGAAAAGGACTTACCTTTATAAAGTAAGTCCTTTCTTATTTTTCAAATAAAATAGCTATTTTTTAATAAATAAATATTTATTCCGCATCAACTTTTACGGATATTGCTATTTTATATAATACTGCAAGTATTAGAAAACCAACACCATAGATTCCAACTGAAATAATTATCTCTTTTAAAGTTGGTATAAACTCTGTGTACTTATGCATAGGACTAGGAACAAATCCACCAGACATCATACCGAGCCCTTTATCTATCCAGGTTCCTATAAATACCATTATACATAGAAATGGCATAGCTTTTTCGTTGTTTCTGATTTTTGGAAAAAGCAGAAGACCAATTGCACTAAACATGAGGAACATTGATGTCCACATCCATGGTACAAGAGCTGCGTGCCCATGATACCCAACGAAAAGATATTTAATATGATCCATGTGACTAGGAATTCCACTGTAAAACACAGTGAATATTTCACATAAGAAAAAGAACACATTAGCAATAAGTGCATAAGTTATGATTCTCATTAATGCTCTCATAGCATCTATGCCCGGATCAAACTTAGTAAACTTTCTTACTATGAAGCATAATAATATAAGAAACGATGGTCCTGCCGCAAATGCTGAAGCCAGGAACCTTGGCGCTAAAACAGCTGTTAACCAGAATCCTCTTCCAGGCAGACCTGCATATAAAAAAGCTGTTACTGTATGAATACCAAATGCAAATGGTATTGATAGGTAAATTAGTGGTTTTAACCAGCCAGCTGGTTTTACGTTGTTTCTTTCAGCCTCAAGAAGCTTCCACCCTATTACAATATTAAGGATAAGGTATACGTTAAGAACAGTTGCATCCCATAAAAGAACTGAGTTAGGAGTTGCGTTTAAAAAAACGTTTCCAACCCTATTTGGAACACCCATATCCGCTACAATAAAAAGCATACACATGGAGCAAGCCGCTACAGCTAAAAACTCACCTAAAATTGTGATTCTGCCAAACTTTTTAAAATCATGAAGGTAGTATGGTAAAACAAGCATAACACCCCCTGCGGCAACACCAACAAGGAAAGTAAACTGAGCAATATAAAAACCCCAGGACACATCACGACTCATACCCGTAATACCAAGGCCGAATGTGAATTGGTCCATATATGTGGCGAAACCAATACCAATAATTGCAAGGAGCGCCACTAACAATAGCCAGTAATTTTTGCTTCCTTTAAGAGCCTTTTCAAGCATAATCACTTCTCCTTATACAATATAATAAACTGAAGGCTCGGTTCCGAGACTCTGTTTACGTCTAATTGTGTAGTTATCCTTCAGAAGTTTTCTAAAATCTGAGGTTTCATTCTCAAGGTCACCTATTGTGATTGCACCTTCAGAAACTTCCATACAGACAGGGTTTTTACCAACAGCTAGTCTTTCAGCACATAAATTACACTTTTCAACAACACCCTTCATTCTTGTAGGGAATTTTTTGTTGTGCTTTTTTATACCTGGTCTTGGATCTTTAAAGTTAAAACTTCTTGATCCAAAAGGACATGCTGCCATACAGAACCGACATCCGATACATCTGTGAAAGTCCATCAAAACGATTCCATCTTCTCTGCTAAAGGTTGCCTTTGTAGGGCATGCTTTAACACATGATGGGTTAACGCAGTGATTACAGAGCACTGGAATCTCTATATGTTCAAATTTATCTGCAAGGTACCTATCTGTTTTATCAGTAAAGGCATGCTTGAACTCTTCACCCCATATCCACTTAATTTCATGATTTGGGTTACGATGATCTTCATTTTCAATATTTTTTTCATCTGGAACATTATGCTCCAGATGGCATGCTTTGCTTATTTTGTGCATAAGCTCTTTTGTAAGCTTGTTGGTATCTATTACGACACCCCACTTAGTAGCTTTCTTTACACTGGATTTATTTTCTGCTTGCCCTTCAGGAACAAACTGCTCCCCTATTGCATAAGCACTTGTTGCAGGCTTTACTGCAGCACCAATGGCTGCAACACCAGCAATTTTTAGAAAATCTCTTCTGTTATTTTTCATTATTTAACCTCCTTTGGATTTATGTGACAATCCCAGCAGTAAGGAGTTACAGAAGCATAGTCATGACATCTGTCACAGAACTCTTTCTTATTATCGTGACAATCCAAACATGTGTTGGAAAGACTCATATCAAAACGTTTTCCATCTTTTGTTGTATAAACTCTTTGCGCATCTCTGACTACAGAATTTCTCCACTGGTCAAGAATAACCATGTGCTGTTTAGCCATTTCTGTTTTTTCAAGAATGCACTTGCCCTTCTTTTTAGCAGTCTCAGAAATTACAGGATCTGGTCCCTTATTTGAATCTGATCCTAATCCCATGAAAAAAGGAGAGAGGCAAATAGCCACAAAAATAATCAGACCGGCGATGATTTTAATTTTATCATTCATCTGAATCACCCTCCTTTCCTGGTAAGTCTTCCATTCTTAAATCCATTTCTCTTTCAATCTCACCTTCCATAACAAGTGCATTACCCACAAGCTCGTGAAGTCCGCAAACATCAACACCTGGTACCCAGTAATCCATTAATGGAGGAAGAACAGCTCGATCGATTGCGCAAACACATGAAAGCATATTAACACCATGCTTTTCATGAACATATTTAACAGCGTTTGCTCTTGGAAGTCCGCCCCTTAATCTTAAGTCCATAATCTCTTCAGTATTAAGACCGGAACCACTACCACAACAGAATGTATTTTCACGGATTGTGCTTTCAGGCATATCGTGGAAATTGTTACAAACATTTTCAAGAACAAACCTTGGTTCATCAAGCATACCCATACCACGGGCAGGGTTACATGAATCATGGTAAGTTACTTTTAAATGATCATTTCTGCTTGGATCAAGATTAAGTTTGTTGTTTTTTATAAGGTCAGCAGTAAATTCTGCTATGTGAACCATTTTGGTATCTCTGGCATTTTCAAACTTTGTTCCTGTTATTGGAGAAACAGGAGCTTCAAGAAAATTAGCTGGTCCGTTCATTGTTCCCATGTATTGGTTAATAACACGCCACATGTGACCACACTCACCACCTAAAATCCACTTAACACCAAGTCTTTCAGCTTCTCTGTACATCTTTGCATTCAATCTTTTCATCATCTCAGATGATGTAAAAAGACCAAAGTTACCACCCTCTGAAGCATAAGTACTCAATGTATAATCAAGTCCAATATGTTCAAAAAGCATCAGGTAGCCCATAAATGAGTATGTACCCGGATCAGCAAAAGCATCTCCCGAAGGAGTTATAAACAGAACCTCAGCACCCTTTCTATTAAAGGAAGGATTTAGTGTGACCCCTGTTATCTCTTCAATATCTTCACAGAAAAATTCAATTATTTCCTTGAAGTTTTGAGGCTGAATACCCAGGTGGTTACCTGTTCTGTTACAGTTGGAAACAGGGTCCATGATCCAGTGGATACTTAAACCTAAAAGGTGAAGCAGCTCTCTTGCCATCATGGTAATTTCAGCAGTATCTATTCCATATGGGCAGAAAACAGAACATCTTCTGCATTCTGTGCACTGGTAGAAGTATGAGAACCATTCCTTAATAACTGCAGGTGTTAGTTTTCTTGCACCAGCAAATTTACCAAGCATTTTTCCAATAGTTGTAAAATCGTTTCTGTATATAGATCTTAGAAGCTCAGCTCTTAATACAGGCATGTTTTTTGGATCACCAGTACCTATAAAAAAGTGACACTTATCTGCACAAGCTCCACATCTAACACAACTATCCATGAACACTTTAAGAGAACGGTATTTATCAAGACGCTCCTTAAAACCTTCGTGAATTATCTGTTGCCAGTTTTCTGGAAGCTTCCAATCTTCATCAGCCGGAGACCACTCTCTGGCATTTGGAAAACCCACCGCTTCAAGGGATTTTGCCTGTGAAGGATAGGGAAATTTTCCAGGAGAAAAATCCGGAGGAACATCCATCCAGTTAGTACTGGGTGGAGTTGGATCTATCTTTATCATTTCTTCTGGTTTTACGACGTCTACCATTATGACTCCTTATCTACTGGAAGCCCAGCTTCTATCATTTTTTCTCTAAAGTCATTCTCATAAGATTCGTATGAGTGTACCTTAACCTCAGGATTCCATGGGTTGATATGTCTTACCATACGGCTGTTATTTGCAAGGTTTCTTGTTGGGCTTAGGAAAACACCTGCTGCATGCATAAGTTTACTGAATGGAAAGTAAATAAGCAGTGTACAAATGAAGAAAAGGTGTAGATAGAAAGTTCCACTTACAGACTTCATAACGTCAATGCTTGTCCAGTTAAAAGAAACTATACCCAGGGTGATCTGCTTAATAGCCGTTACATCAACTCTTTCGATGTATCTCATCCAAAGACCTGTAGCTGCGATTCCTGCTATTAAAAGAAGTGGAAAATAATCAGCTGCAAGGGAGATGTACTTAACTTGTGGGTTTAGAACCCTTCTTGATAACAGAAAAAGAACTGCTGCAAGAAGAACAAATCCAGATATAAGCACTATTGGAAGGCCAATCTGGAAAAAACCATCAAGTGTTTCTATGATCCCCACGAAAAAAAGTTTTTCTTTCAAAAGAGTGTCTTCAAAAAAGAACCTTAAGTGACGAACCAAAACTGTTAAGAAAGAGTAATGAAAAGCAAGAGCTCCTACCCAAAGGAAGATTTCCCATTCGTAGGATATTTTATCACCATCTTTAATTTCAGCTTTAGTGTTTCGGAATAGAGATCTGAAAAGAAAAATCTCAAAAAACATTCGAATGATAACTCCAGTTGTTGTTGATGGGTTATCAATCTTGTTTTGCTTTATCCAGGGTAATGACTGCTGTTGTCCACATGTAGTCGGAATTCGAAATGGAACAGGAGACTTAGCCCATTTCATAACTCGCCATATTACCCCACATAAAAACGTTAATACAGCTATGTAGGGAAGAATAACTCCAAAAAACATTTGAAGTCCTGCGTTTGGTACAAAATAACCAACGCATCCCAGTACTAAAATAGCTGCAAGGGAAAATAATAAATTTAAATTCATTTACCTTTACCTCACTGTTTGGAACTTTTTTTCGATTAATATCATCTGGAAATCATTATATAAAAAGGATTGTTTTCAGGAATAGTTTCCCTTCGCAAACGAATCTCAGTTTAAATGATGATTTAACCCCGATGTTATTTATCGTCAAAGCCCCCATTTAAATAAACATTATGTGGAATGATTTCAGCTCCAACTTCTGGAACCTCACATAGTAAATCCGCTTTTTCCAGTAACTTTAACGTTCTTTCCTTAACATGGTTAGCTTTATAAGTAAAAATCTGTTCCCGGCAGCCCATGTATATATCAAAAGCAATCAAAGAGACTCTATCTATTTTTGATTCAAAAATAAGAAGCTCTTTTTCGATCTCTTTTGTTAAATCTTTTTTCAGAATATCCCGAATGACGTTCTTCAGAAAAAAAATGTATGATACTGCAGAAGATGGTGCAAATTCCTGAACAGCTCTTAATCTAACAGAGGGATCAAGTATTTTTGCCATCTCATTGTTTTCGACATCGTCTGTAAGCCCCTTAAGTATGTCCTCAAGGGATTTTGACAAGGTGTTACCTACAGGATTTGCCATTGAATCTTTTTTTTTTTTAAAGAAATCAGATTTCTCTTTTGGATAGGTCTTAATGGTTAACTTAAACCATTCTTTTACAATTTTAGAGCGCTTCTCTTCTATAAGGGTAATTAAGCCCATTTAACTCAAGCTCCATAAAAAAATATTTGTTATTTATTCAATAATTCCAATTGACCTATATAATAATTTCACAAATTCATGTCAATATATGATTTTCGAATAGATCATTTGTTTCAAGGGTGTTTCTAATAATTAGAACTTTTATAAAAGCTTTCTATCTTTGTAAAATATCTGCATGGGATAAAAATAACAAACCGCTTTTGCAACAGTTCTTTATTTTAGAAAACACGCAGTAATTAAGACAAAAGGCCTTTTTAGAGATTCCCTTACAAAATTTCAATTTATTGACTAAATTGGGAGCACTTCAATATTATTGAATGAAAGAATAGCTTTATACATGAGGTAACAGTCTTTTATCCCTGCTGTTTCCCTTATTGAGTGCATTCCAAATGTAGGGACACCAATATCTATAGCTTTAATTCCGGTTTTTGCAGAGGCAGTGGGGCCTATTGTGGTTCCACAGGGCATATCACTTCTCATCACAAAGGATTGATATGGAACTTTTACTTTGTCACAGGCCATTTTAAAGATGGAAGTTGTTTCACAGTTTGAAGCATATCTTTGATTTGCATTATACTTAATAACTGGTCCACTGTTTAAAAGGGGTTTATGTGATGGATCAAATTTTTCTGAATAATTTGGGTGAACTCCATGGGCATTATCAGAAGATATGATCATTGAATTATCAAATGATCTCCAAAGATCCTCTCTGGTTTTAGAAATTCTTTCAAGTACAGATAATAAAAAAGGACCCTGTGCTCCAACATTTGAAGTGTTGCCCACCTCCTCATGATCATTTAAAACCAATATGGAACTTGCTTTTTTATTCCCATTACAAATAGCTTGAAGCCCGGCAAAGCAGCTCAGAAGATTATCCAGTTTTCCACCGGTTATAAATTCTTTCTTTAAACCACTGATGGATGGTTTTTGTGTATCATACAGAAAAAGTTCGTGATCCATTATTTTTTTAATATTTTTAATACCGGACTTTGAAATCTCATTTTTTAAAAGCTTATTAAAATCCTCCTTACCAGAGGATTGAAAAAGTACCGGAGGAAGCTCCTTTTGTTTACCAACCTCTTTGTTTTTTTCACTTCGGGAAAGATGGATAGCAAGATTGGGAATTATAGCAACAGGTTCTTTAAAGTCTATCAGAGTAGTTTTTATTTCATCTTTGTTTGTTGTGTAACATATTTTTCCAGCGATACTAAGATCTCTGTCAAACCATGTACTTAGAACGGGTCCTCCATAAACCTCAGTTGCAAGCTGAACATATGAATCTTTAATCATATCCTGAACCGGTTTTAGCTTTAAACACGGGCTATCTGTATGTGCTCCTGTTATTCTATAACCTTTATTTTCCATACCTTTTATATAAACAAAAGCTATTAGAGATGAACTATTTTTAGTCACATAATAAGATTCTCCATCTTTAAGTGTCCATTTGTCTTTCTCTTTTAGTTCTTTGAACCCTGCTTTTTTTAGTATTTTCTTTGATTCTGTAATGCAGTGGTAGGGTGAAACGGACTTCGATAAAAACGAGATCAACTGCTTATTAAATTTATTTTCTGTCATTTAAACGTTCTCCTATATCTTTTCAAGACAATCCATATATTTAACAGAGCGAGTCTGATACACATCAGCAGGAATTTTTATAACACCCTCCATCTCATCCTTATTATCAAATGTCTTCTTTATTTTTCCAGGAATACCTGTTACCAGTGAATAAGGTGGTATTTCCTGATTTTCAAGTACCACACTTCCAGCAGCTATTATACTGCCTTTGCCAATTTTTGCACCATTCATAATAATTGCACCCATACCTATTAAACAGTTATCGGAAATTGTGCAACCATGGATAATACATCTGTGACCAACAGTAACATTATTACCAATAATGCAAGGAATTCCCGGGTCTGAATGGCAAACAGAAAGATCCTGAATATTTGTTCCCTCACCAACAGTGATTTTCTCAATATCACCCCTTAATACACTTCCAAACCATACCGAAGATTTTTTTCCTATCTTAACATCTCCAATGACCTGAGCTGTTTCTGCAATAAAAACAGAAGATTCAATTTCCGGGACCATTTTTTCGAGTTTGTATACGGGCATCTTTTTCCTCTTGGTTGGTTTATTGGGAAAATATTATTCAAGGGAATCTCTAATAATTGCCTTTTAAACGAAATACTGCGTTTTCAAAAAAAAGAACTGTTGCAAAAAACGATTCGTTATTTTTTTCTCAGCCTTGTATTTCAATCAAAATTCTAATTATTAGAAGCTTCCCTGAATGACTATATTGCAGCCAGTTATTAATTTCCAGATTTTTTGCAGTAGAAAAGAAAATTTTACTGAAGTTTTAGTAGTTATTGTTAAATATCTATATATAATATAAAGAGTTAGAGCTGTTATTTTCTTGACTTTAATGTTTTTTCAAATATACTTTGTGCGCAAGCTATATTTATCAAAAATTAAAAAGCTATGATTTGTTAGCTTAAGAATATGAAATAAAGGAGATAAGAATGAAAGATCCTGTATTTGAACCAATTATGATTGGTGAACTCGAAGTAAAAAACAGAATATATATGCCAGCAATGCATCTTGGAATGGCTGAGGACTATCAGGTAAATGACAGGATAGTAGCGTTCTATAAAGAAAGAGCAATAGGAGGAGCTGGTGCGATTTGTGTAGGTTATGCAACAGTTGATGATCTTTCTGGAAATACACAATGCATTGGTGCCCACAAGGACGAATTCATCCCCGGATTAACAAAACTTTCAGATGCAATTAAAGAGGGTGGGTCAAGATCTGTAATTCAGTTGAACCACTCAGGACGTTACAACTACTCATTTTTTACAAATGGGAAAACACCTGTAGCCCCATCTCCAATAGCGTCAAGGCTAACAAGAGAAGAGCCAAGGGAGATGACAAAAGAAGATATTGATGAGGTCATTAAGAGCTTTGGTGAAGCTGCTTTAAGATCAAAAAATGCAGGCTTTGATGCTGTTGAAGTTTTAAATGGAACAGGATACCTGATAAGTGAGTTTTTATCACACCTTACAAACCAGAGAACAGATGAGTATGGCGGATCCTATGAGAATAGAATGCGATTTGGTCTTGAGGTTATGAGAGAAGTTAGGAAAAAAACAGGGGGAAACTATCCTATAATCGTTAGAATGAATGGTAATGATTTTATGGAAGGTGGACAGGGAAGAGAAGAGCTTAAGGAATATGCAAAAGCTCTTGTTAAAGAAAACCTTGTTGACGCATTATGTATAAATGTTGGTTGGCATGAAGCCAGAGTTCCACAGATTGTAACAAGTGTTCCAAGGGGAGCATTTGCCTATCTTGCAAAGGGAATGAAAGAGATAGTTGATGTTCCTGTTATTGCAAGTCACAGAATTAATGATCCGGCTCTTGTTAGAGAAGTGATAGGGGATGGGCTTTGTGACATGGTTGCAATGGGAAGATCTCTTATTGCTGATCCATATCTTCCTGAAAAGGCAAGGACTGGTAAAGAAGATGAGTTAGTTCATTGTACAGCCTGTGCACAGGGATGTTTCGACAATCTCTTTAAGCTTAAACCCGTTGAGTGTCTGTGTAATCCAAAAGCAGGTTATGAAAACGAACTGAATATTGAAAAAACTGATTCACCCAGGAAAGTTGTTATTGTTGGAGGTGGTGCCGCGGGTATGAGCGCAGCTCTCGCAGCAAGTGAGAAAGGACATGACGTCTCACTATACGAAAGAAACAACAGGCTTGGTGGACAGCTTCATCTTGCTGGAGCGCCTCCCGGACGTGAAGAGTTTGCTGTATTTGCTGATGATCTTTCAAAGCAGATTGAAGTAAGTGATGTTAAGGTATTCCTTAATAAAGAGGTTGATGAAAAAACAATCGAGCAGGAATCACCTGATGAGGTTATTCTTACAACTGGTGCTGTGAGTCTTACTCCAAAAATTCCAGGTTATGATAAAGATCATGTTGTTCAAGCCTGGGATGTTTTATCCGGTAAGGCATATGTTGGAAAGAATGTAGTTGTAATTGGTGGTGGTGCCGTTGGTGTTGAAACATCCCTTTATCTTGCTGAAAAAGGTACTCTATCAGGAGATATGGTGAAGTTTCTTCTTGTTAATAAGGCTGAACCTGAAAAAGATCTTTATGAAATGTCAATCAAAGGCAGTAAAAACGTTACAGTTATTGAGATGATTGACAAAATTGGAAAAGATATTGGTAAGTCAACACGCTGGAGCATGTTACAGGATCTTTCAAGGTTTGGGATTGATGCCAGAACGAACACTAAGGCTGTTGAGATTAAAGATGGTAGCCTGGTTATTGAAATAGATGGTAATACAGAGGAAATACAAGCTGATACAGTGGTGCTTGCAGCTGGATCTGTTTCTTACAACCCACTTGAAAAGATTTTAACTGAAAAATCGATATCATGTAAGGTTATTGGTGATGCGAATAAAATTGCGCTTGCTTTTGACGCAGTTCATGATGGTTTTGCCGCTGGAAATAGTATTTAGATAGTATCTAAGGGAGCCTTTAATAGCTGTATATTTTGGATGAAATGCAAGGCATGACAAAAAATAACGAGCCGATTTGATTACAGTTTTTTTGGAGATAATGAAGTCTTTCGCCAAAAGACCCGTTATTAGAGATTCCCTTTAAAAGGTTTCCAAAGGATTTTTTGATCCTTTGGAAACCTTCTTTTATCAAGTATAAATATAACAAAAACCCTCTTTATTATAAAAATACCTCTCTTTATTTCGTATATCTCTTAAAATTTTCTTTTCAAAAGCTTATATTTTTATATAATGTACAGATTATTAAAAATGATCTGTTTTTAAAATACAATGGAGTTTGCTTACATGATGAATGGAAATCTGACAATAACTAAAAAAATTAACCTTTTAATGATTTCGGTTCTGACTATATTTATTTTAATCGCCTTTTCCATCACAGTATTCATCTTAAACAGCAAAAACAGCAAAGAGATCACTAATTTAAAAAAAGTTATAATAAGCGAGAAAAAAAACCAGATTAAACAAACCTCAATTTTACTTAATAAAATTTCTTTACTATCAACAGACTCAGATACTCTTATAAAAACATTAAACACAATGGAATCTGTTGAATCCGTGCATATATATCTTGTAAACAAAGTTAATCGAAAAATTGTTTTTAGTAATCAAAATTGTAATGGACAGAATTTTTCATGTTTAGGGTGGAACGGCTTTGAGATGTTTCAGGGTGTAAGTGGTTTTGTAAATTATACATACAAAGGCTATGAAGGCCATGGCTATTATATAAACAGCAATTTTCCGGAATACGTTTTTGCAGTGGCACAACCTGTTGAAAAACTTGAACAAATTCTATTAAACAGACGAAAAAAACTTGATAGTGATATTAGAACTCAATATATTTGGCTCTTTGCCCTTTCAGTTTTTCTTCTGATTGTGGTTATTGGAATCAGTACATTTCTGTCCCGTGGTATATCAGAAAAAATTAAAAGGGCGTCAGATCACTTGAGAGATATTGCTGAAGGGGAGGGTGATCTCACCAAAAGATTAGAAGTAACTAACGGAGATGAAATTGGTGAGCTTTCAAGCTGGTTTAACGTTTTTATTGAAAAGGTGCAGCTTGTTTTTAAAGATGTTTCAACAAATGCTGTAAATATTAAAAGGTCCTCTTCAGATCTTTTTGGAGTTGCTGGTAATCTTTCAAAAGGTGTTGAAAGCACTTTTGATAAATCGGATAAAGCAGCTTCTTCTTCTGAAAAAGTAAGCACAAGAATTAATGCGGTAGCTGCAGCTATGAAACAGGCATCATCAAATATTGCGAATATTGCAGCGGCAGCAGAACAGATGAGTTCAACAATTTCTGAAGTTGCATCAAATACAGAAGTTGCCCATGGCATCTCGACAAAAGCTGTTACCCAGGCAAAAAATGCATCTTCAAATGTATTAGAACTCAATAAAGCTGCCCTTGAGATCGACAAGGTAACTGAAAATATAGCTGAAATCTCAGAACAAACCAATCTGCTTGCACTAAATGCAACAATAGAAGCTGCAAGAGCAGGGGTTGCAGGCAGGGGATTTGCAGTTGTGGCAAATGAAGTTAAAAATCTTGCAAACCAAACTGTTGAAGCAACTCTTGAGATTAGGGGCAAAATATATGATATACAGCAGAAAACAGAAGGTACCATAAATGAAATTGAGGGTATTTCAGATATCATTAATCAAATAAATGATATAGTTTCCTCAATAGCAGCCGCAATTGAAGAGCAATCTGTAACCACAAAAGAGATTGCTGAAAATGTTGCTCAAACATCAGGTGGTATTGGGGAAATAAGTGGAAAAGTTGGAACAAATTCTGTTGTTATCAGAGAGATAGCTGACGATATCTATGATGTTCATTCAACAGCTGATGACCTTGCAAAGGGTAATGAAGATGTCCATAAAAATGCGGATGAATTAAATAAAATGGCAGAAGAGTTAAGAAGCCTTGTTGATAAATTTAAAGTGTAATTGATGGATTAAATGAGAATATTTCTTTGTATTTTAACCTGCCTTTTTTTGTTGGAATCAAATCCCGCCTACTCAGGAACAACTCCATATAAAGTGATGGGAAAGTGGTATTATCCCATAAAAACTGTTCGGAATTTCAAGCAGCGTGGTCTTGCTTCATGGTATGGAAAGAAATTTCATGGCAGAAAAACAGCTAATGGTGAAGTTTATAATATGCATGCAATGACTGCAGCACATAAAACCCTCCCCCTAGGTGTTTTTGTTGAGGTTTTCAATGTTTCAAATGGTAAAAACTGTATAGTCAGAGTTAATGACAGGGGACCTTTTATAAAGAACAGGATCATTGATCTTTCCTATAAAGCAGCAAAAATATTAGGTGTTGATGGTCCGGGTACTGCAAAAGTTATGATAAAAGTTGTTTCAGATAAGAAGCTTTATAAAACCGGTCAAAACTATAAAAGGCGATATCAGAAGGAGTATTACACTATCCAGATAGCTTCTTTTAGAGACTTAGGTAAAGCTATTACAATGAGAGATCTCCTTGACAAGACCTTCAGGTTTGCGCGTATAAAAAAAACAAGCGATGGTGTGGATACTTTTCACAGAGTCAGAGTTGGAAGAAGTAAAACCCTCGATAAAGCAATGGAGTATGAAAAAACAGTAGTGGGAATGGGATATCCAGATGCATTCGCTGTTAGTGAATAAGAAAATTAAATAAACCGATCAACTTTCACGCATATCCTGCGTTACGAGCTATAAACTTTGGTTAAGCTTTTTACAAAAAGCTGGTGTTAGAACTTAAGCAAACCTAAGAAATAGATAGTTTAATGAAGGAACATATGAAAAACATAGTATTTTTAGATAGAGATGGAGTTATAAATCAGGATTCACCTTTATATATAAAAAGTCCAGATGAGTTTCATTTTATAGAAGGTAGCGTAAAAGCTTTTGAGAATTTAAAATCAAGTGGACTTGAAGTTATTATTATAACTAATCAATCTGTTATTAATAGAGGAATGGTTACACAAGAGGTTCTTGATTCTATATTTGATAAGATGAGAGATGGTGTTAGAAAAGGTTCGGGAGATATAAAAGATATATTTTTCTGTAAGCACACTCCAGATGAAGGTTGTGATTGCAGAAAACCAAAACCTGGATTAATTAATCAGGCAAAAGAAAAATATGGGATAGATCTTACAAGTTCAGTTATGGTTGGTGATAGTACAAAAGATATCCTTGCAGGAAAGGCTGCTGGTTGCTCGCAAACTGTACTTGTAAAAACAGGTAATGGTTTAAAGGCTATTAAAGAGTTGAATGAAAAAGGTGTTGGACCTGATTATATTGCTGAAAATCTCCTTGATGCCTCTAACTGGATTATTAAAAACAGAGATGAATAAAAATTCTCATATTAAAGCAGATGATTTCATTCAAGGCCTTAATTAATGATTAAACTAAAAGGGCTGGTCAGAAAGAAAACCTACTTCAATCAGGAAAATTTCTACACCATAGCAAAAATATATATTGAGAAAGAGAAAAACGTAATAACAATTGTTGGTGAACTTCCAGGAATTAAAGCAGGTGATTCTCTTATCTTAAGGGGTTTATGGGAGTCCCATCCAAAATATGGATCACAATTTCGCGTTGAATCATTTGCTATTGCTCTTCCGGATACGGTGGTCAGTATAAGAGAATATCTGAAATCCGGTGTTATAAAAGGGGTCGGTCCTGTAACAGCATCAAAACTTGTGGATCACTTTGGAATTGATACTCTTAGAGTTATCGAGGAAACACCGGAAAGATTGAAAGAGATTACGGGACTTGGTAAATCAAGACTTTCCGTAATCAAAAAAGGTTGGAAAGAACACCATGCTGCAAGATACCTTCTCTCATTTCTTAATGAAAATGGTATAAAACCATCCCTTTCAGGAAAGATCTTTTCACAGTTTGGTAGTGACTCTGTGGCAGTTTTGAAGGAAAACCCATATATATTAGCTGCTGAAATGCCAGCAAATGGCTTTTTCCTTGCAGACAAAATAGCCAGAAATATTGGGATGGATGATGATGATCCAGTAAGGATTAAAGCCGCAATAATGCATGTGCTCTATAAATGGGCCTCCGATGGAAGTGTGTTTATTGAGCTTAATAATCTGATCAACTTATGTGAGAGAGAATTTGGTATTTATGAGAATCAGATAAGGGAGAATCTTCTTTTACTTGAACAGGATCATGAGATAGTTTTAATAGAAAGTGGTGGTGTTGAAGCAGTATTTATAAAACACCTCTATGATGCTGAAATTAAGGTATCTGAAAGAATTAAGGTCCTTTTAAGCTTACCTGTAATGCTTAGAGAGATCGATGAAGCAGAAATAAAAGCGGAAGTTCTTTCAAGACTTGCAATTAAACTTTCAGAAGATCAGTTAGATATAGTCAGGGAAGTTATAAAATGTAAAGTGTCTGTTATTACAGGTGGACCAGGTACTGGAAAAACAACTCTTTTAAGATCTCTTGCTTCCATTTTCAGATATGCTGGTAAAAAAGTTATGCTATCCGCTCCCACAGGAAGGGCTGCAAGAAGGTTAACTGAAGTAACCGGAATGAAGGCACAGACAATCCATAAGATGCTTGGTTATAATTTTGCGGATAACTATTTTGATAAGAACAGAGACGATCCTCTTGATACCTATGCAATAATAGTTGATGAAGCTTCAATGGTGGATATTGAGCTGATGAGCCATCTGATGGATGCCATAACTATAGATTCTGTTCTTATTTTTGTTGGTGATGTTTTTCAGCTTCCTTCTGTTGGTCCTGGAAATGTTCTTTCAGATATTATCAGATCCGAAATAGTTAATGTTTTCTATTTAACAGAGATCTTCAGACAGGAGAGTGAAAGTGATATTGTTTATAATGCTCATAGAATTAAGGATGGGGAAAGCATTGAGACCCACAAAAACAATGGTGAGCTTTCCGATTTCTATTTTATTGAACAGGGAAATCATGAACAGATCGTTAGAACCATAGCATCTTTATGTAAAAATAATATTCCTAAAAGGTTTGGTCTTGATCCTGTTGAGGATATCCAGGTAATTACACCAATGCATAAGGGAATAACCGGAACAATTAACCTAAATCATATGCTGCAGAAAGAGTTAAACAATGAAAACAGTTTAACTGTTGGTGGTTTAAAAGAGGCTGATAAGGTTATGCATCTTAAAAATAATTATCAGAAAGATGTTTATAATGGTGATATCGGTATTGTTAAAGAGATTGTTCCATCTGAAAAAAAAGTGGTTGTTAATTATTACGGTAGATTAGTTGAATATGATAGTGATGATCTTTCAGAATTATCTCTGGCATATACAATTTCGGTTCATAAATCACAAGGGTCTGAATATCCTGCTGTTATAATTCCTTTAACCACCCAGCACTTTCCACTTTTGCAAAGAAACCTTCTATATACCGCAATAACAAGAGGTAAAGAGTTAGTCGTTATTGTTGGAACTAAAAATGCCATAGATATAGCCATCTCAAATGACAAACCTGGAAAAAGAGTAACTGGTTTAGTTGAAAAATTAAAAAACCCATAAATTTTTTAATTTTTATTAAATTTCCATTTTTTTAATAATTCAAGCAATACCACCTCAATTTTAGCTTATTTACACAGATCCTGGAAAACCATGATGTGAATCAGTGCACAAAAATGATGTGATCCCTTTCACTTAAAACAATACAGGAGTCGGCTCTTGTTAAAATACGACCTTGCTTGATTCTACAGAGATGACTATTTTAGTTTAAAGATTTTGGTTTGTTATGCCGAATTATTATTTGAATAAAGGGATTAATAAGTAGAAAGGGGTCAAAAATGAGTATTTCTGAAGCTATTGAAAACAAATTAAAAAAGATGCCTGGTTACTTGATGATGACAATTGAAGTTAGAAGATCCATGGTTGAAAAGATGACAAAAATTGTTTTAAGAGAAAATAAGGACAACTTTTTAAGATTAGAGAAACGATAGAATTAGTTCAAAGTCTCCACAATATATACCACCCATAAGATTTTCCTTTTATTTACACGAATGAAAGTGTATAAACACACAGATTAAGTTAATTACTGTTTTGGTATCACTTTCGAACCAATACTTATTGAACCAAATAGAAAAGATCACTATTGGAGAACTCTTAAAATGAAACGTTTGTTACTATTGTGTTTTTTTACTGTTTTATTATCAACCACATCATTTGCTGAAACGATGTATGTTCATGGAATCCAGAGAATTACCTTTAGAACAGGGCCTGGAACAGATCACAAAATCATTAAGAGTTTAAATCCAGGAGTTAAGCTTGAGCTTATTGAAGCAAGTGATGTGTGGTCTAAATTCAAAATTCCAAGCGGTGAAGAGGGTTGGATTTTAAATCGCTTTACATCAGCAGATGTTCCAAAAGAGCTTCTTCTAAAATCTCTTGAAGGAAAGTATACCCGCCTTTATAAAAGGTATGCCGCTCTTAAAAAGAACAGTGCTAAAAGTCGTGATGATAATCAAAGATTGTCAAAGAGTTTTAGTTCTTCTGAGAAAGAGGTTCTACAACTAAAAACTGATTATGAAAATCTGAAAAAGAACTCATCTAATTATATTAAACTTGAAAACGACTTTAAAAAACTAAGCACAGAGAATAAAGATCTTAAAGCTCAGAATGAAAAGCTTGGTGATGAAGTAACTAAAAAAAATCTTATCTGGTTTAGTGTTGGAGCTGGTATTCTACTTCTTGGTATGATTATTGGAAGTACTTCCAAGAGAAAAAGAAATTCATTACTGTAAAAAATAAAAAAAGATAATTGTTTATTAAGGAAGGCAGGTTTTTTAATAAACCTGCCTTTTTGTATTATAACAAAATGGAATTTTAAACATGGAAATTAAAACTGATTTTCTAATTATTGGAAGTGGTGTTGCTGGCTTAATGTTTGCTCTTAAAGTTGCAGAACATGGTGATGTAACGATAGTAACCAAAAAAGAAGTAATGGACAGCAATACAACCTATGCCCAGGGTGGTGTGGCATCTGTATTTGATAAGCTAGATTCGTTTAAACTCCATGTTAATGATACAATGGCAGCAGGGTCTAACCTTTGCAATCTTGAGGTCGTGGAAAAAGTTGTAAAAAATGGCCCTGACAGAATCAGGGAACTTATAGACTTTGGTGTTAAGTTCAACCAGATCGAATCAAAAAAGGGAGATCTGAAGTTAGATCTGGGCCAGGAGGGAGGCCACTCTCAAAAAAGAATAGTCCATGCTCTTGATATGACAGGCCGTGAAATAGAAACTGTTTTGGTTGAACATGTTAAAAACCATGAGAAAATAACTCTCCTTGAAGATCATATTGCGGTTGATCTGATTACAAGATCAAAAAGATTTAAAAGTGGGCTTATTGTTACTGAGCATGAGTCACAATGCTGCGGAGCATATATTCTGGATATCAAAAATGATGTGGTGAAAACCTTCAATGCTAAAATTACCCTACTTGCAACAGGTGGCGCTGGTAAAGCATATGCATATACCAGTAATCCTGATGTAGCAACAGGTGATGGAATAGCCATGGCCTACAGAGCAGGCGCTTCAATCGCAAACATGGAGTTTGTTCAGTTTCATCCCACATGCCTTTTCCATCCAGAAGCAAAGAATTTTTTGATCTCTGAAGCGGTCAGGGGTGAAGGCGGTATCCTTGTAAACGCATCTGGTGAACGTTTTATGGAGAGATATGACAGCAAAATGGAGCTTGCCTGCCGTGATGTTGTTTCAAGAGCTATAGATTGTGAACTAAAGAAAAGTGGTGATGACTCAGTATTTCTTGATATTTCACATAAAGATGCAGATTTTGTGAAAAAAAGATTCCCAACATTATATGCCAACTGTAAAAAATTTGGCTACGATATGACAAAAGAGCCAATCCCGGTTGTTCCAGCTGCACACTATTTTTGTGGAGGTGTGGCAACTGATATAAATGGAAAAACTGATATAAAAAGACTTTTTGTAATAGGTGAAGCTGCTTGTACGGGTCTTCACGGAGCAAACAGACTTGCAAGTAACTCTCTTTTAGAAGCCCTTGTTTATGCTGATGTTGCCTCTGACAAAGCCCTGGAAGACATAAAAGAGATAAAATATGTCAAAGAACTTCCTGTGTGGGATGAAGCCGGATCTGTTGATAGTGACGAAGCTATAATGGTTTCCCATAACTGGGATGAGATAAGAAGATGTATGTGGAACTATGTTGGCGTTGTAAGGTCTGATAAAAGGCTTGCCCGTGCAAGAAGAAGGATTGAAAACATACAAAGGGAAATAGCTGAATATTACTGGGATTTTAGGATAACTCTTGATCTCATTGAATTAAGAAACATAGCAACGGTTGCAGAGCAAATTATTAAATGTGCTCAGCTTAGAAAAGAAAGCCGCGGTCTTCACTATAATATTGAATATCCGGAGCAAAAAGAGGAGTATCTAAGAGATACTGTTATAAAAAGACCGCTGTCAGGGAAATGAATATTGGGTATCTTTATAAACTTTAATAGTTATTTATTTCGTTCTCAAAATCATAAAGTTTTTGATTGAACTTTGTACAAAAGCTCAATCACCTACTTTTGATCGTTATTTCTTTCCTGTAAAAAGCGTTACTATCCCAAAAGTCATTTTTTTAAACTTAACATCTTTAAATCCGCAATTTTCTATTACTTTTGCAAAATCTTCAGCGGATGGAAAATTTATTACTGAATCCGGAAGATAGGTATATGCATGTTTATCTTTAGAAATAATAGCACCTATTTTTGGAAGTATCTTTTTAAAATATAGCATATACAGGTAATTTAATAACCGGTTGGATGGTGTAGAAAATTCCAATACTGCAAGAGTACCATCCTCTTTCAGGCAGGAATGGAAAGATAAAATAGCTTTTTCCTTATCCATAATATTTCTGATACCAAAGGCAATAGTAACAGAATTAAAAGTTTTGTCTTTAAATGGAAGAGAAAGTGCATCACCAGCTAAAATCGAAATTTTTTCTTTAAATTTTTGAATCTTCTCTTTTCCAAGAATAAGCATACCTGGTGAAAAATCTGCACCAATAACCGTAGCAAGGCCTTCTTTCTGTTTCATTACTTCAAGTGGGACATCACAGGTTCCGCATGCAACATCTAAAACATTCCCATTATCCGGGATATTTGCTGCTTCTACCATTTTTCTTCTCCAATACACATCCCTCCTCATACTCAAGCTGCGATTAAGAAAATCGTACTTTGGAGCTATGGTATCAAACATATCTTTTACAAACGGAAGTTCATTATTCTTCATTGACATCCTTTAAATTGACCTTATTTTTTATGGTTAGTTTTTAATAAAAATCCAATTATCATAACAATGTTGTTAAGACAATGTATAAAAAAAACCAGAAATTGGGAATATAAATGACAGAGAAACGTGATTATTACGAAGTACTCGGTGTTGAAAGGAATGCCGGGGAAGATGAGATGAAGAAGAGCTACAGAAAACTTGCCATTAAATACCATCCGGACAAAAATCCTGGGGATAAGGAAGCTGAGGAAAAATTTAAGGAAGCTGCTGAAGCCTATGATGTTTTACATGACCCGGAAAAAAGACAGATTTATGATCAGTACGGGCACAAAGGTCTTCAAGGACAGGGTTTTTCTGGTTCTGGTGGGTTTGATGATATCTTTTCAAATTTTGGTGATATTTTTGAAGGCCTTTTTGGTTTTGGAAGAGGTGGCGGGCGAAGGCGAAGTTCAGTTCGTCAGGGTGATGACCTCAGATATGATATGACCGTAGATTTTATGGATGCTGTAGATGGTCTTGAAAAAGAGATCACAGTGGATAAGCTTGATAATTGTGGTACATGTGGTGGAAATGGTTGTGCCTCAGGTCACCAGCCTGAGGTTTGTAGTTATTGCAGAGGGACTGGAAAACAAAATCAATCCCAGGGCTTTTTCACTATTCAAACAACCTGTTCACAATGTGGCGGAAGAGGAAGGGTTATAAAAAATCCATGCTCTGAATGTCGCGGACAAGGTAAAATAGAGGTTTCAAAAAAAGTTTCTGTTAAGATCCCAGCTGGCGTTGATAGTGGACAGAGACTGCGTCTGACTGGTGAAGGAGAAGCTGGTGCCCAGGGAGGCCCTCCTGGAGATCTATACATTTTTATAAATGTCAGACCCCATAAGAATTTTCAAAGAAGTGAAACGGACGTAATCTGTCTGATTGAAATATCTTTTACCCAGGCTATTTTAGGGGATAAGATCAAAGTTCAGACATTAAGAGGTAAAGAGGAAGTAAAAATCCCTAAAGGAACTCAACATGGAGAAACTTTCAGGTTGCGTGGAGAAGGGATTAAATCCTTAAGAAGTGGGGTTGTTGGTGATCAGATAATTCAGGTTAGCGTAAAGATCCCTTCAAGAGTTAATAAAAAGCAGGAAAAACTATTAAAAGAGTATGAAAAAATTGACTCTAATAAATTTTCAAATAAATTGAAGAACCTTTTAAAGGGTGAGTATCAATAGGATCCAGGGAGCCACTAATAACTATAATTTTGGTTGAAATACAAGGGTGATAAAAAAATAACGGTCCGATTTTTACAACAGTTATTTTTTGGGAACAACTCAGTGTAATGCGAAGCATTCACAACATATACACTGATTAACGAGAGCCACTGTAGTTCAATCAAAAGGCAGTTATTAGAGATTCCCTCTAATATATGATTGGAGATAATCATGTTTGAATTAAAGGTAGTTACAGATTTTGCAGCGGCGCATAAACTTCAAATGGTGGCGCAGAAGTGTGAGAATCTTCATGGACACAACTGGAAAATTGAAACAAGTGTTATTGGTGAAAAACTTAATGACGCAGGTGTTCTAATAGATTTTGGTGAAATTAAAGTTGCAGTTCGTGAACTTATGGAAAGACTTGATCATAAATATCTGAATGAACTTCCATATTTTGAGAATGTTCCACCTTCTTCAGAAAATATAGCTGTTTATCTTGCTGATGAGATGAATAAGTTGATTAAAGAAAAAAATATAAGAGTTTCAAGAATCAGGGTTTGGGAATCAGATAACGCCTGCGCAACTTACATATTGTAGCTTGCAAAATTCCTTCATTTTCTGTGTTGCAGCAACCACATTATTTTTTCGACGTACAAAAAGGGTACGACTCACAAATAATGGAACGCTGGCGCCTTGAAAATGTGAAGCGCAATAAAAAAGCAAAGCATTTTTTATGCTATTGTTTTTTTCAGCGCTATCAAATCTTTTCTATTCAAGGTGGGTTCAACCCCACCTTAGCCGTTGACTCCAAAATAAAAATTAATCGATTTGTAAAATTCGAACTACTGTTTTCTATAAGGATAAAAAATTGTTTGAAATCGGATGTAGGTATTTTAAGGGAAGAATTCTGTAAAGACGGTTTTAAACCGCCTTTGTAATTCAGTTTTCAGGGGCGCAGAAAAAACTTCAGTTACAAGGCATAATTTTTTTAACGCAGGCGTATGTTGTGTTATACGTCGAGGCCTGAAAACAAAATTTAACGTCGTAAATGAAGATTTTTTATAAGCCTACCTCATCAACTCTTCCCTTGTTATAATTGAAGAAACATCGGAGACATACTCCTTAATTTTTTCAATACCACCTTCCATTCTATCTATTAAAGTTATAACTTTGACAACTTCAAGGCCTTCGATTCGTGCCCTTTCAATCGCTTTTATTGTGGATCCTCCAGTGGTAATAACATCTTCTAAAATTGCAACTTTATCGCCCTTTTCAAGATCTCCTTCAACCCATTTAATAATTCCATGGTCTTTTTGTTCTTTTCTAATGGAAAAAGCTTTTAAAGGTGTTTTACGTAGTTCTGATGCAAAGGAAGTAGCAACAGATATCGGGTCTGCTCCAAAAGTAAGGCCACCTACAGCAGCTATATCGATATTTGATACAGCATCTAAAACAAGATTTCCCACAAGGTACATACCCCTTGGATGAAGAATTGTCGGCTTGCAGTTGACATAAAATCTGCTCATTTGACCTGATGCCAGTTTAAAAGTGGGTTCATCTGTGTGTTTAAATGATTTTTCTTTGATTATTCTGATCAGTTCGTTTTTCATTTTTTTTCCTTGGCTTTTTAAAATTTTAAACCCCATGACATCATTTTTTCATCTTTATTTGATATTTTGCTCAACCAGTAATATATATATAGATGCTTTTTTAATTAATATTTCTTCAAAGCCCCTACTGAATGGGAAATTGGTATATTATTACACTCAGCAGAGACTTTAAGTAGGAAAAACCAGGGGAGGCATTTCCTGACTTTTTTAGTTATTTATCAATAAATTAGCTCAGGGTCAATTTCAAAGATTATGGATGATAAATTAGTTGAAGATATTTCGAAGGATTCCATAGTAAGAGTTTTTCACCTTTATAAAAGATTTGGTGGAAAATGTGCTTTATATGATCTATCCTTTGATATCAAAAGAAATGAGTTCGTTTATTTTATTGGTCCGTCCGGTGCTGGAAAATCAACACTTTTTGAATTACTCTACAAAAAAATAGATGCTTCAGAAGGTCAGATTTTAGTAGATGGTATTAACTACTCAAGATTATCAAAAAAGAAAGTTCCTTTTTTAAGAAGAAAAATCGGTGTTGTATTTCAGGATTTTAAACTTATTCCAACAAAAACTGTTTTTGAAAATGTGGCACTTGTGCTTGAAGTTTCTGGTAAAAAGAAATCATACATACAGAAAAAAGTGAGATCTGTTTTAAGGATTATTGGTTTGGAGAGCAAAAAAGATTCTTACCCGGTAGGCCTTTCTGGTGGGGAACAACAAAGAGTTGCCGTTGCAAGAGCTGTTGTTGGCGAACCACAAATTATTTTTGCTGATGAGCCCACAGGTAGCCTTGATTCTGAATCGGCAGAAACCATAATGGACCTTTTAAAAAGTTTTCATATTAAGGGAGCTACTGTAATTGTTGCAACTCACGACTCTGGACTGATTGAGAAAACCGGCGGGCGAATAATTAATTTGAAAGATGGCAGAATTATAATGTAAAATAGGATTAATGATGTTTTATTATTTAAACCAGACACTACGAGATTTCAAAAACAACAAATTTCTTAACACTGTTACGGTAGTTACAATCTGTTTTTCAGTTCTTATTATAAGTTCACTTCTGCTGTTTGTTGAAAATGCGAATAACATCATAACATCTTTTAAGGATGAAATTAGAATAATCACCTACCTTGACAAAGGTATCAGCGAGACAAAAAAAGATGATGTAAGAAGAAAGATTGAAAAGTTAGGTGGTGTTTCAGATGTTGTTTATATCTCAAGCAACAAAGCTCTTGAGATATTAAAAACCCAAATGAAAAACCAGACATATCTTGATGACTTAAAGGAAAATCTTCTCCCTGCTTCATTTGAAATATATCTTACAAAAAAATCCCATAACTGGGAGGGAATAAAAAAGCTGGCTCTGAAGATTGAAAAACTTTCAGCTGTGGATGAGGTTGAGTATGGCAAATCCTGGCTGGAAAAATTTTCAAGTTTAATTAGCTTGTTTCGTTTTGTAAGTATCGGCATGGGAAGTGTTTTCTTTATGGTATCAATTTTTATAATTATAAATACAATCAGGTTGTCACTATACTCAAGGAGAAAAGAGATTGAAATAATGAGACTTGTGGGGGCTGAAGACTGGTTCATTAAAAGGCCATTTTACTATGAAGGTGTTTTTCAGGGTACCATAGGTGGTATCATTGGGCTTATGCTCCTGTTTATCATGTTTTTAACTTTCAATTCAAACTTTGAAGCTGATTTTTCATCTCAGGGCTTTATTCAGATCAACTTTTTATCACTTGAAGTTTTATTGGAAATACTGTTTTGCAGTGTTTTTGCAGGATGGCTTGGGTGTTATATTTCAGTAAGGCAATTTTTAAAAAAGTAGTTCATATGTTTTTTATTAAAAAAAATCTAAAAATCCGGATAAATCTATTTATTATTGTCACCATTTTATTATTGTTCATGGATAATCTTTATGCTGGTGATCCCTATGGATTAGTGTTGGTTAAGGCTCTTAGGGTAAGAGCAAAAGCCAATGTTAACTCTCCCCATAAATTTATGTTAAAAAAGGGCAGTAGGTTTACTATTGATGGATATCAGGGAAGTTGGCTAGAAATTTCATATAAAGGTATGAAGGGTTATCTTCACTCCGATGAACGATATGTTAAGATTTTTGATAAAACAACAACAGGTCGTCTCAGAAATGCCAGAGAAAGAGCCAAAACAATTGATAATAAAATTCAGAATAACCTTAAACTCATTAAAGAGTACAAGAATAAAGAGAAGGGTCTTGTAAACTTATTAAGTGATATTGATCAGTCTTTAAACAGAAACAGACTTAAGATAGCAACCCTGAAAAAAAAACTCCGAAAGACCAACAGGCAAATACGCTTAATAGAAGGAAAAGAGAAAAAATTACTTTCAGAAATACAAAAAATCGAAGTATATATAAGCAAAAGAATAATAGCCTTTTATAAATTAAAGCGAGCTGGAACAATGAACTTTCTCGCCTCCGCTGACTCAGTATATGACTTCATGATTAGGGAAAAAGCAATTTTAAGGTTTGTTAAAAGCGATCTTGCGTTGTTTAATAAGAGAAATAAGGATATGTTAAAGCTACTTAACCTGCAAAACAACCTGGCTAATAAAAACCAGAGAATTGGTGCGCTTAAGCAGGAGTACGAAAGCAAACAGGATTCCTTTAATATTGAAAGAAGGGAAAGGAGCAAGTTTCTTTCTGTAATAAGAAGTAGGAAAAGCTCAAGAATTGAAGCTATTAAAGCTCTTGAGAAAGCAAGCCTTGCTCTTGATGACAAAATATCATCTATCTCTATCGATATCTATAAGAAAAAGAAGAGCCCAAAAAAATCAAATTTCGGTTTTTCAAAAGGTACGCTTGAAATGCCTGTCAAGGGACGAATTATCTCCTTTTATGGTGCAAACAGAAGTAGCAAATATAATATTGTTACATTCAAAAGTGGAATTAAGATAAAAGCACAAAGAGGGGACCCTGTCCAGGCAGTTTTTGGGGGGGAAATTATGTTTGCGAGCTGGTTTAAAGGCTACGGAAATATGATGATTATCAACCATGGAAATCATTACTATACACTCTATGCTCATATGGAAGAGCTTTTTAAATCCAAGGGAGAGAAAATAGAAAAAGGTGATGTGATTGCAACTGTAGGAGATACAGGATCGATCTCCGGGTCAGGTCTTCATTTTGAAATCAGGCATCATGGTAAACCAATTGATCCTATAAAATGGCTTAAAAATGGATAAAGGAGCCCTAATGAATCTGAGCTTTAAAAAGATATTTTTAATATTAATTTCTATAACTCTTTTTACCACAAGTAGTTATGCTGATCAGGAAAAGACCTATAAGAAACTTAAGATATTTACAGACGTACTTGATGAGATAAGTAAAAACTATGTTGATCCGGTTGAGTCGGATAAATTAATTCAGATGGCTATCTCAGGAATGGTTCAAAATCTGGACCCCCATTCATCATTTCTGACTCCTTCTGCATTTAAAGCTCTTCAGGATGATACTAAAGGGCGTTTTACAGGCATTGGAATAGAAATAACAATGCGTAAGGGGAAATTAATAATTGTTTCTCCAATTGAGGATACACCTGCTGACAAGGCTGGTTTAAAAGCTGGAGATATTATTTTTAAGGTGGATGGTATTTTAACAGATACTATGACATCCGAAGAAGCCGTAAACAAAATTAAGGGCAAGAAAGGGACTTCTCTTGTAATTACTATAATCAGAAAAGAAGTACCGGAACCTTTTGATGTTAGATTAGTTCGAGATGAAATCCCCAATGATACTGTAAAATATGCATATATCAAACAGGGTTTTGGATATGTTAGTATCTCTAATTTTAATGAAAATACCACAGAAGATCTTGAAAAAGCCCTTAGAAAGATAAATCAAAAAAGAAAACCTTTGAAGGGTTTGGTTCTGGACCTGAGAAATAACCCAGGAGGCCTTTTAAATCAGGCAATTAAAGTATCTGATCTCTTTATAAATAGAGGTATAATAGTATCTATTAGAAATCATGCCGGTAATAGCAATCAGGTTTGGCAGGCACATAAAAGAACAAATGGAAATTACCCTATAGTGGTTTTAATAAACGGAGGTAGTGCCAGCGCATCAGAAATTGTAGCTGGTGCCTTAAAGGATCACAAGCGGGCTTTAATATTAGGAACCACGTCTTTTGGAAAAGGTTCCGTTCAAACAATTAAGCCATTACGGGGTGGTTATGCCATAAAATATACAATTGCAAGATATTATACCCCAAAAGGAACTTCTATACAGGCTCTTGGTATTGAGCCAGATCTTTACCTTCCATATAAACGCCTGAAGAAAAGTGAAAGAGAGGAATATGGCTTGAGGGAAAGGGATCTCAAGAACCACCTGAAGGCTATTTCCAAAAAACCAACAAGTGTTAAAACCAAAATAAAGAACAGATTTGGTTTAAGCACAGAGAATCTGTTGAGGGATAATCAGGTAAGTCGTGCTTATGAAATTCTTTTAGGGCAAAGCATATTTCAGCAAAGATGAAGCAAAAAAAGCTTTATATTTAATAAATAGTCCAGTAAAAAAGCTATGTATTCTAAACAGTAAAAATTTAGACATACATAGCTTTTTGTATTTGGAGGTTTAATAAAGGGAGGCAGGTCATAAAAACCAGGCTTATCAATTACTATACTGTTATCTGTTGCTTTGTTACCATATTCTTTATCGTTGGTTTTATATCATTTGCACTACTCTATCCTGATGAAACCAAACCCCTTAAAATCCTTGAAAAAAAACAAGAAACCAAAACAGATAACAACGATAAATCAAGTGAAATTGAACATTATGAGATATATCCGGAAAAAGATATATTAGAAAGCCCAAAAGATCTTCCCGATAAAGCTTTCGAAAATGGTTTGCCAAAAGTTGCAATTATTATCGATGATATCGGTTATAATAGAGTTGTTGCTGAAAAACTAATCAAACTTGGGATTCCTATTACATTTTCCATACTTCCATATAGCCCTTTTGGAGATAATATTGCTCAAAAAGCAAAAGATGCCGGTATTGAAATAATGCTTCATCTTCCACTGGAACCATTTGAATATCCAAAGGTTAACCCAGGAAAAGGAGCCATTTTAAGTGGAATGACTGATGAGGAGATGATTGATAAAATTGAGATGAATCTTTTGGATGTTCCTTATGTTAAAGGAGTTAACAATCACATGGGTTCAAAAACCACGAGTGATGAAAAATCCATGGATTTAATAATGTCTCTTATCTTAAAAAAGAAGCTTTTTTTTATTGATAGCAGAACTACAAAACATTCTGTATGCGTAAAGGTTGCAAAAGGCCTTAAGGTACCATTTGCAAAAAGGGATATCTTTCTTGATCATTTTCAGGATGAGGAAAATGTTGGGAAACAGGTAGACCAGCTCATAATTATTGCAGAAAAAAAGGGATGGGCAATTGGTATTGGGCACCCCTATGGTATCACTTTAAGAACACTTGAAAAAAAACTCATCTCCATGAAACAGAAAGTTCAGTTTGTGAAAGCATCAGAACTTACTAAGATACTACCACCAACTTGATGTAGAATAATTACTGTCAAAAAATGGTGGAAGATGTGAAACCTCTTTAAATGTAGTTGCAGTGGGTTTTGCATCGACCTGAATATAAAATCTGCCCTTTCTGACACGAACATTTGCAGCCCATCCATATGCAGCTCTTCCGTCAATTTTTTGCTGAACTCCAATTCTGTGCCTTCCTGCAGTATAGGTGATCTTATAGTACTCTTTTTTCTTTAGCGAGCATACTTTTTCACCATCAACCTCAACCTCAACTTCATTAGCATCCGAAACAGAATGATCTGAATTATTAAAGAAAATGATCTCGGTATCACTTCCATATATTGGTGAAATCATTAAAAGTGAGAATAAAATAGACAAACATATTATTTTAAGGTTCTTCATTCTTCAACTCCAAAAATGTTCTTAGATTTTATAAAATTATAATTATTATTCCAACTTTCGTAAAGTCTTATATAAATATCGGTTCATGAAAGAAAAACTTCAGTTCAAAACTAAAAAGGCGGGTTTTTTAACCCGCCTTTTTATATATTTATTAATTTATCTATTAAGAATCAAGTATATCTTTATTTTTTAATATATCATAATATATCATGATTTGCTTAACATAATTAACAGGTTCACTGCCTCTACAGTATCCATATCTTGATTTTTTATAAAATTTCTTATTTTCAAGCATTACTAATGTTTTAGATAGTGAAGACCAGCTATCAGGATTTAGATTAAGTCTTTTTGCAAGAATTCTGGCGTCACTAATATGTCCCTGACCTGCGTTATATGCAGCTAAAGCTATATAAAGCCTATCCATATCATTTTTTTGAATATGTGAAATATCTTTTAGATGAAACATATCACTAAGGTGTTTAACGCCTGCATTTATATTTTGATAAGGATTGTATACATTAACAACACCGTGATAACGGGCTGTATTTTTAACCAATTGCATTAAACCATATGCTTTTGCACTACTTTTAGCCCACCTGTTAAGTTGAGATTCCTGATATGTTAGAGCTACAATTAATTTCCAATCAAAATTGAGCCTTTTTGCAGCTTTCTTTATTAATGGCGCATAATTGTCAAGTCTTGATTCAAGACGTCTATGGAATCTTAATATATTAAAATAATTATAATCTTCTATATCTGGATAGTTTGCATAAACAATCTTGGCATATTTACCACTACCTTTAATATCCTTAAAAAAAGAGTTTATAGAGTAAAGCAGTTTAACAGATTTAGGATTTACTGCCCAAACAAGGTTTTCCTTAACCTCAGAGATACTTCCTATAACGATCTGCGGTGAATATCTTCTTGCTTTCTTAGCTATATTGCTGTTAGCAATGGTGTACTTAATTTTGTTGTTAGCAACTTTTTGAATTAGTTTTTCAGTGGTTACACCTTCAATTGTTGAAACATTAAATTTGTACCCCTCATTTTTTTTTAATTTTAAAAGGAAATTATGTTCGGGTGAACCCGATATTACATATATATTTTCCTCACCAATTTTTTTAATTGATGGGTAAGATCCGTTTGACCTGTGGCCAATCAAAATTTTCTTTACAGGTAGGTACCCTACGGAATAACTGACCTTTTTCTTCTTTTTTTGGATCGGTTTGGTTAAACCAGCGCCACCAAAAGAACCTTTCCCACTTAACAATTCAGATATTACCTGATTCTTGAAATCAACTTTTTTTACTTTAAGCTTAACACCTAAGTGTTCTGCATAAGCTTTTGCAAGATCATATTCAAATCCACCAAATCGTCCGGTGTGATCAGTAGATACATTTTCACGACTACTGCTGGTAATTAGTGTTAATTCACCCTTTTTAAGAATATCATCCAGAGTTGCGTAATTCTCAATGGTTCTGTTCATGAATGAAATGTAAAAAGCTGTTAAAATAAGCAACAACAAAGCGGGTGATAACTTATCCGGTTTTCTTAAAACAGCCTTAATTTTTTGTATCATTTTCTCAACCTAAGTATTTATAAACAAATTGAATTTTAAAAATACTGTGCACATTTTATATTAAATAGTTAAATTTTTACAACAAAATACTTGTTTTACGTGTCAATATAATCACTTTTTTTTAAATTTAAACCCTTTTTTTTACATCTTGAAGAAAAAATAACCCTTTGATAAACTAATTTTCTGTATTGTTATAAATTTCACAATAAATCATTTATTGGTAAGCTTTTATGCATAATAGCAGATCAATACCATAATGTTTTAGAGATTCTTACAAAGGCTAATAGTTAAATATATATGTCAATTGTCAAAAAAAGAAAACAAACTCGCGGTGTGAAAGTTGGAGATGTTAAAATTGGTGATTTTTCCAATATTTCAGTCCAATCAATGACAAACACAAAAACAGTCGATATTAAAAAGACAGTTCAACAGATTAAAAACCTTGAAGAGGCTGGTTGTGAAATAGTCCGCCTTGCTGTGCCGGACATGGACTCAGCAAAAGCATTAACATCTATTAAAGAGAATGTTACAATTCCAGTCATAGCTGATATCCATTTTGACCATAGATTAGCTATCGAAGCTGCTAAAAGAGGTGCTGATTGTTTAAGGATAAATCCTGGCAATATTGGAAAAAAAGAGTATATTCAAAAGGTTTCTGATTGTGCAAAAGACCATAATATACCAATAAGAATTGGTGTTAATGCTGGTTCTCTTGAGCAGGATTTGTTAGATAAGTATAACGGTGTAACTCCTGAAGCAATGGTAGAAAGTGCAATCAGAAATGTTGAACTTTTAGATCAGTTTGAATTTAATAATATAAAGATCTCAATAAAAGCATCAGATGTTTCAAGGACTGTTGAAGCTTACAGGCTACTTTCAAAAAGGTGTGATTTCCCCCTTCATGTGGGGATTACTGAAGCAGGTTCTCTTTTTCCAGGTTTGGTTAAATCATCACTTGGGATTGGAATGCTTCTTTCCGAAGGAATAGGAGATACCATAAGAGTTTCTTTGACCAGAGATCCTGTTGAAGAGATAAGGGCTGGTTTTGAAATATTAAAAGCTCTGGATTTAAGAAGGCATGGTCCTGAAATAATATCATGCCCCACTTGCGGCAGGTGTAATATTGATTTATTTTCCATTGTAGAGACTGTCGAAAAAGCTCTTTTGGGAAATCCTGTTTCAATTAAAATTGCTATTATGGGATGTGTTGTAAATGGGCCTGGAGAAGCAAAAGAGGCTGATTTAGGAATTGCTGGAGGATTAGATACAGGAATTTTATTTAAAAAGGGTAAGGTTATAAAAAAATTCCCCCAGGAAAAACTGGTTGAAGTATTGTTATCAGAAGTTGAAAAGTTTGATAAAGAAAAATAGAAAAGGGATAAAAAATGGCTAAAAAAGCAAGAACCGCAATAACACCAACAAGGGATGAAAACTATCCAGAGTGGTACCAGCAAGTTGTTAAAGCATCCGATATGGCTGAAAACTCACCTGTTAGAGGGTGTATGGTTATTAAACCCTGGGGTTATGCTCTCTGGGAAAATATAGTTCGTGAGATGGATGATATTTTCAAAGAAACAGGTGTTAAAAATGCTTATTTTCCGCTGTTTATCCCACTTAGTTTCCTTGAAAAAGAAGCAGAGCATGTGGAAGGATTTGCCAAAGAGTGTGCTGTTGTCACACATCATAGACTTGAACCATCTCCTGATGGAGGCCTTGTTCCAGCAGGAAAGCTTGCTGAACCCTTAGTGGTAAGGCCAACATCTGAAACTATTATTGGTGATTCCTTTTCAAAATGGGTGAACTCACACAGAGACCTTCCAATTTTACTGAATCAGTGGGCCAATGTTGTAAGATGGGAGATGCGTACACGGACTTTCCTTCGGACAAGTGAATTCCTGTGGCAGGAAGGACATACTGTTCATGCAACAGAAGAGGAAGCTATTGAAAGAACAGAGATGATGCTTGAAGTTTATGCTAAATTTGCTGAGGAATATTTGGCTCTTCCAGTTATAAGAGGGCGAAAGTCCAAATCTGAAAGATTTCCAGGTGCTGTTGATACTATGTGTATTGAATCTATGATGCAGGATAGAAAGGCCCTTCAGGCTGGAACATCCCATTTTCTTGGACAGAATTTTGCCAAGGGTTCAGGTATTAAATTTCAGAACGATAAAGAGCAGGAGCAATATGCCTGGACAACTTCCTGGGGTGTTTCAACAAGAATGATAGGTGGGGTTATAATGACCCATGGTGATGATGATGGTATGATTATGCCACCAAGAGTTGCTTCTTCTCATGTTGTACTTCTTCCTATATATAAAAGTGATGAAGATAAAGAGAAGGTTCTTGAGTATACCAAGGCTCTTGAGAAAGAGTTAAAGTCAGTTTATTACCACCATAGAAAAATTACAGTTGAGCTTGATGATAGAAATATTGGTGGTTCAAGAGTCTGGGAGTGGGTCAAAAAAGGAATTCCTTTAAGAGTTGAAATAGGACCTAGGGATATTGCAGAAGACTCTGTTTTTATGGCAAGGCGTGATCAACCCAAGAAACAATCCATGAAAAAAGATCAGTTTATATCTGAAATAACTGATATTTTAGATGATATGCAAAAAAATCTTTATGATAAGGCTGTTGCTTATCGGGAAGAAAATACTGTAAATATAGATAGAACTGATGAATTCTACAAATTTTTCACACCAGAAAATAAAAATACCCCTGAAATCCATGGTGGATTTGCAATGTCACACTGGTGTGGCAGTGAAGGTTGTGAAGAAACAATTAAAAAGGACTTAAGTGTAACAATAAGATGTATTCCTTTTGATGGTGTCAAAGAAGAAGGTAATTGCATAGTTTGTTCCGACAAGAGCTCCGAGAGAGTTGTTTTTGCTAAATCGTATTAGAACAATACTTTTCAGGAAAGTAGTTTTTAACTTATGATTAGAATTAACGATATTATAGATAAAATATTAGATTATCAACCGGACTCAAATATTGATCTTGTTGAAAGGGCATATGTGTTTTCTGCCAAGGTACATGATGGGCAGATGAGACTTTCAGGAGAGCCTTACCTGTCTCATCCTATGGAGGTTGCAGGAATGCTGGCGGACCTAAAGCTCGATGTTGAAAGCATTGCGGCTGGACTTCTCCACGATGTTATTGAAGATACACATGCTACAGATGAAGAGATCACAGAGATATTTGGTGAGGGTGTATGTAATATCGTTAAAGGTGTTACTAAACTAACAGAACTTGATGCTTATAGCACTGAAGTCAGAAAAGCTGAGAATCTTAGAAAAATGATTCTCGCAATGGCTGATGATATAAGAGTAATTATGGTTAAATTAGTTGACAGACTTCATAATATGAGAACTCTTAAATATCATAGAAAAGAGTCTAAGAAAGTTGCTATATCTCAGGAAACTTATGATATATACGTTCCTATTGCATCAAGACTTGGTCTGTACAAGATAAAAAAAGAGCTTGAAGATATCTCCTTTATGTACCTTCAACCAGAAGATTATCAGGATATACAGATACTTGTTGATAAAGACAGTGATGAACGTGAAAAATTCATAGAGACAGTTAAAAAGAGCATACTTGAAAAGGTTGAAAAAGTTGGGATAAAGTGTGAAGTTGTTGGACGTTATAAACATTTTAAAAGTATTCACGATAAAATGATCGAGCAGAGCCTTGAGTTTGAAGATGTTTATGACATTATAGCATTCAGGATTATTCTTGAAACAGAAGCCCAGTGTTATGAAGTTTTGGGCTTGGTTCATTCCCTATGGAACCCCATTCCAAAAAAATTCAAAGATTATATTGGTTGCCCCAAGCCAAATATGTATCAATCTCTCCATACAACGGTTATAGGCCCTTCTGGTGAAAGAGTTGAGATTCAAATAAGAACCCAAAAGATGGATAGAGTTGCTAAATCAGGTATTGCAGCTCACTGGGCATATAAGGAGAATGGGCATTATAGTGAAAAAACAGGGAGCTCTTTTGCGTGGATTCAGAATATTGTTGAAAATCAGTTAAACAGAGCAAATCCCGGTGAATTTCTGGAAAATGTTAAAATTGATCTTTTTCCTGATGAAGTCAGGGTTTTTACTCCAACTGGTGAGATCAAAACGCTGCCAAAGGGTGCAACACCTGTTGATTTTGCCTATATTATCCATACTGAAGTTGGTAATCAGTGCACTGGTGCTAAAGTTAACGGCCGTATGGTGACTTTAAAAACAGAGTTAAAGAATGGCGATACTGTTGAGGCAATAACAACAAAAGGCCATACTCCCAGTAAAGACTGGCTTGGATTTGTAAAAACAGTTAAAGCCCGTTCCAAAATACGATCATGGGTTAAGTCTCTCGAAAATGAAAGAAGTTTGACCTTAGGAAGAGAGCTTTGTGAAAAAGCTTTTAGAAAAAGTTCCATGAATTTTAACTCTTTTCTAAAGAATCCTGAAGAGGTTGATAGAGCAATCGCATCTTTTGGTTTAAAAACATTAGATGAGTTAATAATAAATGTTGGTTATGGAAAAGTTACCCCCAGGCAACTAATAGGAAGAATAGCTCCGAAAACAAGCCCCAAAAGAACGACTAGCAGTCGCCTTATCAGTAAATTCATAGGTCGTAAAAAGAAAAAACCCAATGAGGCAATTTTAGTAAAGGGACTTGACGATATTCTTATTCGTTTTGGAAAATGCTGTCAGCCGGTTCCCGGAGATGAGATTGTGGGATACATAACACAGGGGCATGGAGTAACGATTCACAGGAAGAATTGTAAGCATTCTCTTGAGATAAACCCCGACAGACATATTGATGTATCCTGGAATCTTAATATTGAAGAAAATATGTATCCTGTAAAGATTGTTATAAAATCTGTAGACAAGGTTGGACTTTTTGCTGAGATCACATCAAGAATTAGTAAAATTGGAGCAAATATTTTAAACGCTAATATGGAAGTCAGTGAAATGAATACCGTTGATTCCTATTTCACACTGTCCGTTGAAAGTATCGAACAGCTAAGCAAAATATTCTCTTCAATCAAAAAAATAAAGAATGTTAAGAGTGTTAAAAGGATAGACTAATCTATTATTTAAAAATAATAAAACAACCTCTCTCAAACATCAATTTTTTTAAAATACTTATTAGAACCTCTAAAAATTAGATTTTTTGTTTAATTACAGCGTTTATAAAAGCTTTTAGTTTTATAAAATCTCTGCTTGAGAAAAATGTAACGAGCCAATTTTATAACCGTTTTTTTTTCTCGTAACGAAGTAATTCAGACAAAAGGCAGTTTTTAAGGGTTCCTATAAAATAAAAAAACGAAAGCTTAAAAACCTTTCGTTTATTTATTTCAAATCTGCTTTATCTGGTTTTTTAAGGTGCTTTTACAACAAAACCTGACTTGATACAACTTGTACATACTGAAATTCTTTTAACAGAACCGTTGTGTACTGCTCTAACAGTCTGAAGATTTGGATTAAAGCGGCGCTTAGTTAAATTATGAGCGTGACTCACATTGTTACCTACCATAGGTTTTTTACCGCATATTGTACACATCTTTGCCATGATGCATCCCTCCTTTTACTTAAAAAAATAAACTCGATATTTATCAGATCATTTTTTGATTATCTAAATGATGATCAATTAGATCGTCTCTATTGAAACAAAAAAAAGCAACATGGTTTTATATATTAAATTGCAAATGGTGTAAAGCATTTAAATTGTTTTTCATTTCATATTTTTTTGACATAATTTTATGTAATGCTCAGCTTTGGCTTTATACTCTGTATCAGGATAAGTATTCATTAGAAACTCAAACCTTTTTATAGCCCCTTTATAATGCTTTGATTTATAATAGAAAACTCCAACATAAAATTCGTGACCTGCAAGACTGTTTAAGCATTTTTGTCTTTTTTTGGAAGCTTTTTCAGCATACTCACCCTTAGGATACTCTTTTAAAAGCCTGTTGAATATCTTTAAAGCGCTGGCAGCATTCCTTTGATCACGGTCAATTGTGTCTATCTGAAAAAAGTGACAAAGACCTTTTTGATAAATTATATATGGAATAAGTTCATTTTTGGGATGAAGCTTTTCAAACTCTTCATATGATAAAATAGCCTCACGATAATTCTCCAACATAAAATTTGCATCTGCTATTCTTCTCTCAGCAACAATTACATGTTTGCTGAAGGGATACCAGTCTTTAAGTTTCTTAAAAGAGGCAATAGACTGTTTAAACTCCTCCTCATTGTAAGCTTTGGTACCATCTGTA
>JAAELO010000699.1 GCA_024226555.1 Desulfobacterales bacterium | reverse complement strand
GCAAAAGGCTGAACTTTAAGAGCTTTTGAAACCAGATAAGTCTTCCAAATTGAATTGTATACAATTTTTCTTACAGAGGGCTTTTCCCTGAAATTAAAATCTGCATATGGCACTGCTTCCGAAAGCGAATCTAATAGAATTGAAGACTCAGGCTTGACAAGCTCAGGATTGGTAAGCTCAGGAATGGGAAGGCTATCAAATAGCATTTCCATTGTCCCCTTAGGAATATGAAGATGACATGAGAATTTTACATCTTGTTTGTTCAGGATCAGTTTCGATAACCGGTCAATCACAGCACCGAAATCACTCTCGGGAATACAATTCCAAATCACTGCCATATCAATAAATTGAACCAATTCATCCCTTTTTGTTTTTCGTTCCTTATCCTCCCAATGTAACATGAACTCAAAATCAAAATCGTTCGTATGTGGAGTTTCTTGCGGTTGATCCATTTCAGCATTAAGTCCAATAAACCATTTTTTGTGGTTCGTGAACTTTGACTCTACTTCCTGTTTTAGCGCAACCGAATATTTCTTTTTGTTTTCTAACCTGTTGTCCTCAAACTCTTCGGTGTATGAATTCATCTTGTACCAATGCGCCTTGAAATCGCCAAATTGCAGGGCAACGCCAAACTTGTTGGAAATTACTTTGGTTTTCTTCAACAAAAACTTTGTAACCTCAACACCATCCATATCCGAAAGTGCAGACACCTTAAATGTAACAATGTCCCTCAAGCCATTTTCGACAGCAGCCTGGGTTAGTGTGGCCTCAAAAAGTGTATTTTTACTGTCGATCCGTTGGTATTCAAATTTAAATCCTAATTCCAATTTAGTTGTTAAAAACTTTGTAGCTTTTTCAATTACGCCTTTTTTTAATTTGTCGTAAAGTCCCTTAATTTGATCTGGTTCTGATAAATCAATTTCCCAACCCAACCTGTTGATTATTGATTTAATGATAGTTTCTTCTGTATCAGATAGGTTATCCAATTTATTTTCGACGATGTCATCTACTTTCTCAACAGATTCAGATAGTAAGGAATCAAATAATAAATTTTGGAGCGATTTGAGGTTTTCATCGTCCAATAGTTGTGCTGTAACACCTGCATTTACAGATCCTGCTTTTGTACTTACCGCAGACTTATTGATCACCACAGAATAGTTGCCATTGCTATTTTTTTTGATAAAAGCCTTAAAGTCATCTTCAATTTTTAGACTAAAACCTACAGAGGCCCCAACATTTACCTCTGCCTTTATACCAGTGCCTTCGGGCAGGAAATTGCTCAAAACTGAAATAGTTCCGGTATAAGCATCCGCAAACGACAATTCAAGATTTGCCTCCACCGAACCCAAATATTGCAAAGCTAAACCTTCGTTAGGTTTTAACGATTTTACGTTGTCAGGCGAAAAAATAAACTTGAAGTTTGAAATATCCCGGATGAGTGCATGGTTGAGGGTTTCCTCATTGCTGTGGATATTATAGGACGAAACTATTACTTTTTGATCAGCGTTAAAATCAAAACCTATATTTTTAAATTCAAAGCCGAGTGCAGCTTTCAATCCGGCAGACAAATCATAACGGATCATTGCCTCTCCACTGTTTAAGACTTCGTAGGGATTTTTGGGATAATTCTTTAATTTGTCCTTATCACTCGAATCATTAAAAACCCTGATACTGCCAGTAATGTTGGGAGCAAACGACAAGGCAAACATATCGATCTCTTTGCCAAATGATTTTTCAACCTTCCAATCTGAATATACATCATTATTGATGGTCGGTTCTTTAAGTTTTTTTTCAAGGTCCCCTTTCCAATCTTTTGGAATAGGGAGGTTGTTGATTATGTTTAAGCTCATGGATTGATTATTTTTATGGTTTGATTGAAATTATTATGGTTTATAAGATTACCAGTTTATTCAAAAAAGTCATGTGCAAATAAAAACACTGATCTAGCACAAAATTACAAAAATTTCCAGCACCATCACCTAACCTGCTTAATTCATAAAAATCAATAATGAACCAATCCATAGCCCCGTCCTTCAGGGTAATGCCATTAACTTTAGATATTGCAAACATAATATTTTCTTCATAGAGCAGCAAGTTGTCTAATCCATTTCAACTTCTATGAATTGTGATGCCTTTTATTTATGGCCGAAGAACTTTAATATTTATTCATTATCTCCTTCTTTAAAACAATAGCTGTAACATCTACTGCTAAATAACACGTATTCAATACCATAACACCTTCATTGATATTCGAATTTTGGCATACCAATCTCGTTCAGCCTATTTCATCAAGCTGTCAAATAAATAAAGAAGTAAATTCAACCTACCATGCTGGCTTATATGGCATAAAAGCTTTTTGCCGGGCCCCTTTTTTTCTTTTGTCCCTGGGAAACTTTCTTCCCGGTTTTATGGCTTCCGTGTTTATCTTGAATGATTCCCAAAATGATTTTATGATTGAATCAATTTTATCAATGCTTCGCAGGAACAACAGCACAACCCTTTGCCTCACATCTCCCAAAGCTGCCGTCCAATTTACCTGCCGTCTGTACTTACAATGTCTGCTTGACGTATAAACCTGTTCTACTACTGGTTCAGTTAAAAACGAGACAAGGTTCAACATGAATATATTGGCGTAGAAGTCTTGTAATACCCCATTTTCTTTTTTAGATGAAAAGAACTCGATCATAAGCCGCTGCATGAATTTCTTTATTTCTTCTTCTACACCCCATCTTTTATCATATAGCCCTTTTATACAATCGTAACCATATTTGTCCTGGTCCAATAGTGATAAAGCAAGTACCTCTGTTTCTCCATTTGATAGGTCTATACGCACCAACCTCACTCTAAAGGGTGTAAAGTCTACACCATGCTCTTTACAATTTTTTATTGTTATGGCTGATGGCTCCCATTCTGTGACAACATCTTTTCTGCCTGAGGCCAAAAACCTTTGTATGAAATTTGTGGACTGGCTCATGCGTATACAGAATTCTGCCTTTGTTTTCTTTACTGCTTTTAAAATCCTGAAATATCCATAATTGGCATCACCGGTCAACAGGTCACCTTTGCTAATGTATTTAAGGTGGGACTCAAACATCGTCTGCTCCCCGACTTTAAACGATTCTATCTGTGCATCAATGGTGAAATAGTTTATCACGTCGCACAGAAAACTGACCCTTGCCACAGGTATTTTGGTCCCAATGGAATTGGTATGGTGGCAGCAATACCTCTCGAGCAGCTCCTTTGAAGAAGGAAGGTTTAACGCTGAGCCATCTACAGCCAGCAACCGGAAATGAAACCAGCGTTTTCCTCCAACGTTGGAGTAGAAGAAGCGATTGATGAACTTGTACATATCTATAAAAAATTGATGCCGGATTTTCTGTCTTGCCTTACAAAAGGCAACATCAGAAACCCAATTGACAACTTCATCAATTTTGAAAACTGTTGAATAGAAGGATTTAAGTTCTGTTTTAACGGATGATTTCAGTAACCGGAGGGTTAGCAGGACAACAATCTGGAAGGGTAATTTTCTTTTGCGCGTAAAGTGATTCTTGTCAAAACAATAGTGTTCATAAAACCTGCTTAATCTTAATAACTCGGATAGTTCTTTAAATAGTTTGGCATGTAATTTTTGCACGCCCCGTGCCAAACTTCATTAATTTGTCAAAAAATTCATTACTTTTCATAATTATTTATTTTTAATTAATAATTTATAATACACTACAAATATAGTGAAATGCATCATCATAAACTACTGATTGTGAATATTTTTATGATTTTTTTCTTAAGTTAATGGCATTAGCCTCAGCGGGGTGGAAAACATTTTGCTCGGACACCAATGGTTTTAATTATTAATGACAAGTTTATGTAATAGAATAGGTGCGGATCCCAAAATAGACCTCTCAATCGCTACACTCCTTCGAGGTGACAATGGTGTTGTGGCTACGGGGAAGATGAGAAGAAATAGATTTCTCCCGGCAACACTGCGTTTCGCTATGTGTTTTGGACGAAATGAAATTGCTTGATGAGACATGGGGGAGCGAGGGCCCCGATAGCTATCGGGGGCGACTGAGAAGTCTATTCCATCCCTTGCACTCAGCCTTTT
>JAAELO010000698.1 GCA_024226555.1 Desulfobacterales bacterium | reverse complement strand
TTTAATTTTATAAAGTTTACAGTTTTTTTTTTCCTGTAACACAGTATTTCGGGCAAAAAGCAGTTATTAGAAGTTCCCATTAATAAATTTCCGATGTAGTCAGTTTTTAAAAACATTCTAAAAAAATTTTAAGGATGAATTCTTAATATTTCATACTATTATTTATCGGTGGTAAAATCAATTCTTAAGTAGAGATGAGGTAGGTCAAACTTTAGAGGATTCTTAAAATTATTAAGATAGGATAAGGAAATACCAATAAAAAACAGGAGACCTGTTTTCTATTGGTTATAACCACAATCTAATAAACTAACTATTAATTCACTATTTTTAAATAATAAATAACGAATTAATGTCCACGTTTTGAAGCTTTAAGTGGATTTAGTTTCTGAGCACTAGATTCAATTTCAACTTTTATATGAGTTGCAAGATTACAATTTCCATTTTTCCACTTTGCTGTTGGATCAGGAAAAGAGATGCAGTATTTTTCAGAATTGAAGTCAGTTGTTTTTGAACATCCCTCACACTTTTCAACAACCGGACTGCAGGAACCTCCATTAAAGGAGCATCCATCTTTTTTCATGAAAACACATTCAGATTCTTTTCTTACTGTTGTACAAAGCATTATTTTTCCCCATTAAATATATATAAAATTGATTGATAATACCATTGAGCCACATAAGCCCTTGAAATAATTATCGCTTTTCTAATATCATACGACTATTATATTAACAAATCACTTTCACGTTTGAAAGAATTTTGAATTAATTTCTATCAAAAATGAGCTCATTAAAATAAACAAGACCAGGTAATTTGTCAATCTGATTTTTATAAAGTTAACATTTTATTAAAAAATTTGTTGTTTATTATTTTCTTTATTCCTCTATAATTCAAACTTTCAATATATAACTTACAATTTTAAATTTGTAATTTATATTATTATAATTATATTATCTATTGAATTTTTTAAGAGTTTTATTGATTACAACTTTGATTTTTATGAGGGAACCTCTAATAACTGCTCTTTTTGCGAAATACTGCTTTTTCAAAAAAAAACAACTGTATTAAAATCAACCCATTGTTTTTTTCTCAGCCTTGTATTTCATCAAAAATTCTAATTATTAGAGACTCACATGAAAAGTTTTAAATATACTAAGGTATTAATATGATAAAAAAACAGATTATTGATGTATTAAAAACTGAAGCTGCGGGTATTCTTGAAATTGCTGATAAAATTGATGAAAATTTCGTTAAACTTGTTGATACAATTTATGAGTCCAAAGGTCGTGTTATTTTCAGCGGTATAGGAAAGTCTGGTTTAATTGGTAAAAAGATCGTTGCCACGTTGAACAGTACAGGAACTGTTTCAGTATTCCTCCACCCGGTTGAAGCAGTACATGGAGATCTTGGTCTTGTTGCAAAAGATGATATTTTTATAGCTCTTTCAAATAGTGGTGAAACTTCCGAACTAAATAGTCTTATACCTCAAATCCAGACTCTTGGTTGTACCATTGTTGCCTTCACTGGTAAAATGGATTCAACACTTGCTAAAAACAGTGACATTGTTATAGATGTTGGAGTTCAAAAGGAAGCTTGTCCATTAGGACTTGCACCAACAACAAGCACAACTGCACTTCTTGCTGCAGGAGATGCTTTGGCAGTTGTGTTAATTAATAAGAAACAGTTCAAGGAAACAGATTTTAAAAAGGTTCATCCAGGTGGAAGCCTTGGGCAAAGACTTTCAAGCCATGTTAAAGACCTGATGATTCTTTCAGATAAAACTCCTGTCATTCAAATAAACGATAATATGACTGTAATGATTGAAACCATAGATAAGTTCAGATTAGGAGCTGCTCTTGTCGAAGATGAAAAAAAACTTGTTGGAATAGTCACTGATGGAGATATCAGACATCTTGTGGCTAATAATAAATTAGCTGATAATCCTGAGATTTCAAGTTTTATGACTAAAAATCCGAAGAGTGTTTTTCATGATACCCCTGTTTATGATGCTCTATACATAATGGAACAGTTTCAAATAACAGTTCTTCCTGTTACTGATAATAGTAGCAAAATCGTTGGTATTCTTCATCTGCATGATATTCTTGGCAAAGGTGCTTTTCAGTTTAACGGATCTTAATAAAATTAGGTAATTTCAAATGCCATCTAAAATAGATACTCAAATTGACTCATTAGGAAATGCAACAATCAAATCAACCCTTGGTTTAAATGATGATGAGGGGTTACAAAACACGTTTGTCAAAGATTCAGACAGGGTCATTTTAGATGTCGACCTTAACAGCATAACAAAGAAAATTAAAAGCGGAAAAACACCTCTTTCTTTCGAATTAGCAGGCCCACGCGAAGAACTATATTTCGATTCAAGCAAACTTAAGTGCGGAATAGTTACCTGCGGAGGACTCTGCCCTGGCCTTAATGATGTTATAAGATCTATAGTTTTTGAACTTCACTACAGATACGATGTTAAAAATATTTATGGAATAAAGCATGGTCTTGAAGGGTTTATACCTGAATATGGTCATGACCTGGTTGAACTGACTCCATCAAAAGTTGAAAATATATTAAATATGGGTGGAAGTATTATAGGTTCTTCAAGGGGAGAGCAGGAGATTTCGGAAATTATTGATAGCCTTGAAAGAATGAACATCAGACTCCTGTTTATGATAGGTGGTGATGGAACTTTAACAGCTGCTTCACATTTAACAGAAGAGATAAAAAAACGTGGGATAAATATAGGCATAATTGGAATACCAAAAACGATTGATAATGATATAAATCTGATCTCAAAATCCTTCGGTTTTGATACATCTGTTGAGATCGCAACGGATGCAATTAAAGGTGGTCACATCGAAGCTAAAGGATATCGAAATGGTATAGGAATAATTAAGCTGATGGGACGTTATTCTGGTTTTATAGCCGCAAATGCAGCCCTTGGTGAACAAAATGTTAATTTCGTTCTGATCCCTGAAGTTGATTTTGATTTTGATGGGAAAAATGGTCTATTGGGCAAACTTGAAAAAAGATTGGAAAAAAGAAGTCATGCTGTGATTGTCGTAGCAGAGGGGGCTGGCCAAAAATATTTCGATAATAAAAAAAGATATGATAAATCCGGAAATATTTTATTAGATGATATAGGCACACGGCTTCAACAAGAGATTAAAAAATATTTCAAACGGAAAAAGATCCAGATTTCAATTAAATATATCGATCCATCTTATATGATCAGAAGTGTTCCGGCAAATACTAACGATCACATCTATTGTAGTTTTCTTGGAAGAGATGCTGTTCATGCTGGAATGGCTGGAAAAACCGGAATGATTATTGGATATTACAATGATAAATTTGTGCATATCCCATTAAAAGCAATCGCTGGTAAAAGAAAACAGGTAAATCCATCAGGAAAGCTATGGCATTCAGTTCTTGAATCTACAGGTCAGGGCTCATTACAGAATATATAGATATATAAGGAATCTCTAATAACTCATCTTTTTGCGAAACACAGATATAACAAAAATAAAACTGTAAACTTTATAAAATTAAAGGTTTTTATAAACGAATCAACCCGTTATTTTTTGTGTGGATTTTATAAAACTGAAAGCTTTTATAAACGTT
>JAAELO010000697.1 GCA_024226555.1 Desulfobacterales bacterium | reverse complement strand
AGGCATATAATTAAGGTCACCACGTTCGTTATCTGAAACAAAGTCTTTAGCTCTTGTTTCGAACCTTAGTTTATTTCCTTCAAAATATACAAAAGTAATTGCATTGTTAAGACTGGCAGTACCAACAGCATTATCCACAGGTACAGGAAAATTTGATATGCCACTTTCATCAAATGGGAAAGGGAAAAGTTTTGGTTCTATATATGGGATTTTATCATTAATTAATACCTGATATATTGGTTTCAATTTTTTAAGTTCTCCTCCAGAAAGAGTGGATATATAAATTAAATTTATTAGAATTAGAGTTATAAACATTTTGTTTAAGTAGCTAATCTTAAGTTTCATTTTTTTCCTTTGTTTTCTTTTTGTTATTTAAATGAACAAAGTATTTTTTCATTTTTTTGCAATTACTTTCAATGTTTTTTATAAAATCTCCAGCTTCCCATTTAGCTTTAACCCGCCAATCATTGGGATCTATATATTCTACTTTCTCTTCTTGTAGATGCTCATTCCACTTTAAAAGCCCATCTTTATATTTATCCAATATTTTATCAAGTCTGTAAAATTTTAATGGATTTGTCGTAGAAAAATCTTCCCAAAGACTTGGTTTATTTTGTTTTGGGTCACCAGGATCTATAGTATCTAAAAGACGTTTAATATCTTTTACAAAGTTACCATAACCTGCGCATTTCGGCTCAAGAACATACCAATCAGTACCAAACATAATTTTCTTTCTTATTTTCTCATTGAAATAAGTACACTCTTCACTGAATTTAGGTTCTTTAATTATTGGAACATCATTTTTATCTAACTTTTCCCATCCATTATAGTTGTGCAATAACCATTTAAAAGCATTGATATTTTCCTTCAAAATAAAAAAAGATAGATCTGTATAAACATTTTCATATTTTTCAAGTAATTGCAGACATTTTTTTATCCACCTTCCATTTTCAAGACTAACAAACCATTCTTTCAAATTATCATCTCGAGTTTTTTCAATTTGTTTTTTAGTCATAGCGATTCGATGAACTTCATGATAATAATTTTTTTGATTTTTTGTTTTCTTGTTGACCCATTTAACCCATTCATCCCATTCCCTACCCATAAAATGGGCAAGACAAATTCTTAATTTCTTGAACTCTTTCAAACACTTTTCCCAGGCCATAGGGCTAACATAGTTCTCGTTATAGTAATTTACTTCATTAGAAAAAAAACCTTCATATGTTTTTTTTGTTGCTTCAGGCTTATCTAATTTTATATATAGTGGTCTCTCGTTATTAGGCATACCTTCTGGAGTACAATGGCACATGATAGGGATACTATCCCCTTCACATTTTTTAAAAAAATCTTTAAGATGTGGAAGTATTTTAAAATCTGTAGGTTTATACCCTAAAGATGTGTACATCTTAATACCTGCGTAATGTCCTGATGATTTTTCAGTAGCAACCCATTTTAAGGGTTTATCCCAGTCATCTGTTAGAGTTGTATCAAGAAATTCGCTCTCTTTTGATTTTTCTTCTTTTGGGCCTGTAACTTCAAGTCTCAATTTATTGGGTTCCTGCCATCTCCTTGGATCATAGTGAAATAGAGGAATTATTTTAAAAGGGTGTATAATTGCAGCTTTTTCATTCTCAAGCATCTGCTTTTTATAATTTTCGAATAACCCACATTCTTCATCTTTTAACCATTTAGGTTTCCATGTAGGATATCCATCTTTATTATCTCCATTATATTCATAATAATAGTAAAAAAAGCCATCTTCTGAAAATTCATTTATCTCTTTTTCTTCCCTTTCTATACGAGACTTTCTTTTGAAAAGACTTTCTTTCTTATTATTCTTTTTATTACTTTCTTTAATTTTAAAATTTGCATCTCCCAATTTTTTATTTAGTTCATCTATCTCTTTGTTTTTTTTATCTATCTCTTTGTTCTTTTTATCTATCTCTTCATTATCTTCTTTTATTTCTTCTGCTCTTTTCTTTCTTTCTGAACCGTAAAATATTTCTTCAAAGCTATAACCTTTATGCTTATATTTTAAGATCTGATTCATTTCAGCTTCGTTGATTTCTTCTTCAGTATAGTATTTTCCTGCCTGAAAATTATATTTTCTTACAGGGAAAATATCTTTTTCTATTTTGTAACCATCTTTGTCATATTTATATGCGGTGAGTTTTCTATGAACACCATAGTATATTGGTTCACCCCAGTAACCCTCTAAATGTGCAAGATCCATATCCATTGGCATTAACATCATTGGTGTCAAATTATTATTTGTTTTTTCACCTTTATTTTTATCTGCAAAGTGGTTAATATAGTGATCTTCATTCAAACTCACAACCAGATGACCTAATGTTAATGTTTCCATCTTTCCTAAGTCTATAAGATAACCTTTAAATGGCTTTGCAACAGCATTGGAGTAAGATCTCCTTGGCGTAGTTTTATCAGCTACCCAGCTATCAGCAGCTTTCCATAATAATGGCATAGGTGCGCAATTTCCACTCTGAATATGCATGTGGCAATCCATAGCAAAATTTGCAAATTCACCTTCGATTTTTTTTTTGATTTTTTGTTTTTTAACTGGATGTGTCATGTGGCAGGGGATGTAGAAATAACTTCCAGGGAATATTTTATCTTCATGGTCTGAATGTGTGTTGCTCTTTAAGCTACCTTCGCCACCGCCTTCTTTGGCAGGGTCATTAATTTTCATTTTATAATATTTGATACTTTTTTTAAAGCTTCGACCTAATCTTTGACCAAGTTTAGTTACCGTGTCACCTTCAATCACAAGAATTTTATAATAAAATGTTTTTTTTCCTTTATCTTCTGTTATATCAACTATTTCTGCTGTTCTAGTTACTTCTTTAATTACACGTCCTTCTTTATTTCTAACTTTTACTACTTCACCATGCAATTCATTTAGTGTTTCATAATCAGCCTCTTGTTTTGTCATTTGTTTACTCCTCAACCATTTCAAAATCCGGGAATTTTACACGATGTCTTACTTTCTGAAGGTCTGTAACGAAAGCATATCCATTATCATCAAGTTGTCCACTTGCAACCATTTCATCATTATCGTCATATACTTCATAGTTTTCACCAGCCATTGGCAGATTCTGTTTGTCATAAAGTTCGATTTCAAGAGTTACAGGCCCCTCTTCAAGTGTTGCCACTTCAATTTCTGCTGATTGCCCTGAAGAATCCTGATTCATACCAGTGGTATTTCCTTCATTCTGAGTGGTCATGTCTCCATTTCTGCAGGCATTATTTCCTTCAATTTTTACATCCATGGAGTATTGGGTAAATTCAGCTTTTCCCTGAATCTTACCGGAAATAATACCATTAAGAGAACCATTTTCATCACCAGTACTTTTGCTATAATTACAGCCCTTAATTGCAGCCATATTGCCACCTATCTTTACAGTGGCTGAGCCATCTGCAAGATCTGCAGATTCGGCTATATTAGTATATGGTATCGGAACTACTACAATTGCTACCAGTGTTTTGCACACATCCGGTGCCTGGGACATCGATTTTCCACCACTTCCTGCATGGGATATTCCCATTCCATTTGCGAATACTGTTGAGCCCATAATGTTCTCCTATTAATTTCATGAAACTGTATATTTAGAGATTCCTTTTATTAGGAATTCTCGTTGTTTGGTTTGTTGTTTTCTTTCTGTTCTTTAACTATTCTTTATTTATTCTGTCTCCCAACTATGAGATTCCTGCCTTCGCAGGAATGACACGTGGTGGTTGAGATTCGGGTTGACACAAAGTCACGCCACAACAAAAGCAATCAATATTTTTATTTTCCAGTAATTCTAAATTTACTTACCAATTTAACAAAAACCTGTTTATCAAACTTTGGCCCTCGGCAGAGGGTTTTTTTTATATTTTTATTCCTCAAATTTTCCTAATACCAGTGAACCGCAACATCCATAGTCATCTGAGCAAACAATCATTGCATCTTTTTCTATCCACTCCTCAGAAAGATAGACAGAAGCAATGTTAGTAAGAACTGATCCTGAAGCAGCGCCAATAGCTCCAAAGCAATCTGCGGGATGGATCAGGTCATGCTCTGATTTTTTGAAACATCTCAAACTGGCAAATGACCATTCCTTAGCTCTGAAATATTCTCCATTCATATCGCTAAATACTGTTTTTATATCTTTAGTCTCCAGTTTATTCTCTTTGATCGTTTTGTTGATAGCTTCTGTTAACCCGCTGTAACGTGTGGGTTTTCCAGAATTTAGTGGAGATGGTTCTTCAGAAATTCCAACTCCTTTTATCTCTGCAAGCATCTCTTTCTCTTTTGAAATTGCGTAATCTTTTGATTCGACAATCATAAAACCTGCACCTTGTGATGGTGTAAGTCCGTGATTTCTTCCAAAGTTTGCTGATTTTATGCGTCTGTTATCTATCAATTCTTCTATTATGTTGTCATTTAACAGTGAATCTGAGGAACCGATGATAAATGTTATTCCTGATTTTTTTGAGAGTTCTTCCGCTGCTTTTTTTAGTGCAAAAAAGACTGATGGGTTACCACAATAGAAAGCAGAAAATGATGCATGGTCTGTTTTTTCAAGAGCCTTTTCCATGAGTTTCTGCTTATGTTTTTCCCACTGCATTTCTATTTTTTTATCTGGATGGTTTTCATGGGGAACTCCTAAAAGAATATGGATATCATTTGAAATTTTATTCTGGAAGTATTCATCCACAAGATTGTTGAAGCATTTTTCTGTAACTTCAAACATTATCTCATCTTCTACCTCTTTTTCGCTTATGCCTTCTATTTTAGATACCATGATGGGTTTATCACCATCATAATATTCATCACTTTCTTTAAGCATAGCAACATCAGCATTTATTGAGCCTGCGGTCATATATGAATCATGCCCCACAGATGTTATTGAATTTGTGGCTGTGATAACCATCTGAACTTTTTTCTTAAACATCTGTATCACCTTCAAAACCGAACTGATTTTTTGTTTGATCATCCATATATGCATTTGCTGCTACAAGGTTAAGAGGAGTGTTTCCAATATCAAAGGTAACTGCATATGACATATAGAACCTATCTTCATTTGGTTCGAAAACAACATTGTATAAAAATGGTTCTTTTATTATCTCTTCATTATCCTGCATAAAAAACTTTATCTTAAATCCCGGGTTAGGTAGGAGAAATTTAATTTCACTATTTTTTGAAAGATTTCTAAGTTCTGTAATCTCTCCACCATTTAAGAATCCTTTGGCAATAAGTTCCGGTTGAGCACAGTTATAAAACCTGTCATCAAAATTTAGTGGTGGAAGGGGAAACTGGGTTTCTTCCCATTTTTTGTTATATGTTCCGGCAAACTTTCTTCTGTGTTTTGCAGTTTCAGGTGAGAAACCAAAAGTCCCGACAGGTGGTTTTGAGCGCCATGAGTTGACTAAACCTTTTGGATTTTCAAAGTTTGGTAATTTGCTACCCTTAACCTCTTTTCTATGTTTGAAAAATCCTGTTCCGTGTTGATTTTCTGCATATGCCCTGTGTTTTGCTTCATCTTTTGGTACAGTATCCTTCCCACCAAAGACTTTGTCACTCGTCATTGGCATCTCAACAAAAGATTTTGGAGGTGTTGCATAAAACCATGGAATTAAAGGAACTTTATTCCAGATTCTGTCACCAGTAACTTTGACTTTCTTTTGATAATTCCCAACTTTGATTGAAGCAGTTAGTTTTTTTACTGGTTTTCCGTTTGAACTCCAGGCACTTCCTGCAAAACCGATATCAGTATTTTGTTTGTTTGGTACAAGATCAGCAGGGTACTTAATCCCAGAGTTTTCGAATGTATCAAAAGGGATATCGGTATCAAACACTTCCACCTGTTCATCTGAAATTTCGAGAGTTCCATTCACCGGGATTTTGAATGTTGCCTTTACTGCTGCAACAACAAGTTCGGCTCCGGTTTTATCGGTTGTTAGTTTAATCCCTACTTTGAAGGGTGTATTGTTTGCTATTTGTACCATAACCTCTAATAATTGCCTTTTTTGCCTTGGGCTTAATTAGTCAACCTTCAAAGCTTATCCTAAAAGAAAAAACCAGACCTCTGGATTCCTGATACTTATCAAAAAACAAGTTTTCTGCTAAGTTCTGGAATGACGACCAGTCGCAGGAATGACACGTCGGTAATTAAGTTAATATTAAATCTACTTTTAATTCATTACATAATATTGCAAAGTAAAAAATTTCATTTTCAGAAGCGAATAAAACAAATTCGTTTTTTATTCTATTGGCGTCAACGTTCTAACTGGCTTGAAGGCGTACGCAGTTAGTACGTCGAAAGTCAGTTAGGTTGTTGCAACTCAGAAAATGGAAAAATTTTACAAAGCAATTAATTAATTTTAACAGAGCCGCCTCTAATCTTGTTCGATTCCTTAGCTCTTGAGATAATATTCGTTCCTTTAATTACAATTTTCCCATCATCTCTTAAAAGAATTGATGCTTTGCCACACTTTAGCAGGATCTCTTTTTCTGCTTTAATTTCCTGTTTTTTCCCATCTGCAATAACCTCAATATTCGTATCGAGAGATTTTTGCATTAATCCCATTATAATAGGAATTTCAGGGTTGCCGTTCTCAAACATTAAAGCAACTTCTCTATCTATGTCCTCTTTTTTAAGAGTAACAAGAGACCTTGCTTCAGTTTTTGAACTACTGTAGTTATGGCTCACAAGAGGGGCAAGTTCTTCATTAAAACCTGCCAGAACTCCAGTTACAACCCCGTCAATTCTTTTGTTTTCTGTTTCCAGCAAGACAGATTCAAGAATATCTTCCTGATCTGTCTTGTATTTGATCTCTTTTTCTAACTTTTTCAAAACAATCTCTTAGTTTTGGTTAATAGCACTACCAGCCATATTGATATCACCAGAAGCGTTGAGGTTTATATTTGCTCCATCAATTGTGATATCCCCACCATTTGTTAGCGTGATGGTTGCAGCACCAGCATTAATTGTGATGTTATCATCTGAACTTGTTACTGTAATTGCTCCACCTGCTGTTGCAGCAAGTGCTGCTGTAACATCTGCTGTCAGATTGTTTCCAACAGAGCTTGTAACATCGTTTCCAACAGTAGTGGTAAGATCATTACCGAGTGTGTATGTTTCATTGTTACCAATATCTATTGTGGAGTCATTACCAATGGTAAGAGTTGTGTCATTTCCAATATCAAATGTAGAATCATTGGCTATGGTCTCAGTTGTATCATTACCAATATTAATGATTTGATCATTACCAATATCTTCTGTCAGGTCATTACCAACATTTATTGTCTGGTCATTACCGATAGATTTTGTCTCGTCATTACCCGCATCGAAAGTGCGGTCATTACCAATTGAAACTGTAGAATCAACACCAACTTTTTTATCTTCATTGTTTCCAATTGTTCTTGAAGAATCCACACCAATGGTTTCTGTAAAATTCATACCAACGGTTCTTGTTTCATCTATGCCAATTGTTTCAAGTAAACTACACATCATGGTGATTATTGTTTCACCAGTGATAGTTTCTGTGTGGTGTTGAAGAACGTTGATTAAACGGTCTCTCTTGATCATCTGTGTGTCATCGTTTTCCACAACAGTTTCCATGTCTTTTTCTGCATGGATAAAGACCTCTTCGTTACCTTTCTTGTCTTCAAATGAAAGTTCGTTATAACCTCCACCGCCAGGTGTTGAATTTGTT
>JAAELO010000696.1 GCA_024226555.1 Desulfobacterales bacterium | reverse complement strand
TTTTAATAAAAATAGGGAATCTCTTCTTCTAAGTAACACTTTTTATATATTATGTGTTATTAGGCAGTTAGGTTCCAGAATATCTATTCTGGAGGAGTCGCTAATAACTGATCTTTTTGCAAAACACATCGTTATAAAAAAAAATAAAACTGTAGTAAAATCAACTCGTTGTTTTTTGTTATGCCTTGTTTTCCATCAAAAATTCTAATTATTAGGTTCCCAATATATTGTCATTATTAATTAATTGTGTGTGATTTAACAAGAAATTTTAAAAATATTTTTTTTGCACGAAGTGCCATAATATAGTTTTTGGTAAAGCTTTTTAAAAAATTCTTTGTTTATGTATTTTTGAGATGGCTTCTAATATTTTTGAGATAGAGAACCTATAAAATTCAGAGAATAGTAAGAAATATCTCTTAAGTGTTTTAATTATTTACAGATTATTGTATCATGGAAAGAAGAAAATTTATTCCTTTAAAGATTTAAAACGAAACCTACATAAAATTTCAGGTATTGATTACATAATAAAATCAAAAAATTTGTTTATTTATTATTAGTTTTTGACAGATGGATTTAGTTTCCAAAATAAAGGTTTTTTTATGCTTTGGGATAATAGAAATATTAGACTGCTACCGGTAATCATTGTTCTTCTTGTCACTGGCTTTTTAATTACAAGCCTTACCAGCTATTTTGTATCACGGGAATCTCTTCGTTTAGAAATATCTCAAAATGAATTGCCTTTAACCAGCGATAATATTTATTCTGAAATACAGCACGATCTGCTCAGGCCTGTTTTTATCTCTTCTGTTATGGCAACAGATACTTTTCTTAGAGATTGGGTAATTAACGGAGAGGTAGAAGATCCAAAAATCACAAAATATCTGAATGAAATACATAATAAATATAATACATTCACAAGTTTCTTTGTCTCAGAAAAAACCAGGATATACTACCATTCCGATGGAATTTTAAAAAAAATATCTTCAGGTGATAAACGTGACGAATGGTATTTCAGGGTTAAGGATTTAAGTAGTGACTACGAAATTAATGTTGACCCTGATCAGGCCAATAAAGATACCATGACAATTTTTATAAATTATCGTGTTTTTGATTATAATAAAAATTATATTGGAGTTACTGGCGTTGGGTTGACCGTAAATGCTGTTAAAAAACTGATAGAAGAATATCAGCAAAAATACCATCGAACTATATTTTTTTTTGATAAGAATGGTGAAGTAAAACTTTCAGGGTCAGATTTTGATAATACAATTAATAATATCTCTCAGTTTGAAAACTATTCTTTATTTAAAGAAAAACTAAGTTTTAATGAACAACCTTCCTTTACATACAAGCGGGATGATCAGGTTATACATACAAATATTCGCTACATAAAAGAGTTCAAATGGTATCTTGTTGTTGAGCAATCTGAAAATGAAATTATAGAACAGATTTTCACAACTTTAATGATTAATATTTCCATTTGTATTGCTATAACAATTATTGTTCTGATTTTTGTGAATCTATCTGTGACCACATATAAAAAAAGAATAGAAACTTTACGAGGTATTGTACCGATTTGTTCATTTTGCAAACAGATCCGGGATGATTCAGGATATTGGAACAGAGTTGAAGAATATGTAGCAAAACATACTGAAGCTAAGTTTAGTCATGGTATTTGTCCCGATTGTTTAGAGAAACATTACCCAGATCATAAATTTGATGAAGATGAAGATTAAGCGAATAAGCTTACGAAAACATATAAAGAGTGAACACGGAAATATAGTAAGATGAGGAGGTTAATAAAATGGTTAAAAATATACTGATTTCAATCCTTTATTTATTATTGTTAACTGGAAATGCAGGTGCTGTCAAAACTATAAATCTTGCATGTCAGGATACCGAAAATTTTCCCTATCAAATTGGTAATTCTTTAACTATTGATTGGAAAAGACCTGGTATTTCAATGGAACAGATGAAACTTTTAGAGAAGAAACTTAATATAAGAATAAATTTTAAACGTAGACCCTGGAAACGTTGTTTATTTGAGATGAAAAACAATGAAGTTGATGGCGTTTTTAATGCAAGCTACAAAACAAGGCGGTTAATATTTGGGGTGTATCCTACAAAAAACGGTGAAGTAGATCCTGATAAACGAAGTTATTCTAATTCTTACAATTTATTTAAATTGAGAAGTTCTCCTTTAAAATGGGATGGTAAAAAAATTTTGAATTTAAAAGGTTCTATTGGAGCTCCCTTAGGATATTCAGTTGTTGATGATTTAAAAAAGATGGGAATTAATGTTCGTGAGAAGAAGAATTCGATAAATAATATGAGGATATTGAGTTTAGGAGGCCTTGCTGGTGTTGCTGAATTAGGTTTAGCAGGTGATGCCTATCTGAGAAGATATCCTGATAAATTTAAAGAAATTATGAAAATTGAATTACCCTTATCTACAAAGAATTATTATTTAATGCTGTCATATAAATTTGTTAAAGATCATCCCAAATTTTCTGAGACGATTTGGAGTGCCATTGAGGAAATTCGAAAATCAAATGAATATAAGATTATAGCATCAAAATATTATAATAATTAGATTTTTAAAAGATTCATCTATTAGCTATAAAACCTATCCTAAAAAAAACAGTTCTTTATATTACTGTTTTAAATTTAATAACCTGTAAATATCTCTTTGTAGAAATATGTTGTATAAATTAAATAAAATCAGTAATTATAAGTCTGATGAATATGATTTTTTTTATGAATAAAAATAAAATAATAGGTAAAAAATGAATAGATTTTTAGCGTGGATAGCGGTACAGATTGTTTTCTTTCTACTTTGGACATGCAGAATTGAGATAAAAGGTAGAGAAGCTATAGAAGATATATTGAATAGCAAAAAGTATATATATGCAAGCTGGCATGGAAGACTTATACTATTCTTTCTTTTAGCAAGAGTTCATAACACAGCCGTTATAACCAGTAATTCAAAAGACGGCGCTCTTGCAGCTGCTATGCAGGATATCGGGGGGTGCGCAATTTTCAGGGGGTCTTCCAAGAAAGGTGGAAAAAATGCTCTTGAAAAAATAACTGATTATATGAATGAAAAGAAGCGCCCTGCTATGCTATCTGTTGATGGTCCAACTGGTCCTATTTTCAAATCTAAAATTGGGGTTGCCAAACTTAGCTTAGACACCGGATTTCCAATTATACCAGTAACTTTTTCCGGAAAAAAAATTAAAGTATTCAGAAGCTGGGATAGATGTATGATTCCAAAACCATTTTCAAAGTGCACAATTACATTTGATAAACCTATTTATGCCACACCAGATAAAGATCTTGAGAAAACGATTGAAGAGGTTGATGAAAGCCTTAATAGAATTACAGTTGAGTCTGATATGTTTTATGGTGTTGATTTAGGATTAAAGAAGAAAAAAAATCTTAAAATGCCTGCTAATTAATTTTTCATAAAAGTAATCTAAAATAAATTTTTCCTATGAATTTATATGATAACAAGAAAAATAATCCTGTTTTTCAATTAAACTTCTAATTATTAGAGATTCCCTAAAGGTGATTTTTAATGAATAATACTATTATCTCATGTTTAGCTTGTGGAACGAAAAACAGAATCCCAGCAGATAAGCAGCATTTGAAACCAAATTGTGGTAATTGTAAAGCAACCATAGATCTTACAAATCAAGGAGTCCCGGTAGAGCTTTCTGATCATGATTTCCATGGTTTTGTTAAAAATGCTTCACTTCCGGTATTGGTACTTGTCAGACTATGTTGCCAATTATTAATGATATGGCAAGTAAATTTGTAAGAAAATATATAATAGCAAAACTTGATACCAGCAAAAATCAAAATATCGCTTCGTTTTTTAATATAAAAGGAGTTCCAACTTTTATGTTTTTTAATGAGGGTAGTTTAATCGATCAAATTCCAGGGGCTGTTTCAAGAGATATTTTGAAACAAAAGCTTGATAGTTTGTAAACAATTCCTGAAAAGGTAAGATTGCTTTCCGGTTCATTAACATCGAAGAAAAGTATGGCATAGGTTTTCAAAAAACCTATGCATTATTTCTATATTTCAATTTCAGTCTTAAAGACAGTTACGGCCTCTCCCTTTATTTTTACAAGCTGAGGTTTGTGGTCAATTATATCAACAACAACCTCAACAATTCCATCCCGACCAATCTTCTCACCTTGTTTTCCAGTAAAACAAAAAGTATCATCAAATTTTTTAACTATCTTATTATGAATCAAATATGCCCCGAGTGGTCCATTTGCATTTCCGGTTACAGGATCTTCATTGATTCCTATTGCTGGAGCAAACATTCTACCATGTGCTACAATATCTTCTCCATTTAAGTCAAAAGTAAAAACGTAATATCCATTACAATTAATTACATCACTTAACTTATTTAAACCAACCATATCAGGGTTTAAACTATTTAAAACCTCTTTTTTATTAATTCCAATCATTACCTTGGAATGACCGGTCGACGCAATTTGTATCGGGCAAGTCATATCTAATTCATCTTTTGTTAACCCTAAATGTTTAAGCAACATATTTTGATTCTCATTTGATAAAGGCTCTTCAATTTCAATACTTCCCTGAGTCATAACTACTTTATAATCGTCATTAGTCCTTACAATTTCAAAAGGTAAAACCCCTATTTTTGTTTTGATATTAAGGACACATGAATCTAAATTTTCTTCCAGTGCTTTTGCATACATTGCTGCAATTGTAGCATGTCCACAGGTCGGAACTTCTATTATTGGAGTGAAATATCTGATTACTCCATCGCAATCATTATCGTCGGGTGGAAATAAAAATGCTGTTTCAGAGTTATTCAGTTCACGTGCTATAAGTTGCATTTGCTTTTCAGATAACCCCTCAGCATTTACAACAACCCCTGCTGGATTTCCTTTAAATTTTGTCTTTGTAAATGCATCGATCTGATATATTTTATACTTTTTCATAAGGGAACCTCTAATAATTAGAATTTTGATTGAAATATTATGCATGACAAAAAATAACGAGCTGATTCGTTTATAAAAAAGCTCTTATTTTATAAAGTTTACAGTTGTTTTTTTGCAATATACTCTGTTGTTTTGTTTTATTGGCGGTTATTAGAGATTCCTTTTTTAATATTCAGATAGCCCCTTGATTTATCCGGTCCTGATATTTTCTGTAGATCCCTCTGAATTTATTATAGGTTATATTAAGCTCCTTAGCCGCTCTCTTTTGATTATAATTTGTTCTTTTTAAAGTCTCTTTAAGAAGATTGAGTTTAAAATCATCCACAGCTTGATTAAAAGAGACTCCCTTTGGATATTGAAATCCTTTATCTGCTATTTTTTTATCTTCAATTTCTATAAATTCGTTTGTTACTTCTTCTACTTTTTCGTATGGATTCACAAATGGATTAAAGGTAATATTGTTAATAGTACCATTTTCAGATTTATAGACTGCTCTTTCGATTGTATTTTTTAACTCCCTTACATTTCCACTCCATTCATGGCTTATCAGGCTTTCTTCAACCTCTTTACTAAGAGATGGGATCTCAACAAAATTTAGTTCATGTGCCATGGCTGAAGCAAAAAAATTTGCAAGGAGTAAAATGTCACTTTTCCTCTCTCTTAGAGGAGGTAAAAAAATAACTTCGAATGATAGTCTATCAAGAAGATCCCTCATAAATGTCCCATTATCAGCTGCTTTCGAAAGATCAATATTTGTTGCTGCGACAATCCTAACATCACAATCTATCTCTTCAGAACTTCCTACTCTTTCATATTTACCATATTCAACAACCCTCAATATTTTTTCCTGGGTTACTAAAGGAATATTACCTATCTCATCCAAAAAAAGTGTTCCGCCGTTAGCTGATTCAAATCTTCCTTTTTTGCTTTGAGAGGCTCCTGTAAAAGCACCTTTTTCATGTCCAAACAATTCAGATTCAATTAATGATGATGATAAAGACGCACAATTCAGGGTTATATATGGTTTTTTCCATCTTTTTGAAAGATAGTGAACCCTTTGCGCTGCGAGCTCTTTACCAGTTCCTCGTTCTCCAATTAACAGAACCGATCTTTCCACAGGTGCAACTGAAGATAGTTTTTCCTGAAAATCAAGAAAAGTATCTGATTCTCCCATAGCTTCATAATTTTTTCTTTTAAACATTTTAACTATCCTCTGATTGGTTTTATTCACCTTTTATTGGTTATATTAACTCTCTAAAAGAGAATAATGTCAACTAAAAAATAATCAATTTTTCTTGAAAAGAACCTACAATAGAGACATTCTGGGTTTTTATAATTATATGGCATACAACATGCTATTATCTATAAACAAAATTGAGAATAAAAAAATAAAATTTAAAATAAAGGAGATATATAAAATGGGAATTTTTTCAAGATTTAAAGATATTGTAGGTGCAAATTTAAATGCAATGCTTGATAAAGCAGAAGACCCTGAAAAAATGATCAAACTGATGATCCGTGAAATGGAAGATACTTTGATAGAACTAAAAGCATCTTGTGCAGGTGTTATAGCCGAAAGAAAAAAAACAGAGAGATATCTTTCAGAACTTACTGCAAAAGAAGATTATTGGCAGGATAAGGCAGTGTTAGCTGTATCAAAAGGTAAAGATGATTTAGCTAAAGAAGCGCTTGTTGAAAAGCAAAGTTACACTTTTAAAAAAGATTCCGTCTCAAAAGAGCTTGAGGAAAATGTTGTCCTTGAGGAGAATTACAGAGAAGATATAAGGCAGCTTGAGGAGAAACTTCAGAAGGTACGTGACAAACAAAGAGTATTGGTTCAAAGACATATTCGTGCTGAGAAATCCAAAAGAATGCAAAGTGATTTAAGAAAATTCAACTCTTCTGAAGCTATTGTAAAATTTGAGAAGTATGAAAATCGTATTGAAAGAATGGAAGCTGAAGCAGAGTTGGTAAATTATGGTGTTCAACCAGATCTTGAAGATAAATTTGCAAAACTTGAGCGCGATGAAAATATAGAAAAAGAACTTCAAAAGCTTAAAGACCAAAGTAAAAGTGAGTAGTTTAACAGATTAACACATCTGTATTTTCATAATAAGGACATTTACATTGGTTCCTGAGAACCTCTAATAATTAGAATTTTGATTGAAATACAGCGTTTATAAAATCTCTATATAAAAAACTAAAGCCTTTTGTTTTATTGGCGGTTGTTAGAGATTTTTCTTATCAAAAAACTAAATAAAATGGAGAGAATATAGTGCACGGAGTATGGGTTATAACAGTCGTTTTCAGTGGAATAGTCTTAGCGCTTTCGGTTGTTGGTGGTACTTTTCTGATGGCACTTAAGATCTTAAAAGAAGGGGTTTCAGGTAAATCAAAAGGACTTAAAAACGAAGAAGTTTTAATGATCCAGGAACTCTATAAAGGTTTTCAAAAGATGGAGAAAAGAATTGAAGTTCTTGAAACAATTCTACTTGAACGAGAAAATAACAGAAAATATTAAGGATATAAAAATGAATCTATTTAATAAATTAAACAATGAAGGTCTATTCCGGGCAAGGGATGGTTTGTTTCTAGGGGTTTGTAAAGGAGTTGCTAAATTTTTTGACATACCTGTTATATGGGTAAGAGCAGCTGTTCTTTTTTTCTTCGTGATCAGTGGTTTTTTTCCCTTGTTTGTTATATATTTTATCGCAGCATTTTTTATGAAACCAGAACCTGTAATACCTTTTTATACAGATGATGACAGAGAGTTTTATGACACTTATGTTAATTCAAGGCATGCTGCTCTTTCCAGACTAAAAAATACATTTAATAAACTTGATAGAAGAATTCAAAGAATTGAAGATGTGGTTACAAGAAGGGAATTTGACTGGGATAGAAAAATATAAATCTTTAAGAGTTATTAGATTTACAAAAAAACTATAAGGGAATCTCTAATAACTGCCCTTTTGGCAAAATACTTTATTATTTCCAAAAAAAACTGTAATAAAATCGGCTCGTTATTTTTTGAACTGCCTTGTATTTTATCCAAAATTGTAATTATTAGAGATTCCTTATAGTTAATTTCGTTTTAAACATTTCATTTTTTTCTATAGAACTCTTTTACATATTTACGATATATTTTTTTACCCATATTGTCTAACCAGTATTCATATGATTTGTGAAACAATTCAGTATTTCTATGTTTTCTGAGAATTGTATTTACCTTTATAACAACTTTTTTTCCCCATTTGGTTTTAGGGAATACAAAGTATACCAAAAGATATTCATGCATACCCTTTATAGGGACAGAAATTACATTTTCCTTTTTTTTAAGTTTTTTTAAAAAATAAGTCATTTCACAGGAGTATCCGATGGTGTAATCGATATTGTTCTTTAGTAAGTTTTTAGCAAATTTTCTGGAAATATTGTCATAATATACTTTTATATTTTTATTCCCTTTATACTTCATTAGAATTTTGTCAACAGGACTACCATAAGCTCTTCCAGCTTCTATACCTAACTTGAAATCACTTTCTTTAACCGTCTTTTCAAGTGAAAAAACTCCCTTATTTATATATGGTTTGAAAAACTTTAGTTTCGATTTTTTTATTAATATTGCATTTGGAAGAACAAGTAAGTATGGAATTGAATAGATAACATTTTTTTCTCTCTCTTTTGTTTTCAAAGCAGAAGCAAATGCTACCATATCTCTTTTTTTCAGTTCAAAAAAAATCCGCTTTGTATTTGCAACCATTGATATGTGTTTGTACTCTCTGAGAGATTGTTCTACTAAATTCTGAATATAATCGATATTACCCATTTTTTTAAAAGGACCAGATAGTATTACATAAGGTGGTAATTCACCTTTTAACCATATCAGCTCTTTTTTTTCTGCCTGTGAATTCCCAGCAAACATTAATATTATACTAATAAAAATAAACAGTATTCTTTTATAGTTGTTCATCAGGAATTCCTCCAAATAATAATAAACAAGCTGAGAATTATAAAATTTTTTTAAAAATTGGCTTTTATTTTTGAATAATATAGTTACGATCAATGATTACATTTCTAATTACAAATAAAAATATATTGTTTGAAAGAAAATCTTCAATCGTTCCTTATAGAGATAAGCTAATTTACAACAAGAATCGAATTATCTTTCACTCCATTGAAAACTTTATGCGAAACGCTTCCTATAAAAAATTCCTTAATCGCAGACAGACCTCTTCGGCCTAAAACAATTATGTCATAGTCATTATGGGATTCGTTTACAATATCCCGCGCAATCCCATCCCTTCTGCATTCAGCCTTGATGTTTATGTTATTTGATTCAAATCCTGCTTCAAGAAGTTTGTCCCTTGCTTTTTTGAGTGCATTTCGAATCAGTTCCTTTTTCTTATCTTCAAAAGAAAGGAAAGAGCTTTTCTGAGAAACAAAGTACGGAGATAGTTCAGGACTCTTCATCAGAAATAGTGCATCTGTGTCCGGAAAAACGCTGAAAAGTGTAACATTGCAGTCTGGCGTAAAGAATTTTTCTACAAATTCGACAGCCCTGAAGGCATTTTCCGAATCATCGAATGCAATCAATATGTTTTTTTTCATTTGATAAATCCTTCCCTACATATTTATGTATATAATTTTTATAGCTATGACTTAAGAGTTGCAAACGAGAATGAGGTTTTTAAGGTTCAGTACAGATTTATCAAGAATGTATCTTTATAATTATAAGCTTTTTTGGGTTTGATATGCAACTTTAATTACCAAAGTATGACCGTACAAATGTATCTATCCTCATAGTAAACTATATTAAATATTTAATTTAACTTTAGGGAACCTCTAATAATTAGAATTTTGGATAAAATACAAGG
>JAAELO010000695.1 GCA_024226555.1 Desulfobacterales bacterium | reverse complement strand
CCAAAAGTGCCTCCAACGTGGGTAAAACTGGCCCCAGGTGGGCCCGTTTTGGTCCCTCCTGGCTCACTTGTGAGGCCGGCTGGGCCATTTTTGGCCTCCTTTGACGCATTTTTATGCACTTCTAAGCACTTTTAATGTGTTTTTGTGCAATATTCATAATTTTTGGTGCAATTTGCTGAATTTTTGTTGGTTTTCCATGAATTTTAGGTAAAAATGCACAAATATTCACGAAAACCTGATAAAAACGTATAAAAACGCGCAAAGGAATGCCCCAATTGACTAAAAATGCCTCGAAAGTGGACAAAAGTGGCACCAGGTGGGCTCATTCTGGCCCAGTCGGGCTCACTTTTGAGGCCAGGTGGTCCATTTTTGGCGTTCCTTGGCGCCCTTTTAGGCACTTTTCGGCGGTTTTCATGTCTTCATGTGTCAAATCTATAATTTTCAGTGCAATTTTGTGATTTTTTTTCTGAGTTTTCCATCAACTTTCAGCAAAAAGGCACAAATATTCACGAAAACCTGATAAAAATGCATAAAAATGTGCAAAGCAATGCCCCAAGTGGCCAAAAGTGCCTCCAACGCGTGCAAAGGTGGCCGCAGGTGGGCCCGTTTTGGTCCCTTCTGGCTCACTTTTAGCGCCGGCTGTGCTATTTTTGGTCTCCCTTGACGCATTTTTACGCACTTCTAAGCACTTTTTCTGTGTTTTTGTGCAATATTCATAATGTATGGTGCAATTTCGTTGGTTTTCCATGAATTTTCAGCAAAAATGCACAAATGTTCACGAAAAGCTGATAAAAATGCGTAAAAACGCGTAAATGAATG
>JAAELO010000694.1 GCA_024226555.1 Desulfobacterales bacterium | reverse complement strand
GACTTTCGCAAGTCCGACTTTCTTTCCATTTCACAAATGTTATTTTCAGTAAGGTCTAAGAATGGGGCCTATATGAAGAATTATTTCTGAATTAAGTTGAAATAACAACAGATAATTTTTGCAAATTAACGAAATAAAACCTGCAGTATTCAAAATCTGACTTTCTTGAAATGCAAATTGAGTTTTTCGAGGGGTATTCACTCCAAAAACAAAAGGATTTCCATGAACACAATAGGATTTCCATGATATGGGAGGTGTTCCAGATTTCCAGCATTGCATTGCCCCTCGGAATTTTTAGTTTGTTTTGCCCTCTTTAAATCAAAATTCAAACAATTTTTTACACAAAATATTGGGCGGGGCATTTTATTTCATGAGAAAGCCTCCCATATCCTTTAGACTGGTGCGGGTTTTCCTCTGATAAAAGCAATCCTGTATAAAAAGATTGTACAAGATTTCACTGAGTGAAATGCCCATCCCCGGTCTTTTTTGAATATTAGTTACCAAACGTGGATAGATCTGATACCCAAAAAGCGTACAAGACAATCCAGCTTCTTTTGTAATTTTTTTTGTTTAATTGTAATTTTTTTTTTTTTTTTTAAAGGTAAAATTCCTTTTTGAATTTTCGTTTTTTTTTTTTTTTTCATTTCTTTATTTTTCGTTGGTTCTTACAATAGCTTAATATTAAAGCTAATTCATACCAACCTAAACTACATAACTAAACTCTAAACTATATAACTAGACTTTAAAATACATTTTTAACGGTATGAAAATCAACTAGTAACAAACACAAGAAAGATTAACAAATTATGAAACAAATCAACTAATATATAGTAACATACTGTATTATTGCATATAGAGCTAGTATTGGCTATTTAAGTAACCAATGTTTGGCAAGAACTCTGTACAAAGCTTGCAGTTGCATAGTTTTGCCTCTTTGTAGTTGTTTTTAAGGCTCTGTTGAAAACTTCGCACAGAGTTGCTTGCCTTTATTTCATTCGATATCAGATTCCACGAAGAACTGCCTCTGTGCGTCAATGTATCGAGACCATATCTATTTGTATTAGGTCTGCTAACTACAAAATGGGACGACCTCAAATTATGTGAAGAGGTGTGAGCGAGGAACAGTTCTTTCATGAAATCTGGGTTCATATTATGTATTGTTTTGAAAATTTCAATTAAGAGCTTATGGATATTGAGCTGATGGATAGTTGTTGAGTTATCTTTCTGCAATAACTCTGTAAAAGTAAGGGATTGGTTATCATATGCTATTCTTAAAGCCCTTTCATGGATGGAATTAATTAGATTGTTGCTTTTCCTGCTACAAAACATCCAGATAAGGGGGCAATAGTTAAAATAGGATAGGATAAATGTTTTCATTAGAAGTATTTTTTTCGTTTGATCCAAGTATGGTGCTAGTCTTGCTAGGGCACTTAGTTTTTTCCCAGCATTTTTGCAAATGATCTTTATGTGTTTCTCAAATGACAGTTGGCTATCAAGAGTGACACCAAGGAGTTTGGCTTCATTAACCTCTTCGAGAGGATTGTTATTGATTGTCATTATTGCTTTATTTGGTCTATTATTTTTAGCTTCCAGAATCATAAATTTACATTTTCTACCATTTAAAATCATAGAATTATCTTTAAACCATTTATTAATAAGATTCATTTCCTGATTGAGTTTAATTGTAATTTGGTCAGTGTCCTTGTCTTTAATCCAAATTGAATTATCATCAGCATAGTTACATATTTGACTGTTTTTCATAATAAAGAATAGATCATTAATAAAAATGTTGAAAAATAGTGGGCCTAGGATAGATCCTTGAGGTACCCCTTGTTTTATTTCATCCATTCGCTATAATTGGAGTTTATTTTTACACGTTGAGTTCTTTCTTGTAGATAGCTTTTGATTAATTTAAGAGCATTCATGCTGAAGCCGTAAGCATCAAGTTTGGCTATGAGAAGCTCATGAGGGAGACAGTCAAAGGCTTTAGACAGGTCCATGAGAACCATGCCATTTTTAAACTTTTGATCTAGATTTCGCTTAATATTTTCAATTAGTCGGATTAAAGCGTGTTGTGTTCCGTACTTTTTCCTAAAACCGCAGAGTAATGGGGAAAGTTTATTCTCCATGTATCTACTAATCTGATCTGCCATAATTCTTTCAAAAACTTTAGAAGTTGAAGGCAGAACACTAACAGGTCGATAATTCGATTTCGATGTTGTGCTGTCTTTCTTGTGTACTGGTGAAACATCAGCGCATTTTAGATCACTAGGAAAGATACAGCTATATATAGTTTTGTTGAATAGTTTGTTAATATATGGAGCTATACATTCAGCAGACCATTTTAAAATTTTTGACGGTATGTCATCTGGCCCTGTTGCCTTCTTGGTGTCGAGATTTATTAAGTTATTCTTTATTAAATCGTTATAACTATTTTGAAAGTTCATTGAGAGAGTTATTTTTCCGAGCTGTTCTTTGATTGTTTTAATACTAGAATGATTTCCATATTTCTCGATTATTTTTAATACTTCATCATCGTTTGGACAGTCGTTTCTGTGGTTATTACCAGTTGTAGTTTTTAATGGATCAGTTCTCGGTAGATTAAGAGAGTCGGTTATATTGATGAAATAATT
>JAAELO010000693.1 GCA_024226555.1 Desulfobacterales bacterium | reverse complement strand
GAACAGCAGAAAAAATAATCCAACACACAAAAAAGGGAAAAAAATAAGGGTGAGGCTGAAATTTACCCCCCCTCCCTTTTCCGCTTGACGCTTTTTACTACCGTTTTGAGCAAAATCTATGCCTAATTTTTAAACGCCTCGAAAATGGGGGGGGGACATTTCCGCTTCCCCGCCAATAATTTTTTCAGCTTGACCATCTCAAAAAACGAAAAAAAGGGGTAGGGGAGAGGAGTGCAAAAGGAAATGGCAAACATGAAAATAAGGTGTACGAGTCAGCGGAAAAGTTTTTCCGCTAAATCCACAATCAAAAGAGGTGGAAAAATATTTCCATTTCAACAACTAAACACAATGATGACACCCACATGCAACCAACCACACATGCAAGCGCACAAAACACGCAGGACAAGCAGTAAAGAGGAAAAATATTTCCACCACCTTCGGTCTCGCACGAGGCGGAAATATTTTTCCAAAATAACAAAAAAACTGAAATTAAAAAAAAGGAAAACAAAAAAAACAAAAGGTAAGTGCAAAAAAAGGAACGTAGTGGAAAAATATTTCCGCCATCTGCGCTCTCTCACAAGGCGGAAATATTTTTCTATGCAAAAGAACAAAAAAATGTCAATCGAAAACAAAAAGAAAAAGAATAAAAAAGTAATGGGAAAAAAGGAACGGAGGGGAAAAATATTTCCACCATGTCGACTTGCGAAGGAGGTGGAAATATTTTTCCATCTCAAAAACCCATGTGTGCGCGGTAAGAAGGCGCCTCTTGTCTTTTTTTCCTTGCTTTTTCTGATTCGTTGGTAGGCATAGGGATTCTCTTTTTTTTAAATAGGAGGTGCGATGGGGGGCATAGGGACTCTATTTTTTGAATAGGAT
>JAAELO010000692.1 GCA_024226555.1 Desulfobacterales bacterium | reverse complement strand
TCGTTAAAGAAAACGTAATTCAGGCTGGTTATCCTCTTGATATGCGTTATGCTGGACCAAGAGAAGGTCTTCTTCATGCAACTTTCCGTCAGAACTACGGAATCAACAAAATGATCATTGGTCGTGACCACGCTGGTGTTGGTGATTTCTATGGTCTTTTTGAAGCACAGGATATCTTTAACAGAGTTCCTGAAAATGCTGATTCTGGTAAAGCTCTTCTTTGCGAGCCACTTAAAATTGACTGGACTTTCTACTGCCACAAGTGTGATGGTATGGCTTCTCTTAGAACTTGCCCACACGGTAAAGATGACAGAGTTATCCTTTCAGGAACAAAGCTTCGTAAAGCTCTTTCTGATGGAACTGAAATCGTTGACCACTTTGGTCGTGATGAAGTTCTTGTTATTCTTAAAAAGTACTATGCTTCAATCAAAGCTGAAGACAAAGTTGAAGTTAAGATGCAGGGTGCCGCTTCTGGAGAGGTTATGAAGTAATTTCTGATTAAATTCAGATTTTATTTTAGATATATTTAAGGGAGATATTGATTAATTTCAATATCTCCTTTTTTTTTGTGGCAAAACTATGTTTTTAATTCTTAAAACCAACTTATTTCTTATAATTTTTTGACACTTCTTCTTTCAAAAATCAATATTTTTTAGACATCCTGTATTTCCTAATAAATATTATTTTTTTCTGACAACCTAAATTCTTATATTTTAGTATAGTAACGAAGATTTAGGGCAAAATAAAAGCCGTTTAAAGGAAGAGAACCGGGTATATCCTGAATAAAAGAAGCTTGCTTCTTTATGTACCTTTTTTTTTTGTTTGACTATTTTTAAAATTAAGTAGAATAAAACTTGTTTTGGTTTTGCGATGCTTCAGATATATTTTGAGGATTAACATTCTTTTACAACCCGTTTGTTCAAAAGATCGTCACTCAAACAATAAAAAAGGGTGACTAATTAGCCACCCTTTTTGAAAAATCTTGAAAACTTTTGTTACTTATTTTCTGTTAGCATACTCTGCATAACCTAAAGCCGCTACTCTGTATACTATATGAGCCATTTTTGAGAATGGAAGATATGCAAACAGACAGAAAATCAGAATGAGGTGGATATAGTAGAAAAAGTAGGAAACTACCTGAGCAATACCTACTAAACCATCGATATATCCAAGGAGTCTAACTCCCTGAGTAAGCATTCCTGTTGCTCCAAGTCCAAAAACAAGAACTAACAGAGCCCAGTCTTTAAAACTACTTGGTTCTGACTTTGCAAGTCTGTCTTTAATCATTAGGAATGACCCGACAACAATTCCAACACCAGCGATGTTTGCAAGAATTTTAACCGGATTAATCTGGTCATATGGCCCTGCAACACCACCAATATAAAGAACAACAAAGAATATAGCTGTAACTATGAAACAACCAATGAAACCAAAAAGCACCATCTGGTGAGCAAGAGCTCTTGATTTGTTCTCACCACACTCATTGAATTTTTTGTGTAGCATAATTGTTGGAATAGCCTTAACAACTGATACTAGATACTGAACAAGATTAAAATCTGTTTTATCTGTTTTTCCCTCTAACACTGCATTAGCATGTATATCCTTAACAAACTTTATAAGGCCTATAAGAAATATTAGTATAGAGAGATTTAGAAGTGGTACGAAAGTTACATCAACAAGCCATGATGAAACAAAATCTGCCGATGCTATTGGTGCATCTGTATGGTGGTGCCAATGCATACCAAAGCCTTTAAAAAGCTTTTCCATCGATTCACCCATGGTCATAGTAATGAAAGCCATTAACGCAAACCATGCCGCTGGAATTCCAAGAAAAAGAGGAAGCATCTTTGCATCGTTAACCATTTTTCCAAGAAACTTTGGTGTCGCATATTCTGTTATTGCTGCTGATCTTGCTGCTGAAAGAACATCAGCAGGTTGTGCACCACGTGGGCAAAGTTCTGAACAATCACCACATTCATGGCACATCCATATATCAGCACTTCCAAGAACACGGTCTTTTAGACCCCAGGATGTTGCTATCATCTCTTTTCTTGGGAAAGGACTGTTATCAGGTGCGATTGTACAAGCAACTGTACAAGTTGCACACTGATAGCATTTTTTTACTGAATCACCGCCAAGACTTGCAACCTGTTCAACAAAGTCCAGGCAAGGCTCAACTAGATATTGATTTGACATTTATGAATCCTCCGCATACTTTTCAATTTAATTGAAAATCACAGGAAAAATTTGGTGGAGCACTGAATGCTCCACTCAAATTATTATTATTTTAGAAACCTTTAAATGGGTTTGGTCCTAGTTCTGTGACTGTATCTGCAAAAGTATTAACAATCTCAGGAAGTTTGTCATACTCATCGATAGCAACCTGGTGCATAGCTACACGTTCTGGCTCAAGAGCCATACTCTGAAGTGTCTCACCCATTTTTCTCGTTCTAACTTCAGCAATCTCACTTCCTTTAACGAAGTGACACTGATAATCATCTCCATGATTACAACCAAGTAGCATAATACCGTCAACACCTGTAGAAAGAGCATCTTTAATCCAGATAACATTTACTGAACCAAGGCATCTAACTGGTATAAAACGAACATCAGCGGAAAATTCCAATCTGTTCATCGCAGCAATATCAAGGGCCGGGTACGCATCGTTTTCACATACAAGGGCAATTATTCTCATTGGTGGCTCATAGTAATCATCTTCCGATGGAACCCAAACAGATTTGATCATTGAACCGATGGAATCAATTGTGTAGTCAGCAAATCCAACTATACGCTCAGGGCAAGCTCCCATACAAGTTCCGCATCTTCTGCATCTTGCAGGATTTGGCTTTGGAGTTCCCTTTTCATCATCATCAAGTGCTCCAAAAGGACACTCTTCTGTACATCTCTTACACTGTGTACATCTCTGGAAGAAAAAGTCAGGATATGTCATGTCACCACTTCTTGGGTGAACAGCAACTCCTCTGTCTACAGACTCAATACACTGAATAGCTTTAAGAGCAGCACCAGTTGCATCTTCAATGGACTCTTCCATTGTCATGCTTCGTCTAACACAACCTGCAGCGTAAATACCAGTTCTTTGTGTTTCATATGGAAAACAGATGAAGTTTGAATCAGCGTAACCATCATAAATATCGTTATCTCTGAATCCTGGTCCCTGTCTGTAAGCAAGGTTTAGAATAGGATCATCAACTGTAGCCGGAACCATTCCACCAGCTAAAACAACAAGGTCAGCTTTAACCTGAAGTTTTTCACCAAGTAGTGTGTTTTCCGCATCAACTGTAAATTCACTTCCGTTTTTAGTAACACCAACAACATCACCCTTTGAAAGGAAGATTCCGTTGTCCTGCTGAATACCTTTGTAGAAATATTCCTGAAGACCTGGAGTTCTCATATGCTGGTAGAAAACATAAGCTTTACCATCTTCATAATCTTCTCTAACGTATTTAGCCTGCTTTAGAGACACCATCGATGTAACGGATCCAGCATAACCAAAATCTGAATCATCATCACCTTTTCCTGGACTCTGAACAAAAACAACGTTTTTAGCTTCTTTACCATCAGATGGGCGAGTGATTTTACCTTTAGCAGCGATCTCTTCAAATTGAGCATTGGAAATTACATCAGCATCTCCAGCACCTAAGTGTGCATACTCTTCGCCATCTAAATCAGCTGGTCTCCATCCTGCTGCAAGAATAACAGCACCATAAAGTTCACCGTCAGGATCAAGAGAAAGAAGATCTTCTCTACCATCATTAATCTGGTTGTATATTTCCTGAACTGCCTCAACATCAAGCTCATTTCCATCAGCATCAACTTTCTGCTCTTCCGGAACAGGTAGTGGACAGTCAAAAGGAACTGTTTCACCAGGCTTCTTGAATGTTACAGTAAATTCACCAGGTTGCCCTGCGATTCTTGCAACAACAGTACCTGTTTTTACTGTAATATTTGAAGCTTCTTCAACAGCTTTTATCTTCTCATCAATAACCGGATTAACAAGTGCATCAAAAGGCTCAACAACCGGCATCTGCTTTCTAAGCTTAGCTGCATAACCACCAATAGCATCTTCTTTTTCAACGATTGTTACATCATACCCTGCTGCTGCTGCATCAAGAGCTGAACTGATACCTGTAACTCCACCACCAAGAACAAGAATTTTTTTTGAAAGCGATTCAGTTTTGTATCCCTCAGGAATCTCAATTTTTTCAAGTTTAACCATACCCATACGAAGATAATCTTCAGCTAACATCTGAATTTCATCGAATGAATCATCATCAGAATCGATCTGCTCCTGAGTTGGTACCGGGTATTTTTCACGAGAATGTGACCAAACAACACCTTCACGAAGATTTATTCTATCAACCATTGTATTTTCAAATTTGAAAATATCAAAGTTCACTCTTCTTGAGCAAGCTGCTATTCCAAGGAAATTTGTTCCTTCAGCAACTTCAGCTTTTAGAAAATCAACTCCGGCATCACTGCATAAACACTCATGTGTTTTACAAGTTGTGCCTTCATCTTCAACAACAGCTACCATATCATCAACTTTGAGAACGTCACCGATCCCACAGCCTGTACATATATACATACCAATTTTTTTAGTCATGGTTTACCTCCTCACCAGTGTTTGAATAGCTTTTAGAGCCATACCGGTAGCATTCTGGTTTGATGTAACCACGTCAGCAGGTTTATTTGCGCATCCTGCTGCAAATAATCCACCTTTGCTGAAATCGTTAACAACGAAACCATCTTCATTGTAATTTAGATCAGCAGAAGGTTTATCAGTTTTTAAGCTTGGCTCCATACCAGTTGCCAGAACAAGCATATCAACAGACTGAGTACTCTTCTCACCACTTACTGCATCTTCTGCAACAACACCGATATTTCCATTTGCTTCTTCACTAACTTCAGCAACTTTACCTTTTACAAAAAATACATTTTCATCTTCTTTTAATTTTTTGTAAAATTTTTCGTATTTCTGACCTGGAGCTCTAAGATCAATATAGTATATAGTGATTTTTGCATCCGGATACTGAGCTCTTAAATAAGTCGCATGCTTTAGTGAAGCCATGCAACATATGTATGAGCAATATGGAAGGTGGTTTTCATCTCTTGAACCTGCACACTGAGCGAAAGCTATTGTTGCAGGAGCTTTTCCATCAGAAGGTCTTACAATCTGACCTTTTGTAGGCCCGTTTGTAGCCGCAAGTCTTTCAAGCATCATATTAGTTACGATGTTTTTATGCTGACCAAATCCAAGGTTATCAATTTTTGTAGCATCATATGGCTTCCAACCGGTTGCCCATACAACTGCTCCAACATTGATTGTCATCGTTTTAGCTTCCATTGAAAGATCAATAGCACCATATTTACATGCTTCTTCGCATTTTTTTCCGTCTTCAGCTGAAATGTCTGCTGAAAGAACGTATCTCATTGGAAATGCCATATCGTTTGGAAGATAAGCTGCTTTGGTTTTATCCATACCAAAGTTAAATTCGTTATCGATTTCACCACTGCAGGCTTTGGCACATTCACCACATGCAGTACATTTTTCGTTAACAAATCTTGGAGTAAGCTTTAGTGTAACTTCGTAGTTCCCTGGCTCACCTTCAACTTTTTCAACTTCAGTAAGAGTCATTACTTTTATTTTTGGATTGTCTTTGATTCTTCTGTAGTTGATTTCAAGGCCGCAGGTTGGAGGACACAGTTTTGGGAAGTATTGATTTAATTGTGATACTCTACCACCCAAGTTTGGATTTTTCTCGACTACATAAACCTCGTATCCGACTTCAGCAGCCTCGAGAGTTGTAGTCAATCCACTAATTCCTCCACCAACTACCAATATGCTTCCTACAGCAGGGTTTGCCTTATCTGTTGTCATGCTATCCCTCCGCGCATTAAAAAAATAGTTATAATGGTTTGTTTTAAAACTAAATGTGTAACAATCGATCCATAAAAAATCAGCCGTGCCCACATTTCGTAAGTGCTCTATTTTATTATATTTAAAGCACTTAAAAAACCGGACACTTAGCTGTTTTTAAACAGATCTAAAATCTTGTACTCTATAATTAAAAAAAGCCCCCAGGTACAATAGTACCTGGAGGCAATTTTATATCACGATAAATAGATCATCGTTAATTACTACATAGGAATGATTCTATGGTAATCTTCTTTCTTAAGAGTCCACTCGTTAGTCTTCTTATCAAATGAAGAGTTAACGAAACAGAACCAATTTTCATCGTCCTGTCCTGGGTGGTCAGCTCTGTAGTAGAAACCAGGATATCTTGTTTCTTTACGGAACTGGATGTGTCTTAAGTGAGCTTCAACTGTATAGATTCTGTGGAAAATTTCCCAGCATCTCATAAGTTCGTGAAGGTCTCCAGCTGCAAGTAGTTTACAGTCTTCATGCATGTCAGCGAAAAGATCCATGATCATTTCAAGAGCTTTACCTGAAGTCTGGTAGTAAGTTGCTGTTCCAGCACCATACTCATTTGTAGCTTTCATTAGACGCATTGTCATACCAGCTGGCTTGCAGTAGTGTGGGTTCACGTCAATGTCTGTAGAATAACCTGAGAACTCTTCGTAGATTTTAACTGGCTTATAAACCATGTCAGCAGCTTCTTGAGCAGTCATTTCAAGCTCTGGCTTGTAATCTTTGTTATTCTTAACAAATTTAACCATCATCTTACCAACGATACGACCTTCGTAGTGAGAACCTGAGGAGAATTTGTGTCCTGAACATCCAACACCATCACCAGCAGTGAAAAGACCGTTAACAGTAGTCATTCTGTTATAGTATACACCGTTGTAATCCCACTTGTAAGAATCTGGAACCCAATCTTCGTTTGGTCCACAACACCAGATACCGCAGCATCCTGAGTGAGATCCAAGTAGGTAAGGCTCAGTTGGCATAATTTCAGAATTTTTCTTTTCTGGCTCACAGTCCTGAGCTAACCAAAGGTTCGCCTGACCACAAGTCATATCAAGGAAATCTTCCCAAGCTTCTGATTCAAGGTGCTTAAGCTCTTTTTTACTCATTGTTTTACCAAGATTACCAAGAGCTGTAACTGTATCCATGATGATTGGACCACGACCTGCTTTCATTTCGAAAAGCATTAAGTGGTTACGTAGACATGTTGGAGTTATAGCTGCTGTTCCATAAGGAGCATATTTTTCAAGTTCAGCTTTAACTTCATCGCCTGTAACGTAATCTTCGCCAAGACCATTCTGTAGTCTGGCTTTGAAAAGTAGGAACCACGCACCAACAGGTCCGTATCCATCTTTAAAACGAGCTGGGGTGAATCTGTTTTCCATCATGGAAAGTTCAGCACCTGCTCTAAGAGCCATAGTATATGTGGAACCTGCGTTCCATACTGGATACCATGCACGTCCTTTACCTTCACCAACTGAACGTGGCTGGTAAAT
>JAAELO010000691.1 GCA_024226555.1 Desulfobacterales bacterium | reverse complement strand
TTTTGTGCGCTGATTGTTAACGGAAGGGAGATCGTTGCGCGCGTGCTTTTCCTTTCTTTCTGCTGTAGAGTGCCCTATTGGATAGGAAATGAATGATCATGATGTTTGTATATTGTGGATTGTTTGTTGAATTGATTGATTGGGTGGTGATTTCTGCAACATGCATTCAAAGTCAAGTGCTTCCCAGACTTTCTGTTTCGTGTACCTAGCTGAGAGCACTTGCACAATGCACCATACAAGCACTTAGCCTTCATGAAACTGAAGTGCTTGCAATCTAAGTGCTTCCAGCTCCTGGATTATTTCGTGCTCAAGTGCTTTCAGACCCTTGAATAACGTACCACTTTTTAAAATGTGAAAATGACCACGTTAAACAGTGGATTGAAGACAAACTGTGATACTTTTAATATCTACTCATTCGATCCTTCATAATACCACCTTAAATGTCTGATTACATTCATTTACGGTGATTCTAGTGGCTATGACATTGCTTCGACCCAGAAGCACTCAAGGGGGGGGTGTACCGGAGTGCTTCAAGAAGTTCTTTTTTTCAGGTGCTTCTGTGCATGACTTCCTAAGTGCTTCCAGGAGGCGTTTTGATGGATGATGAACTCAAGAAGTTTGGGTCAAGAGTTTTTGGGATTGCTCCTGACATCAAGTGCTTCAGGACATTTTTTATGCACATAAGTGCTTGTGGAGGTGGAAAAAGACAGGGAAGCACTTCACATCGGAGTACATCAGACATCTCTAGCTGTG
>JAAELO010000690.1 GCA_024226555.1 Desulfobacterales bacterium | reverse complement strand
TAGACTATCTGCTTCACGGATCAATGTCCCGAAATATCCTTTCACAATGATTTCTGACTTATTATTAGTGGAGAGTTTTATATGATTCACATAATTAAGATAATACAGATCAAAAAAACCCGAAATTCTCTTGCGTCCTGAAAACTCCAGAAGTCCATTAATCTTTCCGGGCAGGCATATACCCTTGTCTGCCAACCACATCATATTTTCTTCCCATCCTGGCTCCTCAGCAGGTTGTTTGTATTTATTAAAATTATACTCTATCCCTACGTTTGAAAGAACTGATCCGCTTTTATCGATATAAACATTATAATCGTGATAGTCAAAGTTTTGAAATATTTTATTAAAAGATCGATAAAAATTATTAAAATTTCCAATATAATCAATTCTATTCAACCAATCCAACATTTCGTTCAATAGAAACTTAACTACAATCAGTCTTAAGATATGAAAATCATCTGTTAACAAAAGTCCAAGATGCCAGATCTCACCATTAGGTGGTAAACTTAAAATACACTTATTTAACTTCTCTTTTAGCGGGAGTGGAACAGGACCATTATAAAATATTTTTGAAATATCTTCAAGTATTTCGATTAAAAATTGCTCGTCTTTCTTCTTATCATCCGGACATTGACCAATTGATATTTGGAAAAACAATCTGGGGATTTTCGAGAGTTGAGCACCATCATAGTCAAACTCCAGCCAGATCACATCGATGTACTTATTAAAAATGCTCTCTTTTTTATTCCATACCTCACAAAACTTCCTGATATTCTTCCATGGAGCAAGATCCGTTAAAACAGCCGATACTGATACCGCTTTTTCACCAGCCAGAATGAAGGCACCATTACTACCCTTCTCCACACAAAACAGCAGATCAACAAACGCCTTGTTAAGCGATAGGTGAGATTCAAAACCAATGTCCCTGCTCAGATCGTATGGAAATAGTCCGGCAAATTCTCTAATTGTTGAGAAAGCATCATCGGAGAGCAGCTCTTTAGCGGTGTCCTGTTTTATGATGTCTATATGATCGGCAAGTGTAAACATTCTTTTGAGCAATAAATATTTAAGCCTCTACAACAACCCTGATTGTAACTAATCAGTGTCAAAAATAAGAAAATATTTCATTTTTTTTTGAAAATCGCAAGTATTAACAATGAAATTGGAGTTATTAACAGTTTGTCTGACTGTGTTTTTTCTGTTCCTGTGAAATCAGTCGTTATTATCAAAAAACTTTACCCTATCTTAATAAAAAGCATTGTAAATACTTGATTTACGGTAAATTCAGTCTTTACAAGAAAACGCCAAGTACTACGATACTCTCGTTTTTGAAAGGCTTGTCTTTGACACTTTCTCATAAAAGACTTAAAAAAGGGGAGTTTTCTTGCAAATACTATTCAGACGTTCCTCGTATGATTTAGGATTTGATTCTTCTGTAATACTATTTCTCTTCTCTATTCTGTCCTGGCACGAATCAGTTTTAGAAAC
>JAAELO010000689.1 GCA_024226555.1 Desulfobacterales bacterium | reverse complement strand
ACCCGCACACACATACACACAAAGCAACAAAACGTACATCACAAAAAACACAGAAGAGCATTGAAAAATTGATACATCTCCATATTATCGTCGATGCCAGCAAACGCTTTCAAATTTGACATTCGTTTTGGTTTAGAGAACTATTTTGGCAATATAATCTCTTAGTAAAAGACATTGCCACGCTTCAAAGTGCATGTTAGGTTGCTTATCCGTTTTTCAGTCTATAATACTTGCTCGTTGCATTCTCATGAAAGACACACTGTCCACAGGAATGGAAGGAATGTTCGCTAACGACTTTGATAATTCCCAAAGTCGTTTTGGAATCGAACTCCAAAGTTTTAATTTGTGGTAAATGTCGCAAGCATTTCGGATAATTGTCGGCGGTTAATTAGATCGTGAATATATCCGTTCGATCCCTCAATTAACGTAATTCTGCGAGAAAAAGTCCACAGAAAAGTGCATTTCCAAAAAACAAACAACACAAAACACACAACGAAAAAAACAGATGAGGTCTTCAATTAACACTTTATCTCTCTCGGTATTATAATTTAGTATCCGTTCGCTTCTACATATGTTTGGATGTATTTTCAAATAGTCGTTTGTTTAACGATATTCCAACGCGTCAAACTGCTAAATTAGAAGGATTAGAAGTGTGTATACTTTGCTCTGTAGAATGCTTGAAAACACACACACAAACCCAAATTAACCACAACATAAAAACGAAACGCACAGATCATCGTCATTTATTTCGATTAATTTATAGCAGATGACATTTTGGACGTACGAAATTAATGATTACGAGATCGATTTTGTTGTTTTATGTATTCTGCTGAAGATGTGCCCTTGGTTGGGTTTGAATTTACATTGGTGGGGTTCTTTTATGTATTCTGCTTTATAAATATTGGTGGGGTTTAATTGGATATATTTCAAAAAGATTTGCTAGAAGGTGATAGGGATCACTCGTTGGAGCCGTGGTGCGGTGAAATACTATTGCCCATGTAACAATTGGTCCAAAGAAGCTTGTCGGATGTGCATTTATGCAAAGAAAAAGATGAGACGAATTATCATTTGCAAAACCGATAATAAGAGATGGAAATGATTTCCAATTAACGTGGGAGGAATATCAAGATTTGCAATGGGGAATACCTTAAGACATTCCATGAAATATGACAATTGAGGAGTACTTTAGCTTTTCTAAATGTTGCGTTCTAATGTGTTTTTAAAGCCTATTTTCGCTAAAGATATTATAATTTGGTTTTGGTGTTTATTTAAAAACTTTACGAGTAGTGTTTAGCTTTCTTCTGTACTCGCAAGGTCGTATGTAAATGGCCTTTGTTTCTACTTTTTTTTTGCGAAGTGGAAATGTTTAATGCCTTTTTAGAGATGAAATGGCTGTTTGCTTCCTCATTTGACAGTTCTCGATTCGATAAGAAATACGCCGTATGCGTGTGTGAATATGTATATTTATTGCCTTTTTTACAGTCGTTTTCTTTTTGTTTATTGCTTTTTTGGAAGGTGTTTTGGTTTTAATAAACGATTATGTAAAGTAATTAGGGGACGACTTGCTTCCTTTTGAAAAGAAACATGCTTCTATGAAAAGACTTTGGCATCCTCGGAAAGGGATCATAGAAAGAGTTTGGGATTGGTTTTGTGCATATTGAAACATGGATTTTGGTTTCAAAAGTCATTTGTGAATCGATATTTAACATATTTCGGAGAGGTTATGTAAAGAAATATGACATTAAATGTTCTTTTGTTTATTGCTTTTTTATTCGCAAAAAAGATTTAAGAATGACTTTTGTGTGTTGCTTGGGTGTCTCCCGTTCTGTTTTTGTCTTTTGTTCAAAGGGTTTTGATTTTTACTTTGTCTTTTACAAAAAAATATTGCGTTGTAAATGGTTAAAGAGTAGATTCTTT
>JAAELO010000688.1 GCA_024226555.1 Desulfobacterales bacterium | reverse complement strand
TTTTATTACAGTTTTTTTTGGAAATAACAATGTATTTCGCCAAAAGAGAGGTTATTAGAGATTCCCTAAAGTAATTGTCTATAAAATGGAAATTTGTCTTATGTTTCATTGCAACCTCAATCGATTATCCAACTAACGTCATAGCGTGGTAAGTCAGAAGTCCCATCAGATGCTCTCTCTTCAGGCGATAGAACGGCAAAATGTCCATGTTTATTTAGTGCAGCACAACCTGTTTCCCAGTTCGCACACCAGATACCAAGTGCAACAGCAGCGTAATATCGTGATGTGGTTGCCGGAAAGAAATCAAACCTTATAAGTTTGTCATGATTTTCAATCTTATCTGAAATTGCCGCACATCGTGTCGTCTGGCCATTAAATGAAGAGGGGGACCACTGGCAGACTTCATAACAACGACCGTACTTATCAAATGGCGATGAATCAGTTTCAAGTGCTATTTTACAATCAGGATCGGTAAAAAAGAGTTCGGACAGAGGTAGGCGCCTGTTTAGGATCAATTTTTGTAATCGAATCATCAGTGGTTTGAACATTGATTCATATCCGATGGCACAAACACAAATCACATGATCTTTTTTTGGTTCAAACTTTCCATCAAGATGCTCAACAATGCTTTTCTGGTCAGCTCCGGGACCTATCCAGCAGGTTGCCAGCCCCATTCGGGTAGCATTAATCACTATTTTTTGAAGGCTTCGTCCAACATCGATTACGGATAAGCGATTATATTCACGTGGAGCGATGGCAACAAGAAACTCATGCGCCCCAACAATCGGCCAAACCGTTAATGGAGCAGCAATATATTCGAACCGGATTGGCTGCTGTCCAAGCAGTTGATTATGTTGACTATAAAGCTTAACTGCTTCCATCAACTCTGTCTGATGCTCAGCAGTTAAATTGCGGGATTGGAATGAACGACAGGAATGGCGAGCTCTCATAAGGTCAAATGTATCGAGAAGTTTTTTGTCAGCAGGAATGCGCTCAGTTGGATGTATTCCATATTTAACAATAATGATGGTTCCGAAAAATGTGATGCTCAGGAATGTTGCAATTGCAAGTGGAACCCAAAATAAAAGAATCGGCCAATATCCAATTAACCAGCCAATCCCGGCAATGGCAAACATGATTAAGGCAAATATTGCGTGGATGATATATTGTAACCAACCACTAAATTGAAGACGAACTTTGAGTTTCCATAGAGGACTATCCTCGAAACTTTGTTGTTTTTCAAGAGTCATTATATCAACCTCCGATGCGAAATAATGTGTTATCTTATTTTGGTTTTCAAATTTAGAATAATTTGGCAATTGCCATTTTATGAGGGCTATACGTTTTAATGTATCAGCGTTTCCAAAGGTAACCCTTATTTTGGGGTCGACAGGATTAGCTGCACCTCTTATTTTAAATGTCTCAAAATATTTTATACTATTATAATTATTACTGCAAACAGTCTGACAAAATACGATTTGTTAAGAAGTAATGCTTTTTCTTTACCGTACTTCATTACCCTTAACAGCCTGTATGAACTTTCTGATCTAGATAAAGCTCCACTTCCAAAATTCAGAAGAAGTCCTGTCTATCCATACAGAGCAAGACGATTAAATATTGAAGGAGAAGTTGTTTTAAAATTTGTTGTAACATCAAAAGGAGATGTCAGCGATATAAAAGTTGTAAAATCTACTCCAAAAG
>JAAELO010000687.1 GCA_024226555.1 Desulfobacterales bacterium | reverse complement strand
TCAAAATGAGAATAATTCGGGAGAATCGATTCCTTTCCCCATTCTTTGGCATTGAGACAATCAACGCAAGAGCACATTTCACCATGTCGATTGTTTGGCATCATCTCATCGTTTCCTTGCAATAACTCATCGTCGGAAAAAATAAAATCGGACTCTTCGCCGGGGTCATTTCGTTGGGGAGGAGGGGGTTGCGTCACTTTGTTCATTTTTCGTGCCAAATCTAACAATACGTCGGGTGGGGCATCCAATAAAAATGATGGAGGAGATAACGTGGGGGCAAGAGGTGCCAAAACGGGAGAAAACGGGGTGACGAGGGGGATGGAATGTACCCCACACAAATCATAGTCGGAAGACATAAGAGAGTCGGGAGAATCGAGAGAGTCGGGAATTAACACAATTTGGGGCCATTCTGCTGGTTGTATAATGACAAAGGAGTCGCCCAAGACTTGGGTAGCCATCATATCGGGAAGCACCAAGACTGAGTCAGCGTAGTTTGCCGGCAACGCCAAAAGGTAAGAAAAAGTCATGTTTGGGGCCGAGGCCACAAAG
>JAAELO010000686.1 GCA_024226555.1 Desulfobacterales bacterium | reverse complement strand
TGTGAATACCAAAGATATTCCAGCTGTAAATATAACGGTCAAAAAGTAGGGTGATGGTGTGCTCGATTATTATGGAATTTCCTAACCGTTTAACGATTGACCTTACTCCACCAACTATGCTTTCGTGTAACCAATAAGATTTATTCAGTGGATTTAGTCGTTTCATTCGATAGACGTTTAGCAGAGGTTATTATTGGAGTTCTATTGCTTCATTACCGATTTTCACGAGCCTGAGAAATTTTTTGTATGGAATTTTGTTCTTTATTCGAATTTTAGCAGAATCCAATAGAGTTCCTTTTGATTTACCTGAAGCTGAATCTGAATCAGTTGCTGGTTTTATTACTGAATATCCTCCAATTTATTATTCTTTGATTCTCTCAACTGAATATGCTAGTATTATAGCTTTTTTTTCGACAGCTATTTTGTTGTTTTCTCTTTCATTAACTCTCATTTCTTTGGGCTTTGGAATTTTTTTAGTTCGCTTGATTCGTTCAACATTGAATCGATTAAAGTTTGATGAATTAATGACTAATGCTTGGAATAGCCTTGTTCCCATTATATTCCTTTTCCTCTTCTTTTCACTGATTTTATTCCACATTCTATTTCCAGTTTATTTTCCTTTGTTTATTAGTTGTGGTTGTTTTGGTTGATGTAGGTCTTCAATCGTGGGAATGCTGTTGGTGTTAATTGAGGTGATCCAATCATACCGTAGCCACTATTCCCCTTCCCTTTATTCATAGTTGTCATTTGTGATTTTATTAAAGTTAGGTTCATTG
>JAAELO010000685.1 GCA_024226555.1 Desulfobacterales bacterium | reverse complement strand
TGTGTTTGGTTGGGTGTTTTGGTTTTGAAGTGGTTGGGGAATTGGTGGGGGATTTGGTTGGGGTTTTGGTGGGGCTATCCGTGGGGGAATTGGTTGGGGAATTGGTGGGGGAATTGTTTGGGGAGTTGGTTGGGGAATTGGTTGGGGAATTGGTTAGGGGTAGGGGTAGATTTATTTCCCCCTTAATTTAATTTAATTTCCTCATTTTTCTTTTTTTCTTTTCTTCTTTTTCTTTCTTTCTTTTTCTTTTCTTACTTTTTTCTATTTTCATTTTCCATTCTTAAGTTAATTCGGTCAGTTTTCTGGCCTTAATATTCCACATAATTATTCCAATTTAATTAAATCCACCTTTTCTCCATTTAATAAATAAACAAAAAAATATAATCCAAACTTTCTCACCATCTCATTCAAATCAATCCACGGCAATTGCAAAGGGTCATATGACCCATTCATCCCTAAAACTCCTTAAAACTATCCCATACCATCATATCCAACCATATTATAACTTCTTTCTCCCTCGCGGAAGGTCAAAAAAATCCCTTCCCAATTCTTACTAAAATTCATATTTTTTTATACTTTTATTTTCATCATCTTCTTCGCGCGGGGGCATAATAAGATGCCCTCGTAGGGCTCTT
>JAAELO010000684.1 GCA_024226555.1 Desulfobacterales bacterium | reverse complement strand
TGGAGTTTGCCCGCTCTCTTTGTCGAAATGCAACAAAGTAATATCAGCAGGCAAACCCAAACAAAAACAAATGAATGGAACGAAACGGCCGTTTCATTTGTTCCTCGATGAAACTCAAACAACGAGAAAAAAGTGAAAAAAGGAAACGGAAGAGACTCCTGCACAGACGCCACACCAAAGCAAAGCCTAGTGTGGGAAAACACACCAGTTCAATATGGCAACGCGCCGCCTTGCCAAGCTCGGGTCCCGAGTTCGAAGCATTTCATCATGAAGTTTGGATCAAAAATTTCGATTTCCGATCTGAACATTTCGATCAGTCGGAAAAATGAAAAAAATAAAAAAAAATGGAAATTTGATCTAAACCCAAAATGTACCCTTAGAATGTTTCGGCGTGGTGTACGTACACTCACCATTTCAAAGTTTATTTGATCCAATTCCTGAAACCTGAATGGATCGAAAAATATTTATTTGATCCGAAATTTGGATCAAAAAAAGGGTACATTTAGTGGGGTTTCGGAAATCGAAAATTTGATCCAAAGTTCAGATCAAAATTCCCAGCACCCTTGCAGTGCTCTCGTAGTGCTTGCGGTAATGGAGAGCAACTTTATATGAAATATGTGAATCGTGGAACTCTTCATCGCTCATTCGGGCGCAAATGTATCAAAAATAGCACATTTCCTTTCATATTCCGCGTGAACGCTGGAGGTCTGGGCGCGTCGTGCGCAATTGCGAAGTGCGAAAAGGAGATGTGCCAAATCGTGCGATGTTTGGAAGGATGGCAACGGATATAAGAAGATTCTAAAACTGGCTTGTGAGTTCCTTGAAGATTTAATTGCATGGTCGGTAAGAGAGGACGATTGTCAAAATAATCTGGTTTTGTTTTGTAAACAAAAACTATTCCTTCCTATGATTTTTTTCCAAAGAGTGCTTTTTCCAAGCATTTATAATTCGCAAACTTTTTTTCTTTTTTTTCGGGGGGTGGGTGGTTACCTTCGATCTTAATATTTGATGAATGCGATGTATAGGACGATCAAAAAACCTCATAGAAGTTGTAAATACCTTTCGAGTTTGTTTCATAAGGAAATATTGATTATTCCATGCATATTTCACACCTTCTTTTTCGTCTTCGCTGCACTGCAAGGGGGCTATGGGTTCTTGTTAAAATGTTTGTTCAAAATAATAATAATTCAAATTCTTTTGAACAAAACTTCTGTTGCATGCAGAGAATTTTTTTTGAACAAAAAGCAAAGTGCGGTTTTGGAATCGAACAAAACTTTTAATCAAAAAAAAGTTTTTTTGATCAAAATTTTAAATTCAAAAAGAGGGTGAGGAAATATAGAATGTGTGAGGTAATGGAATGTCCCCAAAAAAAGCAAAAAAAGGTATCGGAATTTTTCAAAAAAATATTTGAACAAATGTTTTGTTCAAAAAAGAAAAATCGATGGGAAGTACTTCGATTTCATTTTTTTGAAGGGGGGGGGGGGGCCTTCAAAAAAATGAAACTCAAAAAAATCGCACTAAATCCTTACCAACTCGACTTTTGTTCAAAAAACTTTTTTTGAACAAAAAGATTTACCCTTTTGTTCAAATAAAAGTCTTTTAATAGAAATGATTCTATCAAAAGAGTCAAAAAGGGTGGTAGGAGGAGCCCCGTTTAGAGTCGATCACTAAACTTGTGTTTTGAAGGGAGTGGTCCTATCAAAAAAAATAATTTTCAAACTAAATACTATAATCAATATTCCAATATTTCAAACACATCTATTCCTTCACTTTATCTTTAAAAATAACAAAAAAAAATAATTTCAGTGCTTCGGCATGCCCTGCGCAATAGCGCATTTATAACCTCCATTTTTTCACCTTAAAAATACCATATTTTTCATTCCTTT
>JAAELO010000683.1 GCA_024226555.1 Desulfobacterales bacterium | reverse complement strand
ATGAATGCAAAAAGCCCTGGGAGAATAACTGCTACAACAACAGGGACTACACCTACTGATAAAACGGACGCCATACCGTCGCACACTGTAATGGTACAGATAGCAAGCAGTACAGCACCAGCCTTATCTACTAGATGTAGCCGGTGTTGATGCACCAGCACTGGGAAAATGCCCATAGGGAATACCATCACACGCTCTCTCTCACTCCCAAAAGCAAGAAATAAATGTCGAAAAAATAGAAGGCGTCCGGCCTGAAACTTGCACTACACGCTCAGAATTAAAATCCGGCGGCAATGAAAGGCGCGCGCTGCAATAAACTAAGTGTTTGAAATTCCTGTTCACTAAGAAAAATGCGCAACAAACCTATCTCAAAACCAAGCTTCCGACTGTTACACATAATTGAGGGACCTTGGCAGCTCGGGATACTGCCTATGAATGCAAAAAGCCCTGGGAGAATAACTGCTACAACAACAGGGACTACACCTACTGATAAAACGGACGCCATACCGTCGCACACTGTAATGGTACAGCCTGCAAGCAGTACAGCATCAGCCTTATCTACTAGATGTAGCCGGTGTTGATGCACCAGCACTGGGAAAATGCCCACGGAGGATAACTGCTACAACAACAGGGACTACACCTACTGATAAAACGGACGCCGTACCGTCGCACACTGTAATGGTACAGCCAGCGAGCAGTACAGCACCAGCCTTATCTACTAGATGTAGCCGGTGTTGATGCACCAGCACTGGGAAAATGCCCACGGAGGATAACTGCTACAACAACAGGGACTACACCT
>JAAELO010000682.1 GCA_024226555.1 Desulfobacterales bacterium | reverse complement strand
GAAATTGCTCGGAAATTCCACTTTTTTTGAACAGAACTTTTGTTCAAATAATTTTTTTTTGAATAAATCTCAAATCACGTACATGTTCCAGAGAATTTCTCCAAGTCCTAGGGTACATGTATGGCACTACAACATTCTAAGGGTACATTCTGAGTTTTGTTCAGAATTTCCTTTTTTTCATTTTTCCAGAAATTTAATTTTGAACAAATGTTTTGTTCAGAAATTTAAATTTTTGAACAAATGTTTTTATCAAAGAAATGAAAGGGTTCGAACCCGCAATGGGAGCGTGACAGGCAGGTGCGTTGCCATATTGAACTGGTCACGCTCGCCCACTAGAGTTTTCTTTGGTCTTGGAACTTCACCACTGCACCTTTTCCTACTCTCTTTTTTCACCACATTTCAAGCTTTTGCGAGTGAGATGTCGAGTCACCAGGCATCGTCATTTCGTCACTCGTTTTGAAAGTGGCTTGTATTTACAGTTGCTTCCTTGCAAAATGTGACATCCAAGTCACTTTGGGGAACAGAGGAAGCAAAACACACACCCCAACAACAAAAACCACACACAACGCAACCATAAACACCACGCCAAACATGACTAAAACCACACACGAAAAAACCACGCCAAACAACACAAACAAAAAAACAGCAAAAACCACGCTAAACAACGAAAAACAAAAAAACCACAAAAAACACGCCAATACCGTACATAAACAACGAAAAACAAAACAAAAGACACGCCGCGCAGAAAAACAAGGCACACAGGAATTGATTTTCACGAGTGACATGGTGGCATTCCACGCTCCCCCATTGCGGGAGCCACAAGGTGTGTTGATTGGTCTGTCTTTATTTTTTCAGTTCCCCCCACGCCTTCCACACGAATTAATGGACATTTTGCCACACAGGAGAGGAGTGGATCATTTTGGACATTATTATACTTATTATTATTTGTGGATTTTGGAAATGAAAATTTAGAAATTTTGAATAAAATATTTTGATTAAAAAAATGAAATATAAATGGAATACTAAAAATGGACATAAACTAATGGTTAATTGAAGAAAGGGAGACATGGATTTCAAGACATAAAAAGGGATAATATGCTTTGGAAG
>JAAELO010000681.1 GCA_024226555.1 Desulfobacterales bacterium | reverse complement strand
CACCGATAATTTTTAATAGCCGTTTTATATTGGATGCAACATCAGTTATTATGATTGTATTGGTAGGCTTATAAGCCATTAAAACACTGTTTCTGGATATAAATGGAATGAAAAGGCGTTTAATATCATTTGGATTAGCATATTTTAACTTTATCACCTGGGAGACTATTCTATCACCAACTGTGTTTAGTTTATTGTCAATTCCAGTCTGGATACTTTTTGATCTGGCGGTTTGCGCTGGTACTATTTTTATAAGTTTTCCTGAAGGTACAGTTGCATATCCATGGACTTCAAGGACTGATTCGAATACCTTGTAAGCTTCCCTGAGAGTAACTTTTTCTGGTGAAATAATTGTTACTTTTGCATTAACTTTTTTATCTATTATAAAGTTTTTACCTGTTAATTCACTTATAAACTTAATGAAAACCTTAATATCAACATCATTAAAATCAAGGCGTACATACTTCTGTCCACGTTTTACAGAATATCTCTTCTTACTCTGTGCAAAGGAGTTAGAACTATATGCGAAGCAGAGAAGTGTTACAAATAATATTAAGGTTATTTTTTTTATCATTGTATTTTTATTTTCCAAAATCCTGTTTAATCTTAATAATCTCAAATAAATCTCTTTTGATTGAAATACAGCGTTAATTCAAAAAAACTGTTTTGCTTTATAAAATTTCAATCAAAATTCTATTTATTAGAGGTTTCCTTAATTATTTATTATCTATTTTATATTCAATATTAAGGGGCATACCCATTCTTTCTATTTCAACATTTACTGTACCAGCACCTCTCAGAGAGTTTTGAATATTCATTGCATCTCTAATAGATTTTATTTGAACTCCCTGAACAGATTTTAGTACATCACCTGACCTTAAACCAATCTTTCTAAAGAATGAAAGCCTTGCTATTCTTCTAATTCTTATTCCCTGGGGTTCTCCATTCTTATAATAAGGCCTGACCTTTATTTCTTTTGATAGTTTATTAAGATTTTCAAAAGCATTTTCAACTAAAGACCTTTTTACATTAATTACACTTTTTTTAACTTTTCTTTTAGGTTTTGAAGATACATTTCTCGAATAAGTTGGTTCTACCTGATCACTCACTTCAAGAATCTCTTCAATTCCATTTATATTTAATACAACTTTATTTCTAACTATCCGTGTTATTTTTGCACCGTTTATCACATCATCAATTCTGTAAAGATCCTGTTTTTTGTTTGTAGAATCTTCAATTATTGCAATATTACGATCACCAAGTCCTGTTATCGTTCCCCATAGCTTAAGGCTCCTCTGGGATTTTTTAATATTACTAAGATCATAATTTTCATCCTCAACCTCAGATTTTACTGCAATATTAAACAGGTTCCTATTACTAATCGAACTATATTCAGATTTCTGTAAGGTTTTTCTTGATTTTTTTATTTTTTTCGACTTTTTGTTAAAGTTTTCTTTGCTGTTTTCTACTTCAAGAAGTGCAACCTCGGTTTCAAAATCTCCATATACATAATTAACTCCCTGATAGGATATAACGGAGATCATAAAAAGATTACAGTATGTAAATAGTTTTGAAATCATTGATTATTTAAACCCCCACTGAGGTTTAGAAGGAGTTCCTTTTAATACAATTGAGATCGATTTTTTATTACCCAGAAAAGATTTTAAAGGGATTTTGCTTTGGGTTTTCTTAATAAAGCTAATTGTTGGTTCTATATTAAACGTTAGGTTGAGCCTGCTAAGATATGGATTTGAATTAACTATAATAGATCCTTTAATTGTTCCATTAATATCTGGTCCTGAAAAGGTAAGATTTTTAATATTCATATTTTTTTTATTTATTGAAAGCGATAATTTAATATCTTTAAAACTAATATTTTTGAGAGGAAATTTATTAAGATTTATGTGCAAATTTTCAACTTGTGATTCTATGTTACTCTTTTGAGAACCATTTTCCATGTCTATACTTATTATAGATTTAAGTATACCGGAAATTTTAAGATCGTTTGGAATATTAGGAATCAATTTAAAATTAAATTTTTCTAATTTAATACTATCTAATTCTGCATAAACTGATTTGCCATTGTCTTTAATATCTGCATCAAAATTACCGTTTAGAATATCTCCACAAATATTAAAACCTGAAAACAGAGAAACATAAGAAGGGTAAACCTTTAATTTGGATATACATTCAATTTTTTTCCCCTGGTAGCTGATACAGACATCTCTGTAAGAGATGCCAGGTGGTAACAAAGGGGCTGCCGATCCAATTTTAACATCGATATTTTCATTTTGGTTAATTTTTATTTCAGTATATCTTTTAACTGATTCTGAAGGAAAAAGGGCATATATAAAAACAATAGTTATAAAAATGAAAAACCCGGCATTTATGATATAACTTTTTTTAATGTTTTTTAAATTAAACATCTATTGATTCCACATGCATAATGATATTTATATTTCCACTTTTTGAACCGGATTTAATAATTGACATTTTTTTTATAAAAAGGCCTTTACCTGAATTTTCAATTTCATACAGAAGATTTGTAAAAAGATTCATGGAAACTTTTTTAAATTCAATTTCAACCAGAGTTCCTTTTACACCCCTTTCTTTATCAACGAAATTAGAAGGTTTAATATAACTTATATTTTCTTTAATACCTGATTTCCCAGATAAATTGTACAAAAAGGTGTAGAGAGAGAAATCTATGTTCTTAGATATTTGTTTTGTTTTAGAACTTTTTTTATAACGTTTGAACTGTTTCTCAAGAGATAACATCTCTTCAAAATGTTTTTTCTTAGTTCTTATTTTTTTATTTAAAATCACTTTATTCTCTACATAGGGCAAATATATAAAATAAATAATTATAAAAGGAACAAGAAAAGATACTAAAATTATTAAAGCCCTTTTATTTCTTTCATTTAATTCAAACAACTGAATTAATCCTTTTTTATTTTAATTGTTAATCTAAAATTAATTTTGTTACCAACTCTGCTTTTTGAGGGCGAACTCATTGTAACAGATTCAAAAAAGGGAATGTTCTCAAGTTTCTTTTTTAGAGATTCAACAGAAATAAAAGTATCTGTTTGTCCGGATATTGAAAGATTGTTAGCGCTTATATTTAATCTGTTAAGATCTACATTTAAGGATTCAGGAATAGCTTTACTAACCTCATTAAGAATATCCAGTTTTCCAATATCAGAGCTTGCAACAGGGTTTTTCTTTTGAAGTTCCTTTACTTTTGATCTCATTTGCATGAGTGGATCTATTATCCTTTTAACTTTTGGAAAACTTCTTTGAAAGATTTGTTTCATTTTAAGATCATAATTATCCGCTCGTTTGTTAAGGTCATTGATGTAAGAAAATGAATTAATAAGAATCATTATAAGTAAAAAACCAAGAATAATGCCTGATTTTATAATAGATTGCATATTTTCTTCATAAAACCTGATGAATTTGTTTTTACTTTCACAAAGGTTTATCTGTACCTTTTCCTTTTCATAAAGAGCTAAAGTATAAATACTATCTGTAAATTCAGATAAATCTAATAATTTGTGAAGTTCTTTTTTTTGAATATCAACATTGAAAGTATCTCTAAAAATTGAGTTAAAATCATAATCGTCTGAACCATAACCGGTGACCATTACGTTTTTAATATCAAATTCAAGACCTGTAGATTCGAAATATGATTGAATTGAAAGCTTTATTTCGAGAACAATTTTTGAAGATATATTTTCATTATTTAATGATCCATATATATTTTTTATAAAAGAGACTCCATTTTCTCCAAAGAAGAAAAGAGTTACATCTCCATAATTTACATAAATTAATATATTCTCTTTTGTATCAAACTTTTTGCTATAAAACTCAGCCCATGGGAGTCCTGATACTGTCAATACATCTGGTTGAATATTAAAATTGTTTAGTATTTCAAAGTATTTATTTAGCCTGCTATTATCACAGGATACAGATATTATTGTATTTTCATTGATAAGTTTGAAATCAGTTTCAATCTGATCAATATCAGAGGGAAGATGGGGGTCAAGCTCGTATGATATAATTTTATTTATTTTTTCTTTATTATCAAATGGAACTTTAATATTTCTTATGTAGAAATTTTTAGGTGAAATAGAAACTGATACGTAACAATCTGGTGTTATATATTCGGATATTTGCTCTAAAGCTTCTTTCAAATGATCATCAGGATCTGATTTTAAATCAGAGAACTTTATGTGTTCATGTTTCTCCACATTTGTACCCTGGGACAGAATCATAGCTGATAATGAATCATCATTTATTTCAATTCCTGCAAATTTTTTCATTTGTAACCAGATATCAATCTTTTTGAATAATTAAAAGTAATTTTTCATAATACTACAATAGATAGTGTAACATCAAGAAGCTGATGTACTGAAGGGAATCTCGAATAACTGCCCTTTAACCGAACTACTGTGTCTTTCGAAATAAAAAAATGTTGTAAAATCAGCTCGTAATTTATTTCTCATCCAGAGATTTTATAAAACTGAAAGCTTTTATAAACGATGTATTTCAATCAAATTTATAGTTTTAGATTCCCTTGAATTAATCAGAAAAATAATCAAAAAGTTTGAAAGTTTAAAACTTTACAATACCATTTGCCGTCTGTTTCATTTAAATATCTTTCAACAATTGCTGAGATCTTAAGTTCTGACTCATCAATAATCGCTTTTGATTCAATTTTGAATATATTGCTGACAGTGGTTACAATATTACTTTTTTCTATACCGCTTCCGAAACATCCAGGGCAATTAAGATACCAGGTTCCGTTCAAACTGTTTTTTTGTGCACCTGTTTCATCAACTTCATCTCTAAAGTCAATAATAGATTTTGCATAATAGTAGCGATCAACTTTACTGTTTTCTTTTGGTAAAAGAGCGACAACAACAGGCAACTCGGCAGTGTTTATGTTTATTTTACCTGAAAAACTTAACTTTTTAGATTCATTTTCAATGTTTCCGGCGATTGAAATATAGTCAGATATATCGTATGAAGATTCATTTTCCTTCTTATCTTCTTCTTGTTCCTGCCCGGTTAAAGAGTCTACAAGGCTTCCAATATTAAGAATATTCTCATTCATGCCTTTAACAAGGTTTAACTCTTCAATTGTTTTAAATGGACCATTAACTGCTTTATATGGTGGTGTTAGAGACTCATAATAATCAGATTCAGCACCACTTGATCTATTCAAATCATTTTGATCGAGCCAGTCTATAAGGCAACTAATAATGCTGTCAGCACTACTCAAATCTTCAGATTTATCAGCAGATATTGAAAAATCAAAGATATTTTCCCAGATTTTTTTTTGATCCTCGTCAACTGTACCCCCTGGAAACTCTTTGATTAATGAATTAACTTTAATTTTACCCATCTCATCTGTGATGGTTATTTTAATTTCTCCTCTTTCAAAAACAAGCTCTTTGGCATAGAGACTTAAAACGTCTTCTTTAGCCCAGTCTTCATGTATTGAATCTACAGATTCAGGAGTAGAATCTTTAGCATCTTTCAGTATTACTTCAATGCCCAGGTTAATACCGGATTTTGCCATCTGTTGCATTGTTATTCTGTTTTTTGATGCCATGGAAAAATGAAGGGATTTTCGAACCCTGCTGTTTATTGCAAAAACTGTTATGGTTAAAAGCATTACAATTGTTAAAACAATTACAAGAGCAATACCTTTATCATCTTTATAATGCATTAGTTTAGAGGCTCTCTGTAATGGTTAATAGCAAAGCCCGTTCTTAAGTTTTGTATAGTATCTTTACATTTAAGAGCAATATTTATTTTTATATACTGGGGTGTTGAATAGTAATGAGAAGAATCCTCAGAGTTCCATACATTTACTTCATTATTATCTTTATCTAAAAGAGTGAGTTTAAATGAATCTATTCCTTCACATAAGGAGGGTGCTTTCAAATCTTCTGTAAAGTCTTCATCGCTAAAATTCAGGCTGTCACTTCTTTTTAATATTAAGCCATTTTCAGGGTCATTAACAACATAATATTGTACGTAAGATAATGATTTGGTTTTAAGGCTATTTAAAGATATATGGTTAAATGTGGTAAATCTTAATTTAGAAAACTCTTTACCATCAACGAAATATTTTTCACAGATAAACCTGAAAGGGTCTTTAGAATCTCTTAGGTCTGGTTTTGAATATTCCGGCTCAACTGAGACAAAAAGCGAGTTAAAATCATTTTCAATTATCATTAAAGCATGCTTTGCACTTTCAGTGCAAGATGACCTGACTTTTATAGTTTCAGATCCTTGAATTATAGTATTAAAAGATGAATATACTATGGTTATTACAAGGCCAAATATGGCCACTGCAACAACCAGTTCAATCAAAGTAAAACCCTTGCTATTTAAACTATTTGGCTTCAATAAAAATATACTTTCTTAATGTATAGGAATTGGAATAATTGGTTATGGTAACATCTGTTTTTAGCTTATTAAAATTTTCAGTGAGTATCTTCTCAGTTTTGATGTTGAATTTATAATCAGAAAACTCTTCATCAAAAGCACCCTTTATATCTTTAATATTTTCATCTTTAATTTCAGAAATTTTTTCCTGTGCAAGTAAAGGAGCTATTGTATAAAATAACTGGGATGAAGTTGTTGAGATGTTTTGAATGTGTAATTTATATAAGGTTGTTATAGTAATTGCTGCTATTGAAAGAGCAATCAAAATTTCTATTAATGTGAAACCTTCATTTTTCATAATTATTTGATTTCAGGTGAAAGAATTAGAGGTTTAATTAATATTGAAATTTGCTGGCTACCATCAGATATTTTGATTGTGGCTATATCAGAGTACCCACCCGGATAAAAGCCAACACTTTTCAATTTTGTTTCAGTGATAAATTCTAATGAAATTGTATCATCTATAGCAAAACCATTTTTTTTTGCAACATTTTCATCAGATATGCTGATACCTTCATATGAGGTCCAAAGTGTTTGTTTATCGGTTTCATAATTTAGATAATATGTTTTTTGATATCTTAGAGAATTATATTTTAGATCCTTTACAGTATTTGCTATCTTTTTTGATATTCCTGAAAGATCACTTTCTTCAATATATTTTTGGAAACCAGGGGTCACAAACACAAACATGATACTAATAAGAAGTATCACAACTATAATTTCAAACAGAGAAAAACCTTTTTCAGATTTTAACTCTTTTATCATCACTCAACATCCCAGTTGGTAATATCTTTATTGAAATCTTCTCCACCCTGCATTTTATCTGCTCCATAAGACATCAGATCATAATCACCTTTAGTACCAGGTGAAATATAAATATATTTATTATCCCAGGCGTCATTTGGTATAACGGGCTTTGTAAGATATCCGCTTTTATTCCACTTCTTAGGTAAAACTCCTGTTTCAGGCAGTTGTACAAGGGCATTTAAACCCTGCTCTGTATCCGGGTACATTCCATTATCAAGTTTATACATATCAAGGGCAGTTTCAAGTGATTTTATATCTGCTTTTACTTTTGCAACTCTTGCTTCATCAGACTTACCAATAATTTTAGGCAATATTGTTGTTGCTAAAATACCAATTATTACGACAACAACCATAAGCTCAATTATTGAAAAACCTTTATTACTTTTTAATAATTTCCTGATATTTGATCTTTTCATTTTTTACCTTTACATTCTACAGGTTCTAATGTCTGTAACAATAATACCTTTTGCTCCGATATTAGTTAAATCATCCAGTATTTTGTTTACGTTTTTCTTTTTTGCCATGGCTTTCACTGCAAACCATTTTTCTTTACTAAGTGGAGCTACAGTAGGAGCTTCAATTCCCGGTGTAATATCAATAGCTTTTTTCAGTGAATCATCATGTACATCATATTCTATCATATTATACTCTCTTGCAACAATAATTCCTTTTAACCTTTCAATGAAATTATTTGCAATCGTATTACCAATAATTTTGCTGTTTCGTGAAATAAGAACAGCTTCAGAGTTTAAAATAGAATCACCAATTGTTTTTAAACCTGCTTCTATTAAGGTTCTTCCTGTTTGGACAACATCAGCAATTGCATCAGCAACTCCAAGGTGTATTGAAATCTCTATTGCACCATCAAGCTTTATAATTTCTGCTTTCAAATCTCTTTTCTTAAGATCCAAAGCAACTAAGTTTGGATATGAGGTTGCAATTTTAATTTCATTTAAATTATCATAGGACAATTTGCTTTCATTAGGAACTGCATATTTGAATGAAGAATGACCAAATCCAAGGGGTAAAATCTCATTTGTTTCGGTTAAACTGTCAAGGGCGAGATCTCTCCCGGTTATTCCAAGATCCAATATACCTTTACTAACATATACGGCTATATCACGTGGTCTTAAAAAAAAGAATTCAATATTATTTACCGGATCACTAACAACTAACTCCCGGCTGTACCTTTTACAGTTATAACCAGCTTCAATCGCTAATTTAACAGACTCTTCAGATAATGTTCCTTTATTTGGAACAGCAATTTTAAGCATCATTTTTCTCTTTCATCTTAAATTAATAGGGAAACTTATAATTTCCTTTTGATCGAACTATAGATATTTATAAACATCTTCAAGTTCAAGGTCACAAGCTATCATCATAACCTGAATATGGTATAGAAGTTGTGAAATCTCTTCAGCGGTTTTTTCTCTACCTTCATATCTCGCTGCCATCCATACCTCACCGGCTTCTTCTATTATTTTTTTTCCAATAGAATGTTTACCATTTTCTATGGCTTTGACGGTTCCTGAATTTGCATCCTTATTGATTACTTTCTCTTTTAACTCAATAAATAAATCTTCAAATTTTTTCATTATATAACCTAAAACTATTATTATTATTTATACTTTAGATTCAATATTTCTAAATTATTGAATATGAACAAACAACACTATATGAATTTTGTTTCGATATCAACTTGATTTTCTAATAGGTTTAAGCATATATTAAAAGGTTGTTTATAATATATAATAGATTTAAATTTGGGAATTTTGAAATGAGTGTAAAAAGAGGCAAGGCATTTGAAGTTGAAATTACAGACGTAGCTTTTGGTGGTAAGGGATTTACCAAAATAAATGATCTGGCAGTTTTTGTAGATAAATCAATTCCTGGTGATGTTGTTAAAGTTTTAATTACAAAGAAAAAAAAGCAATTTGCAGAAGCAAGAGTTCTTGAAATAATAAAACCATCTGAATATAGAAAAAACGCGCCTTGTAGTTATAGTGGTTATTGTGGTGGCTGCAAATGGCAGTTTCTGGATTATGAAAAGCAGCTTGATTATAAGACCAAACAGGTAAAAGATACTACTGAACACATCGGGAAAGTTAAAGATGTAAAAGTGCATCCAACAATAAGCACAGGACAGATCTATAATTATAGAAATAAAATGGAGTTTTCATGTTCTGATGAGAGATGGTTAATGCCTGAGGAATTAGGACAGGAAGGTATTAAAAAAGGATTTGGAATAGGACTTCATGTTCCCGGTACATTTAGCAAAGTTTTAGATATAAAAAAATGCTATATTCAACCTGAAGATGGAAATGAAATATTAGAAACAGTTCGTCAGTATATTATAGATTCTGGTGTTCCTGCTTATGGTTTAAAGAGTCATGAAGGTTTTTGGCGTTTTTTAATGTTAAGATATTCAGCAGCCTATGATAAGTGGATGGTGAATATTATTACAAAAGAGAACAAACCTGAAGTTTTAAAACCCCTTACAGATATTCTTGTAGAAAAATTTCCTAATATCTCATCTGTAATTAATAATATAACGGCAAGAAAAGCTGGTGTCTCAATTGGTGAATCTGAAGAAATCCTTTATGGGGATTCATTTATAAAAGATAAACTTGGTAACTATGAATTTGAAGTATCAGCGAACTCATTTTTTCAAACTAATACAAAAGGAGCTGAACTCCTTTATAAATGTGTTGAAGATTATGCCGAATTAACCGGTAATGAAGTTGTTCTTGATCTTTATAGTGGAACAGGAACCATCCCTATCTGGTTATCTGCATCTGCCAAAGAGGTTTTGGGTATAGAGATTATAGAAAGTGCAGTAAAAGATGCCGGAAAGAACTGTGAGAAAAATGGTGTTGATAACTGTAAATTTATATTAGGTGATATTAAAGATGTTCTACCTTCCATGGAATCAAAACCTGATGTAATGATAATTGACCCTCCAAGAGTAGGTATGCATAAAAATGTTGTTAAGCAGGTTTTAAAGATGGCTCCTGAAAAGATTGTGTATGTATCTTGCAACCCATCCACACTTGCAAGGGACATTGATCTCATGAAGGATGATTATGATGTAATTGAAATGCAGCCTGTTGATATGTTTCCTCATACTTACCATATTGAAGTTGTTGCAAAGCTTAGAAAAAAGAGATGAGGGAATCACTAATAACAGCCCTTTGATCGAACTACTTAAGTTCTTTTTAAAAAAGCAAAACAACAGAATTATTCAAAAAAAAACTGTAGTATGTTTATAAAATTAAATCTTTTTTAAAAACGAATCGGCTCGTTATTTTTTTTTATGCAGAGATTTTATAAAACTTAAAGCTTTTATAAACGTTGTATTCAATCAAAATACAATTATTAGAGGTTTCCCAATGATTGAGTTATATCTCGCTCCATTAAAAGGATTTACAGATTATATATACAGATCAGTTTATTCAAAGCATTTTGAAGGAATTGATCTTGCTGTAACTCCATTTATAACAACAATGGGGGAGCATAAGATTAACAAGGCAAGGATCAAAGATATCCTTCCTGAAAATAACTCATCAATGAAGATTGTCCCCCAGATTTTATCTAATAATCACGATGATTTTATACACCTTGCAAAATATATTGGTAACCTTGGTTATGATGAATTAAACCTTAATCTTGGTTGTCCCCACAAAAATGTAGTGACAAAAAATAAGGGATCAGCTCTATTATCTGACTCTTACTCGTTAGAAAAATTACTCGATAAAATATTATCAAAAATAGATCAGAAATTATCTGTAAAAATAAGGACTGGTTATTATAACCATAATGAAATATTTGATTTAATTCCTGTATTAAACAAATTACCATTAAGTGAGATCATTATACACCCAAGGACAGGCGATCAAAATTATGATGGATCTGTAAATATTGATATCTTTGATGAAGCCCACAGGAAGTTTAATAAAAAAATTGTATATAATGGAGATATTTATAATAAAGAAATCTTCGATGATCTCAATTGTAAATTTACAAATATATCAAGCTGGATGATAGGAAGAGGCGTAATGTGTAATCCTTTTTTACCAGCTGAAATAAAAAATATAAAACATAAAAATACCCTTTCAGTTATTAAAATGTTCCATGATGATCTTGCAAATACGTACAGGAATGGGATGAGTGGCCCAGCTCACTATCTGGACAGGATGAAAGGAGTTTGGTTTTTTCTTACACAGTCTTTCCCAAATGGAAAAAAAATTTTAAAGAAAATTCAAAAAACAAGAACAGAGAAAACTTATAATGTTGTTATTGAAGAGTTTTTTGATAGCAATCCCGCATGGAAACCAAAAAAAACAAAAGATTTCAATAGAAAATCCTAATTATTAGAGGTTCACTTAATATGATTTTAACTCAACTCGGTCCAAATGTGCCTAAAACCGGAAATATTATCTCAAGATTTTTTGGAAGATCTACACTGTCACTATTGGGTTGGAAAGTTGACGGTGATTTTCCCAATACAAAAAAAGTAATAATAATATTTGCACCACATTTATCTAACTGGGATGCTTTATATACAATTGCTACTAAGATTGCGTTAGGTTTGAATGCCTTCTGGATGGCAAAATCCTCACTTTTTTTCTTCCCACTCGGAATATTAGTGCGTTATCTCGGGGGTATCCCAACATATCGTAATAAAAAAAATGGAACTGTAAAGCAAATAGCAAATGAGTTTGAAAAAAGAGATCATTTAGTATTGGCAATAGCGCCAGAAGGAACACGGAGTGAAGTTTCAAGATGGAAAACAGGTTTTTACAATATTGCTGTTGAAGCGAATGTGCCGATTCTTCTAATGTATCTTGATCATAAAAGAAAAACTCTTGGTTTCGGGAAGTTATTGAAACCCACGAATGATATAGATAAAGATATGAATATTATTAAGGATTTCTACAAACCTTATATTTATAGATAGAAAACGTTAAATTTTATATCCTTCTAATTTAAGCAGCTTTTTTTTTATACTTTTTCCACCACCATAACCACCAAGCTTACCATCGCTGCTAATAACTCTGTGGCAAGGAATAATAATGGGTATTGGGTTTTTGCCATTTGCACCTCCAATAGCTCTGGTTGCTTTAGGGTTTTTAAGAAGATATGCCTGGTTTTTATAGGATATTGTTTTTCCAAAAGGTATGTTTAGGAGAATTTTCCAGGCTTTAATCTGAAATTCAGTGCCCACAGGATCTAATTTAATCTGAAAATTTCTTAGTTTACCTTCAAAATAAAGGTCCAATTGTGTTGTAACATTTAGACATTTTGACTCATCTTCTGTGTACTCTTCCCCAAGTCTTTTAAGCCCTGATTTAGCATCAAAGAAAATATTTGTTAGTAAATTATCCTCTCCTGCAATTAACAATTTTCCAATTTTAGTTTTGTGAAAACAATAATATTTCATAGGTCCTGTTTCTTATTAAGAAGTTATTGGAATGAATATATTATATAATAATACTAAAAAAATGAAATTTTGGCAAAAAATTGAAGGATAATTTATCGTAATTTTGGTTTTTAAATAAGGATTTTATGATTTAATTGGAGGCGGCTTCCAGATTTGAACTGGAGAATAACGGCTTTGCAGGCCGTCGCCTTACCACTTGGCCAAGCCGCCTAAATTAAATTGGAGCGGGAAACGGGATTTGAACCCGCGACGTCAACCTTGGCAAGGTTGCACTCTACCGCTGAGTTATTCCCGCTCATATATTATGTTTTGGAGGCGGCTTCCAGATTTGAACTGGAGAATAACGGCTTTGCAGGCCGTCGCCTTACCACTTGGCCAAGCCGCCTAAATTAAAATTGGAGCGGGAAACGGGAATTGAACCCGCGACGTCAACCTTGGCAAGGTTGCACTCTACCGCTGAGTTATTCCCGCTCATTCTTTTAACGAAGCAATAACTATCCTTTAATGGATATTATGTCAATACAAAATATAAATTTTTTATCCCTTTTTTTAAAGGTTTTTTATTTTTTGTTGTATGGAGCTAAAAAACATTTGAAATCACTATAAAAATCACCTTGTTGGGTGGTGTGCTTACATTTGGTAACAAGGTGCGTTGAAAGGTTAACACACCCCTGCGAATGTTTTATCAATAATTTTATGTGGATGATTAATAAGATTATCAGGTAAAGACCCCTACAAAACCTTTTTTTTAATTTCATTCACAATCTGTTTGTTAAACTTTTCAAAAATTTAGCTTCCGGCAGGAGGTTTTGTTTCTTTTGTTTGACGTTGGAGTTTAGTTCATAAATTATATTTTTGGGCTAATTGAATAATAAAATATTGCCAATAGGTATTTTTTAAAATAAAAAATATTAAACTCATTAAAGGAAATAATAATATGGATAAAGCAAGATCAGTGAAGAAACCGGATCGACCTTTGATTATCACAATCATATCGATTATTACGTTGATTGGCTATTTTGTATTACCTTGTATTGGGCTTTCATATCTTTATGTTAAGTGGAATAATCCATTGATTCAGAGTTTATATTCAGAAATTTTAAGTACTATTATGGGTAATTTACCCACTAATTATTATTTAAGAACTTTATTGGCATTTTTTACAATAGTTGTTGTATGGGGATTGCCTTTTTATGTTTCTTTGAGTTACTTGCGAATGAAGAAAACTGGTGTTTTTGTTTGTAAGATAATGTGCGTGCTTCAAATAGTGGTGTTTTTTTTACATTTCATGCTTTTGGATGAGCTTCTTTATGCATATCCATTTTTAAAACAATCTCTTGTAATTATCTATTGTACAAATATTCTGATACTTTTTTCAGGCTTATTATATGCCAAAAGGATGGAGTAGAAACAGGCGACAGTTCAAAAAATTGTAATAAAAACCCCTGGGTTTTGTATAAGAAATGTAAAAAAAATGAAATATGTTAAATCTGTCACAATGAATTGATTTGAATATCTAAAAATATAGATAGAAAAGAGCTAAAATTAGAAGGGTTATAGAATGATTTACAGAGTTTTGACTATTATTTTATGTTTCTATTTAAGTGTATTTAACACCTGTTTTGCTGAAGATGTCTACTCAAAAGATTCCACAGATACCTTCATTATCGGAGCTCTTCAACCTATAGATACCCATGAAGGTGTAATGACTCCGCTTTTTTTCTGGGATCACAAGAGTTATTATGATGAAGATGAGTTGTCTGTAAATCTGAAAACAGTAAGTCTCACTGCAAAAATGGATCACAAATTGAATGAAACGCTTCATGTTGGTTATGGAGTGAATGGTACTCTTTTGGCTGAAAGTCATGGAGCAGATTTATATGTTAATGGTGATAGGTATAAGGATGAGACATATAAAGGTGATAGTGCAAGTCTATTCGTTTTTACTGATTTAAGGATAAGTGATTGGACGATTGGTTATCAATTTAAATACAAAAAAGCATATTTTGATGATGGTGAAGATACAGGAGATGGTTTTATATTGCCACCTGATTACAGATCAATCATCCATAAGATTTATTTAAATAAAAATAGTGGATTTATATTTGACGAAGGTATTTTTGAGTTTGAATATATTCATGGTGAAAGAGATAATTTAAGTAACTGGAGTCTGGATCAGGATATAACAAATAAGAAAAAGTACAACAGATTTAGATTTAAAAGAAAAATACCAGTTGAATATTCAGAAAATAATACCGGTGAATTTATTTTTTCGGGTGGAAAAGGATATAATCTTGATCTTTTAAATGGATTTGGAACTGGTGGCCTTGCAAGTGATTTTTATGTGGGTGGTTTTTATAGAAATGAATATAGAGTAAAGGAAGTTATATCTTTAAATTATATGCATGAATATCATTTTGAGAGCGATCGGAAGTTGTTGTTATTTGCAGATATTGCCAGATTTGAAATGGTTGATTTACAATATCTTGATGGAGTTGACAGAAGACAAACGATTAGTAGCGCAGGAATTGGTTTCTACTATGGGATAAGATCACTTGGTGGTTTACCGGTTATAATCAGATATGGTGAAGGATTTAATATAAAAGAGGATTCAAAAGAATCCCATAGAAGAGAAATTGCGCTGGTCATAGTTATTAAATTCTAGAGATCCTCTAAAAAATCAGATTCCTGTATAATAGTGTTTTTTTGTTGTGTAGTGGTCTATCAGATTCTTACAAAAGGGATTACCTGAAACCGCTGCTGCTTTATGTAGTTTTTCACTATCTAAAAGAGTGTGACATAAAGTGAAACTGATTTTCTTTCCATAATTTTCAATTATTGCAAATTCTGCCTTAATCATAATCTCAGGTGGGGCATTATCTGTAAATTTTTTAAATGGAAGGCCTACACTTCCGGGATTTACTATATATCTTCCGTTGTACTGTCTTAACATTTGAATGTGAGTATGTCCTGCTATTATCACATCTGATTTACAACCAAAAAGCATTTTATCAAGCCTGCCTGAAGAGGTTGTATGTAGTATATTATGCATATGGTTCTTTGGTGAACCATGGCACAGTGTTATGACATGGGATGGTAGTAGAACATCAATTGTTGGTTTGCAATCTGAGATAAAACCCAAATGGTGCTTTGATAATTTATTTCTGGCCCAATCAACTGCATTTATTATAGGACGAGCACTTGTGTATTCCTTAATTTTAGCAGGATTGATCATAAATTCATCATGATTACCCAGAACACAGTCTATTTCTCTTTCCATAAGAAGTTCAATCGTTTCAACAGGAGAAGGGCCTAAGGTTGTTATATCACCAAGGCACAAAATTTTATCAACTTTAAGTGCATCAAGGTCATTTAATACATCTTCAAGTGCAATTAAATTTGCGTGGATGTCAGATATAATACCAATTCTCATATTAAATTCTCTGTGGTTATGAATTTTTGGAAAAGAACTTTGGGATCATTTTCTCTGTTATAATCAAGAAAAACTTGAATTCCGTCTATTTGCGAATCTCCTTTAACTATTTCAAACCCGATATTTTTATGAAATTCAATAGAATCCTTATTTATTGGTGAAGTGCAGGATCTTATCTTTGAACGATTTTTCTTTATGCATGTTTCATAGAATTTTTTATAAAGGGATTTACCAATTCCTTTACCTCTATATTCATAATGAACACCTGCAAAATGTATATATCCTGTATCATTGTGATTTTGAGAGAAAAATCCAATTAGAAAGGCTATCAACTTATTTCCATCTTCAATAACAAAAGATGTATTGGAAAAATGAGTCAGGAAAAGGCGTGGAACCATATATGTTAGATCCCTACCTCCCCACCAACTCTTTATTGATGCTATTATTTCATTATGATCAGATTCTCTGGCTATTCTGAGATTTAGATCTTTCATTTTGATCCTTTAGGGAACCTCTAAAAAATGCTCTTTGACCGAAATACTGTGTTATTCGAAATAAAAAACTGTTGTAAAATCGCCTCGTTATTTATTTCTCATCCTTGTATTTCAATAAAATTTCTAATTTTTAGAGGTTCCCTTTATTGTATTATCATGTATAAAAATATATACAAAATAGAAAATTGTCCAGATTTTAAAGAATGAGTATGGAAATGAATGATATAAATAAAAAAAGTCAAAAGATAAAAAAACAGAAACATTTGGTATACAAACTATCCCTTTCAGTTAGGGAATTTAATATGATAAATGCTGGTGATAAAGTGCTTGTTTGCTTTTCAGGTGGAAAAGATTCATTTACATTACTAGATCTTTTAGATGCTTACAATAAGCAGGCAAAGGAGAAATTTGAAATTGGTGTGGTTCATATAGATCATCAAATGCCTGGTTTTCCGATAGAATCAATTGAAGAATATCTGTCTGAAAAAAAATATAAATACAATATTGTCAGTCAGGATATTTTTGGAACGATTAAAAATAAGATTGATAATGAAAAAAAAGTATGCAGTTTATGTGCACGTTTAAGAAGGGGTGCTATATATAATTTTGCAGAAGAAAATGGTTTTAATAAGATAGCTTTGGGGCATCATATGGATGATGTTGTTGAAACCCTTTTTTTAAATATGTTTTATGGATCTAAGTTAAAAGCAATTCCACCTGTGCTTTTTTCAGATAATGGCAAAAATACGACAATAAGACCACTTTCCCAAATTAGAGAACATGAAATAATTAAGTATTCTGAAATAAGTAAATTCCCTGTAATTTCTGGTGATTTTTGTGGGGCACGTGAGAATACTGAAAGGAAAAAGATTAAATCGATGCTGAGTGATTGGCAAAAGGAATATCCGGGAAGGATAGAAAAAATCTTTACAAGCATTAAAAATATTGAACCAAGACTTTTAGCAGATAAAGATCTTTTCCAATTTATTATAAATTAGTTACTTTGAAATAACTTAAACAGTGCTTTTAATGGATATAGTTGTAGTCAGCTTTCGATCCTTAAGGTTGACCTACAATTCTTTGCTGTAAAACATGGATTACTGATACGTTTCAAAAAAGCAAGTTTTCTATAGCATTCAGGAATGACGACCAGTCTATAAATCTATATTAAAAATGTGTTTATTTGACAGTTAAGATTTGAATAGAGGACTCAATAAGATAGTTCCTTAAACTCGTCCATTGTAAAATCTTTAAATTTCTTATTTGGTCTGCCAAGAGATACTAATATTTCATAGCAACCAACTATATCTGCAAGATCTTTGATATCAACATTAGGTCCAACTACTTCAGCATAAAAGTTATCATTGAGAACTTCACTTGGTATATCTGTAACGTCAATAACTGTAGCTCCAAGAGAAATTTTACCAATAACATCTGCTCTATAACCTGCTATGTTCATATAAGCACCATACTTTTCATCCAGACCACTTAATACTCGCATATATCCATCTTTATAACCAATATGAACGAGAGCGATTTTTGTATCCTTCAAAGTTGTATATGCCCCGCCATATCCAATTGTATCCCCTTTTTTTACTGTCTTAATTTGTGAGTAACGAGCATAAATCTCCATTGTATGCTTAGCATTTTTTGATACAGGTTTGTTTTTTGACGGGGCACCTCCTGTTATTCCAATTCCAATTCGAACAATATCGAAATTTACAGAACTATTATCGAGAAGGATAACGCTATCTGTGCATGCCATGGAAACTTTTCTCACAGGTAATATTTTCAGGTATTTTTTCAGGATATTAAGTTGCATATTGCAATTGGAATGATCATCTCCTTTTATATCAAAGAAATGGCTTAAATAAGCAACCACATTGAGATTTGAAGTCAGGGATTCAAAATTTTCTGAAAGATAGTTTACAGAGTCATCTAAAAGTCCCAATCTATTCATATGTGAATCAAGGTGTATTAATACATCTCTTTTGTTGTTGATTGAACAATAAGTATTCCATCTTATCAACTGGTCGATACTATTAACACAGGGGGTGATATCATTATCAAAAAAATAGTCTTCTTCACCTCTAAGGAGGCCACCAAGTGCGTATATAGATACGTCTTTGTAAGGAAGGATATTACGTAGTTCAATTCCTTCAAATAGTTCCTCTATGAAAAAATCCCTTGCCCCTTCTTTATAAAGTAGTGGTGCAACATCTTTCATGATCAGACCATGTACATCACCTTTTAAAACGGCAGCACATGTTGAATTTGTTTTTTTAGCTTTATCTTTGAAGATTTTGTAGTTATTTACAACAGAGTTTATATCTCGAATTCTAATAACAGGCTTATTTCCAAAGATTTTAAGAGGGATTTCTCTAACAGGACCCATCATATTCTCCTCGTTTAAAAATATTTCATAAAAAATACATTAATTACAATTTTTAGATATGTTTCCGGAGGAATTTAATCAAGATAATTCAGGTTTATGGAATATATAATTAACAACATGTTCTTCTGATTTTATATATTCCATAGTTTAATGATGGTTTTTTAAATACCTGATCTTTAACTATTGAGTGTCTCTCATCTTCAGGTATATTTTTTATCTCTTCATTGAGCCAGAGATCTATTCTTGTATATTCATCAAAGTGTATAGCATCAGATTTTGAAATCATATCAGTGGTTATTTCACATCGGGCGCTATGTTTTACTATATCTTTTAGAATATAATCCTTAATCATACCGTAAAGCCTTAAAACAATTTAAATAAATCTCTGTTACACGTTAAATTTAATTATATAGTATTGTTATAGATAGTAATGCTTGAAAATTACAATAAAATAATATATTATTTACATATTTTTAATCTTTTTTTCCTACCAAAATCTGGAGTGCTAAACATGGAAAGTACTTTATGTAGTATTATTCATAAGTGTAAATTTATAACAGATAATCCACACGGATTACAAAAAAAATTGCTAACATCATATAAACAAAAATACTGCAATAGTTGTAACTTTGCGTGTGCAATTTATATGGTTGCTGAGTTCTCCAAATTTTCAGTTGTACCTGATAATATATTTCCAAATGAGGGTGATAAAGCCCTTGAAATGATAGCTGATCTAAAACCTTAAATTTTGAAAATTATGACTTACGGATTTGTGCAAGTATACACCGGTAATGGTAAAGGCAAAACAACAGCTGCTATCGGTGCTGTTGTACGTGCACTGGGGCATGGAAAGAAATGTTATATTGGACAATTTATGAAAGGTATTAAGTATGGAGAAGTAGATTCGCTTAAAAGAGATAATTTGGTTGAGATAGAACAATATGGAGATATTGAATGCATCACTAAAGATGATGTAACTGAGAAACATATTGATTTAGCTTATAAAGGATTATTAAAATCAAAAGAAAAAATTAATTCTGCAAAATATGATCTGATTGTATTAGATGAGATTAATGTTGCTATTTGGTTTGGGTTATTAAAACAGGAAGAGGTTCTTTCAATTATTAATAACAAACCTAAAATAACAGAAATTATAGCAACGGGCAGATACGCTCCTTCAGAGTTAATAGAAATAGCCGACCTGGTTACTGAAATGAAAGAAATTAAACATTACTACTCAAAAGGTGTTCTCGCAAGAGATGGTTTTGAGAGATAATTAAAGGGAACCTATAATAATTAGTATTTTGATTGAAATTCAACGTTTATAAATAGCTTTAGTTTTCTAAAATCTCTGTGTGAAAAAAATAAAGAGATGATTCGTTTATAAAACGTTTTATTTTAGGGAATCTCTAATAATTAGAATTTTTGATAAAAAACAAGGCATATCAAAAAACAACGGGTTGATTTTACTACAGTTTTATTTTTGTTATAACGCTGTGTTTTGCAAAAAGATCAGTTATTAGAGATTCCCATTATAAAGTTTACAGATCTTTTTTTGAAATAACGAAGTAGTTCGATTAAAACAATCAAAGCTAAAGCTTTTATTTTATAGGCGAATATTGGAGATTCCCTAAAAGTTATTATCTGATTAGATATATGTTTTTATTGACTCCAATTCTTTTCACAATTAACATGTAAATTTATAAACTCAGAGAATTCAGGGAGATTTGTTTTGGATAATAGTAAAAATGCTAATGTTATTAATGTATTAGCTGCATTTCTTATAGTTATTGCCATCCTAACATTATTACCATTTAAAACCGGAAATAAAGAAAACATATTAAATTTTTACTCAATATGCTCATTTTCTCCAATAAGCACGATTATATGCGCTTATGCAGCATATGCCCTTATTTCTATAAAAAATAAAAAGTTAGGACAGACCTCTAAAAAATCATAAATTTATTTAATAATTTTCAATATATGCTTTAACCATTTTAGAAGAGTTTTAAACAATAATAAAAGGGGGTTAAGTTATGAAGAAGATATTATATTTAGTTTTAACTATATTTTTACTATCTGTATGTTTTACAAGTAGTTCATTTGCTGCAAGTGCAACAGCAAAAGATGTAATCAAGTATGTTAAACAAGCTCAGAAATATCTCAAAAAAAATGGTGAAAAAGGTCTTAAAGCTTTTAATAAGAAAAAAGGTAAATGGGTTTTCAAGGATTCATATATATTTATTTATGATTGTTCTAAAGGTCAAATACAAGCACATCCTATCAAACCTCAGCTTATAGGAAAGAGTCTTATGGGTTTAAAGGATATCAAAGGTAATTTGTTTTTTGTTCAAATGTGTAATGCAGCTAAAAAAAGTAAGGGTGGGTGGACAGAATACTGGTGGCCTAAGCCAGGAGAGAAAAAACCTTCAAGAAAATTAAGCTTATTGGTACCTGTAAAAGGAACTCGTTTTCAGGTAGGTGCAGGTATTTATAACGATACAAAATCTGTTGCTTCCTTAAATAAAATGCTTAAGTAATAAAATATTTAAAGAGAAGGAGTGAAAATTTATTTTTACTCCTTTTTTTTATCGGAAATCTCTAATAATTAGAGTTTCCTTATCGTTCTGAAAGTAGGGAAAATTTAAATGAATATTACAGTAAAAACTGCAATTTTAGTTTTTATATCAATCGTTTTTTGTATAGCTTCATTTGTAACTGGAAGTTTTTCTGTTAATAAAACAGTTGATAATAATAATTTTAATGATTTGAAAGAGTTTAATAATTTTTTTCTTGAAACAATTATTGAAGAGAAAGAATTTGTTTTAACATTAAAGAATGATAGAGCCAATAACGTACTGGCTAATATAAAAACTAATAAAGATCTGTTGGATAAATACGTCGAAAAAAATAGTGATAATAAAGATAAATATTTAAAATTAAGGAGTAATATATCTGTTTATGAAAAGAATTTTATAGATCTGTTTAAATTGAACGAAGCTTTTAAAGACCTTAAAAAAAGAAGTTTACTAAATCTAAAAGATTTTAAAATACAGGTTGATATAATATCAACAAAACTGGATAAAAACAGAGCAAAAGCATATATAAATACAAAAGAAGTTAATTCTGCATATAGTAGCATTGCAATATCAAACGAAATAATAAAATCATATATGCTTGAGATCGATCTTATTTTATCAAGAGATCTGTTACTAAATGAAAATGAGAATATATTTAATAATAAAATAGGGCTTATCAAAAATAAAATTAAAAAAGAGATCAGGAATTTAGCTATTGTTACAAAATCTTTGAGTGATGGTACATTTTCAAACTATGCGAACTATGCCCAAACTTCAATAGATGGCTCAATACAGATAATTGAAGAGATGTACAAAAATTACAAGTCTAAAAAATCTATTCAGACAACTCTTTATGAATTAGGAAAAAGTATTGGTAATGTTGAGATTAATCAAAAAAGAGTTGAGAATATTACAAATACAGAAGTTAAAAATATTGCAATTTACATCGGAATACTAAGTATCTTAATCATATCTTTATTAACATTTGGAACATGGATAATTTTATCCATAAAAAAACCTGCATCGTCAATACTTGAAATAGTTAAAGATTTAGATAATAGCGATGATTTAAGCAAGCGTATTGAAATTAAGGGACATGATGAATTTAGTGTGATAACAGGTCAATTCAATAATTATCTTGATAAGATACATTCTAAAATAGATGAGATCACAGAAACAGCATCAGCTCTTCAGGAAGATTCTGTAGATCTTAATAACAGATCAATGCAATATATCGAAAATACAGATGAAGCAGTTAATAACACAAGCAATGTTTCATCCTCAACTGAACAAATAAGTGAGAAATTTAAATCAATATCTTCAACTGTTAGTGAAGCGGAAATGAGTTTAAATACAGTTGCTGTTGCTTCTGAGCAGATGATATCAACAATTGTTGAAATTTCAGATAATTCTGACAAAGCTCTAAATATATCCTCCACAGCAGTTAAACAAGCTGATACAGCTTCTGATAAGGTATCAAACTTAGGCGAAGCCGCTAATGAAATTGGTAAAGTAACAGAAGTTATATCTGAAATATCAGAACAAACTAATTTACTTGCTTTAAATGCAACCATCGAAGCTGCACGTGCTGGTGATGCAGGAAGAGGCTTTGCTGTAGTGGCCAATGAAATTAAGGTTCTTGCAAAACAAACTGCTGATGCTACTCTACAGATTAAAAAACAAATTGCAGGTATTCAGGGAGCAACACAGGAAACGGTAAATGAGATTACTCAGATAACAAAAACTATAAATGACGTAAATGAAATTGTTGAGGGAATCGCTTCTGCTGTAAAGGAACAGTCTACAACTTCAAGTGAGATAGCAAACAACATTTCAAATGCGACATCCGGTATATCAGAAATTAATGAAAACTTAATTGTAAGTTCTGAAGCAGCGAACATTTTGACTGAAGATATTAAGAAAGCTGACACCTCTTTTTCAGGAGTTTCAAGAAACAGTGTTGATGTTAAAAACAGTGTGGCAAAAGTTAATGAACTTTCTGATAAATTAAAAGATCAACTTAAATCACTAATGGGAACTTCTGATAAATAGAATACTGATTATAAAGACTTTTAGCTTTATAATCAGTATTAAAAACTAAAATTGTAAGAAGCAATAAAAAGCGATTTTCTACGATATTTGGAATTTCGGTTATATATTAATATCATTACAACTTATAAAATAAAAAAGTTGACGGAATTTAAGTGGTTTTATATAATATATCTAATACTTTGAATGACATACATATCAACAGTTCATATCAATAAAAAATGAAGCAAGATCTAAAAATCAGAATTAAGGTATTTAAACCTATAATATCTGAATAGCTTATTGCTTGTTTATTGTATTATTACATTCGAATTATGGGGTATAAATATGAAAATAACATTAAAAATCACTATTTTAATTATTACATCTTTAGCACTCTATGTTCTCTCCTCTATAATAGGTGGTATATTTAATAGCAGGACTTATAGTTACTATGATCTGGACTTACATGTAAGTAGTTTTATTAATGATTTTATGCAAACTATAGTTCTTGAAAAAGAGTATGATAATTCTCTTTCAAGAACAGATGCTCAGGAAGTCTTAAAAAATATAGGTAAAAATAAGAAAGCATTAGGTCTTTTAATAGAAGAAAATGATTCTCATAGTGAGAAATTTATACAACTCAAAAAACAGCTAATAAGATATGAGAATGATTTTAAAAATATATATACAAATAACGAAAAATTTATAGTTCTTAAAAAAGAAAGACAAAAACTTTTTAAAAGCTTAACCAAAACATCAGCAAAACTTTCAGGAAAACTTGAAGAAGCAATAGCTATGGCTTTTATAGATTCAGGACAGGTAAATCCTGCTTATAATACAATTGCAGTATCAAACAAGATTATTGGTACCAAAATGTTTGAACTTGATCTTATTGTAACAAGAGATCTTATGGTTGAACACAATGAAACATCATTTCAAAATAAAATAAAAAAAATTAAAGCAAAATCAAAAATAGATATTAGGAATTTTCAATCTATTGTTGATTCTCTAAATGATAAAGAATATGCACCTTATCCTAAACAGTATATTAAAACTTTTGATAAATCGTTTTCATTGGTCGATCAGATTTATAAAGTTTGGAAATTAAATAGAGCTTACGAACAAAGTCTTGAATTGATAAGGGCTAATAACATAAAAAAAGTTAATGAGATAAGCATCCATGTTTCAAGTTTAAGAGAATCTTCTAAAATTAAGACGATTAGCTCAAATGTTGCAATTTTAGTAATAGCTATAGTTTCATTATTAGTGGGAGGATTTATAATTTTAAGGTCTATTAGTAACCCTCTATCGAGTATGCTGGGAATGGTAAGCGATCTTGCTGAAGGTGATGGTGATCTAACTAAAAGATTAAATATAAAGAGTAAAGATGAGTTGGGTATTATAGCATCTCATTTTAATGTATTCATTGAAAAAATTCAGATATTAATAAGACAAATTGATACAGGAGCTACAACTCTTCAGGATTCGTCAGGTATTTTAAATAATTTGTCAAATAATTTGCTTAAAGAAACTGGTGAGGTTGCGTCAAATACAAATCATGTAGCATCATCTTCAGAAAAAATGAGTCTGAATATAAATTCAGTTTCAACAACTATGGAGGAAGCCGCAGCAAATGTTAATGCTGTTGCAGCTGCATCGGAGGAGATGACCGCAACAATTAATGAGATAGCTGAAAACTCTGAAAGAGCAAGAGGTATATCGGGAAATGCTGTAAAACAAGCTAATGATGCTTCAGATAAAGTTTCAGAATTAGGTGATGCCGCCAATGAAATAGGCAAGGTTACTGAAGTAATTTCAGAAATATCTGAACAGACAAATTTACTTGCTTTAAATGCAACAATTGAAGCAGCAAGGGCAGGAGAAGCTGGAAAAGGCTTTGCTGTAGTAGCTAATGAAATTAAAGAACTTGCAAAACAAACAGCAGAAGCAACACTTCAAATTCAAACACAGATATCTGGTATTCAAAGTTCAACAGGTGATACTGTTAAAGGTATTACTGAAATTACAAAAACAATCAATGAAGTAAATGATATTGTAGCTGGTATTGCAACTGCCGTAGAAGAACAATCAGCAACCACAGGAGAAATTGCAAGTAATGTATCACAGGCATCATTAGGAATATCTGAAATTAACGATAGTATGAGTGAGAGCTCGGTTGCAGCTGAAGCTATTACAGGTGATCTAAAAAATATTGATACATCTGTTGATGGGATATCTACAGATAGCAATGAAGTTAATAATAGTGTTGAAGAACTTCAAAAATTATCTGAGAAATTAAAAGAGCAATTGAATGTCTTTAAAATATAGGAAATCTCTAATAACCGCATTTTAACTGAACTACTTCGTTATTACGAAAAAAACTGTTGTAATACTTATAAAATAAGAGCTTTTATAACCTGAATTTCAATCATAATTCTAATTATTAGTGTCTCCCTATAGTTATATTACTTATAATGGTGATATAGCAATGCCTACCGATCCATTTAATAATCATCAAAATATTTTCAATCCCCAAATTAATGAAATACAATTAGTAAAAAGTAACACAGTTTTTAAAAAAACATTGACGAAAAAACTGTAATATATATTAATGGATTCATAAATAAAATTATAATTATAATGTATTTTATATTTTGCGCTCAATAAAAACGATCGAGCGCTCAGTTGGATAAGGTTGCGTATATAATTTTTATTTTCCTAATTATTAAGTAAATGGCTTAAAAGGGGGCAAAATTGAGGAACTACTTAGTTATTTCAATAATTTTATTACTATCTATATTTACATTTGTTTCAACATCTTATTCTGCAGAAAAAGCGACTGCTAAAGATGTAATTAAAAAAGTGAAGCAAGCTGCTAAATTTCTCCAAAAAAATAAAAAAAACGGTTTGAAAGAATTTAATAAGAAAAATGGGAGATGGGTATTTAAAGATTCATATATATTTGTTTTTAGCTGTTCAAATGGTGAAATAATGGGGCACCCTATTAAACCACAACTTGTTGGAAAAAAACTTATTGGATTAAAAGATATTAAAGGAAATCTGTTTTTTGTTCAGATGTGTAACTCCTCAAAAAAGAAAAATGGTGGTTGGACAGAGTATTGGTGGCCAAAACCAGGTGAGAAAAAGCCATCAAGAAAAATAAGTATTCTAATGAAAGTTAAAGGAACAAATTATCAGATTGGTGCGGGTATTTATAATGATACTAAATCTGTAAATGAACTAAATAAGTTGTTGAATTAAAGGTTCCCTTTATAAATCTGTGTGAATGGAATCTCTAATAACTGTTTTTTGATCGAACTACAGCGTTGCTCAAAAAAAAACTGTTATAAAATCGGCACGTTGTTTTTTTATCACCCTTGTATTTCATTCAAATTCCCAATTATTAGAGATTCCCAGAATTGTTTTAAGAGGAATATTCCATGAAAATAACAGTAAAAATAACAGTTTTAATTGTGACTTCACTTGTTTTATATATCCTTTCAACAGTTTTAGGCAGCGTATTAAATAATAAAACATTCAACTACTATGATTTGGATCTTAAAGTTAGTAATTTTAGTAATGGCTTTAAAGAAACTATTATTAAAGAAAAAGATTACAATCAAAATATGGTCACATCCAAAGCAGACTCAGTATTAAAAAGCATTAATGAAAATAAAAAAATGCTTAATGAATTAATTGATGAAAAAGGTGATTTGCAGGAAAGCTTTATAGTACTAAAAAAGCAGATTATCAGTTATGAAAATTATTTCAATAATAATTTTAAAAATAATGAAAAATGCCTTGGTTTAATGAATGAAAGATTAAAACTATATAACAAGCTAACAAAAACATCCAAAAATCTTAGTACAAAACTTGAAGAAACTATTGCAATGGCATTTATTGAAGCTGGCGAAGTTAATCCTGGTTATAATACAGTAGCTGTTTCTAACAAGATTGCTGCATCAAAGATGTTTGAACTTGATTTGATAGTATCAAGAGACTTAATGTTCGATAATAATGAAAAAGCATTCTTAAGTAAATTGAAGACTATCAAAGAGAAATATAAAATAGATATAAGGAATTTTATATCTGTCGCAGATTCTTTGAATGATAAAGAGTATAGAAATTTTCCAAGGCAGTTTGAATCAATATTTAAAAAATCATTCAAACTTTTAGACGAAATTTTTGATGTTTGGAAAGAAAACAGGGTTATAGAAGCAAATCTTGAAACAATTCGTGCTCAAAACATTAGAAAAGTAAATAAAATCAGTAAAGTTGTATCTAATGAAAGGGAATCATCTAAAGCAAAAACGGTAGGTTCTAATCTTGCGATATTAGCTATAGCAATAATTGCATTACTTGCAGGTGGTTTTTTAATATTAAGATCTATAAGTAAACCACTATTGGTAATGCAAAAAATGGTAAGTGACCTTGCTGAAGGTGAAGGCGATTTAACTAAAAGATTGAATATTAACAGCAGTGATGAACTTGGTCTAATATCGACACATTTTAATGTTTTTATTGAAAAGATTCAGTCATTGATGAAACAAATTACCTTTGGTGCTACATCGTTACAGGAATCATCCAATAATCTAAATAATCTTTCAACTAATCTCTTAAAAGAAACTGATCTTGTTGCCTCAAACACAAATCATGTTGCTTTGTCATCTGAAAAAATGAGTGATAATATTAACTCAGTATCAAGAACTATGAATGAAGCAGCAGCAAATGTAAATGCCGTGGCAACGGCATCTGAGCAGATGACTTCCACAATTAATGAGATTGCTGGAAATTCTGAAAGAGCAAGGGGGATTTCAGGAAATGCAGTTGCACAAGCAAATAAAGCATCAGAAAAAGTTTCAGAATTAGGTAGTGCTGCCAATGAAATAGGAAAAGTAACTGAAGTTATCTCTGAAATTTCAGAGCAAACAAATTTACTTGCTTTAAATGCCACAATTGAGGCAGCACGAGCTGGTGAAGCTGGAAAAGGTTTTGCTGTGGTAGCAAATGAAATTAAGGAACTTGCAAAACAAACTGCTGATGCAACACTTCAGATTCAAACACAGATATATGATATTCAAAGTAGTACTGGAGAAACTGTTACAGGTATTACAAATATTACCGGAACAATAAATGATGTAAATGATATTGTTGCAGGAATTGCATCAGCGGTTGAGGAGCAATCTGCAACAACAGCTGAAATAGCGAGCAATGTTTCACAGGCCTCACTAGGAATATCAGAAATAAGCGATAGTATGAATGAGAGTTCAGTAGTCGCTGAAACAATTAGTAGTGATTTAAAAAGTGTTGATGATTCTGTTGAGGGAATTTCAGGACATAGTAATAATGTGAATAACAGTGTTGAAGAGTTGCACCAACTTTTTGATAAACTGAAAGGTCAAATAAATATGTTTAAAATTTAATTAATATAACTTCTAATAATTAGAATTTTATTAAAAAACAAGGTTCAGATAAAAAGAATTGTATTATTCGGTTTCTTGTTTCTATATAAAAAAAAATAGTTTAGTCAAAGGCTTTTATTAGAGGTTCATAATAGTAAAAAAAAGCAGTTGTATCTGTTGCAACTGCTTTCTTTATTTTATTTCAAAAGAATCAAAACTTTGTTCAGATTCTATGTTTTCTACTTTTACACCATCAACCGCTGATGAAGGAGAGCCTTCCCAACACCAGTTAATCATTTCACGGACGTTCTCTACTTCGCCCTCAAAAACAGCTTCAACTGTTTTATCCTGGTTATTCTTAACCCATCCTGAAATTGAATTTGATAGTGCTGTGGTTTTTGTATGGTGCCTGTAAGCTACACCTTGGACCTTACCACTAACAACAACGTGAACTTTTGCAATATCTGCCATTTATAAATAACTCCTTCATGAATAGTGAATTAAAGGGATCTCTAATAACTGTTCTTTTTGCGAAATACTTCGTTATTACCAAAAAAAAATGTCATAAAATCAGCTCATTATTTTTGATCATGCCTTGTATTTCATCAAAAATTCTAATTATTAGAGGTTCCATTAAATATATCTTCTAACTTCTCTTTTATATTGAATCCAATCCTTTTTAAATCTTTCTTCAAGGAACTGTTCCTCTTTTAAAACTATTATATGATGAACAATTACAGCAACTGATCCAAAGAAGATATTAAGTGGATGGAATGTAAACACAATTGATCCTATAATAATCAGAAAAAAACCCAAATACATAGGGTTTCTGCTAAATCTGTAAATTCCCCTGGTTTTCAGTTCGGTTTTTTCATTATCTTTGGGTAGTCCAAATTTAAGAGCATCTTTACCTAAATTTAATGATGATAAGAAGAACATGAAAATACCAAATGATATAATTGAAAGAGACATATATTTAACAATTATTCCCATATCGATAATAGAAAAATCATTAAATATGTATATTAGAGGGAAAAACCAGCATAAACACATACACACTTTTGCAAATATGAAAATAGGTTTTTTTATTGGTGGTATACCAAAACTATCTTTTATTTTTGATCTGTTTTTATTCGCATTTAGAGAAAAAATAAGAATAAATACACTATAAATTGTTATTATAAATAACTTCATGGGACCTTCTTTTTATTATTTAATGGAGAACATTTTAAAAAGTTTTTATCTTCATTATCAATTTTAAAAAAACCGGATTGATTAACTTTCATACGGGCTTTTTCTCTTTTTTGATGGCCATCTTCAAGATAAAGTAAACCACTTGTTTTAAGAATTCTGTTCAATTCTTTTAAAAATGAGTCGGTGTTTTTTATCATGTGAAACATATCAAGTGCATAAATTATATCTATACTTCCTGTTTCTATTGTAACACTATGACCTTTTGCAAGTATCGGTATAACATTATCAATCTTTTCTTTTTTTATACGTTTTTTTATATCATTGATGGCGAGCTCATGTATGTCAACGGCGTATAAAATACCATCTTTTCCAGCTAATTCAGAAGCTTTTTTAATGTAAAGTCCAGGCCCGCAACCATAATCGACAACAGCTTTACCTTTTTCTATATTGAAGTTCAGAAGTTTTTTTGAAGGTGATCCATATCTTTCTCGTATACGAAAAAAGAAAGACATAACTTTATAGGCAAAGTCAGGCATCCTTTCTATACTATTTCCAAATATCATTTTTTTTATCACAATTCTTTTCTCCTATGTTTTTGGAAGAGTAATGATCAAAAAAATATATTTATTCAAAGATGCTATAGTGATACTATATAGTCAACTTTTTTTGCTTATTTTAATGATAAAATTTGAAATCATAATTATATATGTATGAATAATTGGTGGTTTAATGAGACTTTTACTGTTTTTCATGATTGTTATATCTATAAGCTATCAACCTATTTCAGGGGATTCACTAAACAAATTAGAAAATGTGATTCAATATGAAAAACCAAAAGGAGAATTAAAAGATCTTTTCTACCCAGTTGGATTTTCGAATAAAAGTCATTTTGCATATTTAAAAATACCTGCAGATGAAGCAATAGGTTGTTATTTGTGGGAATTTAACATAGTTAATCTAATTAATGACAAAGTTATATATAAAGAAGGTTTCGATCACAATGATTGTGGTATAGTGAATTCTTATTTAACACTATTAAAAAAAAATACTGATATATTTAAATACAGAATAAAAAAATATGGTATTAATATAAGGAAAATGAGGATAGAAAAATTTCCTTTAAATACAGGAAAAGATGTATTTACAGCTTTTTTAAAGAAAGTTAAAATTACTAAAGAAAAATTCAGAACAAAAACAGTATATAGTGTGATAATAAAATCTGAGATTAATGGAAAAAAAAGAGTTGGATTTATTAAAGAAGAGGATGTTGGATTTCCATTAGTTTATAATCTTGGAGTTAACGGTTATATTAAATCACCTGTTGAAAATAGAATTGTTGTTGTGGTTGAAAAAGAGATGAGAGGATATGAAGGGCCTCCAAATGTTTCTAAATTTAGAATTTATGGAGCCTCACTAAACGTTGGTTTTAAAAAAACAAGAAAGCATCTTAAATGAATAATTTTTTAGAATGGAATATTGATCCTGTTATAATAGATTTCCACTGGCTATCAATCAGATGGTACGGTATATTTTTTGCTATTGTTTTTATATTTGGTTTGTATTTCATGCGTGATGTTTTTGTTAAAGAGAAGAAGAATATTAAAGATTTAGAGAATCTTTTCATATACATTGTTTTTGGAACCATTATTGGAGCACGGTTAGCTCATTGTATATTCTATGAACCTTTATACACTTTGAAAGACCCTCTATCTATTTTAAGAATATGGGAAGGAGGTCTGGCAAGTCATGGAGGAGGAATTGGAATAGTTATTGGTATATATATTTTTAAAAGACGAAGAGATGATTACTCTTTTTTATGGATAACAGATAATTTAACAATTCCAGTTGCTTTTGGTGGTATTTTAATAAGGTTAGGGAATTTTTTTAATTCTGAAATTGTTGGACTTCGTTCAGAATACCCATGGTCCATCGTATTTAAAAGAATTGATGACTTCCCAAGACATCCATCACAGCTTTATGAATCGCTATTATATTTTATTATTTTTATAATAATAGGGATTATATATAAGAAAACTGAATTTAGAAAAAAAGAAGGGATTTTAACAGGTCTGCTTTTATTGATGATATTTTCAGGGAGATTTGTACTGGAATTTCTAAAGATGAAACAGGAAAGTTATGATTCAATTTTAGTATTTAATACAGGACAGTTACTTAGTATCCCTGTTATGATAATTGGAATTGTTTTAATAATTTACAGGATAAGAAAAGAAAATATATAGGAATCTGAAGTTTTAACTCAATTTTGATAAATCAAAATTATTAATAAAGTATTCACATAAAGAGCTCGAAGTTTTGTGAAAAAATATTTCGCCATTTGAATCGATACCTCTTATTTTACTATCTCTAAAAAAATCTCTAATAATTGCACTTTCCTTTGAATCAGAATTTTGAAAATTAATTCCCGCAATTTTCTGTGATTTTAAATAGTTGACTATTCGACCTATTCTCATAACTGTAACCGTTTCTTGTCGCTTAAGATCCGAACCTAATGGAATTGATGATGATCTGTAAAGATCAAAGCTTATTGGTAATCTGTTTTCAGCTTTTAAGTCTTTATACAATTTGCTTCCAGGTGCGGGATAGTAGACTGACACACCAAGAACAGTTTTTAGATAAGATAAAAAAATTATATCATCTAATGTTTCATATGAATCTTGAGAAGGAGCACCTGTAATTATATAAGAAACCACAGAGAGATTGTGCTCATTTGCCCTTGAAATAACAGAATTTATAGATTCTGTAACATCTGGTCTGCCAAAAATTTTTAATTGAGTTTTTGAGGTTGTTCCTAGTGATAGATTCAAAACTTTGAAACCTGTGTTTTTCATATCTGATAATATATCAGCACTCAGAGTTGGTGGATAAAGTCCATTCATGGCTCTGTATTCAATATCAAAAGAAGAAAAATTTTCCTTAAGTTCGGATAATAGTTCTTTAAACCAGTTCTTTTCCAGAGTGAGGTTTTCATCTTCAAAATCAATAAATCTAACATTATAATTAATTACAGCAGCTTTGATCTCATCAATAACTGATTTTACAGGTCTTCTTCTATAAGAAGAATATTGTGATGTAACACAACAATAAGTACAGTTCATTGGGCAACCCCGACTGCTGACAATAACGGCACTACCTTTTTTATACCTACTGTAGAATTTGTGATTTAATAAAGAAAGATCCGGATGTTTGAAATGTTCAGGGTTTTTAATCTCGGTTTTGTCATTGATAAATAACTTTTTATTTATCTTATATCCTAATCCGGAAATATTTTTAAAATCTTTCTTCTCTTTTAGACTACAGGCAAGGTTCACAAATGATTCTTCACCTTCACCCCTGATGATAAAATCTACACTTTTTTCCGAAAGAACTTCATCTGGTAGAGTTGTGGGGTGATGGCCTCCAACAATAGTTATATGATCTTTATTAATATCTTTTATAATTTTTGTTATTTCAATTGCTTCATTTGCGTAAGCAGTAAAAAGTGAGGAAATACCAAAAACATCAGCTCCTGATCTTTTTATAAGCTCCCTAATATGCTGGTAGCTGTAACCGTAGTGGGTATATGTGCTAAAAAGTGAAAAAGGTGTTGTGTCTTTAGTACCGTAGAATGGTTTAAGATAAGAAAAATCATTTGGCCAGGGTATATCTTTTGATTTCTTAGTTGCAAGACAATCTAAAAGAGAAACATTGATAGATGCATCTTTAAGAGCCTGAGCAATAGTTAATAAACCATAAGGAATTGATCTTTTTTTAGTAAAATAAAAATCCCTTACAGGTGGTTGTATTAATAAAATTTTCATCTGATATATTTAAAACTACTCCCAGGCCTGTAGAGTTTCCTTAATATTTTGATATCTGTTTAAAATTTCCTCTCTTTTCATCTGAAACACAAGAAAACTTATTATGAAAGTTAGGCCAGTAACAAGAAAAATTATTCCAATAAACAGAGTAGTGTTTTCAGGAGGTTGCTTAATAATAACATGGGCTATCACTCCTATAGTATTTACAAAGAAAAAAACGGTTCCCAGATAAAGATATATTCTAACTCTTAAACTTATTCCAAAAACTACTCCAAGAGCTGATAAAATAGCTGCAATTAAAGGATATAAAATGGATTGATCAAAATCATTAACATTGTAGAAAGCAACACAACCAAACATTATTAGAGAAAGAGTAAGTCTTGTATTTTTAACTTGAATTTCTGTAAGTTTATCTTTAAAAATCTGAACAAGAATAAGGCCGCTCATTACAACAGGAAGGACATAGAAAAGAGGATTTACTATGTTCTGATTTATAAAAAGCATAACTATTGCAATATTTCCAAAGATAAAACCATATATCAGATTATTTTTATTAACAGTTTTTGCCAATCTAAAGCTGAGTACTGCCAATAACAAAGATGCTGCTTCTTCATGGTAGTTCATACCCTGAACAGGAAAGAAAAATTGAAGTGACATCAGATATACCCAACCAATCAGTCCATAAATTACCGTTGTTTTCTCAAAATATTTTGAAAATGATGGGTTTTTATCACGTAAAACCTCTCTTATACCTGCAACAATACCTGCAGCAAGAATAATAGCATATCCATCAAAAGGAGAACCGAAATTTAGATGATCTAAAACATCCAGTTTCCATCTCAATAACAAAAGTCCAAGCCAAATATAGGATTCAGCGAATATAGCATATTTTATACTGATTTTTTTGATTGAGAAGTAAAGATTAATAGAAATAGCAGCAATAATAACTATAAGAGCCTGAATTAGAACAATCCAACTGTGGACATATAGCTGATTTAATAAGGTAAATGAAATTAAACAAAGACTAATTGAGAATATTGATAGATTAAACAAAATTTTCTCTGACTGGTCGGAGATTGTATTTATTGAAGACCATCTCCTGCTTGTTATTATTTTATTAAAAGGTTCTGAATTAATAAGTATAAAGAATAAGGGTAATGGAGTAATACATGCTAAAGCCCAAATTGTAATTGATTGATAGGAAACTCTTGTAAGGCAAACTACTGATATTCCTGTTAAAATTGGCCAGATTAACCATTTATGTTTTTGAGGAACAAGAAGGGGTTTATCAGGGATTAAAAACAAACATATAAATGGAAACATGATTCCAGCTAAACCAAGGGGTGATAGAAAATTGTAATGGAAAAGAGCTCCAAAATAAGCAGAAAAGACAATTATTAAGGAGATGTGGTTAAATTTATAGAATCTTTTAAACCTGATAACTGTATAAATTAAAAGAGTTATGCATAAAGGGAAAAAAAGGTAAAGAGAGTGAGATCTATGAGTTAGATAAAAATTTACAGGAAAAGATATTATAGCAAGTTCAATAATTAGAAATTCAACCGATTTTTCTCTTCTATAATATAAAAGACCTGTAAGGCATAATACAGATGCTGTAAAAGCTGTATAGATATTTAGTGTTGAATTTAAATACATGTAATAGTTGAAAACAATATTCAAATGAAGAAAAATATTTATTAATATATAGATAGTTGTTTTATATCTTAAAAGCTCTGAATCATCAGTTAGATCAATCAGGTTAAATAGCTTTTTAGATAAAACATTATCAGTTAATAGAATAAATAACATCAAGTGAGCTATGACAATATAACTTCCAAAGTTATATGGGAAGTATTGTTCCAAATACAGAACAGAAGTAAAGAAAACGCCTATTATAAAAAGAGTGGTCCCAAATATTGGAAGTCCTCTCCATTTGGTTTGTTTATGAAGCCTCATTAAACAGGGACCAAGAATAATTAATAAATGAGCTTTTTCAAGATAGCTAACCCAGATAAAAGATTTCTGATAGAAAAATATTTTTAATGGTTGATGCTGAATATATATTAATACAGCGAAAACAAGAGATATTCCTGCTGCAATAATATCTTCATATTCAGCGTTCCCTTTTTTGTATTCAACTCTGAAAAAGAAATATAGTCCTGGAATAATAATCAGATAAAGAATATTTTCCATATATGGAAAGAAAAATAAACCTGTGGACCAAATTAGAAGAACGATTGAAATTCTATACAAAACTTTGTGAAGAGTTATGATATTTTTTACAAAAAATCTTAAATAAACAGTGATAAATAATAATAGAATTGAGTTTATCAAAAAACCAAATTCAAATCTTTCATCAACCTGATTAAAAGTTATAAAGTTAAAACTTAAAATTGTGATAGTTACAATTGATAAAAATACTGATGTTTGTTCTATTTTTAAAATGAGTTGTTTCATTTAAGTATCCTTTATAAAGATCTTTTGCTCATAAAATTATTAGCAGGACCTTTAAAAATCAAAATTAAGGCATAATAGCATAATATAGATAGAACTAAAGTCGTGCTTAGAAGATGAATTGTATTAAGGTCTATTGCTAAGAAACGGTTTTTAAAGTAAAGGGCAGAAAAAATATTTGCATATGCAAAAAGACCAATTCCGGCATATGCAAGGTATTCATATTTTAATTTAACTTTTAAGAAGATAAACCAGGGAATTAGAAGATAAAGAAGATAGTTTGGGATAAATAAATTATAATCCAAGATGAATGTTGAAATATGTGTCATAAGAAAAACCAATATGAATATATGGACTATCCATGCGTTTCTTATTCCATAGTTAAAAGGTTTTTTTATTGATAAAACTCTTATAGATTTTTGAGTAGTATAATAAAGAAGAGAATTAATAATAGTGTAAAGCGTAAGACCTGAAAATATTCCAATTAAAGGATTGAAATTCATTATTTTAACAGTACAAAAAGAGCAGGCGAGCCCTTTAAAAAATTCAGTAAAGAAAAGATCATGCTTTCTGCTTCCTGCGTAGACTAAAACAACCCCAATTATAAAATAAATATAAGGGTAATCAATTTGAGTAAAAAAAGTAAAACCCATAGTTGGAACATATAATAAAGCCAATAATTTAAACCAGAAATGAGCTGAATTTGAATAATCAGATAACGTAATGTGGCTTGATTTTTCCATAAAATATACAGGAAGAACAAAAACAAATGGTCCTGCAAGAAACATAAAGGTATTAACGATTACATTGATATTTGTGAATGGATCAGGGTTGAAATTTGAGACTATATGCAATATTTGAGCTTTTTCAAGTTTAAGAAGTAGAAGGGTCATATACCACATGGTAAGAATATGTAAAATATTGATATGTGATATTATTTTCCTTTGATATTTGAATATACTGAAATGTGTAAACGATATAACAAGAAGAGAATAAGTTATGAAATATATTAAAGATGCATCGATTATAAAAAGAAAATAATATCCGGAAAAAGTAAAGGGAACACTTAATACATAAAGTAAGATTTCGAACAATCTAAATGGATGAAATATTGATTCTGAAAGTTTATTCTTTATAATTCCTGTAAATTGTCCAAAAAGAAGTAGGGTAATAACAATCATATGTGGAAGAGCAAAATCAGGAATAACTGATAAAATGCTTATGAGAGATGCAATTAAGGGAAAAAGAAGAATAACTCCTGTAAATTTTATTTTATATTTCTCTATTATAAATCCCGAAATTCCAATATTTAACATTAGAACTATTAAAATTTTAATCCCATCTATCGAAAACTCTCCATTAACAAAAACAGGCTTAAAGTTGTAAAAAGCTTTTAGCATAGAACCGAAAATTAAGATAACAGCAATGACTTTCATTGAAGATGTGAAGTATTTTTCTACTTTTAAAGGGAATTCAAAGTTGAAAAACAGATCTTGTATCTCTTTTTTAGAGAAACTTTTGTTTTTAAAATAACCGGATGCGATTAACATTAAAAGTGAACCAAAAGCCATACCCAGTCCGGACTTGGTTTCAATACCAAGGTATGATTTTATGATGGTAGCTGAGAGCCCTGTTAATCCGAATAAAAGGTATACAGGAATTACGGAACCAGATCGATGTGCTGAAAAAAACAGGCTGATTATTGTAAATAATAAACAGCATAATATGGTTAGATCAGGTTCAAATGTAAAATTAAAGAAATATAGTATTATTAAAAATGAGTTTATGCCGGAAAAAATCCACAGGATAGAAGTATCATATCGTTTAGTAAAAGTATTATCAGTCTTTTTAGAAAGGCAGCAAAAAATAAAAGTAAGAATAGTTGCAGGCAATATAGAAAAACTAATATTACCTGTTAAGCCTTTATAATAATATAATAGTGAAATGGTTGGAACGTAGACCACAAGGAAAGTGTTTAAGAACCATAAATTCCTTCTGTACCACCGTGTATACCTTTTGAAACAATAGAAACCATAAATTAAAATAGAAATGGTAGTAAATATGAAACCATTATTAATATTTATTAGAAGAACATTTGATAAAAGTATTAGTGGAAGTATATAAGAAAGAATCTTTGATTCCTGATTAACAAACTTCTCTTCATAAATGAACACCATAAATATTGATAAAATAAACAATAGCGGTGAGTAGTTTAATAAAAATGGTATGTTATGTTTGAAATAACTATATATGATTACCCCAGGAATTAATATCAGAAAGATTGAAACAATTTCAACTCCCCATTTTACTGATAATTTTTTTTGTAAAAATATCCAAAATGAGGTTCCTAAAATAAAACATATTGCAAATAGTTGTGTATTAAACCCAAAAAATAAACTTAGAATTGAAAGGCAACAAGCTGTAATAATAAAAGTTGTTTCTTTATCTTTGCTTAAAGTCAGAAATGTAAGGGCTGATAGTTGAATTAGTAGTGCTATAGAACCTTGGTCAGGTAATACCCTGAAATACAGGAATAAAATACTTATAGATAGAAAATAATTTCCACCAAATAGTAGATATAAGGATTTAAAAGAAAAATTAATATTTTTTCTGTTTTTATAAACGATGTGACAGGAAAAAAAGAAACCTGCGAACATTGATGGTTCAATAAACAGGCTATTTGATATATATGTTTTTATACCTATTGGAATCACTAAAAGTGAGTTTAATAAAAGAAGGTGTGTTGAAGGGTTAAAGCCTAATGTAAGTCCTATCCATCTTGATAGTAAAATTATTGAAAAAAAATAAACTCCTATTAATGAGAATCCAATACCAAAACTTTCTGTTTTTAGCATTGAAAGACTTATTAATATATTAAATGGAACAGATAATAAACTCAGGCAACTAAACAAAACAGCAGCTTTTGAAGATGAACCATCATCTCTTAGTTTATAAAAGAAACTACTTATCCAGCCTAAACCAAGTGTTGTCATAATCATAGGAATGGCACCGGCAATTAATCTGTAAAACGGTCCCCTGTCCCAAAGCCAAATCGAGAGGAATAACCATGCAACCATTAGTGAAGATGCACCAATTAATCCTAACCAGTTCTCATTTAAAAAGGGTTTTAAATAGAGATTCCAGGAGCTTTCCTGTTCAACAAATTTATCTTCTTTAGTTTCGATTTTCCTGGGTATAACAATATCTTCACTTACTTCGAAATCTAATGTGGATGATATTGCCTCATGCACATCTTCATAGATATTATCTACCTGATTCTTTTTAGGTATAGGTGGAGGTGCTGTTTTCATAGGAATAGGAGGAGGTTGTTTTGAAATTGTTTCTGTTTTTAAAAGTTCTATATCATTCTGAAAACTTAATTTTGTATTGTTTAGTACGGTTTCCCAAATATTAATATTAGGAATAATATCCCCAAAACTAAGTATTAATGATAATTCATACAGCTCTTTATGTTCATGAATAAGATCTTTAAATCTGTTTAAACCCTGATTATTATGAATAGTTTTTTCTCTTACCCATGCATGCCATTTACCTGTTTCAAGAGCTGGGTTTATATCCGAGAAAGCCATTATTAATTCACTTATTTGACTGTTCTTATCACCCATCTCCCACCAGTCTGAGAGGATCTGAGCTTTTCCTGGTCCATTCCATGATATTATATATTTGCTAAATGAGTTTGAATTGCCTGAGAAACAGATATCATGAATGAAATTTTTGGATATATCTCCAAAAATGTTAAAATCTTCAATCGTAATAAAATCATTATTTAATTTGTGACTGATCTCTTTTTTTGATTTTGATAACTCTCTTGTAATGAGATTTGTGTCTGACGATAGTGGGTTAATCAGGTCTTTTGATATTATACTCTTTTTAAGAAGATTTTTAATTAAATTATCTGTAGGATATGGGAAGTCAGAAGGAATTGATAAAACCCCACCCGTATCAAAAAATATTTTACATTCTTTAATAGCTGATTCAAAAGAGATTTCAGACTTTAAGGTTTCTATAAGTTTTCTAAATGATTTATAAGTTTTATCCCAATCATATAAAGATAAAGAGAAAGGGTCAATATCGTCAAAAATATCTGTTGGATCAAAATAAGATTTTTTTTGAATAGAAGAATATCTTCTTTCATTAATTTTTCGTAATTTTTCAGCTTTTAGAAAATTGTTAAATAGATTAAGCTCCTTTTCAGGGGCAATCTTTTTAAAAATGTTTAAGAGATTTTCAAAAGATTCAATATCGTTTTCATTAAAAAGATCAAAACATAGCTTGTCTAAAGTATTGTAGATTGAATTATATTCAGATTCATCTATTAATTTTTGATCCTTAAAATTTTTAACATAAATTTTTAATTTTGAGTATAAGATCAGTTTATCAGAATCCATTTAGTATTCCTGAATTTATAATTAATAATGTTAAGAGAACCTCTAATATTAGAATTTTGATTGAAATACAGATTATTAAAGTTTTTTATTTTATAAACATACAACATTTTTTAATAATATCACTGTAGTTCAGACAAAAGGCATTGATTAGACGGTTTTCTTTAATTCATATCATAGTATATTTTAGAAATTCAATTTTCTAATGAAATTAGTCACAAATAAAAGATTTTTTTCTAAAAATTATGTTGATCAGTATTTTTGAACAACTTAAGTCGTTCAATCAAAAGGCAGTTTTTAAAGATTCCCCTAATTAATACTATGAAAAATGTTTATAAATTGACACTAAAATTAATTTTTCGTATAATTATAAAACCTTAAAAACATCTATCTTGCCAATTATAATATAGTTTTCAAACATTAAATTAAATAAAAGAATTAATTTATGCAATATTTCTGGAAAAACAGTATACAGACAAAGATGAGTTTAATACTTGTTTGTGTTATTTCTGTAGTTATCTCCTTATTTGGTGTTCAGCAATATATCCAGAAAAAGATTGAAATCACTAAAAATCTTACTCACTTTTCTATCAAAGTCGTTGATAGACTTTCAAATAATCTTGTAAACCCACTTTGGAATATCAATGATGTTCAAATAGATAAAACATTGATGTCAGAAATGAAAAGCAAGGAAATTTACGGAATTATTATTAAAGATAATTTAAACAGTAAAATTGTAAGTGGGAAGGTAAGGAATAAGGATTGGAAAGTTATTAACTATAACAAAGATATTAAAGGCGATTTTTTTAAGAGTACAAAACAGATTGAATATGAAAACAATATTTTGGGGAAAGTTATTGTATATGTTTCCAAGGATATATTGTTTGAACAATTAAGAAAATCTATAATAAGTATAAGTATGGTAAGCATGGCAGTTAACGTTGTGCTTGTTATTGGGATTTTACTTACACTTAGATTATATATAATACTTCCTATCAGGAAAATAACAGATTTTGCTGCAAATTTAAAAAAAGGGGATCTTTCAGATCAGTTAAGTGAATCATCTGATGAAATAGGGTTAGTCAGTTCAGCACTAAATGTTGTGGTTTATGAACTTCAGAAGAAAGCAAAAGCAGCGACTAGAATAGCTGAAGGTGATCTCGATCAGGATATTTCAATACATTCAGAAATGGATCTTTTTGGTATTGCACTCCAGACAATGATTGATAGTTTAAATACTATTGTTGCTGATATTTTAAATACTGCACAGCAAGTGGATAGTGGATCAAATTTGGTATCCGAATCAAGCAGATCTCTTTCTATGAGTGTTCAAAGACAAGCCGCATCTACTGACCAGATTGTTACAACCGTTGCAGAAATTGACTCTAAAACAGCTATCAGCGCAGACAATGCTGCAAAGGCCCATGAGATAGCAACTGGAGCAAGTGATGCTTCAACAAGAGGAGTTGATCGTATGGGTGAAATGGTTTTTGCCATGGAGGATATTTCAAAATCCAGTAGAGAAATTTCAAAAATTATTAAAGCAATTGATGATATCGCTTTTCAAACAAATTTACTTGCACTTAATGCTGCTGTTGAAGCTGCAAGAGCTGGTAAACATGGTAAGGGTTTTGCAGTTGTTGCACAAGAAGTTAGGAATTTAGCATATAGAACAACAAAGGCTGCTAAAAACTCTGAAGAACTTATTGAAAAATCTGTAAAAAAAATTCAACGTGGAAGTGTAATTGCAGAAAATACCTCAAAAAGCCTAATTGAAATAAATGAAAGTGTTAATAAAGTTACGGAACTTGTAAGAGAAATAGCAACGGTTAGTAAGGATCAATCAAACAGTATTTCACAGGTAAATACAAGCTTAAGGTTAATTGATAAAGATACAAAGCAGAATAATGCATATGCAGAAGAAGCTTCATCAGCAGCGGAAGAATTATCATCACAGGCTTCACAGGTTCGTAAGGTCTTATCAAGGTTTAAATTGAAGAAACGAAAGATGTTACTTTAAAGAAAGCTTATAGGATTTGCCTCTTTTAAATGGATAGTAAGAGTTTTTTGAATGTGCAATACCTGGAACTCCCATGTCACTCTCTTTATTGATGTGTTCGTATTCATTATAAATCTTTTTAGCTGTTTCTCTATCAAGAAATTGATACAAACCTTTGATATTTGAATTTGCCTTCTCAAAATGAAGAACCCACATGTTATTATTAAGCCTTGTACCCATAGAGTATCCTTCAATTATATCATCAATTTTTACTATTAAAGTATCAAATTCAAGTTTATCATAATTTGTGAGAGCTAATTCAGCTGCTAATTTCTCAGTTTTAAAATCATCATCGTTCTTATCAAAATCCTTTTCATCAAACCACTTGTTAAGAAACTGAAGACAATCTTTGAAATTATTTTTATCAATAGGCTCAACTATAACTTTATTTTGATCTAAATAATTTGAATTAAACTGATTAATTAAGTTTCTTTTTTTTGAAAGCTTTTTACCTGATAAAAGAACAAGATTTTCTGATTTGTAAATGTAATCATTATATTCAGGCTGTTCTTTTATAATAAAATATTCAGATAATTTTTTCTGATTACTTTCAATATAATATTCGGGAATAAACCAGTAAGAATTAAAACCAAGTTCTTTTGCGCTTTCATATAAATAATGAGGGTCTAAATCTTCATTTTTAAGAGATAAAGGAAAAATCAGATGTGATTTTTCAGGATCATTGCGGAAAACATTTGAAATAAATAGATGATCATTCTTTTCGAGAAAATTAGGGTTTGAAATGTGGTTATTCCATACGATTAATGAAGGTAAAGAATATACACAAAGATCAGAGTTTTGAAATACAAAATATTTTTTCAAAGCTTGAAAATTTTCTGGTAAAAGAGAACTAAATGTCATTTAGAAACATTCTCATGTGCTAAGCTTGTAATAGTATCTTTTCCATCATCTTTAGATTTATACATAGCTTTATCGGCTCTTTTAATAAATTCTCTCAGATCTTCATTTGGATAATATTCTGCAACACCTGTACTCATTGTTATTTTATTAACATCCCCATTTGAAGCAATAAAATCTTCTTTTGCTAATATTTGTTTTATTCTGTTAGCTACCTTAATAGCTTTCTCACAGTTGGTTTCAGGTAGTAAAATTGTGAATTCTTCACCACCATATCTATATCCTGAGTCCATAGATCTAAGACAAGCGTGAATTATTTTTCCAATAATTAAAAGAACTTTATCCCCATCAATATGACCATACTTATCATTGTAATCCTTAAAATTATCAATATCTAACAGGAGCATTGAGAGTGGGTGATTATATCTTTTTAAACGTTCTATCTCAAGGTCAAGTTGAATATAAAAATGTCTGGAGTTGTATAGTTTTGTTAAACCATCAGTAATCGCGAGTTTTTTCAGCTTTTCAAGCATTTCTATTCTATCTTTAGATAGATTTCTTTCCCTTAAAACTCTTTTTATCCTTAGATTTAATTCCTCGAATCTAACAGGTTTGAAAATAAAATCACTAGCACCTTTGCTTATGGCCTCTTCATAGGAATATTCAGCGCTATATCCTGTAATAACAATAACTTCAGAATCATATTTTTTCTTTATCAGATCGGTTAATTCAAATCCATCCATTCCTGTCATTAGAATATCTGTGATAACTATATCAACTTGATTTTTCTCAAGATAGTCTATTGCATCTTCAGCGCTTGCAACTGAGTTTGCATTAAAATTGGCTATACTGAGATATTCCTGAATTGATTCTCTTATTGCTGTATCATCATCGACTATTAAAACGTGGGTTTCCATTTAAAAAATTTCCAGATAGTTACAAAATTATTGTTTTACCCGTAATCGGTTGACATGAAAAATTCCAATTGATAAAAAGGAATGTTTAATAATTTTAAATAATAAGTAATTACATAACTTATTAAATAAATGTAATAGTAATTTTAACCTTTTACAATAAAAAAATACCTTACATTGTTATTTTATAATATATGGCAAGTCAATTTTTTATAATATGAAGATTAATTTAAAAAAGAGCAGGTTTAAAAAATTTAATGGATAAAATAAGAAATTTTAGTATCATAGCGCATATAGACCATGGGAAATCGACTCTTTCAGACCGGTTAATTCAGGAAAGTGGAATAATCTCAGACAGAGATTTTCAAGATCAGCTATTGGATTCAATGGATATTGAAAGAGAGCGTGGTATAACCATAAAAAGTCAGACTGTGTGCCTTCCTTATAAAGCAAAAGATGGAAAGAAATATTTTTTAAACCTGATAGATACTCCTGGACATGTCGATTTTACATATGAAGTTTCAAGAGCACTTGCTTCATGTGAAGGAGCATTTTTAATAATTGATGCAAGTCAGGGAGTTGAGGCACAAACTCTTGCAAATATGTACCTTGCTCTTGAGCATGATCTTGAAATTATACCTGTTATAAATAAAATAGATTTACCATCTGCTGAAATTGACTGGGTGAAAAATCAGATTGAAGAGGACCTTGGGTTGGACTCTGATGATGTAATACTAACATCTGCTAAAAATGGAATTGGTATTGTTGATGTTCTTGAAGGTGCTGTCAATTTAATGAAACCCCCTGAGGGAGATGCTGAAAAACCTCTTAGATCTTTAATTTTTGATTCACACTATGATCCATATAGAGGAACTGTCGTTCACTTAAGAGTTTTTGATGGAACAATTAAGGCAGGTGATAAAATAAAATTCACTTCAAATAATGCTGAATATAAGGTTGAAGAGGTTGGATTATTCCAAATAAAGAGAATTCCTCAGAAAGAGTTAAAAGCAGGACAGGTTGGATATATAATAGCAGGGATAAAAACTGTTAGTGATACTAAATGTGGTGATACAGTAACCACTGTTAAAAACCCATGTGAACAATCGATGGATGGTTTTAAAGATCCAAACCCTGTTGTTTTTTCATCACTTTATCCTGTTGCATCTGATGAGTATGAAGAACTAACAGTTGCTCTGGAAAAATTAAAACTAAATGATGCATCTTTAATATACGAAAAGGATTCATCAGCAGCTTTGGGTTTTGGATTTAGATGTGGATTTTTAGGACTTCTACACCTTGAAGTTGTCCAGGAAAGACTTGAAAGAGAATATGGAATGTCACTTATTTTAACCGCTCCATCTGTCCAATATGAAGTTAAAACAACAGATGGTGAACTTCAAATTATTGATAATCCTGCAATTTATCCAGATCCTGCAAATATTGAATATGTTAAAGAACCATTTATCAAAGCAGCTATAATTGTTCCTGATAGATATATGGGAGCTGTAATGAAGCTATGTTTGGATAGAAGAGGTATCAGCAAGAATTATCAGTATCTCACAAATGAACGCCTTGAAATGATATTTGAAATTCCGTTAGCTGAAGTTATATATGATTTTTATGATAAACTTAAAAGTATAACTCAGGGATATGGTTCATTTGATTATGAGCTCATTGACAATAGAGAAACAATAATATCAAAACTCGATTTTCTGATAAATGGAGAAAAGGTTGATGCGTTAGCGCACTTAGTACACAAGGACAGAGCCGTTTCCCATGCAAGAGTTGCTTGTAAAAAATTAAGAGAAGAGATTCCAAGACAGATGTTTAAAATTGCAATTCAGGGTGCGATAGGGGCTAAAATCATATCAAGGGAAACTGTCACGGCTTTTAGAAAAGATGTTACTGCAAAATGCTACGGTGGTGATATTTCAAGAAAAAGAAAACTTCTGGAAAAGCAGAAAAAAGGAAAGAAGAGGATGAAAATGGTTGGTCAGGTTGAAATACCGCAATCTGCGTTTTTAGCAGTTTTAAAATCTGAAGAATAAAATATTAATAATATGTAATAATTAATTATCTATGGCGGGTTTAACCCCGCCATTTTTTTGAAATATTAGCAAGCTATTTCAAAACTATTAAAGAAATAGCAAATTTCAGTTACCGCAGTTTCAGGGGCATCGCTCCCGTGGACGACATTTTTTTCTATATTTGTTGCAAAATCTTTACGGATTGTTCCTTCTTCAGCTTCGTCCTTATTTGTAGCACCCATTATGTCTCTGTTTCTTTTTATTGCATTATCACCTTCTAAAACCAAAGCAACTATAGGTCCTGATGTCATAAATTCAACAAGGCTTCCAAAAAAAGGACGTTCTTTGTGAACTGCATAAAAACCTTCAGCTTCAGTTTGAGTAAGGTGTAGTTTTTTCATAGCAACTATTTTAAGATTTGATTTCTCAAATCTTTTTATAACTTCGCCTATAAGGCCTTTTTCTACACCATCTGGTTTTATTAGAGATAGAGTTCTTTCCATTTTTTATATCCTTATTTGGTTTTGAGTTAATACAAACAATGTTTATATTTGAAAATAAAATATAAATTAATTCATTTAATAAATTGCGTGACAATTAGCAGATGATTAGTTTCAAGTCAAATTTATAAATTACATTCAATTTTATTAAAGAATCTCTTACACATTATTTTTATAAATAAATATTCCTATCAGAATTGACAAACTATATACAAGTGTTTAAATTTATGTGAAGTAATGATATAATTAAGTTGAAATTGTGCTTATTTTGATGTTTCGATAACTATAATGTAAAGAAATAAAAAAAAAGCATTACAGAAATAATATAATTTTGGAGGAGTTTTTATGGTAGAAGTTACCGAAGCAGCATCAAAACAAATTGCTGAATATTTTAAAGATAAGCAGGTAATGCCTGTTCGAATTTTCCTGAATAGTGGCGGATGAGCTGGTCCTTCCCTTGCAATGGCTCTGGATGAGTCAAAAGACACAGATGAAGTTTTCACAGTAGACAATTTTGAGTATGTTGTTGATAAAGAATTTCTTGAGCAAGCAAAACCAATCAAAGTTGATTTTATGCAAACAGGTTTTAAAATTGATTCTAATATCGATTTAGGACCAGGTTGTGGTGGTAGCTGTTCATCAGGATCCTGTAGTTAGATCTAAATCATTTCGTTTTTAAAAAAAGGTAATTGTTAAAACAATTACCTTTTTTTGTTTCACCTCTAAATTTTCAATTGTTCATACCATCTTAAAAGTGTATCTTGAAATAACATTCTATTTTAATCACTTAATACAGGTATAAAAATGAAAAAAAATATCTATCTTGCCTTCATAATGATTTTTTGTATGAGTTCATTCTATTCATGTAAAAGTGAAACAGAGAAAAATAAAGAACAAATAGCAGGTATCTGGGAAGTAAAATCTCCAAATATTGTTAAAACAATGACATTAAATATAGATGGAACATTTGAAACACAAGTTGTAATTACTGAAGAAGAATCAGAACTTATAATGAATAAGGGTGATATTAGAGGAAAATGGAACCTTCGGGAAAAAGAATTTAAATTGGATATTGAGTTTGTAACGAAAACAATTGAAAAAGATCTTGGCTGGAAAGTGAATAAACCCGTTGTTTATACTTTTGATTCTGTTTCTTTGAAAAAGATGAAATTTCTATCAAAAAACAAGAAATATGAATGGAAAAGGTTGGTTGATCCAGTTACAAAAGAAGCTATAGATAGTAAAGACATTTTGATTGATCTTAAACCTATTGCTGTGAATTTATATAAAGATAGAATAAGGGGAAAAGAACGATTTTTATGTTTACACTACAAACTATGTTTTGAAGATGTAGATGATATAGATTATATTATATCATCTACAAAAAAGGAGTTTGTTCATGTTTTCTATGAACTTCATCCTAGGGTAAGAGATGCCGTTATAATGTACCTAAGTTCTTTGACCTTTAAAGAAGTAAAGACATTCGCTAAAAGTAGAAAAATGAACAAACAACTTAAAAAAATATTAAATCATTATCTTAACAACAAACTAAAAACCCTTGAAATCGATAGGATTGTTGTCGCCTCATCAAAAGATGGTGTAAATGATTTTATGGGGTTTGATGATGAAGTTGAAGTTGAAGTTGAATAAAAATCCTAAATAATAGAAAATTCTATAGAGTCTTAAATATTTCACTTTTTTTATAAAAGAAATTTTTGAAATTTTATTAAAAGTTGAATTCAATTAATACAGAACCTTATTTATAAAACCTAAAACAACAATTCATTTATCCTAAATCAAATTGAGTGCTTAATAAAAAAATGTTTTATCTGTAATGTAATTGTCTCATAAGTATAAATTATTTAAAAAAAAATGATATGATCATCTCATGTAAAATAGTAGTTTTCCCTATGGACAAACAAACACAATATGATAGTTTGCGTATTAATGTCGCGCCCCACTATGGGGAACCTCTAATAATTAGAATTTTGATTGAAATACAGCGTTTATAAAAGCTTTAGTTTTATAAAATCTCTGCATTAGAAAATATAGCGAGATGATTACAATAGTTTTATTTTCGTAATAACAAAGTAGTTCGATTAAAATAAACAAAACTAAAGCCTTTTGTTGTATAGGCGGTTATTAAAGATTCCCTATAATTACAAATCAAAAATCATTTAGATTCAAGTTCTTTTGTTCAACTCTTAAACATTTTGTATTGGAGATCTGATATGGGAGATAAGGCGAATTTTAATAATTGGTTTGACAGTAATAATAAAGAATTTTTTAATTCATTCCAAAATTTTATTAGTAGTTACAATTCTGATGACCAGAGTAAAATCAACGAACAAATTAATAATACAATGAAAGAATCAATAAAATCCTGGAAAGCTTTTGTTGAGAAAGATAATGAAAAAAATATTGATGATTTTTCTGATATATTTTCAGAAATTCTAACATCCTCGTATGATAATTTGAATAAAAACTTCTCTATACTAAATGATAATATAAATGAAACGTTCGAAAGTCATGATAGTGGAAAATTAGATGCTGTTCTTTCTTTTGTAAAAAATTTATATGAAAACGAAATCAGTAAGGTTTTTTCATTACCTCAGATCGGTTTAAGTCGCGCTTACCAGGAAAAAATTAATCAAACACTTGATAAGTATCTGATATTCCAAACTTCAGTATATGAATTCATTTATATGCTTTATATTCCAATAGAGCAAACCCTTGAATTTTTAAAAGATAACGCAGAATTTTCAGCAGGCTTTACTCTGGAAGATGATAGAATCTATGAAAAATGGCTTACATTGCTTGAAAAAAACTATATGAATCTATTCCATTCTGAAAAATATAATAAAGTATTCTCAAAGACTGTAGAATCTTTAAGTGAATTTAGAACAGCAAGAAATGATATTGTTCAAGATGTTCTTAAGGTTTTTGGAGTCCCGGTTAATAAGGATATGGATGAACTATACAAAGAGATCTACAATTTGAAAAAGAGAATCAATTCCCTTGAAAAAAACAAATAAAAAAGGTGAATATTTATGAATATGTCAATGGATGAAACATTAAAAGGTTTTACAAATTATTTTAAAAATTCTCTTAATATTACTAACAAAGTGAAAGATCTGATAGATCAGCCATTAAATACTAAGATTAGTGAAACTCCTTATGAAGTAATTTATACAGAAGACCGAGTAAAGTTAAAGCATTATAAGGTTCCTGAAGGGATAAAGAAAAAAGTTAACGTTCCATTGTTAGTGACTTATGCCTTGATCAACAGAGAAACAATGCTGGATTTACAGCCAAAAAGAAGCATTGTTAAGAATTTTCTCGAAAAGGGTGTGGAGTTATATATGATAGATTGGGGCTATCCCTCTATGAAAGATAAATACCTTACAATCGAAGATCATGTTTGTGGTTATATGGATAATATAGTTGATTTCATAAGGGTTAGAGAAAATGTTCAAAAAATCAATTTAATGGGAATATGTATGGGGGGGACATTTAGTGCTATATATGCTTCTCTTTTTACAGATAAAATAAAAAATCTTATTACAACTGTGACACCTACAAACTTTGATACTAAACAAGGTCTTCTTCATGTTTGGATGAAGGATTTAAATGTTGATAGTATGGTTGATGATTATGGCAATATACCTGGAGATCTTATGAATTTTGGATTCCTTCTTTTAAATCCTGCCAGACTGATGCTTGATAAGTATAAAGGGTTTGCCAGAAATATTGACAATAAGCCTTTTATTGAAAATTTTGTTAGAATGGAAAAATGGATATTCGACAGTCCTGATGTTCCAGGAGAAACTTTCAGACAGTTTATTAAGGATCTTTATCAAAAAAATCTATTAATAAAAAATCAGTTGATAGTTGGTGACAGGAGGGTAGATTTAAAAAAAATTAATATACCCGTTTTAAACTTTTATGGAAAAAATGATCATCTTGTTCCGCCAGAGGCATGTGATAAATTGATTGAAGAAGTTGGAAGTAGTGACGTTGAAAACGTATGTTTAAATACAGGTCATATTGGTATATATGTAAGTTCTAAGTATCAAAATGTTTTTGTACCAAAAATTACTGAGTGGTTAAGTGAAAGAGATTCATTCAAAAAAGTTTAATGTTACTTTTTCAGGTATAAGGTTATTATGAAAAAGTTCATCATAAAACATTTGCAAACCGGATTGTTGTTCAATACCGAGATCAAAATTAAGTTTATTGAAATAATTTAAAGTTATCTTTTTATCAATTGCAAGTTTCTCTGAAGCGAAATCTGCAATTGTTCTAAGATTTTTTAATCCAATTTGTTTAGAGCTGTTTAATTTTGATATAACGTTTTGAACAACTTTTTTATTATTAATAGCAAATTCTTTTCTGACAACCCAAAGGGCAAAAGTAAAAGGAACTTTTCTTTTTTTACACCAGAGTTCACCCAGATCATAAATGTATTTATATTTATTCCAGTTTCCATTTAAAGCGCTATCACCTATGACTAATGCCGCATCATATTTTGAGGAAAGGCTTTTTGAGGATTCAACCTTTGTAGTAGTAATTAAAGGATCAACATTATAATTTAGAAATAACAGTTTACATAAATTTACAGAGCTTGCAGATTCATTTGAAAAAGCTACATTTTTGTTATTTAGATCCTTAATTTTGTAATTGCTTGCTAATAAAACACTCATTACATCATTGAAGCATGAAACAGAAAATCCGGGAATAATATACCAGTCATTATGATTCAAAGCGTAAGCAAAGGAAGAAACAGGTCCTATATCCAGACCATTCTCTTTCATCATTTTGTTCAGAATAGTTGGTGGTTGATCAATTAAATCTAGTTCCGGTGTGTTTATTCCATTTGAAAAACCATAATATATAGGTTCTACATTCGTATAATTTATTTTACCAAGACGAGCTGATATCTGATTTTGAACCATTAAAAAACCTAAAATACAAAGTTAAAATTTGGTTTGTATTTTACATACTATTTGCTACAGTTCAAGCAATTAATAATTTATTGGTGAAAAGAAAAGGATTTTTACTCTTTAAAACTTACTTCTATAGTAAATTCTCCGGATTCTGTACTAAAAGGGACTGCTAATACAGGTTTTTGAACGATATGCTCAATCTTGTGATTGTTATCAGAAAGAACTTTATCAAAAGTTGCTTTTAAAGATTCTCCAAATTCGGTAATTGTTAAAGAAACCTGTCCTGCTATCATATTAGAGAGCTCACCTACTGCATCAAAAATATCCTCGTCTACTTTTGTGATCTCTTCACCAAACATGTTTGAAACAATTTTAAGAATACATGAATCAGTAAAAGTAATAGCAACTGTTGCAGTATATTCACCATTTAAATTGATTAAGCCTGTAACACAACCTAAAGCAACATCATCTTTTTTTACATAAGGATCTAATGGATTAGTTGTTATGCTGGAAGATGTTTCAAGAACACTAAGAGTTGCTACTATAAAAGGATTAATCAGTTCAACTTTCATTAATTATTGTTCCTTAATTATTAAAACATTTGTTTTAACAGATTACCTTAATATCTGAATAAAAGATATAAAATTAATAGACAACTTCCTTAATATAATTCATTTAAATTACAAATTATTTGAAGCTTCCATTATTCAGAAATTAATAACAATTTATTTTTATATAAATAAATTATGATAGACATAAAACTTTGATAGATAGCAATAAGTAACATATGATAATTTATTTGTAAAAAAAAATAGAAATTACTTAAATTGAGAATGTGTTATAACTTAAAAAAATATTTTTTTTAAATGATAAGAGTATGTGAATATAAGTGTTTAAGACGTTTTTAGTTTATTAAATAGTTTGAATTGTTACATTTTTCTTTACAAAATAAAATTAATTGAAATCGTCAAACACCTGTAAACTCTGTTTATTTTGGATCTTATAATATTTATTCCTTGACACTAAGGCAACAAGAACGTATTTTCTTTTTAAGATTTTGATTTTCAAAGTCATCGGGGCATTCCTAAAAATTACAATTTTTAAAAACGATATAAATTATTAACTATCAAGGGGAGAAAAAATGAATAAAGGTGATTTAATAAATAGTGTTTCTGAGGTATTAGGGACAAAAAAAGATGCTCAAAAAGCTGTTGATTGTGTTTTTGAAACAATTAAACAAGCTCTTGTAGATAGCGATTCTGTTACACTTGTAGGTTTTGGAACTTTTAAATCTGTAGCAAGAGAAGCCAGAAAAGGAAGAAATCCTCAAACTGGAAAAGAGATTCAGATTGCTGCGAGAAATGTACCAAAGTTTGTACCTGGAAAAGCATTAAAAGAAGCTATAAACTAAGAGATTGAAAATAAATAAAAACACGAAGTAGTTACTATTTCGTGTTTTTATTTATTGTAATATAAACAAGTTATAAAAAAGAATTAATACAACCTTCCTTATTTACTATTTTTAATTATTATAAAAATAAGTTTTGACCTTTTAAAATCAGAAATATATGTTAAAATAATCATAAATCAAAGAGCTGTCCTTAAGGAAAAACATGATTGATGAAAATGAAAATTATTTCAAGTCTGGAGTAGGTGTTGAGATTGTTTTTAATCTTGATTTTGAAGTTCCTATGACTCGATCATCAATAATATTAGAAACAAATTCTACGAATAAATCATTAATAATAGCCCAATCAACGCCAAAAATACTACCTAGTACTGAGTTTCAACAGATGCATATAACAACACTTGTTCAAAAGGAATTAGCTGTTAAGTTCAGGGTTGGTTATCAATGCAAAATACTAAGATTTATAAGTGACTATAAACTTTCTAACCAGAATGCAATAGCTGCTATTGAATTACAATATGAAAAAGAACCCGTAGAGATAAATATACGATCTGCCTATAGATTACCCCCTAGTCCAAAATTTGAAGTTCTTGGAAAAATGATTTACGATGGCGAATCCTTCTTTACTGGTAAAGATTTTAATATTTATAATGTTTCTATCTCAGGATTAGGAATATTAATCCCTAAAAGGATAAAAAAAGAAAGAAATATTTTAATGGATATTGAACCAGGTGAAGTTGCCAAAGTTGGTTTAGTCTTAAAAGATAATACTGGTGATAAAGAGGAAATAATTACAATTTCTACCAATATAAGAATAATGAGAACTAAAGGAAACCATACAAAAGAGTATGGGTTTGCTGGTATTATGTTTGTTGGGATGAAAAAGCTTTATGAAGAAAAACTAGGTCGATTTATCCACGAAGCTCAAATGTTTGAAATAAGAAAATTCAGTGGAATGAGTAGTAGTAAAGACTAATTTCTTCTTGACGGTCTTTTTCTTGGTGGAGGTGGTCTTCTTGGTGGATTTGGCATTTGAGGATTTCTAATATTAAACTTACTTTTAAAATTAGCTACCCTTTCAGAACTTGACAACTGCTCTTCTAAAAATTCTTTTAATTTTTCCCCATCTATTTTTTTGTTTGATCTGTTGTTAATTTTACCAACAGATATAAAAGGTGGTTTATTATAACGCTTTTGATTTCGATAAATTAGAGCTTCATTTATAGCATCTTTTAAGAGTTGCTTTATAACAAATTTCAATCTTTTCTTTTTATTGTTTTTTATTTTAACCTTCCTTTGACCAACCCAAATTTTGTTCATTCTTTCTGTTGAAATTAATTTTAATTCTAAATAAAGAGCATTGTTTTTGAAATTATCAATCCTGCCAGTTAATAGAAAATCAGGTTTAGACCCTTTAATTATTACAGATTCAACTGCTTTTGGTTTATCAATTTCAGGCTTGACAATTTTAGGTTTTTTTACCTTTGGTATGATAGGTGTTACTACTTTAATTGCTCTCGATTTTTGAAAATAAAAGTCACCTGTTAAAGATGAAAGATCCCATGGTACCTGCTTCTTTTTTGATTCATTAAGAACATCTACCCTAACTTTTTTGAAAATTCTCTCGATTGTTAGTCCTGGAGTATTTATATGTTTCAAAAGTTTAGAAGTATATAGTCCGTTTCGTCCATTTCCATCTGCTGCAACAGATCCTGGACCTGTGGCATAGGCAATTATAGATCCGGTTGGCGGCTGCATTTCGGCAAGTCCTCTATTTCCAGATCTAAAACTACCTTTAAAAGGATTATCTCTACAGGCATCTAAAATAATGATATTAAGACTATTTTTTGCCGATTCCATTTTTCTTAGAACTGAAGACGCTTTTAGACATTCATCAGCTACCTCATCTTCTCTTTCAATTTCAGAATTTATGGGTACGAGATAATTTTGACCGTTTACCTGAATTCCATGGCCAGCATAGAAAAAAAGTCCAACTGATTGAGTTTTTAAAAGCTCATCTCCAAACTCACGAATTGCTATTCTCATTGATTTCTTATCTGCATTAATTCTTTTGATGACTTTAAAGTTAAGTTTTTGAAGAGCATTAGACATATCATTTGCATCATTGACAGGATTTGAAAGAGGAGACTTTTTATAATCACCATTACCTATTATTAAAGCTAATTTTTTAGCAGCAAATGTATTGCCTGTTAAAAAAACAATTAAAAATACCAATAGGAATGATCTGTACATAAGTTATAATCCTTTATAGTAATTCATTCTTTTTGTAATATTTTTTACATAGTGTACTGCTTCTTGATGGGTAAGATGATTAATCAATCTATTGTAAACCTGTCTTGAATTCATTCTGTTTATTTTTTTTGATGCCTGATTTATATTTGTATGACCAATAAATGCTCTCGCTACATTTCCTGCTCCGGTATTATATGAAGCAATAGCACAAAGTAATCTGTTTTTTTTATTTTTTATTTTCTTCAGGTATCTATACATAAGAATATTAACATAGCATGAGCCAACGTTTATGTTGTTTGTTCCATTGAATAGAAAAGAGGGGGATAGTAATTTTCTTTTACCAAATAATACCTTTGAAGTATCAAGGCCAGCACTTCGTGGTACAATTTGCATTAATCCATATGCAGGAACATATGATTTAGCCATTGGGTTAAAAGCACTTTCGGTTTGGATTATTGCCATGATTAGGGCTGGGTCAACTCTCCATTTTTTTGATAGTCTTTTTACAGTTGGAACGTAGATCCTGGCTTTTTTTTTAAATGCTTTTGGTATTCGTAATTTGATGCTAACAATTACGCTGTTTTTTACTTTGGAGGGTTGTTTTTTAACAACAGTTTTTTTTCTTATCTCTTTAACTTTTCTTTTAACTTTAGCTTTAGATGGTTTGGGAGATTTAAAGAAAATATCTGTTACGATAGGATTTTTTTTTATATTTGAGCTTATTACATTTGAAAGTTTTTTTTTTATTCTTCTTTCAATATTTTGAGATATAGGATCTCTTTTGAATGCTGTTTTTGTATTTTCTGTTAGAAGATCAGCAAGAAGATCATTTATTTTTTTATTATAATATCTGTCATTTTCTGGAATTATAACACTTATTTTTATAACACCTCGTCCAAAATCCACAGTCTTTCTACTTCGCATGTCTTTTGAGTATTCAACCCATATTTTTTGTGAACTTAGAACTGGTTTACCCCAGTGTTTAGAAAGATTTTTTGTATATTTTTTATACTCTTCATTAACTATTTTTTTATATTCATCAAACTCTTTATCAATAGTTGTTTTGTAGGTGTTGAAACTTGATTTGAATCTTTGGTTATCTTTATCACGGTCATTTACGAAATCTTCAAAAGATTGTGCATTAACAGTAACCGTTAGAAGAATTAAAATAAATACAGTAAATAATGGTTTTATTTTAATCATTCCTGTACCATCCAAACAAAAAATTCTTTTGTTTTAGGATCCTGCCATGTTCCCTTAATAATTGCTTTTACGACATTGCCAGTAACTTCCTGCCTGCTTTCAGAGTGCATACTTGAGCTTGCAGAATTGTAATTACCTGTTTGTGTAGTAAGTAGTATGCTTGAAACTTTAACACCAAGTTGAGATGCTATGCTGTCAATAGCTCTACTTTGAGCAAGCTTTCTCTGAGCATCTAATCCTCTTATATGTGGCATTGAGCTTCCAACAGCCGATATTTTACCACTTACGGAGGAGTCTAATATCCAATCAGGCCTTCTATTACTAAAACCACCTAATAAAGTGCATGAAGATAGAAGAAAAACCGACAATACAAAAAATAATAGTAAATTTTTCACTTTAAAACTCCAATTGTAATAGAATTGTTATAAATAAAGCTGAATGGCATTAGAAAAAAAAATAGTCAGACAGCTCTAAAGCTGTCTGACTTTAAAACATTATATTTTTATTACTTCATTTTGAATTCTTTTTCAATCTCTTTATCAAGATCCTGATCTGCTCTTTTTGCTTGAAATTGTTGCCATAGAGCTCTGTCATTTTTAAAACTTGTTTTAACAGCTGCTTTCATAGCTGCTTTTGCATTAGCAATTGAAGCTGGATCAAGAACTACAAGAACATAAAGTTCCTTTGGCTTAGCTGTTTTATCAACAAAAACTTTAGTGATTTTTGAACCATTAAGAAGTTGTGAAGTTACTTGCTTGGAAACCTGGCTTGTAGCTTTATCAACTGCCTGATCATCACCAACACCTGAAACCTGAACAAAGTTCTTAACCATATTTTTAACTTTTACACCCAATTGTCTGGCAATCTCATCTCGTGCCTGGGCTGAAGCTTCAGTTTTAGCAAAATTTCTTCCAGCTGCACCAATTTTTGCTGAACCAGAAGCCGAAATACCGCCTTCAAGAGAAGGGTTATCTACCCAGTCAGGTAAATCTGACTCTGGTTTTGAATCTCCACAACCTACTAACAATAATGAGCTTAACATCAATACAGTTGCAATAAGTAATAATTTTTTCATTTTGAAATTCTCCTTTTTAATTTTACTAAATAAATATATTACAATTTTTTGTTAATATTTACCAATCTTAATAATACTTGGTTTCTTATTTTTAAAATGAGGCATAGCCATTCCTATACCAGCATTAATATAAGTTGGGTCACATACTACAAATTTATTATTGTTACTTTTTACAAAATCTCCTGGAACCTTGGAATTAAACTGAACAGCTGTCGCAACATGACCAGGATAAAACAGGCCAACTACATTTAGTCCTACAAGTTCTTTAACAAGATAGGCGAAAAATATGGATCTATCCTCACAGTCTGAAAATTGATAAGATAACATTTCTCCTGGTAGAAGATATTTTTCACGTCCAAACTGCTTATCGTCAGTTTTATATGGAAATGCTTTTTGAACAAATCTAAGTAAAATACTAACTGCTTCAACTTCATTCTTATTTTTTAAGATTGATTTAAACTCTTTTAAAAGAGAGTATCTTGTTTCTGCAGGTACTTTAGCCTCAAAATATATTTTAAGATCTGTTTGAGGGTAATATTCAAAATATTTCACTAGGTTTTTGTTATATAAGGCACTAACATTGTAATTTTTTCTATCATATTTGAATCTTAGATATTTTTTTCTAAGATTTTTTTTGAATGCAGGTAGATCTGATAGAGTATAATCCATCTGTTTGTTTGATTTAGGATATTTTCCAGCGTAAGTATAGATTGATCGGAATTTATCAGGTTTTGAATCAAACGATACAGCATAATATCTTTTACCGGATAATGTTAAAAAAGGTATACTGTAAAGTTTGGATTTTGAAGGAAGCAGAAAATATATTTTGTCCTTATCATACCCAACTCTGGTTTCATATCCTGATTTTGTGGACATAAACCAAACAAACAATTTCGCATATGTATCCTGATTTACAATTTTTTTGGCAATATTTAAGAGGAAGTAATGATATCCCCAGTCATTAAGTTTCAATTGCTTTTTATAACTTAATACCTGCTTTAAAAAGGATTCATACTCAGAATGACTCATCTTTTCCCAAAAATCACTAATTGCCTTCTTATTTATTGTATAAATTGGAGACATTTTATATTTGGGGTCAACAAAAACTGTAAAATCTGTTGAGTAAAAACTCATTTTGATAATATCCAGCTTTTTCTGAGGCTCAATCTTCACTTGAGGTTTCTTTATAACAGGTTTTTTCTGAACAAATTTAGGAACAACAACTTTTTTTATTTTTTTTGCTTTTGATATTACATTTTTGGGAACTTTTTTTGGCGTAGCTTTTGGAATGACAACAGGTTTAGGCTTTTTATCCCTTTTTTTACCATCTAAAACATCGTATTCTTTCCAGTTATGTTTAAGAAACTTAATGAAGTCTCCATCTCTTTCATCTTTATATTTTTTAAAATCCCCTATTTGCTCTTTCTGATATTGCTCAAACTCTTCTCTTGTCTGAGAAAAAAGAGCCTGAGTAAGGAAAAATATTAACAATGGGATTAATATTATCGGTTTAATATGATTTGTCATTTTTCCTCCGGTTTTTGATTTATAAATTTAACTTACTATCTCTTATAACCGTGTAAACAATCAATTACTATGAAGTGCATCACATAATTTGTTTTTCTGTATATTGTTTTAAAAAAGTATTTATATAAAAGACTATTGCGACTTGAGTTATCTAATCCAAAAATAATATCCTAAATAATTAACATAATATAGTATTTATGGCAATAAACATACAAATAATAGAAGTTGAAAATTAAGATGATAAACTATCAATTTAGTTAGTACTAATGGTTGTTTTAGGATGAATATTTAGTATATAAATTATTTGAAAAGGTTTAATTCTGCATCAGATTTTCGTATGTATAAAGGTGTAGATTTAACTAATTCATTGTCATTTTTCTGTATATATTTTTTATAAGCAAGTTCTGTTAATACTGACGATCTGATTTTTCTATCATACGATTTTGTAAACTGAAAAGATTTATTCGTTCTTTTTATTTCATCTTTACAAAAATTCACACCATTACCAGTAAAAGTGCAGCTTTTATCTATCGAATTTAAAATATTTTCTATTGAAGCTACATTTTCAGAAATTAACTTTTCTGATTTTCCATTATTGTTTTTATAAAGTGAATAGTAAAATTCATTTTTTCTGGCATCAATTAGAGGGCAAAGATATTCTGTATGAAAAGTTGTTTGTTCTGATAATACTTCTAATGATGATATTGTAATAAGTGGCTTATCCAGAGATAAAGCCATTCCTTTAAAAGCACTCATGCTTATTCTTAGACCAGTAAAACTCCCAGGACCACTTGCAACTGTAAATAATTCAATATCATTGAGCTCAATATCAGCATTTGAAAGTGTTTGATTCACTAACGTAAGGAGATGTTTTGAATGAGTGCTTTTTACATCAAGTATAGTTTCAGAAACAACCTTATAATCACAACTAACTGCTACACTGCAGCAGTTAGTTGATGTATCTGCAGCAAGAATATACATACTAACTCTTAATTTTTTTCATGAATTTTTTACCAAGAGCAATTTCAAGTACCTCTATTGTATCTTTGACCATGATAAAATCTATTTTTTCCTTCACATTGTCAGGAACATCAGAAAGGTCTTTAAGATTTTTTTCAGGAATAACTATCGTTTTAATACCTGATCTGATTGCACCTAATGATTTTTCTTTCAAACCTCCAATTGGCAGGACTCTTCCTCTTAATGTAATCTCACCAGTCATTGCAACTGTTCTTTTTACAGGTACTTTTGTTATTGCAGAAATAATAGATGTAGCTATTGCTATACCAGCTGAGGGCCCATCTTTTGGGATTGCTCCTGCCGGAACGTGAATATGAATATCATGACTATCAAGGAAACTACTTTCAAAACCAAATTTATTAAGATTTGCCTTGGCGTAAGTTATGGCAGCTCTGGCAGATTCCTGCATTACATCTCCAATTTGGCCTGTTACTATGAATTCGCCTTTACCTGGAAGAAGAGTAACTTCAACATAAAGAACTTCACCACCAACCTGAGTCCAGGCAAGTCCGGTTGATAGGCCAACCTGACTCTTTTCCTGATCAAGCTCATTTATATAGATCGGTGGACCAAGATATTTGACTAATTCCTTATTATCTATTGAATAGCCTTTATCATCGCCTTCAGCAATTTTTCTTGCAATTTTTCTACATACCTTACCAATGGTTCTTTCTAAATTTCTAACACCTGATTCTGAAGTATATTCATTAATAACCTGAGTTAAGGAACCTTTGTTTAGCTTTAGATTGTTTTTCTTCAATCCATTTTCCTGAACCTGTCTTGGAATAAGGTATTTTTTTGCTATAATAGCTTTTTCTTCAATAGTATAACCAGAAATATTTATAATTTCCATTCTGTCAAGAAGGGCTGTAGGAATAGTATCTGTATGGTTTGCTGTTAAAATAAACATAACCTTTGATAGGTCAAAATGTAAATTCAGGTAGTGATCACTAAATGTATCGTTTTGTTCAGGGTCGAGAACTTCAAGCAAAGCAGAAGAAGGATCACCTCTGTAATCTGAACCAATTTTATCGATCTCATCCATCATAAAAACAGGATTATTTGAACCACATTGTTTTAAACCCTGGATAATTCTTCCAGGTAAAGCTCCAATATATGTTCTTCTATGGCCTCTTATTTCTGCTTCATCATGCATTCCACCTAATGAAATTCTTACAAACTTCCTGTCCATAGCTTTTGCAATAGCACGACCTAAAGAAGTTTTACCAACCCCAGGAGGTCCAACAAAACAAAGGATTGACCCTTTTGTATCTGGATTTAATTTTCTCACACTTAGATATTCAAGAATGCGGTCTTTAACATCTTCTAATCCATAGTGGTCTGAATCGAGTTTCTTTTTTGCACGTTTTATATCCAAAAGATCTTTTGTTGATTTACTCCATGGAATTTCAACAATCCAGTCAAGATATGTTCTTACAATGGATGCTTCAGAAGAGTCGGGGTGCATCTGCTCAAGTCTTTTTAGTTGTTTGAAAGCTTCAATTTCGGCTTCCTCGTGCATTTTTGCTTTTTTTATATTCTTTTTATAATCATCTATCTCCTGAGTTTTTTCATCAAACTCACCAAGTTCCTTATGAATTGCACGAACTTGTTCACGTAGATAATAATCTCTCTGACTTTTTGAAATTTCATCACGAACATCGGATTGAATTTTTGCCTGCATAGCAGAAAGCTCAACTTCACGTGTTAAAAATTCATTAACAGTTTTGAGGCGTTCAATCTGATCGGTTAGTTCCATAACTTTTTGAGCATCTTCAACTTTAAGCTTTAAGTTAGAAGCTACAAGGTCTGCTAATTTACCAGGAGTTTCGATACTTTCAAGAACAGAATTTATATCGCTTGAAAACTCTCCTCTTAAAGACAGAATTTTTTCACAGTTTTCCCTAACATTACGCATTAATGCTTCGATTGAAAGATCTACTTCAGTTTCAGGGTCTTCATCAACCAATTCAATTTTTACTTTAAAGAACGATCTTTTTCTAACATATTCAACATTTTTTGCCTTAGCAACACCTTGAACAAGAGCTCTTATTCTACCATCAGGCAGTTTTAACATTCGTAAGATTCTTGCAACCGTTCCAACTTTGTATATGTCGTCAATACCGGGATTTTCAACGTTTGAGTCTTTTTGAGCTGCAAGGAACAGGAACTTGTCTTTTTCAAAGGATTCTTCAACCGCATGAACTGATTTTTCTCTTCCAATAAAAAGAGGCAGAAGCATGTCTGTAAAAATAACCACATCTCTTACAGGCATTAAAGGTATTACTGTTGGAATTTCAATGTCTTCATTGTCACTCTCTTCAATTATTCTTATCAGATCATCTTTATCTGTTTCAGCCATCTATTAATCATTCCTTTAAAATTCTTGTAAAAAAAACTTAATTAAAATTGCAGTATAATATTATAAGACAGCTTTTGCTTTTTACAATATACATTTTAAATTTTTTTATTATATTTGAATTAGAGCTTTCTTAAGGTATAAAAGAACTCATAAAAAATTAGTGTGAAATATATTAGTGAAAATAATAAAAAGGGAATCTCTAAAAACAGCACTTTGACCGAACTACTGTGTTGTTCGAAATAAAAAACTGTTGTAAAATCGACTCGTTTTTTATTTCTCACCCTTGTATTTCAATCAAATTTCTAATTTTTAGAGGTTCCCCAAAGGTGTTAAAATGTATATAGAATTTCAGTTAATTATGTACGGTTTATGTATTGGTAGTTTTTTAAATGTATGTATTTATAGAATTCCTTTAAAAAAATCTTTAATAAGACCTGGTTCCTCATGTACATCATGCAATAGAAAAATAAAATGGTTTGATAACATTCCGGTTATAAGTTTTATATTTTTAAACCGAAAATGCAGATTCTGTAATAATAAAATTTCTGTAAAATATCCGTTGATCGAGTTGTTGTCGGCTATAAGTTTTATTTTGCTTTATAAAAAATTTGGGATTACATATGATTTCTTTATTAATGTCAGTTTTTTTTCTATTCTCATAGTTGTTTCATTTATCGATTTTGAACATGGAATCATTCCAAATATTATATCAATTCCTTCTATACCAAT
>JAAELO010000680.1 GCA_024226555.1 Desulfobacterales bacterium | reverse complement strand
CAGGAAGGTGAGGGAGAAGAGGATGAAGATCTGGTTCAAACACATCAGGATCTTGATTTTATTCTCGATATTCCACTTGAGCTTTCTGTTGAACTTGGACGTAGTCGAATGCTTGTTAATGATCTTTTGCAACTTGGGCAGGGTTCTATTATAGAACTGAACAAACTTGCAGGTGAACCGCTCGAAATTTACATCAATACAAAACTTGTAGCAAGGGGTGAAGTTGTTGTTGTAAATGAGAAGTTTGGAGTAAGACTTACAGACATAATTACACCAATGGAACGTGTCAGAAGTCTTGGATAATGCTTTTAAGATTAGGTGAATTAAAATGAATCCAGATCTTGGTTTTACTATGTATTTTCAGGTTATTGGAATGCTACTTATCGTTTTAGGTTTAATGATAGGCATCCTTTATTTAATGAAAAGACTCTCCAATAAGTTTGGCACACAAGCATCTGGTACAATAAAAACACTTGCAACCCATCATATTTCACCAAAAGAAAAAATAATTCTGATTGAGGTTATGGGAGAGAGACTTTTAGTTGGTTCAACTCCTCAAAGTATTAATCAAATTGCAACTCTGAAGGACAGTAGTGAATTTCAATTTCCTGAAGAAAAAAAACCGGAATTCTTTAAAAACATTCTTAAAAAAGCACTGAATAAGGAAGCAGAAAAAGAAACGGAAGATAATTAAGGATCTAAATATGAAGTATCTATTGAAATTGAAAAACTTTCGTACTCTAACTTATTTAGCTGTTTTGCTATCTTTTCTAATATCCGGGTTTTTAATTCCGGACTATGCAGAAGCTCAGCAATTCCCAATTCCATCAATCAAAATAGGTATTGATAAAGCAAGTGAACCAGGAGATGTAGCTGTCGCGTTAGAAGTTATAGCCCTTTTAACTATTCTCTCTTTAGCCCCGGCAATTTTGATCCTTATGACATCATTCACAAGGATTTTAATCGTTTTTCACTTCTTAAGGCAGGCTCTTGGAACCCAGTCAACTCCTCCAAACCAGGTAGTAGTTGGATTAACTCTCTTTATTACATTTTTTATCATGAAACCTGTATGGACAGATATTTATGATAATGCACTCAGCCCTTATCTGGATGAAAAAATTACTTACAAAAAAGCTTTTGAAAATGCTCAAAAACCTCTTCGTAAATTTATGTTGGTAAATACAAGGGAAAAAGACCTCGCCCTGTTTGTTAAGTCAGCCAAAATTGATAAACCGCAAACCCAGGATGATGTATCCCTTCTCGTTTTAATTCCGGCATTCGTTATTAGTGAGCTGCAAACAGCTTTTATAATTGGTTTTGTTATTTACGTTCCTTTTCTTATTATAGATATGGTTGTTGCAAGTGTACTGCTTGCAATGGGTATGATGATGCTCCCCCCTGTTATGATATCACTTCCATTTAAACTAATGCTCTTTGTTCTTGTTGATGGGTGGAACATTTTAATTGGTTCAATGATAAAAAGTTTCGGGGTATAAAAAATGACACCAGAATTTGTTGTTAGTTTTGCAAAAGAGGGGATTATGTTAACCCTTTTAATATCAGCGCCGATGCTTTTGCTGGGTTTAATTGTTGGTCTCATAATCAGTATTTTTCAAGCTGTAACATCTATACAGGAAATGACACTTACATTTATTCCTAAAATTCTGGCTGTTTTTTTAGGACTTTTATTCTTTGCTCCCTGGATGCTTGAGAAAATTACAAGTTTTACAAATAATGTAATAACTAATATTCCATTTTATATCAGATAGTAACTCTGATAAATTGAGATTAAATAATAGATGGAAATACTAAATTTTTCACCGGATGAAATCAGAGTTTTTACTTTAATTCTTATTAGAATTAGCGTTGTTCTGTTTTTGTTTCCAATACTTGGCTCACCGGTTTTTCCTCCACTTGCTAAAATGGGGCTTGCACTCATATTTACTTTTGTCCTGTTCCCAGTTGTTAAAGTTGATCCTGCTCTGTTTCCTAAAGATGCTGTTCAAACAGTTATACTTATGGTTTCTGAGTTTATGATCGGTATGTTACTTGGTCTTACAGTAAGATTTTTGTTTGCTGCTATTCAGCTTGCAGGTCAGGTCATAGGATTTCAAATGGGTTTTTCAATGATCAATGTTGTTGATCCACAGTCCGGTGACAATGTTTCCATTACTGAGCAGATATCGTTTTGGATTGCAATGTTGGTTTTTCTTGCTATTGGTGGGCATCACATTCTGATAATGGCCCTTGTTGATAGTTTTAGCATTATAAATGTTGGTGTTTTTACGATTCATGCTGGTTTTGCCCAAAAGATAATAGCACTATCAGCTGAGATTTTTCCCCTTGGAATTAAAATCGGGGCTCCTGCAATAGCAGCTCTTCTATGCACGAGCGCTGCTTTTGGAATATGCGCTAAATTTGTACCACAGATGAATATTATGATCGTAGCATTTCCTTTGAAAATTGCTGTTGGATTAGCTATGATTGGGGTTTGTTTTCAAATTATAATTATAGTTGAACGAAACTTTGTCTCAGATTTTAGCGATCTTTTACATAATTTGATGAGATGGATGGCTGCTTAGGGATTTGTAATAAAATTAAATAAATCTGTTATTTGTTTCAATGATAAAAAAAGAACATTTGAAAAGCATTAATTTTTATTTTGTAAGCACTCATAAAAAATTAGGAAAGCATTAATTTTTTATTTGAGACGTTATTTGAATCTAACAGAACTAAAGGAGGTACATAAAAAAGCACTAAAAACAGAAACGTGGTTTTATATTTTGCTTAGTTTTTTATTTTGGGAAGCACTCATAAAAAATTAGAAAAACATTAATTTTTTATTTAAGACGTTATGAATATCAAACAGTCTTAAAGAGGCTCATAAAAAAGCTATATAAGTAAAAAACTTCGTTTTGTACTTATATAGCTTTTTTATTCGAGACATGGCCGAAGACAACATGCAGGAAAAAACCGAAACCGCAACCGCCAAGCGTCGTTTAGACGCCAGAAAAGAGGGTGATGTTGCAAAGAGCCAGGAGATACCATCTGTATTTGTCCTGCTCTCAGGGGTAATTGTAATAAATTACTTCGGTTTTTACATGTATGAAAATATTTCAAGAATTTTAATCGGAAGCTTTTCTTTTGATTCAATTCCTGTGTTTACTTCATCGCATTGCCTTGGTCTTTTATATCAATTTACCTCAAAATTTCTTATTGTACTTGCGCCCGTACTTGCCGGAATTTTTCTTGCCGCTGTATTTACTAATTATATGATGGTTGGATATTTTGTTTCATGGAAAGTTATTGGTTTAAACTTTACTAAGCTTGACCCCATAAATGGTTTCAAGAGGATGTTTGCATTAAAATCCTTTATGGAGATGGTTAAAAGTATATTGAAACTTATTGTAATTGGTGGATTAACATATTTAGCTGTAAGAGATGAAATGGTCCATATTATGCGTCTCTATGACCATAATGTTGCCATGATATTTCTTTTCCTTTTAAAACTAACTTTCAAGATCTTCTTATGGGTTGTTCTCTCAATGGCTATTGTTGCAATTTTGGATTATGCATTCCAGAAATGGCAACATGAAGAAAAAATTAAAATGACCAAACAGGAAGTTAAAGAAGAGCTTAAACAATCTGAAGGTGATCCTAAGATTAAATCCCGAATTAGACAACTTCAGTATGAAGCCTCGCAGAAGAGGATGATGGCAGAAGTACCGAAAGCTGATGTTATAATTACAAACCCTACACATCTTGCACTTGCTCTAAAATATGACCCGGAAACGGGCAGGGCTCCATTTGTAACTGCAAAAGGAGCTGGTACTGTGGCTGCCCGAATTAAAGAGATAGCTCGTGAAGCGGGGGTTCCTGTTGTTGAAAATAAAAGTCTGGCCCGAAATTTATATAAAATAGTTGAGATAGGTGATGAAATACCTGCAGACCTCTATAAAGCTGTAGCTGAATTACTTGCCTATGTATACAAATTAAAGGGCAAAAAAATGTAACAGAATATTATCTTTGCAATCACCTCTTTGTCATCAATCTGACATCTTGCCAAAAAAACAACATGAGTAAGAATGAAGCCCTTCAAATTTTAAAACTAAGAGCCAATTAAAATCATACCACACGATTCTTTAACAGATTTATTAGAAGGGTCAATTTCCAAACCAGCACTTACCATTAGTTTTGATACATTAATTCCGAAACCAGACATGGATTGCCTTGCTACTTCAGGATTTCTGCATTTTCCTTTTCCTGATAAAATATTACAACTCAAATGATCACTACAAAAAAGTTTTTTACAAGACCCACCAGCATATGCTTTTGAATTTATATACCCCAATTTTTTAGCTTCTTCTTCTATGGTAGCTCCGATTTCATGTAGAAGCCTGAATATTTCAATCCTCTGGTGGGAATACATTATTTCTGATGGAACTAATAGCCTGAAAACAATCGCTTCACTATATTTTCTAATTAACTTACGGAAGCCATCAGGTCCACTAATATGAGGAGGACAATTAAATGAAGTACCAAAATTTTCACACCTGGGATTTTCGCATAATAGTGCAAGTTCATCTCTTATTTCAATTTCATTTGTTGATATAATTCCAGCATCTGTAGCACCTAAGCTATAAATCATTTGCAACAGTTCTTCGATAGATTTAATCTTTTTTTCTTGAATAACATTTTTATCAACTTCAAACCCCGATCGTGTTGATAAATATTCTGACCATGGGTTACAGACTGGTTTTGAATCACAAAGTTGGTCAATATAACAATCTTCACACAAAAGCTGAGAATTTAATCCCTCTATTTGTTCACCATTTAATTCCTTGCATGCTAAGCACTCCATATTTTAATTCCTCTTTCTCTTTAAAATCAAATAAATTTATACTAAATGATTCTGTTGTTTTCTCAAATTCGGGGAATCTCTAATAAGTGCTTTTTGACCAAACTATTTAAGGGAACCTCTAATAACTGCTCTTTTTGCGAAATACTTCGTTATTACCAAAAAAAACTGTTGTAAAATCGGTTCGTTATTTTTGGTCATGCCTTGTATTTCATCAAAAATTCTAATTATTAGAGGTTCCCCATAGTTATTTATGCAAT
>JAAELO010000679.1 GCA_024226555.1 Desulfobacterales bacterium | reverse complement strand
TGTGTTTTTGCGCAATATTCATAATCTGTGGTGCAATTTGCCGACTTTTTGGTGGATTTCCATGAATTTTCAGTAAAAACGCACAAATGTTCACGAAAACCTTATAAAAATGCGTAAAAACGCGCAAAGGAATGCCCTGGCCAAAAGTGCCTCCAACGTGTGCAAAAGTGGCCGCAGGTGGGCCCATTCTGGTCCGTCCTGGCTCACTTTTGACGCCGGCTGGACCATTTTGGGTCTCACTTGACGCATTTTTACGCACTTCTAAGCACCTTTTCTATGTTTTTGTGCAATATTCGTAATTTTTGGTACAAGTTGCTTAATTTTCGTTGGTTTTCCATGAATTTTCAGCAAAAAATGCACAAATGTTCACGAAAACCTGATAAAAACACGTAAAATGGAGCAAAGGCATGCCAGCCAAAAGTGCCTCCAAAGTTGGCAAAAGTGGCCCCGGGTGGGCCCGTTTTGGTCACTCCTGGCTCACTTTTGAGGCCGGCTGGGCCATAGCAAAGCAATGCACATAGTTGTGCACCTTCCAACAAGTGTGAATTTTTTTATTTTTTTGGCCACTTTAGCCCAAAAAATTGCTTG
>JAAELO010000678.1 GCA_024226555.1 Desulfobacterales bacterium | reverse complement strand
CCAAAATTTCTTATTTTTAAGGGTTTATAAATTAGGAATTGGGAGAAGACTTTGTCTATAAGTCCGGAATTTTCCAAATGCAAAAGTTACAAATACTTGCATTAATCATAATTCGGTTTAGGTGCGCAGTTAGGGGATTTTCAATCACAGCTCAAACCCCATATCTTGTGTTTGTCCCTTTCTGCTAAAAAGCATGATTATATATTATTGAACTAAACCGCTACGCGGTGGTGTCCCACCCAGTCAACACCAATTCTTTTAATTTGTTCCATCGATTTAATCTCGAATAGCACAATGAATTGGGATATCTCTCTTCTGTAATTTTTAACCCATAACAGAGGAGACCCAAATGACACCACTACGACAAAAAATGATTAACGACATGAAGCTTCGCAGATTTTCAAGCGGCACCCAAAGGCTTTATGTCCACGCGGTTGAAGATCTTGCCAAGTATTATAATCGTTCTCCAGATCTTATCAGTGAAGAGGAGGTTTGGGAGTATTTGCTCTATCTTCAAGAAGAGAAAAAGCTCAAGTGGAGCAGTTGCAATTGCATGGCGGCTGGCTTGAATTTCTTTTATAAAACCACTTTGCGTGATCAGAATATTCAATTCAAAATTCCAAAAAGAAAACATACAAGGACATTGCCTACTATATTCAGCCGAGCAGATCTAATAAAGTTATTTGATGCGACTGATACCCTTCGTGACCGAATGATGCTCATTACAGCTTATTCTGCAGGGTTGCGTGTAAGTGAACTGACCTCGTTAAAGCCTGAGCATATTGAGTCCAATCGTAAACTGATTAGAATCGAACAGGGCAAAGGAAATAAAGACCGATACACTCTGCTGTCAGACAAACTGATAAAAGATTTAAAAGTCTATTGGAAACGGTATCATCCCAAAGAGTACCTGTTTTATCCACAAGGCAATCCTCACAAACCTTTAACCAGAAACAGGGCATGGAAAATATTTAATGCGGCAAAGAATAAAGCCGGTCTTACACGTGGCCGGGGCATCCATTCTCTGAGACATTCATTTGCGACACACCTTCTTGAAGATGGTGTTGATTTGTACTCCATAAAAACTTTTCTGGGGCATAGTTCCATTTCGACAACAATGATTTATTTGCGATTGACTGCTAACCGCATCAAAGACATAAAAAGTCCCTTTGATATGTATGAATCTGCGGTGGAGGCTCCCCATGACCAGAATAATTAATCAACCTCGTGACAAAAAAGGCTCAACACCAGAATTGGCCGATATTTTTTGCAAGTACGGTAAGGCATATATAGAATCTCACTCCATGCCCTTAGAACATTATAAGATTATGAATGCCATAGTCATTTGCCGGACAGCCTATTTAGGAGGACATGTTGAGGTTTGCACCTCATGTGGGAAAACACAAAATTCTTACAACTCTTGCCGTAACCGGCACTGTCCAAAATGTCAGTCTCTTACCAAGGCCAGGTGGATTGAGGCAAGGCAGGCTGAACTTCTTCCTGTCCCATATTTTCATAATGTATTTACCCTGCCACATGAACTTAATCGAATCATCCTTCGTAACAAAAAGATTATGCTGAATATTCTGTTTGGAGCCGTATCAGCCACGTTGAACGAATTTGCCCATAATCCACAATCCAGATACAAAGAGGGTGGAAAGATTGGTTTTACAGCCATTCTCCACACGTGGGATCAAAAACTTTGTGACCATTTTCATCTGCACTGCGTGATACCGGCAGGATATCTTTCTCATGATGGTAAACGATGGATACATTCTAAGAAAAAGTATCTGTTTCCGGTGAAAGCTTTATCAAAGGTTTTTCGAGGCAAATTTATGGAACAGATGGAAACGGCAGTTCAGAACAACGAGCTCATTTTTCATGATAAAGATGCAAAGACTGATGCCGATACAGGCTTTCGAGAATTGAAAAAACAATTGTATTTAAAAAAGTGGGTTGTCTATTCAAAACAACCATTTGGTGGACCCAAGCAAGTGTTGGAATATCTGGGACGCTATACTCATCGGGTTGCGATTTCAAACAATCGGATATTGGATATGGAAAATAATGCAGTCACATTTTCTTATGAAGATCGCAAACATGCTGAAAAAAGATCCATGGTTCTCAAAGCCAATGAATTTATCCGACGGTTTCTTCTTCATGCTCTGCCTAAAAGGTTTATGCGAATCCGTCATTTTGGTTTTCTGGCAAATCGTTCCAAAAAAAATAACATGATAAAATGTCGAGCGATTCTGGAGCAGAATAATGTACCGGAGAAAACGCCAAACAAATCAGTGAAGGAACTCATGCAGGAGTTGACTGGACTGAATATCTCTCAATGCCCGTTCTGCAAAAATGGAGATTTGAAAAAATCCTTAAAAATCAAAAGACAAACCGGCCCAGGCTTTTTTGAAAGATTAAATCTAACGATTCTCAAAGACACCTCATAACCCGACAAAATTGGAGAACTGATATCTTGATTTGTTACGTTATTAACGTAAACGGATTGCTGCGCCTGCTTGGAGTCATGGCACTAAATCGGCATGGCGATAACCCGAAATTGAAACCATTTTAATATGAATACAATGGAATTTTCCTTTAAAAAACTTCAAAAGCAATAAGTACTGGTCCTTCAGATCTCCACCGAGTCAATACAATCCCCATAGACGGCCCTCTTGGTTCAACTACCTGTTTTCACCAGGTTTAGTTCAATACATTTAATCTTTCATCTCTAAATATCTTGTAAATTTTTGCTTTGATCTCGTATGCTTAATTGAATATCGTGCTAACAGTTTTGGATGTAGATGAAAGATAAAATTCTATACATTTTGTTTCCCCTTGCAATTTCGTGCTGGGTAGGGATATTCTCCAAACCAGTTGAGTCAATAATTTCGAAAATATAAAGGTAATACCCAGATCTATGTATTCTTCATATCCGCATGATATCCAGTTAGATAATAACTATTGAATGATACCCAGGTCTGTTAATCATATTGTTATGCTTAAAAACACATTTACGATAAACCACTAACTTAGGAAAACAAAAGGAGAAAGTAATGGGAAAAAAAATTATAACAATTTGTTTTGTTGTCTTTCTATGTTTACCATCAGTGTCTTTTGCTGGCTCAGGTAGTGCCATAAT
>JAAELO010000677.1 GCA_024226555.1 Desulfobacterales bacterium | reverse complement strand
TCATTGAAGATTAAATGAACTACTTTTTTTGCTAAGTTCATTGAAAAATAAATGAAGCGATCGCTTCATTTATTTTTCAATGAACTTAGCAAAAAAAGTAGTTCATTTAATCTTCAATGAAATGATCAGTACGAACAGCAAAAAAATGTTTTACTTAATGTTAAATGAAGTAGAAAAAGTTGTTTTTGTGTGGTTGCGCATGTGCCGAGGGTAGATATAAGAAACTGCATTTTACATGGAATTCCGCAGCAGTGGAAGAACAGTGAAAAGGCAAACTCCTAGCATCTTCAAATCATTCTAATGATACTTTTCAAGGAGTTCATTCGATTAATTAAAATAAATGAACTGTTTGAAAAAATATGTTTCATATAAAAATAAATGAAACGAAGTAATTATTTATTTGTACATATTCATTTAATTGTTTTTTAGTTTCAATTGAACCTAGCTGGATTTTACTTCATTTGAGGGAAGGGTTGCCGCTCTGAAGCACAAACTCTATTTTTTTGTTTCATTTGATGCTAAATGAACTGAAACAGAGATTGCTACTTGTTTTAAAAAAATATTTACATGCTCTACGTCAGGGGTTTGCTCTTCATTTGGATTTATTTATTTTGGGTGGATGCTTTCTACTTCATTTATTTATTACGGATAAAAGAGAAGGGTTTTATTCCCTTTTGTTTGGTTTTTGGACATTTTATTTGAAGAATTGCGTATCATTTCTTTTTATTACAAGGATTTATTTTATTTGATGATTCTTGTTTTTAGTGGAGAGTTCCGTTTTCAGGCATTTTTGGTTTATTCATTGCGTTTATTATATTTTTGGGTGGGATTCCTTAGATCATTTCAGTTCTCAATGAGACAAGCTGCTTTGTCACTTTATTTGCATGAAACAAACATCTTTTATATTGATTTCTTATTTTTAGGATTAAATGATATGCTTTGCAAAATGTTTATTAAACAAACATGTTTTTTGAGCATCAGTTCATTTGGGGTTTTTTTAATTTGTTACTATACATG
>JAAELO010000676.1 GCA_024226555.1 Desulfobacterales bacterium | reverse complement strand
TCAAACAAAAGGCAAAGGAAGTCACAAAACTATGATTTTCGAAAGGGAACACCGAACCGCTTGCCCCTCCCAAATCGTTGAAAATGGCGAAAAAAACAAAGACGGCGGCGGTATGAATTAACAGATTTCATATGCATCATAAATACCAAAGCTTATGGATAGAATAGAATCAATTCCAATCCTTTTAAAGATAAATTCTCGTCCTTATAGTATTGTGTGTTTGTGACCCCTCGAATGGGCGGACCCTTTTTCATCGAATGTTGCGAAAAAAAGGGGGACGTTTTGTTCTTTTCGGTGTATCGTTTTTGTTTTGTTTTTTTGCGCTTGTGTTTTATTTTGTTGTGCTTGTGTCTGTACGCGCGTGTGTGTGTCTGGGATTGGAAAAAGAGGAAGAAAAGGAAGAGCAGTGAAAAAAATGTAGAATTCCTTTTGTTGTTGAGCGGGCGTTCCCTTTTCGCGTGTGTCTGTTCTCTTTGCATGTTTCTTGCGCTTGTGTGTGTTTTTTTGCTGTACTTGTGTGTGTTTGGGAAGGGAAGAAGAAGAAAAGGAATTGAATTGAGAGAAGTGAAATTACGTGAAGAGACTTTAATTTGTTGTCTTGTTTGCGCGAACAAGTGCTTTTGAAAGACAAAAGACACTTTGTTCTCGTTTTTGTAAACCAGTGTTGTGTATATAATATATTTAATTAATTTTTGTATTGCGAGAAGTAGACTTCCATGTCATGGATCCTCAAGCACCTTTTAGCACAGCGTGTTATTGCGCAACTCTTGTTCCTGCAAAATCTCCTTTCACATTCTTCTTGTTTATGCACGTGCATAAACAAGTTATACTTTTAACGTAAACAAGGATTTCAAAAAAAAGACAGGCCGCGTCTTTCGCACGAACATA
>JAAELO010000675.1 GCA_024226555.1 Desulfobacterales bacterium | reverse complement strand
GGGATAAAGAAAAAGAAGAATTGGACTCAGAAAATCAAGGTTCGGCGGGGGAGGGAAGACCTGTGGAAGTTGAAGTTTGAGAGAGAGGTATATGGCACATGTTTGTGCATTGTGCGATGAATTGAGTATACATGTCGGTATAATATTATGTTGTGTAACCTCCATCTTTACAAATACTCCCATGCATATACATTCCTTACCTATGAAATCGACATTAAATAATCTTCGAAATCCATTTATATTGTTGGGATTTTTTACAATCAATTCGTTTATAATAAAATGCATCAAAATATAGGTATCGTGAATTGTTTTGATTGGCGGGGGTCACTTTTTTGGATGAATTTTTTAGATTGGCGGGGTCACTTTTTTGGGTGAATTTTCTTGATTGGCGGGGGTCACTTTTTTGGGTGAATTTTTTTGATTGGCGGGGGTCACTTTTTTGGGTGAATTTTTTTGATTGGCGGTGGTCACTTTTTTGGATGAATTTTTTTGATTGGCGGGGGTCACTTTTTTGGGTGAATTTTTTTGATTGGTGGGTGGGGGGGGGTCACTTTTGTGGGTGAATATTTTTGATTGGCGGGGTCACTT
>JAAELO010000674.1 GCA_024226555.1 Desulfobacterales bacterium | reverse complement strand
CCATCTCTCAAATTTTTCAATAATTTCAAGAATATTCACCAAAACATTTATCAAAATGCATGAGGTTCATTTTGTCCCCTTTATTAATTTCGTTGCAGTTTATAAAGTTTCGGAAGAGAACGGATCTGTCACTGCATATGAACAGATTTGTACGTACACTGGACACTGACTGTCCTTATGTCCACCAAGGGTGAGAGATTCCGTGCGTGGCGGGAAGGGTACCCTCAAAAATAATTTTTCTCATCTGTATAAACATATATTAGATTGATGCATGGTCTGGACATTGCTTCTCATTTACTTGCCTTTTGTTGAATATGTATGTGGTGCTGTTAAAACCACTTTTCCACTTTTTGATTTTCACTTTTTATCCCTTTTTTTTGCAACTTTTCTCGAAAATCTCTTCCACACCGCGTGAAATGTGAAAAAATCCAAGCAGCTGTAAATATATTAATTTTGAGTAATTCTGAAACTTTTCTCCATTTTCAACCTTTTCATCATCTTTTCCCATTTTAATACCCTAAAACATTACTATTTCTTTTTACATTTTACACACACAACTATTCTAGGGTCTATATTTCTCACCTTCATGGAAATTTTTCGAAACTCACCAGAACATTCAAAATTTTCATCAATTATGTCAAAATT
>JAAELO010000673.1 GCA_024226555.1 Desulfobacterales bacterium | reverse complement strand
ACCCTTCATAGTAGTCACAAGGCCTAACAGTGGCACCTGCTACGTGGTTTCGAAACCTTCATGCTTGAACAACTTCGGTTGCTTAGCATGTAAGTTTTTGAACGGACCTTACGAACCGACAAACTGAGACCGAACAATGGTTTATACTTCTAGCCGCAAAGGACGTCGTAGACGTCGACATGCAGCCAAGAATACAACGAACCATAAACCCAACGTCACCACATCGGAAAGAACGAGCACACAAGCGAGAGAGCCTTTGACGGAAGCAAAACAACGGGAGGTTTTAAACGAAGTCGAAGCGACAATCGAGCAATTGGAAATCAAAGAAGCCGAAAACAACGCTACCGAAGAAATTGGAACTTTACCAACGACCAATATTCGAATTGCCCTCGACGACGGAGAATTACAAACAGCCGCGGTCACGGAATGGGTTAGCGAAACGAACACACTTTTATTGTCCCCCACAAAGTCCACACACAAACCGTCGTACGTTGCGAGAAAAAACGTACAACCAAACGATACCCACCCGAATTGGTAACGGAGAAAAACGCCACAACATTCTGACGGGTGGAGAACAATCGATTACCACTCTCTTACCATGTTTGTTTGT
>JAAELO010000672.1 GCA_024226555.1 Desulfobacterales bacterium | reverse complement strand
TGAAACGCATTCCTTTTCAATCGGATCCTTTTGCATAGGGGGACACTTCCGCATACGACACCGGCGGCCTTGTAGTGTCATGTACTAGTGTCATGTAGCGTAATGTTCAAAAAACATTCATCAGCACATTCGCGGTAACTTTCGATGTTCTGTAGTGCCTGTTTGAGATATCTAACCAAGTAAACCAAGTAATAATACCTTAAATTGTTTCAAAACAAGTTGTCTTGACTCTCTGTACAATATCTAGACTCTTTATTCTGTCTGCGATGAGAACTGTACCATGAAAATGCAAAATTTGTGGCTAGGCCCGTTAGAAAACATTCAAAACATACAACTTTTGACGGATCCTCGATAAAATTTTTATTTCAAGTCGGAACTTTACCAAACTTTACAAAAAGTCTTTTCTAATCATAAGCTAGGAGTTTTTGATTTTTTCAGATTTTTCCAAAAGACTTTGAAAAATTTTCCCATACTGAAGCCTTATAAGAGCCAAATCTAGACGACGGATCCAAAATAAAAAATCGAGTTTTGCTTTTTTCTTCACCAAACTTGGTAGAATGGTGTCTTTTATGGTTATCTAGAAGTTTTTAAGCATTAGAAGTTGATATCTTTGCAGACGCGAATGTTCCCAGCCTTTTTCAAAATCACTCCCATACTGCCTTATAAAAATGAAAATTTCAACGACGGATAATTTGTCCGACGGATATTTGTCCCTAGAAATCGCAAATGCTGGCAAATTACACAGTTATTGGTGAATCTTATCGTTTTTCCGAGTTCTTATGTTAGTAAATGACTAAGAAGAGGGTGTGACAAGGCGTGGTCATGTGACGTCACTCGATAGTTTTAACT
>JAAELO010000671.1 GCA_024226555.1 Desulfobacterales bacterium | reverse complement strand
TAGAGAGAGAGAAGGGGGGGGGGGAGAAAAAAACACAGGGACGAAATAAAAAACAAGGACGAACCACACAAGGACGAATGAAACAGGACGAAAAACACAGGGACGAAACAAACAAGGACGAACACACCAGGACGCCAAAAACAGCGACGAAACAAACAAACAAGGACGAACGAACACACCCAAAAAAACAAGGACCAACCTAACAGTGAGAAAGGGAGGGAAATCAGATAGAGAGAGAGAGGGAAAGAGAGAGGGAGAGACCGCCTGTGCTGGGAGCAGAACAAGACTCAGCAGCTGAAAATGGCAGAGCGCGTCCGTTTAGCGACAGCGCGCCTGCAGCTATTGCAAGGGCAGCTGCATTCAGTAGCCTGCCTAGCTCAGTCGGCGGAGCGCAAGGCCCTTAACCTTGTGGTCGCGGGTTCGAGTTCGAGCCCCGCGGTGGGTGATTCCGCTGCGCCCCCACTTGTGGTCACAAGCGCGCGCGAACAGAGAGAAGGAGAGACAACAAAGAGAGAAAGAAAGAAAGACGGGGAGAGAGAGAGAGAGAAAGAGAGAGAGAGAGAGAGACATAGAGAGAGAGCGCCCATCAACCACCGTTCATGGCAACTCGCGAACCCACCTAGCG
>JAAELO010000670.1 GCA_024226555.1 Desulfobacterales bacterium | reverse complement strand
TTTACAACAGTTTTCTTTTTCTAATAACATAGTAATTCGGTCAAAAAGCAGTTATTAGCGACTCCTCCAGAATAGATATTCTGGAACCTAACTGCCTAATAACACATAATATATAAAAAGTGTTACTTAGAAGAGGTTCCCATAAAGTTCTTTCATAAGCTGCATGAGAATATTCGGCGGAAGTAATAACCAGTGGTATGTTGGTCTGACAAATGATCCTAAACACAGCTTTTTAAGCTTACACAACGTAGATATTCAGGAAATAGGATGGATTCTAAGTGAAAGATCTCCACTTTACCAACTGAACTTCATTAAAAACTTCCTGACTCAAATCGGCTGCAAAAGTAATGATGAACTAAATTTACCTGATCCCGATCAAATATATCTTTATAAAATTAGAGATTACACAAGGGAAGAAGTCATTTAATAAAGAAAAAACAAAAGACTAAACTTTTGAAAAGTTTAACAAACAGATTATGTATGAAAAAATAGTGAAAAATTAATGTAATTTATTTCTGGTTTGTTTCCCCCATATTGGAAAAAGAGGCATGCCTGTTTAATCTTATAATATGATCATCAGAATGTTTATAAAAAATAACAGAAGCTCGTTATATTCACGTTTTCAGCTTTCACAATCTTTGATTGATTTAAATACAATATGAGGAAACGTTTTTAATTTCATTCCTATTTTTTATGATCTTGAATCAACCTACATTTGATATAACAACCTGTCATATATACATATTGCACTATGTTACATATGTAATATTGGGACGCTTAAATATTGAATATGAAGGCATTCCTTTTTTTCCTTCTGAATATTGAAGATCTTTAGCTGAAAATAATTGATTTAAGCTTAAATACAATATAAATTGTATTTAATTTAAAATTCTCAATTACTATAATATTGCGGAATTTGTTTAAAAAAATAAAAATTAAGTTTCACTATTTATTTTTTATTAAAACACTAATGAGGCCAATTTGATATTTGGAAAACTGGCCTATAAGTATATGTTAGCTCCAAGGAGAATATTTTAATGCCAGTACCATCAGAATACAACTTTGCATCAATGCATTTTGAAAAATTCATGATAGATGCACGTGATGTATCAGGTCTCAAGACAACACACATGGCATGGAATATGGTAGTAGGCGTTCTTTATACATTTCGGAGACGTTTGAGCGTCAATGATGCAATTCGTTTTGCTAATGTACTTCCACCTGTGGTTCGTGCAATCTTTGTATCTGATTGGGATTTGGTGCAGGAGATTTTGCCGTTTCAGGATATTAAAACAATGACAGATGAAGTAAAAAGTCTTAGAAAAGAGCATAATTTTTCACTCGATACAGCAATTCAAGACACGGCCACTGCCCTTAGACGAAACGTTGATCTTATAGAATTTGACAAGATTCTATTAACCTTGACTAAGGAAGCACAGGAATATTGGCAAGTTAAAGAAAATCATTTAGAAAATAAGGACTAACCAGTCGCTTCACTATAATTTTGCCACTCCCGGTTACTGCGTCCTTATTTGCTTTTCCGATTTTCATTGATTTTTCTACTCTTCCAGCATTTTCAGGCAAAATCCTGTGTGCTCAACGTTATGCGAGAAATGAAAAAAAATGTTGAGATAAATTTAATTCTTAATCTCCTGACATACAGTTGTCATCAGTATGTGTAACACTTTTTATTTTAATAATGATGAAGGAGATAAAGAATGAATCAGCAAGATGTGCATCAAGGGATTAACAAAATGAAAAGAGCAAATCAAAGTAGCGTTGGTTTAATATTGTTACACGGTGCCGGTTTGGGATCATGGATATGGGATGATCTTGAAGAAAAACTTGAATATCCATTTCTCTCCATTGATCTCCCAGGAAGAGGAAAGCACAAAAATATTGCAACCAAAGATCTTTCTCTTGAAAATTATGCGCAATCTGTAGTTTCAGAAATTTATCAATTTAATGCTGAAAAACTGATAATTGTCGCTCACTCAATCGGCGGAGTTGTCGGTCTTGAGGTTTCTCATTTGCTTCAAAGCCGCATTGGTGGATTTGTCGCTATTAGTGCTTCTATTCCGGCAGCAAGTGGTTCATATATTTCAACTCTTCCATTTCTTACAGGTATATTTTTACGGTCAATGTTTATATTCGCAGGAACAAGACCACCTTCACCTGTTTTACGTAAATCACTTTGTGATGATTTGAATGAAAAACAAACTGTGGAGATAATTGAACGTTTTGTACCTGAATCTAAAAAACTATATATAGATAAACGAAATTCACAGGATGTTCCTGTCAATTCATTATATGTACGCCTAAAAGATGACAAAGCTTTGGGTGTTCCAATACAAAACAGAATGATTACTAACTTAAACGCAAAGCAAATTATTGATATTGATTCAGGACATTTACCAATGTTAAGTAAAACAGATGAATTGGCTCGTATCTTAAATACCTTTGCATCTAAAATAAAATAAGTTAAGTTTTGTAATTGCAGTTGAATACTCAAACTGATAATTAAGGAAAACATTGGAAACTTATTTGATATTTGTAACAATAGCAGCAGTAACTGTCCTTAGCCCAGGACCTGGAGTCATCTTAACCTTGTCTAACGCTATACGTTTTGGTTTTTCAGGGGCTATTGGTGGAATATTTGGCATTGCCTTTGGTACTTTCATCGTTGCTTTAATTTCAGCAACAAGTGTGGGAGTGATATTGGCAACATCATCAATAATTTTTACTATCATGAAGTACATCGGAGCCACATATCTGATTTATTTAGGTATTAAATTATGGTGTTCAACTCCTAAGACAATGAAAATGAAGGGTGACTTAAAAAAGAGTATGAAATTTCAATTCATGGAAGGTCTTCTACTACAAACAACCAACCCCAAAGCGGTTTTCTTTTTTATGTCAATATTCCCTCAATTTGTTGACTTTACGAAAGACTACCATGAAACATTTATCTTGTTAGTGGTTACGTATAGCAGTTTGGTGTTGTTTATTCATATGATTTATGCATATTTAGCTAAATCTGCAAGAGGTTGGTTATCAACACCTAAAGGTGTACGTATAATTAATCGGTTGGGTGGTGCGACCTTCATGTGTTTTGGTGTTGGTCTAGCGTCGGCTAACAAGTAAAAACATAACAAAGAAAATAAAGCGGATTCAAAAAAAAGCACCGCTTGAAGTATTAAGCTTACATAAAAGGAATACTATGAGTAAAATTGATCCTAAAAATTTGATTGATAAAAATCCAATATTTGAATCCTTATTCGCACCATTATATTTCAAGGCATCCGAAACAAAACGTTTAAATCCAATTGTTAAGGACCCTAAAGCAGTGGAAACAATTGATTCTCTTGATTATGACTTTTCATACTTTGAAAAGAACACAAGTGGACAATTTTTAATTTCGGTTAGAACTAAAATATTAGATGATCAGGTTTCTGAATTTATTAATGGCTCAGAAAACCCTGTAATAATAAATTTGGGCTCAGGTTTGGATACTCGTTATTCCCGGCTGCATTCACAAAAAATTAAGTATTGGTACGACATTGATTTGTGGGAAGTTATTGAATTCAGAAATTTTTTTTTTCCGGATACTGAAAATCATAAATCCATTGGAAAGTCAGTTCTTGACTATTCATGGATTGAAGATATTTATATAGATCCTTCTTGCACTTACTTGTTTGTTGTAGAAGGCCTTTTAATGTATTTTGGTGAAAATGAAATTAAAGATTTATTTAACCAAATTAGTAATAATTTTCCTTCATCGGTAATGCTGTGTGAAGTTTTCCACACTAAATTGGTAAATTATAATGTAAAAAATAAAGAGAACAACAAAGATATTAGTTTCAAGTGGGGTATTTCTGACACAAAGGACATGAACTCATTGCACTCAGGTATAACTATTGAAAATGAGTGGGCAATGTTTGATTATCATAAAAAAAGGCAAAAAATATTTGTTAGACTACTTGTCAAGATTTCACCGAAATTCAGAAATATGGTGAAAATTATTAAACTCAAATTTAATAAGAGTCATACTAAAAACTGACATTGATGGATGGGAAAGGATTAGGGACGTCCGTGACATATTGACATATACTTGATTTTTTTTATATAAAATTTAATTATGCCGAGACAATCAAGAATAGATGTTCCAGGAGCATTACTTCATATTATAGTAAGAGGTATTGTGCGTAAAATCATATTCAGAGATGGAAATGATAAGGATTTCTTTCTTAAGAGGTTAGGTTCAATATTAACGTAACGGTTTCAAATACATCACGTTATGCCTGGGTTTTAATGGATAATCACGTTTAAGAACCGGTGATATAGGACCAGGCGATATAACCACAGATAACCTGATCGATGAAAAACAAATGGGAAAAGGTATCATCCTTGCCAAGCAAAAACTTATTGTATGTGGTTCAGATGTCGTTAAAAAAGTTTTTCACACTCTGGACAGTAATACAAAAGTAAAATCAGTTATGAAAGATGGAGAAACTGCTGAAAGTGGTGATGTTATGTTTGAGATAGAGGACTTTAAGAACCCTTCTAAAAGGAGAACGAACAGCACTTAATATTCTTCAGCGTCTTTCAGGAATTGCTACCAACACAAAATCTTTTGTTGAACTCATGGGAGATTCTAAAACAAGGCTTGTGGATACAAGAAAAATAACACCAGGTCTTAGGGTTCTTGAAAAATATGCGGTCACTGTTGGTGGGGCATATAATCACAGAACAGCTCTTTATGATGGTGTGATGATAAAAGATAATCATATAGCGGTTTCCGGTGGAATTAAAAAAGCAGTAGCAACAGTCAGAGAAAAGATCTCACACCTTGTGAAAATAGAGGTTGAAGTATCAAACATGGATGAACTTTCACAGGCTCGAAGCAAAAGCCGATGTAATAATGCTGGACAATATGGATCTTAAACAGATCAAAGAAGCAGTTGCTTTTGTTAAAGAAAGAGCTGTTCTTGAAGTATCAGGCCTTGTAACAAAGAAAAACCTTAAAGAACTATCTGAAACAGGTGTGGATATTATATCCTCAGGAGCCCTTCACTCACCAGGCACAATCTGTTGATATCAGTATGAGAATACACAATTTATAATTAGGTTCTTTTTTTTATTAAGGTAAAATACATCTGTTTTTTTACTACATCGGCTAAAACCTCTGAAGCGAATAAAACAAAAATCTTTTTTATTCTATAGGCAGTAAACTTTTTGTAAAGTAGCATTGATTGTTTTTTCCATGTTTGTAGGATACAAAGAGGCACATAAAAATGTTTAAAAACATAACATTTTTATTCAGGGTTTAACCAAAAACTTTATGGTTTAAAAATTGAAAATACAATTATTTATTATTGAGAACTTCTAATATCTTGTTTGTCCTACAGTTTATCACATCATTCGGGTACAGAAAAAAACTTGAAATATGGCATCAAACGATTTAACAAAAACAGAAAAACGAATAATTTTTGAGTGCTTACAAGCTGTTGCATATACAAAAGTTATTGATGATTCAATTTTTCCTACTTTAATGGGAATTACACATAAAGAATTAATACAAGTACGTTGGTTTAACAAGAGATCCAAAACACAGTTTTTCAGATATTCACAAAAATTTGGTATAATTTAAAAACTCTTTAATCTATACTATATTGCGGGATTTGCTTAAATCAGGTTATAAAATATTGTTTATTTTTATAAAATACTAATCAAGCCAATTTGATATTAGGAAAATTAACCTATAACTATATGTGTTGGAATTAAAATGAATACTAATAAGAAAATCGTAACAATATTGCTTTTATATCAATTGCTGATTTTTTTCCAAAACGTTTTTGCACAAGAAACACTAAATGAGATAGAAAGGAGGAAACAATTTTTGACGAATAATGAATTGCCATTAAAGCTTCCAGATGCATTGAAGCTTGCTCATGAATACATATTAATAAACAAAATCGACGTATCAGAGCATTATCTCGATAATATAAGATTCGTTTATAGTTCTGCATGGATGAAAGGAAGACAATGGATAGTAACATGGAAATTAAAAATTCTATCTGATGGAGGGGAAATAATTATTTTGATTGATATGGACAAAAAAATAAAAATCTTTTTAGGAAGATAACTTCATATTAAAAAGATAGGGAAGTAAATAACATTATGGAAATATTAGCAGCTAACTTGAAGGATTCGAAGAAAATCTTTAGTATCATTGAAAAGTGTAAGGAAAAATTAGTTTCTCAAGGTATTGACCAATGGAATGATGAATACCCAAGTATAATAACTATATAGGAAGACATTAAGATAGGTGCTCTATATAAAGGAGTATTAGAATCACACTAAAAGGCTACCAAGAGGCAGGGGAATTTTACTACCCTAGTCGAAGTCTTCCTTTCAAATGTTTTGAGAAATCTTGAAGATATCAACAAGTCCTGAAAAAAATGATATTTCGGGATTAACTCTTTTCAATAAAACCATTCATTAAAATATCAGTTACATAGGTAAAAATTTTATTTATGTCAGCTTTACCACTGTCTGCTACTGCCTGTGTCAAAGCCGGTAATCCTTTAAATGCATTTGCAGCCTGAATCTGTCCATCATTCAATAGTGTTGAAATTCCATGTGTCATTGACCACAATGCATTTGCTATAATATATGGATTCAGAGGTCTTATTATTTTCTCTTCCTGGCAAACATTTATGGCAAAAAGAGTTCCGTTAAAAGATTCTTCTGCCAACTTCACAAGTTCGGGGGTTTTGTTGTTTTTCAATATCTCATTTCCAAACATTAATCTGTAATGAACAGGGTTTGCAATTGCAAATTCAATATAGGAAATACCGATATTCTTAAGTTTTTCAAGTGGAGAGAGATCTTGCTGCTTATTTGAATTGCTGATTTTATTAGCTAAATTTTTGAAACCCTCTTCAGCAATTGCACATAAAAGATCGTTTTTATCAGAAAAGTGCCTGTAGGGCGCAGTTCGTGAAACACCAACTCTTTGACCCAAACCCCTCATTGAAACTTTTTCAAGTCCATCTTCTGATATAATTTGCAAAGCCGTTTTAATCAGCTCTCTACGTAAATCACCATGGTGGTAAGATTTTTTTGTAACCACTTATGTTCCTTTAGGGAATCTCTAATAACTGCCCTTTGACTGAACTACTACGTTCTTCAAAATAAAAAACTGTAAACTTTATAAAATAAAAGCTTTTTATAAACGAATCGGCTCGTTATTTATTTCTCAGCCTTGTATTTCAATCAAAAATATAGTCTTTAGAGGTTCCCTTTATATATTTAAAATCGACTTTTTAAATTATTTATCACTTAATGTTGACAGTGTCAATTTTAAGATATAACATCGCTGATGTTGACGGGGTCAACACTGTAATATTTGTTTATAAATTAAGCCGGAAAGCAAACAAAGGAGCAGCGGAATGAAGTTTACAATAATCAGTGGCAGTCCAAAAGGGGAAGGAAGTATAACCCTCCAGTATCTGTTATATATTCAGAAGCACAATCCTCAATATGAGTTTGAAACTTTTCATGTGGGGCAAAAGATTAAATCTATTGAAGCCAGCCAGGAGAAGTTTGATGAAATTATAGATAGTGTAAAATCTTCAGATGGTGTTTTCTGGATCACTCCAATTTTCTATTTTCTTATTCCGTCTCAACTTAAAAGATTTATTGAACTAATTCATGAAAGGGGAGTAACTGATACATTTCAGGATAAATACGCAACTGCTGTTTCAACTTCAATAAGATTTTTTGATACAACAGCTCATAACTATCTTCATGCAGTTTGCGACGATTTAAAAATGAAATATGTTGGATTTAACTCCCTTGATATGTGGGATATTTTTACAGAGTCAAAAAGGGACCAGTTTCTCTATTTTGCTAAAAATTTTTTCTCCACAGTTGAAAAAAAAGAACCAGTTTCTTCTCAATATCCTCCTTTACCAGAAATTAAAACAACATATTCTCCGGGAAGTGTAACTAACAAGGTGGACAACTCAAATAAAAAAGTTGTTGTTCTGACAGATGAATATAAACCGGAAACAAACCTTGGTAAGATGATAAAGCGCTTCTCTGACTCTTTTACACAGGACATTCATATTGCAGAAATCAGCAAACTCAATATTAAAGGTGGTTGTCTTAGTTGCATAAAATGTGGATATGAGAATATTTGTATCTATAAAGATGATTTTACAGATTTTTGGAAAAGTACCATGAAAAATGCAGATATTATAATATTTGCCGGAGAGATCAAAGATCGTTACCTGTCGTCAAAATTTAAGATGGTTTTTGATAGAAGTTTTTATATGAATCATACTCCTTTTCTAACAGATAAACAGATGGGTTTTATTCTTTCCGGGCCTTTAAATCATATTGCAAATCTTAAACACTTGTTATCAGCTTATGTTGAGTGTCAAAATTCAAATTTCCTTGATTTTGTTACCGATGAATATGAGGACTCCGGGAAAATCGACAACCTGATCCAATCCATGGCAGATCATTCCTTAACATACAGTGATCAAAATTACATCAGGCCACACACTTTTTATAAAGAGGGCGGAATGAAAATATTCAGGGATGATGTTTATGGTCGTCTCAGATTTATTTGTCAGGCAGATCACCGTTGGTACAGAGATAATGGTATTTATGACACCTTCCCCCAGAAAAACAAATTTACCAAAAGCAGAAACAGAAAGTTGATGTTTCTTACAAAGTTCAAAGTAATCAGGGAGAAATTGTATACCCGTGTTAACAAGGAGATGCTGAAACCAATTCATAAAATTGCTGTGCATCCTGATAAATAGTTTTAGGGAATAATTAGAATTTTGATGAAAACCAAGGAATAACAAAAAACAACGGGTTGATTCGTTTATAAAAGCTTTAATTTTATAAATTTTACAGTTTTATTTTTGTTATATCTGTATTTCGCAAAAAGATCAGTTATTAGCGACTCCTCCAGAATAGATATTCTGGAACCTAACTGCCTAATAACACATAATATATAAAAAGTGTTACTTAGAAGAGGGAATCTCTAATAACTCCTCTTTTGCAAAAATATTAATTGTTTAGAGGTTCCCTAGAGATTCTCTTTAATGAAATAAATTAGCCATACCATTCACATCCGGCATTGGGTTAATCCCCAATGCCTCAATTTTTTCTGCATAATTGAAAAAGAGGCGCGGCACCTACGGTTGGAGGCGTGCAGGACTGAATGGCAATTACTTGCAAGAGCTCTGGTTTCCTGAAATAAAAAACGTGGCATTTCTTTTTTTCGTTCTGAATGTTTGAGTCCTATAGTTTAAAATAATTGATTTAACCCGAAATAAAATATAAATTATATTTAAATTCTTCAATATTAACTATGTTGCTGAATTTACTTACAAAAAATTATTGTTTATTTTACTTCTGAGTTGAATGAGGCAAAGGAGCCCAAAAGGCGTTGAAAATCGCAAAAGACTATATTGGATAGGAGCTTTTATTTGTCATGCAAAATATGAAGAATCTTTTTAAATCAACATATGTGTTGTTTTTGATAACCCTTGTATTTACAGCTTGTGATTCAGGTTCTAAGGATTCAAACTATCAAACAGATACCAAACTGATTGTACAAGCTTTAAAGCAACAAATGGATAAGTTACCGAGTGTCAATCCCCAGTCTGAAGCGACATTAGAATTACATAAAGCAATTGATTATTATTTTGGAGGGAAAAACGCTGGTGCAGCTTTGCCAATTCTGACAAAACTTGCAAAGCAAAACAATCCTGATGCGTACTACTATCTTGGCTTGATTTATACTGACAATAAATTACAATACTATGACATTAAAATTGGTCTTTCACATCTATCAACTGCCATTAATCTGGGGCATTCCCAGGCAATGCATCGTATGGGCGTGATGTATGATAATGGAATAGGTGTTCAGCAAGATGCTCTTATGGCAAAAGATTGGTATCGGAAAGCCAAACGTGCCAAAAAGCCAAATCAGGCGAAAATCACTTTTTACAAACAAAAGAATAATAAACTTGAAGAGGTTGAATATGACGAACTTTTCCAGGATCTGCTTAAACAGGCAAAGGATGGCAATGCAGAGGTTCAGTACAGAGTTGCAAAGATCTTCGATGAAGGCTACCTGATACCGCGCGATTTCACAAAAGCTTTGGAATGGTATGAAAAATCGGCTCAGAACAACTACGAAGAAGCACAATTTACAATGGGCTATTTTTATTGCCGGGGTATTGGGGTGAAAAAGAATTTAAAATTAGCAAATGATTGGTTGTTAAAATCAAACCGCATGGTGAGATGCTTGGACTAATCCAGCACCGATTAGCAAAAAAACAATTAAAGGGAACCTCTAATAATCAGAATTTTTTGATGAAATACAAGGCATATCAGAAAATAACGGGTTGATTCGTTTATAAAAAGCTTTAATTTTATAAAGTTTACAGTTTTATTTTTGTTATATCTGTGTTTCACAAAAAGAACAGTTATTAGAGATTCCCTAAAGTTAAAGGAGGAAAAATGAAAAAATCTACACTTTTTGGATGGTTTTTCTTATTATTTTTCTGCAATTGTTCAATCACTTGTGCTGAAGAAATTATTCATCTTACAAATGGCGAGTGGGAACCTTATCGAAAAATTAAAACATTATGGAGTCGCTTCTCATATTGTTACTGAATCTTTCGCCATTGAAGGAGTTACAGTAAAATACGTATTCCGACCCTGGAAACGAGCATATAGAGAGGCACAATATGGTGCATATGATGGTTCTCTGATTTGGAGTTATGACAAGGAAAGGGGAAAATATTTTTATTTCAGTGATCCGCTAATTGACGGAAAAAGTGTTTTTTTCCATTTAAAAAATTATCCATTTGTCTGGAAATCAATTGCTGATTTAAAAAATCACAAAATTGGTGGTTCATTAGGTTATAAATACGCTTTTGAAGAGGAAATTTCAGGAATTAAAATTGATATTGATCGTGCACCTACGGATATAATAAATTTTAAAAAATTATTGTTGGGACGGATTCAAATTTTTCCCTGTGATATGAATGTAGGATATGCAATATTAAACATTCATTTCAAGCCTGAAGAAATTCAAAAAATAACTCATCATCCTAAACACTATTCAAGTACAACTTACCACCTCATTTTGACTAAGAAGAATAAAATAAATGAGCTTTTAATACAAAAATTTAATAAAGGTTTAAGTAGGTTGCGAGAAACAGGTCAATTCGATCAGTTTGTTGAAGCGTCTCTCAGAGGTGAGTATATAAAAAAAGGAACGGAACAATAGAATTATTTGGAATAGTTTTGTACGGTGCATTCTATGCACATTTACAAGGATCAAAGGAATATAAATCCAGTTGGAAAAATCACAATTACTTTTTTATTGATCGAATTACTGTCTTATTACAGTGCATAAAATGCACAAACTACACAGTTGTAAGGAGAAGCCAGTTTATCTTGCGGCGCTTCCAGGATCGGGTGTACATCGCTTTTTTAAGGCTACAATTTACTAAATTCTAAATTATGATGCTGTTTTCAGGTAATACGCCGACCCTCAAAATAAATCAGAAATTAATATCTCCAAGAAACTCTCCATCAACCCAGCGTCTTCTCCATCTGATAACTTGAGTTTCTTTTCTTATTCCAGCTTTACTATATGGATCTTCATTTGCAAATTCCAGAGCCTTTTGTTTATCATCTGTATCCAGTATTGAGAAACCGCCAATGATTTTATTACCATCATCACTAAGAAGAGCTCCTGAACCTAATAATGTTTTTCCTGCACTTTTTAAATGCGTTCGATGTTCTTCCCTGATTGATTCACGAAGGTCTTCCTTTGAATCATGATCTGTAGCTATTATTAAATATGACATGCTTACCTTATGCTTAACTTTTTGTATTAATCTTCTTTTGTATTAATTCTGAAAAAAGATCTTTTAAATTTTGTTGTTTATCTTTACTTATAGCTTGAATTGAGATGTCTAATCCTTTAATCCTCATTATATCAGTTCCAAAGGATTTGCCATTTTCATGTCTACCGCAGATATGATCGATAATTATATTACTATCATCAAACTTACCTACGATCATTTCTGTAAACTCTCTAATCAGGTTAAATTCAAGTTTATTTTCATCTCCAAAGGGAAAGTGTCTCTCAATAGAGTAATTAGTATCTGGTATTGTTATCGTGAATTTAATCCCAGACCCATCATATTCTTTTTGAATTCTCCATGGATAAATTTTATCCATCATCTTCACTCAACCAAATCTTCAAATCCATTATAATCTTTTTTGCATCTTCATTAACCTTAAATGACGATAGACGTTTAAGAAATGCTTTCCTGTCTCTTGTTCCAACTCGATATAGTAAATCTGTGACTTCAAATTCCCATTTTTCTTTATAATGAATATAAAAATCATTATGAAAAGTTTTATCCGGTGGGTTACTTGCAATATCAAATAAAAGATCCAGTGCCTCAGTAATATCAACTATATCAGACCATTCATCTTTTATTTTTTCAGAATAAAATTCATCATTTTTCATTGCATCCTGAAGTTTACTACCATAACCAGCAAAAACTTCGGGTCCTATAGGACCTGCAAGATCAGAAATAAACTCCAGTAACTCTTCTCTATTTAATGTTTTAAAAATATCCATTGGTTTATATTGAACATAAAAGTTAATATCAGAACTATTCTCTTTACTTCAGATATTGGATTAATGCCTACTCCTTAAGTTCAATCAATTCTCCTGATTCCAGAAACATAAGGTCATTATCACATACAAGTTGTTTTCCCTCTTTATTATATAGTTCTGAAATTCGTTTTCTAAAGGTTTTCCCTGCCATTTTATTAAGTCCGTTTATAGTTCTTTTCGTAAGCTTTATTTTTTCAATTTTATCTGCCAACTTGAGTTTAAGAGTAACAGGAGGATATTTATTTATAGATAGCGCCGCATTAGAATCTATTTCCGCTCCCTTTCTAACAAGCTCTTTACAAATTTCTGATATATTTCGACAATCATCAATTCCTCTATGGTGATGACCTGTAAGCTCTAAACCTAAATCTTTGAGCATCCCAGCCATCCCTGGTGCTTTTTTCCTGTTTTGAACCTTACAAAACGATCTTTTTATATTGTGCCATTTAACATAGATTGCTGGAATTAATTCTACTTCAGCTGTAATGCATTGAGAAGGAAGCATAACATTAAGATCCCAGTCACCACAGGTTACAAAGACAGAATTATTTTCAGTAATTTCGTTCTTTTTAAGCCATTTAAAATGATTTTTAAATACTTCTTGAAATGATAATGCGGAATCCACATCATTTTGACTAATAGAAGTGAAGCTTTTACAAAATTCACTTAGGTCAGGATGATGATATGGTTTTACAAAGGCCTCAAATTCATCAACTGTTTCAACAGTTTCCAATGAAAGAATAACTGATGGAAATTCAATTATTTCCTGAGGGTTAGGTTGTTTCTTATCATCACAGGTCGCTTCAAAATCAAGAATAACAGCATAATCAGCTCTCGTGTTCATGTATAAATATATCCTCCATTAAATTACCTTCAGATTCTAATAAATTGATAAAAAACGCAATATTTTACAATCAATTTCTGATATATTTGATTATCATTAATTCAGGTTTTAAAAGAATTATTCAAATATTGAGGGAACCTCTAATAATTAAAATTTTGGATGAAATACGACGTTTATAAAAGCTTTAGTTTTATAAAATCTCTGTATTTCAAAAAATAACGAGCCGATTCTATTACAGTTTTTTTTGGAAATAACAAAGTATTTCGCCAAAAGAGAGGTTATTAGAGATTCCCTTGAGTAAAATGTAAG
>JAAELO010000669.1 GCA_024226555.1 Desulfobacterales bacterium | reverse complement strand
TTTGGAGGGAGTCGACGTGGGTTTTGAGGAAGTTGGTACGATTGGTGACTATCTTGCCTATCTCCTTTTGGTTCGAAGCGATGTGGGAGAGTTGGTTTCCGAGGGCTTTCCCCTTTTTGTTCACACTGTCTATGGCCCCTTTGACTTGGGCAGGAGTGGGGCCGTGGTTATGGTGGTGTTGGTTATGGACTTGGATAAGAGTGTTGTTGGCTGGAGGAGGAGGGTATGGAGAGGAGTAAGGGTTGATGGGGTTAGAGAGGTCTCGCATGCCTGTGTCGTTTTCTTGGTAAAGGGCGAGAGAGTTTTCCCCGCCTAGTTCTTCGATGTCTTCATCGACTGAAAAGGCCATGGTTTGTGGGAGTTTTTGAGAGCGCTTGGGAGGGAGATTTCCCTTGAATTTGGCGGCTGTCTTGAGAAGGGCTTGTTGGAGGTTGGGATTTTGGAAAAGTTGGAGACGGGCTTGAAGGCTGTTTTGTGGCTGGTTGCTAGCTGCACTCATTCGAGCTTGGAACCAGGTAATTTACCAAACAACGAGAGTCTAAGACTCCTACGCTCACAAGCGCGAGAATTTCTAATAAATTAAAAAAGGAAGAGGGGAGGTCGAAGAAGAAAAAACCTCGAAACTCCCGTTCTCCGTTCACCCTACAATTTTCTCTCTCACCAACACATTCAT
>JAAELO010000668.1 GCA_024226555.1 Desulfobacterales bacterium | reverse complement strand
TTAAAATCTCAGTACATTTGCTTCTTCAAAAGATGACTGCTGCGCATTTCGTTCACGAATTCAGCGAACCTGGCACCAGAAACTGTTGGAAAAAATCTCTGGCCACCATTACCTCGAGAAACTTGCATGTGCCACTGAAGCGAGTAGTTCAGGTCTCCACTCTGGAGTGAAAACGATGCACAGTTAAAATCACAGTGCATTCGCTTGTTCAAAAGGAGACTGCTTCGCATTTCCCTCACGAATTCAGCGGATCTGGGGCAAGAAACTGTTGGAAAAAATCTGTGACAACTACCTCCTCAAGAAATTTGTCTCACTGAAGTGAGTAGTTCAGGTCTCCACTCTGGAGTGAAACTGATGCACAATTAAAATCTCGATACACTTGCTTCTTGAAAAGGTGACTGATGCGCATTTCCCTCACGAAATCAGCGGAGCTGGGGCAAGAAACTGTCGGAAAAAATCAATGTGAACTATCACCTCGAGAAACTTGTGGCATTGAAGGGAGTAGTTCAGGTCCCCACTCTGGAGTGAAAATGATGCACAGTTAAAATCACAGTACATTTGCCTGATTGGCAACAAATTAAGTAGATGATTGGCAACAAATTAAGTAGGTGATTGGCAACAAATTAAGTAGGTAGGGGTAGGGGTAGGGGTAGGGGTAGGGGTGACTGATGCGCATTTCCCTCACGAATTCAGCGGATCTGGAGCCTGAAGCTGTACGTTGGAAAAAATCTCTGGCAACTATC
>JAAELO010000667.1 GCA_024226555.1 Desulfobacterales bacterium | reverse complement strand
GCACGAATTCAAGTTGATGGAAAGCCTTTGATAAAAGAAGCACCTGTAAAAACACGTGAGATTGGAGAAGTTGAAAGTGATTTAAGATTTTCAGATAGAGCACAAAGCACTCTTTCTAAAGCCTTGACAAAAGCTAAACTAAAATTTATTGCAATTACTCCAATGAATGTTGTTTTTGATTTAATGGCTAAAGCAAAGCCTGGAAAAGGTGGGGTGTTTAATGTCTATAAAAAGACAATGGATCTTGCTCATAATAAATATGTAGCTCACAGACAAAGTATTATGAGACCTATGAGAGAGCTTATAGTTAAAGCAGGAATAGATAATGCATCTCTTGAGAGAATATTAGTGTGGGCTACCCTGGAACAAGATGGTGGAAGACAAAAGATTTTAGCCTCACCAGAATTTACTGAAGCAGGTGTAGAACGCTTTTTGAAAAAAGGATTAAGTGAGCATGAGCAAACAACACTTGATGCAATGAGAGTAGAGTTTGAAAAATTAAAACCTCAGCTAATTGAAGTCTTAAAGAATGTATATAATAAAGATTTT
>JAAELO010000666.1 GCA_024226555.1 Desulfobacterales bacterium | reverse complement strand
GTAGTAAAATCAACCCGTTATTTTTTGTTATGCCTTGTTTTTCATCAAAAATTCTAATTATTAGAGGTTCCCATTAATTATTATACATTAATCCGTTTATTAAAGGGTTGGTACGTCTATAAACGAACTTTGATATTGTATTTATTTTACTTTAGAGTTTTACTCTACAACTATCAGAAAAGGAGTAAATATTGAATTCATCATCTCTTAAGCCAGAAACAAGGTATGGTTGTCCTGAAGCAGATCAAATACTTTATAACAGATTTTTTACAGTTGGTTATTCATACTATTTCAGGCAGGCAAAATGGGCTCTTGAAATTATTGATCCGGATAAAAAAGATCTTGAAGAAGTTGAAAGGCTGGATAATTTCAGACCTGACTTTAGAATTCCAAAAAGGTTCAGGGCAGATCTTAGTGATTATTCAGGAAGTGGATATGATAGAGGACATTTAGTAGCGAGTGCTAATCAGGATGATGAGGATATTCAAAATAGTGAAACATTCCTTCTTTCTAATATGTCACCGCAAACACCGGATTTTAACAGGCAGAAAATGAGAGAGCTCGAATCTTCAGTAAGAAAGTTAGACAATAATAAAAAAATACTGGAAACATACGTTATAACAGGCCCAATATTCGACTTTAATAATCCAATTAAGATGATCGGTAAAAATGATATTAATGGAAAAAAAATACCGGTTCCAAGCCATTTTTATAAATGTATATTGACTGAAGAGATAAAAGGTAAATTAAAAATGTGGGCTTTTGAGATGATGAATACTTCTCTTGATGGTGATCTTAAAAAATACAGAGTTTCAACATCATATATTGAACAAAGAGTTGGTATGCTACTCTGGGATAATCTTACAGGCCCTGAAATTGATAAAGAAAAAAATAAAATCCGTAGCATGTGGAAATATTAGATAATCGATCTAAGGTATGTCAGTAATATTTATATTTTATACTTGATGATTGAGAAATACTTCAGTTACTGTTTATTCCTCAAAAAATACTGGAAATAATTCTTTATGACATAAAAAAATCTATTGTTTTTCCAGAGCAAAAAAACTAAGTATTTTTATGTCGACCCAGTTCAATTCACCCAACAATCAGGTATACACAGTTCAGAAAAAGCGCAAGACTTACAAACCGGAGGTGCATTTGTAACAGTTTCCATGTGTGTTTTTTGTCCTGTTTTTATAGTGTTTGAGTGAAAAAACTGCCCCGGCGTGTGAAAGAGGCGTTGACGGAATGGTGGACTTTCTGTAAAAAAGATTACAGGCATTAATTTTCTCCTTGGTTGAGAAGATTTCTGTTCAGAGTCAATGTGGAAGGTTGCACTTCCATGTTGACTCGCGGGTACAATTAATACAAATTTTGATACAACCAGTTAAAACATTATCCGTTAGGTTTAACAATTTCAAGGAAATAATTAATTATTTTTTAAACCCTTCACTTTTTTTAATCATTTTTGAAAATTTTATTTTAAATTTCATTTTTCATTCACAGAATTTTTTTGATTTATTCAAAAAAATAGAGAATTGTGCCTTAGACTGTGTAGCAAATATAAAATCAAACAAGGACAATGGATAGAAAATTCAAATAAAAACATCTGGGTTCTGATATTGGATTCTGTGTAATGACGACCAATCGTTAATTAGCTGTAAATGACTAAAATAAAAAAATAACCATATTAAGCTTTTTCACCCCACAACATTGAATAAGCTGAATAATTTTGTGGTATGAAAGGTTTGTTTTACGTTTCTGTTCATATCGCTTATTGTAAAGTTCCTGTTCTTTTCTGAAAGAATTTTACGTAATTTAATAAAGAGTATGACACCTGAACTATCGATAAACCGTAGTTTCTTAAGGTTAAAATTACACTTTTTATCACCTATGTTATTTGCTATCTCATCAATTTTTAGTTTAGACATCTCTTTGGCATCAAGCTCACCATGCATATTAACATTCACTGTGTCTTTTTTTGAATCAAAGGAGTATTTAAAACTTTTTGTACTTTTACCATTTCTACTTCTGCTTTGGACTTCGGGGTAATCCTTGCAGACATATTCTGTGAAGTAATCCCAGGCATGATTTACCACCATCACGTTTTTGATTCTCTTTGAAATATCAACGATAAAGATTTTATTCCCGGATTTCTCTATTTTGCGGAATGCATTCATTAAAAATCCGATAGCATAGGAGTTGATGAAATCCACATTTATAAAGCTAAATATAAAATTTATTTTTTTTCCTTTCTTTTCTTTTAACTCTTTTTCTATCTTAATAAGATCATCTGCATAAAAAGGGTTTGGAAGTTTAATATATACATTAATGACATTGGTTACAGCATCATATCTTCTTGTAATTTTCACATGATAATGCTTTCCGTATACTTTATATTTTATTCGATTTATTAGATTCTGAACTATTGCTGGTGTTATCTGAATACCAAATCTTACAAAGTCATTAAGATATCTTTTCCAGAGCCGAAATGGGTCCTCTTTAAGACGATATAACCACTCCAATCCGGATTTTTGCATCCATTTGGGGGCTCTTTTAGTATCACCTGTTATAAAGTCATAACTTCCACCTATGCCAATGGAAACGGGAACCTTTAAGAGGTGCTTGTTCCTTTGAAACCATATCTCCTGTTTGGGATTACCTAAGCCTATAAATAGAATATCAGGGCGCGTTTTATTTATCTTTTCAACAAGCTTTTTGTCAGATTCAAGGGAATCCTCCAGGGCATCTCCTGAAATAGTAATAAAAGGAGATGTATAACCGGCAATTTTTAGATCCGGATATTTTTTCTCAAGTATTTCAGAAGCTCTTCTGGCTGAATCTTTTGCACCACCAAGAAAGTAGACTGATCTTTTTTTATGTGAACATTTTTCAGTTAACAGAGGCAGAAGATCTGACCCTGTGATTCGCTCCTTTAATGGACTGTTTAAAAGTTTTGAAGCCCATAAAAGAGGCATTCCGTCGGCTGTAACAATATCTGACTTTCTTAAGATATTAAGAAGCTCTGGGTGGCGAACTCGGTTAAACATTAATGACATTGTGTTTATTATAAAATCGGTATTAACAGTTGCGATATATTTGGGTACAGGATTTTCTTTATATGAATCCATATATCCGAATATTTTCTCTGTTATATCCTCTGTTGTAATATTATCAATTGGAACTCCTAATATAGATGCATAATTTGTTATCATTAGCTTTTCCTCCTGTCATAAAAATCTCTACCGGTTGATAATAGTTTATTATTTATGAGATTTTTTTTATTCTGTCTGGCCCCCTTAAAACCTTCCGGTTGGGGGCCTTAAACAGTCGAACTATCAAGACACCATATCTGTTTCTTCAACTTCAGACAAAACATCTTTATCTCTGTTATAAAACTGCTGTTCGAGTTTATCTAACTTTTCAACAATTCCACCATATTCAAGTTCGCTGTATGGAAGCATGGCATTTCCAAAAAAACCCTGTTTTCTTATCTCTGTGGCTTTTTCTGAAATGCGGGTTCGGACCTGATCCCAGTATGGATGATCAAATGCGTCTACTGGTTCAGTCAGGATTCCATCCCTTACGCAGTATGCTGCGCATGAAACAACGGGAGGTCCGTCAAAAAATGAAACTGAAGTGTTCTGTTTTACCGGCATGAGAGGACCTGTATGACTTCCACGCATAAAACCGGCAACATATGGCCCGATGTTGTACGGTGCAAGGACCTCACCAGTAGCTGGAAAGGATCCCTGCACACGTACAAGTGCTATTGGGTCATCTTTACCTGTGTATTTACCTGCGATGTTACGTAATCTTGTGGTACTGACTGATACTGCCTGTTCACCGGAATCAACTGAATCTATGCTCTCTACAACAAACCTCTCAGGGTCTCTCAGAAGAGATGCAATATCATATAGATCTTCGGGTGTATTAAGTTCTATCAATCTGTCGTTTTCGGTGTGTGACACATCCATAATTTTGAATCTGAAACCCTTTGACATGGGAGATGATAATATCAAACCAGAGTTGTACATTGGATCTGAAAATGAGAGATACATGGGAAGATTATATGCTCCGGGATCTGTTTTATCTGCTGCAAAAAAGAGAAAAGGTTCATTTGGTCGTTCTTTAAATGATAGTTCTGCAACTGCCGGTCCCATTCCTTTAACATTTCCGGAAAAGGAATCTTTTAACAGATCCTGGCCTGCACCATAAAGTCCTTGTGATTCGGCAACCTCTGAACCGTATTTAAAAGTATCCCATGCAAGTTTATGAACATCTTTATTATCTTTTCCAAGAAAATGTGTGAAAAGAAAAGCGATATCATCACCTGTGTAGCTGATTCTATAGTCAACTATCAGGTCTTTTTTATACTCTTTTATATAATTTTCAACAGATGTCAGTAATTTTTTACTTGGACAGATATGACCACCAATACTTCCGATGTCTGCTTTTATTGCTGTTATTGTAGTTTTCATATTTAAATCTCCTGTTAGTAGGTCTTTTTTTAGATTGCTGAAAATGTTAATGCCTGTTTATCAAATGTTTGGCTCCTCGCCGGGGCATTTTTTTTCATTTTCATTCTTTGTTTTTGAGCTTGTAAATTTTGTTCCCAGTTCCATGAATGTTGAATTATCTCTTTTAACCCAAACAGTGGTTTCCACCCCAGATGTTTAAAGGCTTTCTCATAATTAGCCACAAGTTTTTCGGGATCACCTGCTCTTCTTGTTTTACTTTCAACTGTTATCTCTTTTCCAGTGACTTTTTCTACTGTATCTATCACCTCTTTAACTGAATATCCGCTTCCTGTACCAAGATTAAAGATGTGACTTCCTGGTTTTTCATCAATATATTTCAGAGCAAGTGTGTGAGCGTTACAAAGATCTGACACATGGACATAGTCCCTTTTACATGTGCCATCTTTTGTATTGTAATTTGTTCCAAAAATTGAGAGATTTTTGCGGATTCCTTTTGCTACCTTAAGAATAATCGGAATGAGATGAGTTTCCACAGCTCTGTTCTCGCCAATACTGCCACAGGGTGATGCTCCGGCGGCATTAAAAAACCTTAAACTTACTGAACTTAATCCATATGCCTCTTCATAGAACTTAAGTGTTTCTTCAATGAATAGTTTTGTTTGACCATAAGGGTTTACTGGATGAACCTTGTGTTTTTCATCTATTGGGAAGTAATCCGGTTCACCGTATACAGCTGCTGTTGATGAAAAGATAAATTTAGAGACACCATATTTTATCATAACATCAAGAAGATTCAGTGTATTTAGTACATTGTTTTTATAATATTCCACAGGATGTAATACAGATTCTTCTACACTGGACGATGCTGCAAGGTGAATCACTCCATCAAATTTTTCAGTTGAGAAGATTTTTTCAAGAAGTTCCATATCTCCAAAATTTCCCTCAATAATTCTACCCTCTTCATTCCAGTTTCCCGTTGAAAAGTTATCTATAACCACAACGTCTACTCCTTGTTCAAGAAGCATCCTAACCATGTGAGATCCAATATATCCGGCCCCGCCTGTTACAAGTATTTTCATTTTCATTACTCCTTTATTATTAGAGGTTCCCTCTATGAGACTAAGGAATCTCATAAATATTTTTATGATCTCTTTTACCTGTGCCATCTAAATACCAGTCGCTATACACAGATCCACCGCTTTTTGCCCACTCGGTGAATTTAAGGTAACCCCTGTCTATTGATACCCTTTCTCTAAGGTGTTTGAACTCATAGGGAATATTCAGGGCCCAGGGAAGATTATTTTCTGTGATGTAGTACTTCTCATTTAGAACAGTTTTGTCATCGAATTGTCCAAAAAGCTGTGTATCTGCAAGATCTGTGTTATTTTTTCCTGGCAGATGGACCTCTTTACTTCTATCCTGATTAACAATTATAAATGGATTAAACGGGGGTGGCCCTGCATCTGTCAGTTTAACAGGTGTACTAAAGCTAATAGTAACATTAAAAGAGACAGGATCAACATAAGGTGCATTTTTTTCAGTATTTATAAAATGTCCGTTTGGTTTGGTTATCATTCTGTTTATATTATCACTGACTATAATAACTGTATTTTCATTGTTCTGTTCAGTTCCGTTGGTATTAAGTTTGATGTAGTTCTGTTTAATGGAATTTCCGGTAACCGATGAAACAGTGGTATATGGAACTGGGATTTCAAACCCAAAGCCATTTCTAAAACCTGCTCCAACAGCTTTTATAGTGAAATCTGCAAATATTTCGACTATCTCTGTTGAAGCATTTGTTACATATTGATAATTATATGCTATTACCAGATCATTAAAATCATAATCTCCCTTTGATGGCCACAGATCTTCAAATGCCAGTGTTCCAGTGCTGTTTTGGGATGGATAATAGTTATTAAAGGCACGTAAAGGATCATTTGGGTATTCATCGTAAATATCATTTACACCATCACTATCTGTGTCTTTTGGTTTATCAATTTCCTGGAGATTCGTTTTATCAACTGCCTTAGGGGGATTAACTGTAAGAAAAAAGACGGCATCATTAAAATCATCATCACTTCCTCTGGCTCTGTTGAGATCTTCAAACCCAAGAAGAAGTATATCTCTTTCAGAGTCCCAGAGCATGACATTATGACGTTTGTCAGCTGCTTTTTTTTCCGGATTGAAATCTGAGTTTGAGTAGAATATCTGCTGACCATCTGTATTGGTTTTGTTATACTTATCCCAGCCATCTGCAATAATAAAATATCCTATAACTGTGTCTTTTGGAAATATCCCCAGATAAACTTTATTTCCGGACTCTAAACCTCCACCACTATTTTTATAGGATGTATTTGGAAATATTATTTTTAGATTTTTCAGATCAGATTTTTTTTTTGGAGGATCATTTTTGTCGTAAGTATAGTATCCAAGAACATTTTTATAACCCGCACCTTCATGTACAAAAGTTATCCATACTTCAGCTTCCTCAGTCAGAATTGTATTTGCATTAACTCCATCAGCAATATAGTCGGGATGGTAATCGGGAACTGGTTTTTTTTCAGGAAGAGAAGCATTTACATCATCGAGAAAAGATAATGTCAAAACATCATCCACAGACTGTAGATAATCAGGAACGCCTTCATCATCAAAACTTCCCAGATACTCATAGTCTGAACCAAGATGAGTGTAATAGGCATAGACTTTTTGAGATGTATTTCTTAATATTTTATTCAGAAAATTTAATCCTCTGAAAGCAAGATCATTTCTTTCATAATATGCAGTATCGCCATCAATAATTAACCATTCACCATCAACTGATCCAACATAGTCATATACTACAAAAAGCTTTTCCAAATGTATTCCTATCTCAATCTTTGTTCGATAAACGCCGCTGGAATCAGTTAATACAGATTTAATAAGGTCACCTCCATTTGAAGGTTTGTTTGTATATATCTTTACTTTAGTATTAGAAGGTGAATCACCATTTTTAAGTGTAAATCTTAAATCAATATTAATTATCTTTGTCATCGTATAGTCAAATCCATCCGGAACTGTGATCTGGTCCAGAGTTTCGGGATTTGATCCGGGTATATTGTTATTAGAATTGTTACCTGGATTCTCCCCGCCGGAACAACCTGATAGAAATATTATAATTAACAGGAATATACATTTACGTTTCATTTAATTATCCTTTAAAAAAGTTTTATTTCTTACAGATTGCAAAGGGTGTGCCTGATAAAAAAATATATATAGTATTTAATTTTGAAATGGAAAGTTATAACAGCTCTAAAACATTGACATATCGTTCCATTGCTTCTAATATTAAAAACATAATGCATTGGGCAATCTCTAATAATGCATATGTCTTAAAAAAAACAAATTCCATAGAAACAGTATAAACAGATAGCGTTTGAGAGATATTTTGCACATTTATACTTTTTGTTAAAATCAAACAGGTAAATCAAATCGTTATGATAGATAAAAAATTTACATTACTCATTGTGGATGATGAAGAATCTGTAGTCTCTTCACTCAAGAGAACGTTTATAGATGAAGATTATGATATTAAATCTGCATCTAATGGTATGGAGGCCCTGAAAATTGTTAAAAGCATGCGAATTGATGCGGCACTTGTTGACCTGAAAATGCCTTTAATGAATGGCATGGAACTTCTTGATAATATCATGGAAAGTCATCCGAATACTATGGTTGTTATGCTGACCGGGCATGGTGGTATTTCTGATGCTGTGAAAGCAATAAAAAAGGGAGCTATGGATTTTATTGAAAAGCCCTTTTCCGTGGAAGGTTTACTTGTCAGAGTTAAACAGATCTACAAAATATGGTCACTTAAAAACGAAAACATCAGATTGAGAGAAAAAACAGATACAAATTTCGAATTTGATAGACTTATTGGAAACTCAACTTCTGTTTTAAAACTTAAGGAGTTGATAAGCAAAGTTGGGCCAACAGATACCTCAATACTGATTCAGGGAGAAACCGGCACAGGTAAAGAGCTTGTTGCAAGAGCAATTCACCACCACAGTATCAGGAACACAAACAATTTTGTTCCGGTTGACTGTGCCTCAATTAATGAGAGTGTTTTTGAAAATGAACTGTTTGGACATATAAAAGGTGCTTTTACCGGTGCCATAAGTTCAACGGATGGATTAATTAGATCTGCTGATAAAGGAACACTTTTTTTTGATGAAATTGGCGAACTGCCTTTAACAACACAGGCTAAACTGTTGCGTTCTATCCAGGAAAGAGAGGTTAGACCTGTTGGAAGCAGTAAGAGTTACTCTGTTGACGTAAGGATAGTTGCTGCAACGAACAGAGATCTTAAAAAAGAGGTGGAAAAAAAGAGATTCAGGGAAGATCTCTACTATCGTTTGAATGTTTTACTTTTAGAAGTACCACCTCTTAGCGAAAGAATTTCTGATATCTCCCTGTTATCCAACTATTTTCTTGATCGTTTGAAAACCGGTTTTACAAAAGTATCAGAGATTTCCGAAGAGGCTATGCAATATTTAGAAAGATATAATTGGCCTGGTAACATAAGAGAACTTGAAAATATTATCAGAAGGGGTATTGCGGTATCTTCTCAAAAAATGATTTATCCTGAAGATCTTCCTGAACATGTAACTGGAAATGAAGAGAAAAACAGTTATGAAGATGGAGAGATAGTTTCAGAACACAGTCTTGCATCCTATGAAAAAGAAGCTATACAGAAAGCGCTTGAAATATGTAAAAATAACAGAAGAAAAGCTTCTGTACTTCTGCGAATTGGTGAAGCTACTTTATATAGAAAAATAAAAAAATACGATCTTGATTCCCTCAAATGAAAAAGAAAATAATATGAATAATAAAATAGTTATTGTGGATGATGAAGTACACATTCTAAAATCATTAAAACGTTTATTCATTGATGATAATTACGAAATATTTACATTTAATGATCCGAAGAATGCTCTTAAAAAAATTGCAGAGATCGATCCAGCTTTAATAATCTCTGATCAGAGAATGCCGGAAATGGAAGGAACAGATTTTTTAAAAGAAACAATTAAGTATCTGCCGGATACTGTAAGAATAATTCTAACAGGATATTCAGATTATGATGCAGCTGTTTCTGCTATTAACGATGCAGATGTATATCGGTTTATAAGTAAGCCCTGGAACGAAAAAGAACTTACTCATACTGTCAAAAAAGCGCTGCAGCATTTCAATATATTTAAAGAAAATATTAGATTACAGAAACTTGTGGAAAAACAAAATATGGAACTGGTAGAACATAATAAAAACCTTGAGAAGAAAGTTAAATTAAGAACTGAAAAAATATCATCTCTTTTAACAAGAATAGAAAAAAGTATGTTCCAGTTAGTAGATGTCTTCAGTAACTTTTCTGAAATATTTAATCCTGAAATTGGAAGTCACTCAAAACGTGTTGCGAAATATTCAAAATTAATTGGAGAAAAATTAAAAATAGAAGGCCGTGATCTGGAGAATGTAATAATTTCTGCATTATTACATGATATAGGTCTGATTGGTATCCCTTCTGAAATTCTGAAAAAGGAGGAAAGTAAACTTAAAAAACAGGAACTTGCACTAATAAAACAGCACCCTTCTTTTGGTTACACGCTCTTTAGTTCAATTGAAAGTTTTGATGAAATTATTTCCATAATTTATCTGCATCACGAAAATTATAATGGAACAGGATATCCTGAGAATATTAAAGGTAAAGATATTCCAATTGGAGCAGCTATATTACGTATAGCAGATTCATATGATAATATGGTTATAAAGAAGAAATTGCAGCCTGAAAAGGCACTTGAGTTACTTATAAAAGGACGGGGAGTAGAATTTGATCCTGAAGTTGTTGATGCTGCAATTGATGTTTTTCAGACAATGCCTTTATTGTTTGAAAGGGAGACTGCAATTCAGTTTGATCAACTTCGGGTTGGTATGGTTCTTTCGAGAAACTTAAAGACAAACAGTGATAGGCTGTTAATACCGGAAAATATAAAGATAAATGAGATTGTTCTTGAAAAACTGAAGAATTTTCACAGGATAGAACCAATAACAAGCCATGTCTATATAAGAACAGGATCAAAATGAAGAATAGAAGAATTCTCATTATTGATGATGATCCGGGCATTCGCGAGACATATCACAATATCCTAACTCTTAAAGTTAAAAAAGAGATATTATCAAAGGGAGCGAATCTCTTTAATAAGAAGACAAATCACATAAAACAAAAACAGATTGACTTCAAACTTTCCATGTCAACAAGTGGTGAAGATGGAATAGATAAAGTCAGAACATCTTTGGAGAATGATGAACCATTTGCAGCAGCTTTTATAGATATGAAAATGCCTGGTATTGACGGAGCTGAAACATCAAAGAAAATATGGGAACTTGATCCTGATATAAAAATCGTAATTGTGACTGCTTACAGTGAATATACTCCCGATGATATAATTCGCGTAATCGGAAATGATGAAATATTCTATCTTAGAAAACCATTCAATCCTGAAGAAATTAAACAATTTGCCCGTGTTCTGGTAAAAAAATGGAATCTTGAAAAAGAAAAAAAATTATTATCTGAAAATTTAAAATCCACAAACGAACAACTGGAGGATATTAATAAAAACCTTCAGGAAAAAATTAATAAACAAGCTAAAATTCTTGCTCAAAATGAAAAAATGACATCCATAGGAATTTTAGCAGCTGGTGTTGCTCATGAGATTAACAATCCGATAGCTTTCATAAAGGGAAACCTGTCAGCAATTAAAAAATATAACGAAAGACTTATGAATCTGTTTCAAATGTATGGAGACCTTGAGGATTCGATAAATAACAAAGATAGTAAAAGTATTACAGATTTTATAAATGATATAGCAGATTATAAAAGGACAAAAAAAATTGATTTCATTTTTGAAGACATTATTTCCTTAGGAGAAGAATCTCTTGATGGGGCAATCAGAGTGGAAAATATTGTTAAAGATTTAAAAACCTTCTCCAGAGTTGATAAAAGTGAATTCATGGATACAGATATTAATGAATCCATCGAAGTTACTCTTAACATTCTGAGGAATGAAACAAAATATAAAATAGAAATTGTAAAAAATTATGGGAAACTTCCTGAAATAAAATGTCTGTCACAAAAAATCAGCCAGGCATTTATGAATATCATTTTAAATTCTATCCAGGCAATAGATGAAAAAGGAACTATTACAATCTCAACAAAGCATATTGAAGGAAGAAGAAGGAATGATAATGTTGTTGAAATTATAATAAAAGATACAGGAAACGGGATTCCAGAAGAAAATATTTCTCAACTGTTTGATCCTTTTTATACAACTAAACCTGTTGGAAAAGGTACGGGTCTTGGATTAAGCATTACTTATGATATTATCATAGCCCATGGTGGATCAATAACAGTTGCAAGTGAACCTGGGGTTGGATCTGAATTTACAATCAAAATACCTGTAGACATGCATTAAAACGATACAAATTCATCAAATAGAGAGGTTCCCTTAAAATTAAAGCTTTTTAATTTCGTAACAAAAGAATATAGTGTTGCCTTCTGCGTACTTAACCAAGTCTAAAAATTCATATCAATAATTAGATCGATACTTTCATTTTGATTGAAATTAATTATCCTTATTTCCCCTAATAAAAACATTTTTAATTCTTAAACATATAATTACTGCATGTTTCCACTGATTAATTAAGAGGGCACAGCAATTGCTAATATATTAAACAGTTATGGGAACCTCTAATAATTAGAATTTTTCATGAAAACATATAGGAAAGCAAAATGGATCTAAAAAATAAATATTTTGATCATATAAATAATAAGTTGCCCTATTTAATCATTCAGATTCCAGTCATGATTATTATTATCCTATATCTATCAAAAGAGATAACTTATTCAAAAGAGAACAGGATCTCTGTGAAATCGGTTAAAAATTTTCTTACTATTGCTGAAAATGAGATTAAAGGAGTTGGAGGTAATAATCCTGTTGAATTTATGGATTCGGTAATGAAAATTGAAAAAAGTGCAGTAAGTATACATAAAATTGATAAGAAAATATTAATTGCAGAGAGCAACACAAATGATAATGGTATTAGATTCGAATCCGGCTATTACCTTACAAATAACGATTTTGGTACAACAAAACAAAAACTGTATGGTGGAGTATCATGGGAGCTGTTAGAGGAAGGTTTTTTTGAAAATAGAAGTAAAATAAAACAAAAACTGTATCAAAAAAAAATTAATATAAAGAGAGAATTAAAAGAATATAATTTTAATCAGTTTAATTATCGTGATCACTACATAATCAGCTATTTTAATGAGTTAAAATATAATTTATTAAAGAGAAGAATTCAATTATTAGTAGATTATTACAAGCATATCCGTGTGGCTTATTTTTTAGGGGAAATATATGCTAATGAACTTTTTAAAGTGGAATCTCAAATAATTAAAGTCAGAAGTGAACTCAGAAATTATAATTTACATAGATACGATGAGAAAACAGTGAATTTAAAAAACAGGGGATTTAAAAAATTAATCTCATTTGATTTAAACAGTGTTGTGAAAACAATTGATAAAGACCCTTTATATACTGAGTTAAGCGAACTTTCGGAGAAAATCGAAAATGAGAAGTACAATAACTGGAATGAGAAAAGATTAAAATTTTATATTCACACAGGTATCAGTGAAACTGATGGAGAATATGACTCCGGTAATTTAAAAGTTGGAGTTTACTTTAAAACCCCTATTTTTAGTGATAACAAAAAAATCCTATCATTAAAAATTGCAAAAGAAAGGGCTAAATTACGTATAGAAAGAGAAAATACAATTAATAACATTATTATTCTAAGTAATAATTACAAAAGAAAATTTTCCGAAGCTATTGAACTATATCATCAAATTCGTACCCATTCTGAAAAGCTCAGAAGAGCTATTATAAAATTAGAGGAAGGCAAAATACAAACCGGTTTTTATGGGTTTGATAAATATTTAAATGTAAAAAAGTTATTACAGGAATTGATGGATGAAAAATGTGCTTTTATAGATGTTCAGGAAAATATGTACCGAAGACTTTTAAAAATTTTCACTTTATCAGGGCTTAAATGGAATGCGAAACTCCTTAAAGTAGTAGATCCTGAACTTGATTTTAAAAGAGGTCGTAAAGGGAAAAGAGCAGTTTACATATGGTCAAAGGATTTTAATAAATACAGTAATGAATTTTTAACAAGGGCTTTTATTGCAAAAGAGATTAAGCGGGTTATCATTTCGGGTTCCAAAAATCTGAATTACAGAAAACTAAAGAAATTTATCAGAACAGCCAAAGAAAATAAAATATCTGTTGAGCTAATGATCAGTGTTAATAGTTGGGTTCGGCCTGAAAAATGGGAAAGAGTTAAAAGGAAATTAACTTTTCTTCTTGGCTTCAGCAACAACATTCATTTGGATATCGAACCTCATGTTCTACATGATTTTAAAAAAAACAGAGAGAAGTATAAAAAATATTTTCTGAATCTGATCTGTAAAATCAGTAAACGCATGGGTGGTGATGGGAAATTATATATCTCTTTACCAGCAATCTATAGATCAGAATTTATAAACATAATAAATAACAGTGTGGATGGAATATACATAATGGCCTATGGAACAAAGAAGAGTAAGACGATCTCAATCAGGATTTCATCTTTTAAAGAAGTTCCAAAAGAAAAACTTGTATTTGCTTTAAGACCAGGTGATTTCTCAAGTGAGTTGGAAATAGAGATGTTTATTGACAATATCACAGAAAATAATGGTTTTTCTTCTTTTGCATTCCATGAATTTAATCAGTTTTACAAGTTATTAGGGAAATAGTTATGAGAATCAGAAACAGAAAAAGTTACTTCTCATCATTGCCGGAAGGTAAAGCGCCTGTAAATAAATCCAAAAAAGTATCATCATTTATTTACACACTAATTATTGTATCGATTGGAATTTACTTTGTTTATTATGTATCTGAAAAATTCATTTTCATTGAAGGCAGAGGACAGGTAGAAATTGGTGGATATCTAATAAATAGTGATTTTGAAGGTACTATACAGGAGATGTTAGTAGGAAAAGGTGATTATATTGAGAAGTCACAGCCTCTGGTTAAAATCCAACCCCTTTCAAATTCAGTATTTATGAAAAACAAAAATATGAATTTTGAAAAGAGTATTCAAATTAATAAGATGATAATAAAAAATCTTAAAAATAAAATGCATAGGTTGAGATCAGATAAGAATCCTGCTGTTTCAGATAAAATAATCAAAATAAATAATGATATACGATTAAAAAATATTGAACTGATTTCAATTTCAGAAAAAAAAGATCTAAAATCAAGGCTTTGGAATAACAGCGTTGATATTTTATCTAAGAACAGGCTGCTGGAATTATCACATAATTCTTTAAATGATTATACCACTTATAAACAGGAGAAAATCCAATCAACTATAATGATTAATAATAAAAAAAATGAAATAAAATCTCTTAAAAAATATAAAAGAGCTTTAATAAATAAAGAAATAGATGAATTAAAAATAAAAATAATTGAAAAAAAATCAGAAATTAATTCAATTGAACTAATCCGAAGAGAGAGAAACCCGGGTATAAGAGTCTTAAAATCACCAATTAGTGGATATGTACAGGTTATTTTCAAATCTTTGGGCGGTCAGTTTCTTCCTAAGGAATCAATACTTTTAATAAGATCAATTGATGCGAAGGTGACCATACACAGTTTTTTCAAAATTAAGTATTTTACACATTTAGGTATTGGAAAGAGAGTTGAAATTACTTTCCCGGATAATACAAAAAGTGTTGGTATTATCAAAAGTAAATATTCAACAGCGTCATATTTTCGGGAAAAATTACGTGAAGATTATATTCCTATAAAATCCAAGATTCTTGTGGAGCTGGTCCCTGCTAATAGTGATGAAAAAAAGATATGGCGTAAATTTGACAGGATGGATGTCAGAATAAGGATAAAAAAATGAATATATTTATAATAGATGAAAAAAAGATAACGCAAATTGGAGAACTTTCTGTGGTTTCGATTTCTTTAAAGGAAATAAAAGATAACCCTCCACTTGAAAGTGAGATATTTATAGTAAACTGTGAAAATAAAAAATATGCAAAAGCTGCATGTGAAGCAATTAGAAGGGATACAAATCCTGCTATATATTTGAAGCCAATTATACTAATAAATTCAAATGAAAATTTTACTATTAATAATATAGCAGATGGGTATTTCACTATTGAACAGACTGATGCACTTAATAACTCATTTTTTCCGGCTTCATATGGGAGTATCAATCAGAGAATTGAAGAAATACAAGGTTTTAAAGGAGTAAAAGATACAAATATTGCACTAAAAGTATTAAGGTATATCATGACCAGAAAAATGTCATTAACTCCGTTTCGTGGGTCAGGAAATCGATTTGGGCTATATTATCCAAACATTGATATTTTTATGAGAAGTAAAGATGAAACTATTTATAACACTCTTGATTTTCTGGAAGATCAAAATCTTTTGAGTCAGGAGTTTTATGAAAAAGTTCATCTTTGCATTCATTGCAACAGTTCATTTTTAAACTTTATGGAAGTTTGTCCCCACTGTGGATCAGCAGATCTTGAAGATGATGATCTGGTGCACCATTTTGATTGCGCCCATGTTGCTCCTGCTAAAAATTTCAAGCAAAACGGCTCTCTCATATGTCCCAAATGTGACAAGGAGCTTAAAGGCCTTGGTGTTGATTATGATAAACCTGCAACAGTTTTTCGTTGCAACAGTTGCAGGCATACAAGTCAGAACCCTGACATTTCAACTACATGTTTTCATTGTAGTACAGTTACGGAGCCTGAAGATTTACAAAAAAGAAAGATCAAAAAATACAGCATTACTGCTCTTGGAGAAAATGCTGCGATACATGGTATAGATCAAATGTTTATCCAGATTCTTGATGAAAAGATTAAAATTCTGCCCTACCAGGCTTTTAAAATACTCCTTAGCTCAGAAATTGAACGTATAAGAAGATATGACATATCAAAATCAAGTGTTATACTTTTTCAAATTACTCAATCTGAACAGTTTTATGCTCAATTGGGAAAAAGAACCAGGCAGATCTTCAGCGAAATAGGTGATATTTTAAATTCTGTTTTAAGGACCTGTGACATAACCACAACGATCAATGAAGTAACCTTTATATCTCTTCTTCCTGAAACTGATAGTACAGGAGCTGATGTTGCTCTCAGAAGACTGAAGGAGAAATTTTCTGTTTTAATAGAAAGCAATTTTGAGAAACAGATAGAAATTAACACTAGCTCAATTTCATTAAATAAGGATCAGGATGTTGAAAGTGTACTAACAGGAGTAATTGAAAATGCAACTGCTAACTAATGCACTGGATTTTATCAATAGTCAGGATGCTGTAGACCTGTTTTATTATTTCTGGTTTTTCCTGGTTTTTGATTTTTCAAGATATGTACTGGCTGATACATTTTTTCTAATGGTATATTTCTTTAAAAAAAAGAAAAACAGGCCGGTTCGGGTTGATGCACGGTTGAGACTTTTTAAGGAAAATCCGTTGATTTCAATTATAGTACCTGGAAAAAATGAAGGAAGATATATCCCTGAACTCGCAAAATCGCTGAATAGACAGACATATAAAAATATTGAGACCATAATAGTGGATGATGGATCAGATGATAATACTTTCAAAATTTTAAGAAAACTTAAAAATGAAGGTAAAATTGATTCCATTTTTCGTAATGATGTGCGCGGTGGAAAAGCATCTGCGGCTAACCTTGCACTGATGTATTCAAATGGGAAATATGTTGTTCATCTGGATGCTGATACTCATCTTAAGGAAGATTCTGTAGAACAGATAATTATTCCATTTTACATGGATTCCTCAATAGGTGCTGTTGGAGGTGATTTACGCGTTAAAAACATTTATGCCAATTTAGCAACCTCTCTTCAGTCAATTGACTATATGAAGTCAATATCAACAGGTCGGGTTGTTAATTCTCAATTGGGGATTTTACGTATTATTTCAGGAGCCTTTGGTGCCTTCAGAAAAGATGTTCTGGACCAGATAAAAGGCTGGGATGTTGGTCCTGGTCTTGATGGAGATTTGACATTAAAAATAAGGAAACTTGGATTAAAAGTTAAGCATGAACCTGAGGCTGTTTGTTACACAAGCGTCCCTGATAGCTTTATAAAGTTAATCAAACAAAGGTATAGATGGGACAGATCTTTGGTTCGTTTCAGATTAAGAAAACATTCAGATCTTCTATCTTTTAAAAACAGAAATTTCAATATTTTCAATTTCCTAACTGTAGTAGATAATCTGCTTTTTAATATGGTAATGAATTTTAAGTGGTGGATATATATATTTTACATTATATTTTTAAATCCAAAATTCATTGCAATCATCTTTGTTATTAACTATTTATTGTACTTTTCCACAAATGTAATTGAGTTTATTCTGGCAACAAAATTATATGGGAAAACAATGCGATTTCAGGAATATATGTTAATTATATTTTTACCTCTTATGCCTTTGTATCATGGAATATTTTTACGTTTAATAAGAACCTATGCCCATATTATGGAGATAATACACAGATCTTCATTCGAAGATAAATGGAACCCATGGAAAGTATCAAAAGTAGTAAAAAAACAACGTTTCTGATTTTAAAAAAGGGGACCCTCTAATAATTTGAGAATCCCATTAATAACTTTAGGGAATCTCTAATAACACAGTATTTTGCAAAAGAGGAGTTAATAGAGATTTCCTAATTTCATTTTTTTTGGTCAAGTTCATACTTAAGAGCACTTTCCTTGTTTACAACACCCCATAGGGATGTTAGAGATTGATCTTGCCAGTCAATTGTTTCAATACCGTTATCTTCATAATAAATACGCTGAAAAGTTACATAATATACAAAAGAATACAAAGCTAAGGCTCGATTATAAAGATACCCTTCAGGATTCTCCTGATAATCGTTTACCTGAGGAATAAAAAGCTTAGTCAAAAAATATGGAAAATCCTGATAAGTTGAAAGATAAGCCATATTCCATGTGGCATATATATCCGCATATTTTTTGGGAAGTGGAGGATAGTAATCGATAGCTTTGCCATCATCAGACCAGCGGGTAGGACCTGCACCAGTTACAGGATCTTCAATAATAGACCCCGGGTTACTTTTGGCCAGAACAATACCAGCAGCAGCGTTCTCTTTATTACCTTTTTTGAAATCTGCAATAACTGCCTCCATAATATTCACAGGCAGGGAGACTCTTCCTGCATATCCTTTTATCTTACCACTCTTGTGTGAGTCAATATACTGACCAATTACCACTTCTACAGAAACAAGCTTAGCACGACCAAACAGACTCAGATATTTTTTAAGATCAATTGACTCTTTAGCTTCTTTCCAAATTAAGCTGCATGCTTCCAAAACTTTCCAGTCGTTTCTCATTGCGATAGTTAACCGCTCAAGAGCCATTGCAAGTGAAACAACATCCGGCAATATCTTCTGACCTTCAGACTCAACTTTACTGAACAGATTATCAAAGTTTTTATTGCTGGCCTGATTTAAAAAATCCATTAGATATTGATTTGCTTCAGCAGCTATTGCTGCCCTGTCAACAAACGATTTTATATCTTTCATATCAAGCTTAGCTGGCAAAAGAGAGTCAGAAATAGCTGCTAATTCAGGTGATTTCCAATTGCCTTCATTGTCCAGTAAGTGGAATATAATATATTTTTGCTTCAGTAATGATCTGATATCATCTGCGTCCACACCATCCAGTTTTGTTTTGATTACTTCAGCAACTTCCCTGGGAATAGTAGTATTCTCTATAGTTGATGCAATACTGGTATTTGTAAATAATACAAACAATGATCCAATAAAAAATGTGAACAATAAATATTTTTTCATGAAATAATTACTCCTTAAATAAGATATGAAATTTATTTTGCTTCCCAAACTGATATCTGATAGTCAAATGAACTTTTCTTGTTAACCTCTCCCCATTGAGCTGTCAGATCATCGTCATTCCATTTTATCCCTTCGATACCAGCAATTTCGTTATCGATTCGTTCGAAAAGTGTGAAGTAGATGTGAGTATTAAGAGATAGTACTCTGTTATACAGGTAGCCCTCAGGATGTTCCTGAAATGCATTAACCTGTGGAACCAAAAGTTTACAGAAGAAGTATGGGAAGTTTTCATACTGTGAAACGAAAGCCATATTCCAGGTTGCATACAGATTTGACCACTGTAAAGGTAGAGGTGGTCGGTATTCTATTGTCTTTCCATCTTCAGACCATGTAGTTGGGCCTGAGCCTGTTTTTGGGTCGTTAATTAAATTACCGCTGGGATTCTTTGTAAGTACAAGACCTGCAATGGCATTGTTATTAAAACCATTAACCTTATCAGTTATAACCGCCTCCATGATATTTACAGGAAGCATAACTTTTGAAGAGTAGGAAGGAATCTCTCTGGTTTTATGATAATCAATATATGAACCAATTCTGTACTCAATAGTTGTTATTTTGGCAATTTCAAAAAGGTTAAGATATTTTTTTAAATCAACTTTTTCCTTTTCACTAATCCATATATTCTTACAGGTTTCCAGGATTTTCCAATCATCACTCATTGCAAATGTTAGACGATCAAGAACAAGTGCATAGGAAATAACATCAGGAAGAACACGATCCCCTTCTTTCTCAACTTTATTAAACAGGTTTTCAAAAGTTTTTCCTTTAGTCTGATTCAGAAAATTCATAAGATATGGGTTTTCCTCAGCAGTTTCAGCAATCTTATCAATAAATGCTTCAAGCTTTGCATTATCAATATCATACGGCAAAAGGTAACCTGATATGTCAGTAAGTGCTGGATCTTTCCAGGTACCATCTCCATTCATTAAACGAAGCACTTTGTACTTCTTTGCCATCATGGCTTTTACATCGGAGGCATCATTACCACTTAATACACTCTTAAATTTTTCTGCAACGAGTTGTGCAGGTGATAGTTCAACATCATTTGCTACTGAAACGGTTGTTGCTAATATAAAGAACACAACACCAAACAGAAACGTGGATATTCTTTCTTTCAATTGTTTACTCCTAATATTATATAATTATAAATTACAATACCTCGAAATTATCATACCAATGTAATTCGGAAATCCATTTATAGAGATCCAGGCATTTTTATGACATCATGGAAGGTAATTTTCACAAACCAACTAATACATTTATTTTTTTTAATCAATACATAATTTATACATTACGATAAACATGTTACTGATTAACGATTATCCTGATTACCAGGATATAGTTATATGAACAGTGTATTAAATAATACATAAACCTCTGTCTGTTAATTACGTTTTAACTGAAAGTCATGATAAGGCTAAATACTATAAGAAGCTGAAGTCCTGAGGACTTGTAAATGGATTAGATCATTAAAATTAAAACTGGATTCATGAGTTAGTAAATCAGGTCCGCCTGGTTTATATCCTTCCACACTTATAAAGGGAATCTCTAATAACTGATCTTTTTGCGAAACACAGATACAACAAAAATAAAACTGTAAACATTATAAAATAAAACCTTTTTTATAAACGAATCAACCCGTTATTTTTTATTATACAGAGATTTATAAAACTAAAAGCTTTTATAAACGCTATTTTCCATCAAAAATTCTAATTATTAGAGGTTCCCTAAATACTAAGTTTTTTAGAAAAACACACAGATAATCATTTTTGAGATAAAAATAGGAGTAAATCAGAATCAATAACTATTGAAAAGCAACCGAGGTTTTAGATTAATTTTTTTATTAATACAATCTGTAAATGTACGTTGATATTATAGCAATGCAATTCGTGAAAAATTACATTCATAAAGGCAGTTATTAGCGACTCCTCCAGAATAGATATTCTGGAACCTAACTGCCTAATAACACATAATATATAAAAAGTGTTACTTAGAAGAGATGATTCCCTCAAATTTCAATTTTAGACACCCTGTCATACATTAATATGCTACCTGCTACAGCGACATTCAAACTGGAATCGCCAGGCAAACTTACTACCGATTCACATTCATCCAGGATATTCTCTGATAAGCCAATTTTTTCATTTCCAAGTAAATAAACACCCCTAATTGGATGTTTAAATTGAATTAAGGGGATAGACTCCTTTGTCATTTCAACACCAATTAATTTTGTTGAATGGGGTAAATTCCACTTTAATTCATCAATAGTCCTGTAATGGAATAAAGGGATCTTTGTCCATGCTTTGGTTACATCACTACTTTGAGGCTTATATTTTTTTGTTACCGTAAAAATGAAAGCCGCTCCAAGAATATAGGCAGTTCTCCACAAAGTACCAACGTTAAATTCATTGGCATTGTTAAGGATACCAATTCCATAGAAACCATTTCCCTCATATTGTTGTTTAAGTCTTGCCATAATTTATAACACGTCTTTAATAAGCTGTAGTATGTTTAAATGCTGATCAGTCGATATGATTGGTTTTATTCGATCCGTGTTCGTTTACTCGTAATCTTTTTCTTTTTAACTTCATTTGTCGAGGACTTTATAGCTCATAAATCTGCTTCAACTTATGAAGATAGATATACTGACTCAGATTTTTAAAAAAAACAATCCAAATTTTCCCGTGACTTACGACAAGTCGTGAATTTATTAGATGAAATAGATGAAATATAAAAAACTTTTTGAAGTTATCAATTGTTTCATATATGGGAATCTCTAATAATTAATATTTTGGTTAAAAACATCAACAGTACATAACGATTTTTCCGAAAGCAGCAAATGGTTATTTGTTATTTGTCTTTTTCACAAGCAATAGCTCATGTAATTTCTGTTTGAATTGTATACCTTTCAATATTTTTTTTGCCTTTTGAGATGAAGCACTACCGATAATAGCTAAGCGTATCAATGCGGCCCTGGACATGCTCATTTGCTTTGGAGATCCTCCAGATAAGTCATCTATCAGTGATTGGTAAAACTCACCATTCGACATTTCCTGTTTTATTATCTTCTCGATATCTTCAAGTGTTTCAAAATTTACTGATCTAACGATTCGAATTGATATAGCAAGGTCAGCGTCTGTATAAAGCTCCTTGATTGAAAAGCCTATACTTTCAATATTTGCAATGAACTTATGGAAGGTTTCAGAATTATCAATATATGACTGAAAGGAATCTCTATCAATTGCAATATCCAGTTTTGAAAGTTGTAAATCACTCTTTATTTTTTCCACCTTCTTGCCACTGATCTCTCTTATTGCTTCAAACTCTTCGTCAGCTAATTCGAGAAGTGCTGATAGTCGATATAATTTTCTTTTGAGATAAACAGGTATCGACTCTTCTGTTTTATACCGAAGCTTTTGGTCGATGGCAGCCCAGGAATGTTGTAATACAGATCGTACTTGTATTTCAGTTCGGAACGAAGAATAGTATGACCATTCAGAAAGCTGCGAACGAATAGAACTAAGTCTGACAACAAGATGAGATGATAGATAACCGAATCGGTCTTCCTCAGTTATTTTACGCTTGTCTACTGAATTAGCCTCATCGACATCGAATTCTTTTGCGATAAGCTTACAAATTGAGTCAACGTCTTCGTTGTAGTATGTGATAACCCGAATACCAGATAAATCTGTAATATCATTTATTGGGTCTTCGTAATTTTTATCAGCTCTTTCAATCTTTCCCTGAAAGCTCTCAATGCTCTTCGCCCTGGACTCCATTATAACAATCTCAATATCACTTGAAGCTATAAGCTCTTCAAGGAGTTGATGTAATTTAGAAGTAAAGCTCTCGTACAACGGTCGGATATTCTTGTACTGTTCAACAGAATCCATTGTTTATTCCTATTATAGTTCTAAGCCAAAATCGCACAACGTCGAAAATAACCGGGTGCACGTTATACTTACCACCTTAACTGCCGTTTAGTCAAAACGAATAAGCTTTATGCACCGAGTTAAATTTTTTATTATTGTATTAACTCTGCTATATCTTTTCTACCATTATTTTTTGCAATTTCATAAGCAGTACCTTTGTGAGCTTTATAGTTTTGCCTGCACCTGCTTTTAAAATAAGACTAACAATTTCAATATGACCTTTGAAGTAGCAATGGTGAGAGCGGTAACTCCTTCACTTTCTGTCCTTTTTATTTAGTTCTATTATTTGAGGGAATCTCTAATAACTGCTCTTTTTGCGAAATACTTCGTTATTACCAAAAAAAACTGTCATAAAATCAGCTCGTTATTTTTGATCATGCAGAGATTTTATAAAACTGAAAGCTTTTATAAACGCTGTTTTTCATCAAAAATTCTAATTACTAGAGGTTCCCTTGATTTGTTTCTTACTCATGTACTTCCCACATACCTTCATCATCAAATATTTTTTCATCCTGTTCATTTGCATTCATCGCATCTCCCTCAATATTTCTGATTTGCTCACTTTCCGGCATATTTAACACCTCATTATAATATTCATGCTGGATAAGCTGATCCATTATCTGATTTGTTCCGGTCCAGATTTGAGGTAGCCTTGCATCGCGCAAAGCTTTTTCAATGGGATAAACATCTGTATATCCAATTCCTCCAAGAATTTGCATTGCAAGATTAGCAACTTCCCATAAGCTATCGGTTGAAAATCTTTTTGCTTCACTTACCATTCTTCGCATTTTTGGGTCATTGATATTTGCTGCAATAGCAGCCTGATATACAATACCAGCACTTGCATCCATCAAAGTTACTCCTTTTGCAAGCATAGTATTAACTGCCTGGAATTTACGAATTTTTTTACCAAATGCAAATCTTTTATCTGAATAACGGGCTGCGATTTCAAGCATTGAACGCATTCCACCAATGGAAGCTGCAGCACTCGTTAATCTTTCAGGAACCATCATGTCATAAAAAACCATCGCTCCATCATGAAGCCCTCCAACAAGGTTTTCCTTCGGAACTTTCACATTTCGAAAAGTGAGCCTTCCTGTTCCACCTCCTCTGGAACCCATAAGTCCATAGAGATAACTAACTTCAACACCTGGTGAACGCTCTATTAAAAGAGTGCTGATTCTTTTATAAGGATCAGCATTTTTATCGGGATTTGTTCTCACATAAACAAGAAAAAAATCTGCACCTTCAGCGCCAACAACAAATCTCTTTTGACCATTTACCAGAAAGTAGTCACCCTTATCTTCAGCTTTACTTGTTGCACCAAAAAAGTCTGATCCACCACGGGGTTCTGTTAATGCTTCAGCACTTACAAGTTCTCCTCTCAACATTGGTTTTAAATATTTCTCTTTTTGTTCTTCTGTTCCGAATCTCGTTAAAGCTTCTCCTACAATATCCGGCATCACATAAGCGCAACCACATGCACAACCTAATACTCCAATTTCTGCGATTGCTGAAACTGCACTAACCCAGTCCAGACCACGCCCTCCATATTCTTTCGGAAATCTGAGGCCTAAAATATTATGTTTTCCATACGTTTCATAAATCTCTCTCGGAAATTTAACTTCATCTCTATCCATTGCTTTCAGGTATTCTGAATCTATATTATTCTTCACTATACTTCGTACTTCAGCTGTAATCTCTTTTGCTCTTGAATCTAATAAGAAATCTGAAAATGACATAAAATCCTCCTTGAAAGTTAAAAATATTAATGTAGGGAATCTCTAATAACTGATCTTTTTGCGAAACACAGATATAACAAAAATAAAACTGTAAACTTTATAAAATAAAACCTTTTTTATAAACGAATCAACCCGTTGTTTTTTTGTTATGCAGAGATTTTATAAAACTGAAAGCTTTTATAAACGCTGTTTTTCATCAAAAATTCTAATAATTAAAGCCCCCCTTTTAGTAAGTCCTCACTTACATATAAAAGGCAAAAAAAAGGAAAATCCAATTTCCTGATTTATAAAAATAAAAGCATTTTTTTTGTAATACTTTCTAACAGAGAAAACTCTATACAAATCGAAATTCTTTAAATTTGTATGCTATTTATCCTTTAATTAAACTTATAAAAGTATCAACTATTTTTTCTATATCTTTTTCTGCTAATTTGTCGTTGATAGATAGTAGTTTCATCATGTTTACGGCAATTCCACCACCATCATATATCAAAGCAAGTACTTCCGGCTTAAATTCTGATTCGCTTCCACTTTGCTCTATACCTTTTTCTATTATGCGTTTAATGAAATCTATATATTTTATATGTCCTTCACGTAAACAGCCTGCTACATCTTCATCATCAACCTCAGAAAAAGCCTGGAAATGAACCTTAAGTTCTTCAGGGTGGAGGATCATTCTATTATAATAGGCAACACTTATTGTTTTCAAAACAGCCCAGGCGTCATCGTTTTTATCAAATTCCTGCTGCCAGAAAGATATTATCCTGTCAGACATAAATTGTAATATTTTCAGGTAAATTACTTTTTTTGAAGGAAAGTACTTATAAATCATAGCTTCTGAAATTCCAACTTCAGATGCAATATCAGACATCCTTGCTGTACGATAGTTTGATCTTGCAAATACTGTAACAGCACTTTTAAGTATCTGTATTTTACGTTCCTCAGCGGGTACTCTTTTCTTTTTCTGTGTCACAATCATCCATCCTGTTAAAACTTAAATTAATAAGTAAGTGCTAACTTACATTCCCTACTTTGTCAACTCTATTCATTTATATGATTGTTCTTTTGATTAATTTCTTCGTTTTTCTTCAAATTATATAGAGATTAAATAAAACTAAAGCTTTTATTTACGTCTCGAAATATAAAACCATATTACTGCGATATATAATTTTCGAAAACAGAGATTTTATAAACGTTGAAATTAAAACAAAATTCCGAATCATAAATAGCATATTTTAAGTTGACTCGTTCAACTAAAACATTGCGCTTAAAGTCATGACCACAAAAAATAGTATAGAAATATGCCTCTTTTACACTAATAAAACCTAAAAAATATCGTGTCATTCCTGAGAAGGTTTGGAGGGGTTTTTCCAAACCTGAGTCAGGAATCTCATGAAAATGTGACAACTTCTGAAAAAAACAAAACCTCTTGCGAGCAGACAAAAGAAAAACATTTTTGCCTCGGGTCAACACCTTTTTTATGGAGACTTATGGAGACTTTTTGTTCGTAATATAACCTTTTAATTCTATTGTAGATTAACAAAATTATCAATAGTTCTTATTCTCTTACCATCCGTTTGTTTTGCCGATTTCACAACTATATTTAAATCATTTTCTGCTGGTAAGTATAGTGTCGGTTTTTTTCTTGAAGGCGGTGGAAACCCTGATCCTGATGTTGCCACAATAAGGTTTGGACTTATTGGAAACAATGGTTGGTATACCTCAATGATCGGTTTTGAAATTCTTGATGAGACTGGTTATTATTCCGGAGTTACTGCAGGGGTAAGAGCTCAGTTTCCTTCTATGATTAGTCCGTTTGTTGGTGTTCATGTTTTTGCTGGGATTAGTGATAAGGAATTTGATGCAACAAAAGATGGGGAAGATAATGATAATGATGGAACTGTGGATGAAGAGGATGAGGAACATTATGATTCTTATGAGGGAATCTCTAATAACTGTTCTTTTGGCAAAATACTTTGTTATTTCCAGAAAAAACTGTAATAAAATCGGCTCGTTATTTTTTAAAATGCCTTGTATTTTATCCAAAATTCTAATTATTAGAGGTTCCCATGATTCAATAGTTGCTGTTTGTCCTGAAGTTGGTTTGATGTATAATTTAAATAAACGTTTTCAATTCCTTCTTTCAGCTAAATATTACTTTACTGACAGAGGAAGTGAACATGAATATATGATTTATAGTTTTAGTGTGAAGGCTCTTTTTTTCTATAGATTAGTTACAGAATATCAGGATACCTCTAATAACTTATTTATTAGAGGTTCCCTATATTAAAACAAGTGTTAGAAACTATTTAACCATCATTTTTCAACCTTCTTATCTGTTTTATATTGGCTAAGCCCATAAACGACTACACAGAAAATAACCATGACAGAATCATATATTTATTATTTTTTTAAATATTGAGCCTTCTATTTTAATATAGTAAGATTATTACAGAATTTTATGAACCAGAATTGAAATATTACTTTTATATGATTTTTTTATGTACTCGACTATTAAGATCTCATTAATACTATCTCACACTATTAAATGTATCAAAAAGACAGGGAGAAGAGAGATGGTTACTAATAGAACTTTTATTACAAAAATAGTTCTTGTTGGAATATGCATCTTCATTGTTCCATCCTTTTTATTTGCAAAGGATAGGATTACCTGGATGAAGTATGATTGGCCGCCTGTCTATATTAGTAAAGGGTTCTATAAAGGACAGGGAAATGCTGATGCTATCCTGAAATTTTTTCAGGAACAACTATATGAATATGATCACATTACTATACAGGTCAATCCTGCCAGAGCTATCAAGTTAATGAAAGATGGCGAGAAGGTATGCATGGTGGGTACTCTCAAAACCCCTGAGAGAGAGAGGTTCTTATATTATGCTATTCCAATTGGCATAACACTTCCAAATGCAATCATTGTTAAAAAAAACAGATTATCATCTTTTAAAAACGTAGAAAAAATTTCGTTGGAAAAGCTCCTTAAAAATAAGAAACTGAGAGGGGGAATTATAAAAAAACGTTCCTATACTCCGGTTATTGATCAGATTTTGAATAAATATACAGGACAACCAAATCTTTATGTTCAGTCATCGAGTAGAATGGCAGAAAATCTCTTAAAAATGCTCCTGGCCGATCGTATAGATTACATAATCGAATATCCATGGGTAACTGTTTTTTTAGAAAAAATCTTAGGTAAAAAGGAAATAACAACCAGTATTGCTATTGAAGAAACTAAACCTTTTTCTTTTGGAATGGTTGCCTGTCCTAAAAACAGATGGGGCAGTAAGGTTATAAAAAGAATCAACCAAATACTACTAAAATCAAGACCAACTCCTGAATATCGTGAATTTGTTGAAAGGTGGAATAGTAAAAAAGATCTTATACGAATCAGAAAAGGTTATAATGAAATTTTCTTAAAAATGAATAAATAGTATTCCGGTAATACTTATTATGAAACTAAAAATATATCTAATATTTATACTTTTACTTATTTCACTGAATACTTTTTCTAATTTTGAGTTTATTTTTCCTGATCATCATTTGAACCCCATTTTCTCTGATCAAAAACATAAAAAAGAAAGGGAAATTGTTAAGAAGTTCTATGTAGGTCAGTTCATTGAAAAAGATGATTTTAGGGAATCTCTAATAACTCCTCTTTTGGCCTAATACTTTGTTATTTCCAAAAATAACTGTAATAAAATCGGCTCGTTACTTTTGGGAAATGCCTTGCATTTCATCCAAAATATTAATTATTAGAGGTTCCCTTTAAACAATTCTCACCTCTTATACATTTAAATGACTTAAATTCAGATGGAATCAATGATATCTTAATATTCTTTTTGAGTCCTGTAACTTGTGCTCCAAGAGGTTGTTCGTTTAAGGTTTTAGTTGGTATAAAGAATAATGATTATAAAGAAGTTTTGGATACCTATAGTCATGAAAGCACTATTGGGGTATCAACAAAAAAAACTAATGGCTTTAAGGTTATAAAAACAACCGGGCCTGTATATTATACTTGGAATGGAAAAAGATATTGAAAAAACATCACATCAATAAGATTTTATCCTTTTTTGTTGATTTAACAGTCAGATAGTAATTGTACCTATTCATATTCACCATAGTTAGTTGTGAAACAGTCCGGACATATCGAATGACTGAATCTTAACCCATGTTTTTTATTAAGATGTACTTCTGGTTTATTCCACTCTTCCTTTTCATTTTTTATCATAGCGCAATAGCAACAGATTGGTATTATTTTACTTGAATTCATTATTTCAGTAAAATTTTCAATTTGAAGATAGACATATTTTTTATTATTATGCTCAAAAGGAGATGCAATAAATGCAAAATAAACCTTCTCAACGCCGTTTTTTGTTGTTAAATTCAAATTCGTTTTTTCCTTTGTAGTAATACCCTTTTTAAAAGCATTATTCACAGAATTTCGAAACATACACTCTGAACAAAAAATCGACCTTCCACACCCTTCTGTCTCTTCAGAATGAATACAATTCAAGATCTCTCCAGCGCTTCTTTTTATAATAACTTCCGGTTTTTGCCCTATCATCTTTTGTGAGGCTTTATTGATACTCAAAATAGTAATGTCATAATCAACAAGGAAAACAGGATGCGGCATCGCATCAAGTATGGCTGTGGCCATATTACCCGAATTTATAAATGGGATCATTTTTTACCTCATCATTATAAGTTTATTAAAAACTGCTATCTTAGTCTACCTAAGGTTTAGAAAACTATAATTAATAAAGGTTTTGAAGAATTCAATTTCGATCGATAATAAATAACTCAAGTGAAGACAGAATCAAAAGAACTGTAATTTTCTTTTAATACAATTTGATAAGATCATAGAATCAATAATTTACCAATAATTAAACACTAAAATAATACTGACGTCAATAAATTAAGGGATAATAATGGTGTGATTAAATTAGTCTGTCTTTATTTAACTCATTAATTATTATATTAATTCAAATGATAATTCTTTATGATATATGTATATAGGGCTTTTGCAAAGATAAACTTTATATCAATTAATGTAACGTATATTTAAATATAAGAATTATATATTTTATAGTTTTTTTAATAAAATTAAGATTTTTTTTATAAAAAACACATAACATACAGGTGGGTAATGATAGTTTTTAAGTTTTATACAGGGGTAAAAATTAAATTTCAACTTAAATATATCCGTAAAATATATTATTCTATTTTAAAACATGTTTTAGTCTTCATTTAGTTTTTTTCAATCTATGCATGGATGTGATCAAATTAATTTGATAGAAAAGGAACTGATCTCTATATTAAAAGCAATAGAAGGAATCTCAAATAACTGCTCTTTTTGCGAAATGCTTCGTTTTTACCAAAAAAACTGTTGTAAAGTCAGTTCGTTATTTTTTGTCATGCCTTGTATTTCATCAAAAATTCTAATTATCAGAGGTTCCTTATAGGTAGTACTCTCTTCTGGTCAGGTACAAATGAAAAAAAGTAAAGGTGCCAAAAAGTAATATGTGAATTATCCGAGAGCACTTTTAATGCGATTATAAATCGTATATATAAGCAATAAAATTATAATTAAAAAGAAGGGTGTAGAATAAATATCAGGATCTATTCCATAACCAACAACAATTGCAAGGATGCTGAATACAAAAGCTCTGTCACTTTTACCCATGGGGCCAACATAACTTCTTTCAGCACCTATTGAAAATGCGAGAACTCCTGACATCTCAGTAATTACTGAAAGAATTATTACTATGAAAACTATTGTTGAATTATATTCCGGAAGAAATGCAAAGGGCAGATATAGAAATGTATCTGAAACAACATCGCAAAGCTCATTGTAAATGGCACCTTCATTGGTTTTCATGTTAAAATCTTTTGCGATTATTCCATCAATCGCATTAAGTGCCATTCGAAGCAGCATGAAAAAAGGTAGTATAAAAAAAAGAGCTCTGTAAGAATTTAGAAATATCAGTAAAAGTCCTGTGATTACAGAAAGGATTGCTGAAGCAATTGTTACATTATTTGCAGTTATGCCTCTCTCTACAATCCTGAAACAAATAGGTCTAAGAAGGTTCTGAAACCATGGTTTTAATTTATAAATACTAATCATCTTATTTTCTCTTTTTTAGCCGTTGAAACAGTAAAAATCCCGTATTTACCTATTTTCATATCAGTTTTTATAAATCCGTATTGTCCAAACAATTGATCCAGCTCCAATTGAGTTCTTCTCCTCATTATCCACATCTCCTTATCTCTGTTAAAAAGAGTTTGCGCAATAAACTCAATTTGCGGATGCCAGGGTTGGCCCGTATAGATTATATATGAATTTTCATCCATTATCTTTGTAGCTGCAGAAAGAGACCTGTTTATATCATCATTTGAAGGGAATAACTCAAATAAGCCAGAGACTATGACAATGTTTGGCTTAAAATCATGATTTTTAAAAGAACTTTCACTAAAAGCATCGGAAATTTTAAATTCAATATTACTGACCCCTTTGTCATTTGCTATCTTTTTTCCCTCTTCTATATTTTCTTTTTTATTATCACAGGACAAAATTTCGATGTTGTTGTGTTTTTCTGCTATTTCAATCAGGTATCTACCAGGCCCTGCTGCAATATCCATAATTCTAACCGGAGAATCACTCTCTTTTAGTTTTTGAATAGCATCTTCAATTGAGCCTATTAAGTTAATTTTTCTTAATCTGATACCTTTCCAACCCACTGAGTTTAAGTAGAAGTAATCAATTATTTTACCAATAAATGTTTTTCCTGAAGGTTTGTTTTTATAAACATGATCAAGGGATACTCCTGAGTCAAAGCCGTATCTGTTTCCAATGTGAATACCTTTGCTTAAAGAACCTATAGTTGACATAGAAAGCCTTGTTACACCATAGAGCATTTTCTTTAAAAAAGAGATTTTTGATTGGAGAAGGTTATATTCATATTTTGTGAAACCCTCTTTATCAGAATTCAGAAGATTTACCGGTTCTTCATCACTATTATATATTTTATTTATAAAATTTCTTGCCACACCTATTGGTTTTTCTCTATCCTTTTCAAAGAAAAGGCCATGAAAAAAACCAGGAAATATGTGGATCTCTTTATCAACAGCAGAAATTTTCTTAAATAGTTCATGTTGCGGGGTGTTTCTTACAACCATGTCCGAGCCAGATGATAAAATGCATGTTGGAACTGTAATAGCCTCTGCATCATCTAAAATTCTTGTGGCAGTGTCATGCAGATCAATTAAAATATTAACTGCGATTTTTTTGGTTATAAGCTGATCAGTATCATAATCCACAGCAAGATTCTTGTCGTGGGTTAATAATCGTCCCTTAATATAGCTTGAGATAAAACTCTTATCTTTTATTAGATTTAATATACGAATGAAAAAAAGAGCGAATGGAACATATAGTTTTATTCTAAGAGCTGGTGCAACTAAAACCATACCTCTTATCTGCGGAGCATAATCATGTACCCAGGCACTTGTCAAAACCGCTGCAACACTGTTTGCAACAATAACTATATTTTGAACCGGAATGTCATACTCTTTTGAAACATGCTTACAAAATTGATCAAGGTCATCAACAAGAGTGCTGAAATCTTTTGCATGTCCTCGTATGCCTGGTGATTTACCATGACCTCTGCTATCATAACCAAAAGCATAAAATTCAGGAAGATCGAGCTTTTCAATCATATCATGAAGCCTTCCTGAATGTTCATGGCCTCTATGTAAAACTATCATTGCATTTTTTTTTGAACTCTCAGAGACAGGCTCCCACTTTCTGTAAAAAAGTTCTGTGCCGTCACTTGTTTGAAAAAAATTTTCTGATACTGATCTTTCCTGATTCATTTATGATCCTTTAATAGTAAAAGTAATGCATGAAGTGAAAAAATAGTGGTGATGTATATAGTAAGCTGTCAATTCTGTCTAAAATACCACCGTGCCCAGGAATTATTGAACCACTGTCTTTTATGTTAAGATCTCTCTTTACTGAAGAGATAACTGTATCACCTATAAATCCACTTACACTGATAACAATCCCTGCATAAAATCCATACAATCTGTTCATTGGTGTAAGGTAAGGTGCTATGAATCCAGCAATCAATGTTATTGTTATCAATCCTCCCAAAAAGCCTTCCCAGGTTTTATTAGGACTGACTTTTGGAACTATTTTATGTTTTCCAAAACACTTGCCCCATATGAATTGTGATACATCATTGAACTCAGTTAGGAGCAGAAGATATAAAATTAAACCAATTGAGCCGGCATCCGGGTTTTTTTCAGGAAGTTTTATTAAATAAGCCACATGACTTATTGAAAAAACTGTTAACATAACAACCCAGTGGAAATTACCAACAGATTTTATAAAACCTTTTGTCTCTCCAAGTAAAACCATGACAGCCGGTAAAAAAAGAAAAATATATATGGGAATAAATATGATAAACATTCCATACCAGCCAATAGAAACCCAGTAATACTGAATAGGAATTGATAAATAAACAAGATATCTGATTAACCTGTCTTTTTTTCTGGTAGGCATAATTCCGATAAACTCTTTGAAGGCAAAAAGGCTCATTATACAAAAAGTTATTATAAAAACAGTATCATTTATTGAAAGAACCACAAAAAGGGGGATCAGAATAAACCACCATGATCTTATACGAAGAAAAAGCTCTGAATGATCTTTTGATTTGTTGAACTTTTTAATTAATAAAACGAATAGTGTTGCAGAGGATAAAAATAATAGAATCCCTGCCATAGCATAAAAAGAGTTTTGAGGTATTTTAACTGAAAACATTTAACTCCTTAAGGTTCTCATTAGTAAATAAATGAAGACATACATCAGTTTACTTAATAAATACAGAAGAAATTACAGAATATCATACAGGTATTGTTTCAACACCAATTCAGGTCTTTTCTCTTTTACCTGAGAAATTGCTATCTCTTTCCCTGTATTTTTGTACTTTATTAAATAAGCAATAATCAATATTAAACTTCTCGAATACCCCATGGTACAATGTACATAAACTTTTTTACCTGAATCCAGTAAGTTTGCGAGAGTACCGAGTGCATCATTATAAATCTCCTGCCGGGGTGTACAAATATCTAAAAATGGAAAATAGTAATATTCAGACTGGTAGCATAATCTGTTTTCTGTAACTTCAGGTGTAAGGTCAATTACTGCCATATCTTTTGTAATTATTTTTTTTGCATCTTCCGTATTCAACCTGTTTCCGGTATATAAACCTGGAATAATCTCTGTACATGATTTTTTATTTTTGTTAAAAAATTTGAGAATTATGAAATATGCAAAAAGATATGGTCCGTATATTATCCAGGAAATAAGAGGGATTTTACCATTTCTCTTATTTACAAAAAAAGGGTTGTTATGGAAATATGCAACTCCCACAAAAAAACAGCTTAAAGCCGGATAGAGAAGTATTAATGATAAGCCGGAAACAGTAGTAGCCAATGAAAATAAGATAAAACTTAATATATAATATATAGATGCAACAGATATGTTCTGTTTCCTTCTCTTATTTTCCCTCTCCGGGAATAAACAAAAAGCCACTATAGTAACAAAAGTACCACCTAAAATATCTATGTAATGATGCTGATACACAGTTAATGTTGAAACAGCCAGTAAAAGTAACCAGAATCCGGTTAAATACTTTAAAACGCCCTTAACTTTATTCTGAAAAACAGACCAGTATACAAAACAATAGGAAATATGAAGGGAAGGGCATTGATTATATTTTTTATCGAAGGTTGAAAGTGAATCAAAGAAAAAATTTAAAAACCCATTTGAAACAGGAGGTTTTTCAAATGAAAATGACAAAGGATATATAAAAAAACAGATGACTGAGATAATTGTTATAAAAATTACTCTTTTTGCCAATAGATGTGTTTCATCGTTTTTTTCACACATTAGAAAGATCATCGCAAAAAAAATCCCTGACGAGAAATATGGAATGATCATTATGGGTATGAATGGAATTTGATTCTCCCATTCAAAATAGATCGATGGCACAGAACCAAGGCGCGAAGCATAATAATTTGACAAATTATAAAGTATCATGAATGTCAGATAGCTTATAACCATCCAGATGTAATTATGTTTAGATTTTAAGTTCATCTTTTTTTTCTTATCAAAATTAATGCTAAAAGCTTTTCAGGTAAAATATTTAATATGGATACCAATATCTTCATACGTAATGGAAAAACGGTTATAATCTTTTTGTTCTCTATGCTTTCTGTTATTTTTTTTACTGCATAATCTAAAGGTACAACAAATGGTTTTTTGCTAATATCATTGTTGTTAAGTTCTCTTAATTTTTCTGTGTCAATATATCCTGGTGCTATAACAGAAACAGAAACACCAAATTCTGAGAGGGCAGTATTATATGTTTTACAAATTTTGATCACAGCACCTTTTGTAGAGCTATATACAGATGCTCCTGGATAGTTCATTAAACCGGCTACTGATGCAATTGCTATGATATGCCCTGATCCCTTTTCAACCATAATTTCACTTGCTGCTTCAATCGCATTTAAAGTTCCGACAACATTTATCTTCAACATATCAGTTGCCTCAATTCTGGTAAGGAGGGCAGTTCTAGAATTGGCATAGCTACCAGCACAAGCAATCATAAGATCCAGATTACCACCGGAAAAAGTATTCACAGCATTTACAAGAGAGTTCTTGTTATAGACATCTAACTGAAATAGTTCTAATTTACTGTTTTTTTTAACCAGTTCATCATCAACTTTGCTAATATCTCTTCCACAGATACCAACTCTATGACCTTTCTCCAGATAGTGAATTGCTAAACCAAGTCCGATTCCTGAGGTTCCTCCGGTTATAAAAATATTCATATAGATTCTCTTGTTTTGTTAATTTTATAGATCAACCCTTCTGAAGTATTATATCTGTTTACATTTCTAATGTGATTTTTATAATTTTTTTCTTTAAATGAAAATGACTCCGTAGCTCTTTTGTAACCATAGTCCCATTGGAACAGCATGTCAGATCTGAATTTTTCATAGCTTTCCGGTAATGTCAAATCCACACAGAGTTTTTTATAATTTATTTTTGTTGATATATAACGGTTTTTCAGTTTTACAGGTGCATCTGTTGTGTCTATCCAGTGGTCACTGTGCATATCGTGGATAGCTTTCATTCTATCGATTCCACTATAACCAAAAACATTTCGTAATGCTGATTCTTCAATTTTAGGTTTGTATTCCTGCTTGAATTCAAAAATCACAGAATTTGAAACCCTGTTAGCTATTTCAATGGGCATAAGGTTTACAGCCCCACCCATATAATATTCACTGTTCAACTGGTAAGGAGAGAAGTAAAACATATCTGCAATTGATATTCTAACGGCTTTTTTCACAGGGATATCTGTATAAATTCCGATCTCTTTATGAATCGCGCTATCCCTGTGATTAACACCGATCTTAGAATCTATACCTTCTAAAAGTTTTTTGGTTTGTGGATCAGTAATAATAATTTCTTTAAACAGTTTTCTGTTTCCCCTTTTCAAACCAACATCATCTTTTGAATAGAGTATTTTAGAACCGATAATCATAACATTTATTGAGTTGTTGAAACTATTGCTGATTTCAGGAAAAAAATTATTAAAATCAGGAATATCAACGATATATTTAGTAAAAAGGTCAATTATGTGGGAAGCATTTTTCTTACGCAATTGCCGTATTAAACTGTCAATTCCTATTCGATACAGCATCTTCTCTTTTGTAAGAGACATTGATTTAAAAAAAGTGTATACCTTTTCAGACAAAAGGAAATTTTTTCGTTCTGTATCTGTTTTGAATGAGTTTATTATTGCGGTTGAAAGTGAACCTCCGCATGAAGCTATAATCAGATCGGGTTTAATTCCAGCATCATTTGCCGCTGCAAACATGCCTAAATACATTCCAACTCTGAAACCACCACCGGAAAAAACAATGGTATTTTTATACTTTTTTATAGCATTCACAGGATATTTAAGTTCCTATCCTTTTACAGTTCTAATTAATAGTTTTTTTATCTATTGATACAATTCCACTGAAACAGGTACCAAAGCAGCCCATGCAAGGCGATACCATACAAATCCGTATATTCCACCAAATATTGTGAATGCAAGGATTCCGTTAACTTCTGAACCCGCCATTATAAACAGATGGTTGATAGCTCCGAAAATAAAACCCAGGAAAATCCCAACCCATACAAATTTTCTTGAGCCTTTTCTCATGGTAGCTGCCATTTCAAGTAATTTTTTCTCAAACAGTTCTTCTGGAATAGATTCCTCAACTTCCTCTTTACCCATCTTTCTTGACCATATGATACTAAAAAGTGTTTTAAATATTCCTTTAAAAAAATCAAAAGAAACAGATGCTGCTGCAGATGCCATCCACAATTTATAACCACTGGCTATAATTAAAATACTTAATAAATAATTTATTTTAGGGCCACTACCTGAGTATATGAATCTGTTCAATAGAAAAATACCAACTATTCCCAGTATAAAAAGTAAAATCCCAACTAACCAGGATTTAAAGTTATTCTCTTCTGTTTTTTCAAGCCATTGCTTAATATTTTCCATTTTGATCACCATGTTTTTTTAAATCATATTTTCATTAAAGATCAGTTTTAAACATCAGAACATGTTTTCAATGTGAAATAAACTGTAATTCGTTGTATTTTAAATTCAAATACCATAAAATCAAATTTATAAAATTAAAAATTATCAACTCAAACTTTTTATTCATGTTTGCTTATAAAGTATTTTAAACGGAGAACTGCGATGACTGTTAAAATTGAAAAGAACGGACCTGTTTATACTGTTATAATGGATCAGCCTGAGATCAGGAATGCTGTTAACCGGAAAATGGCAGATGCCCTTTATGAAGCTTTTCATAATTTTGAACAGGATGATGAGGCAAAAGTTGCTGTTCTATATGGTTCAGGAGGGAATTTTTGTGCAGGGGCAAACCTGAAATCCATGCAGGATGGAACCCACCCAAGAGTTGAGAAAGATGGTCCGGGCCCTTTGGGTTGCACCCGCATGCTTCTCTCAAAACCTGTTATTGGAGCAATCTCCGGATATGCAGTTGCCGGAGGTTTAGAACTTGCGTTATGGTGCGATCTTAGAGTTGTTGAAGAATCTGCTGTATTTGGAGTGTTTTGCAGAAGGTTTGGTGTTCCTTTGATTGATGGTGGGACTATAAGGCTCCCAAGGTTGATAGGGATGAGCAGAGCTATGGATATGGTTTTAACAGGGCGCCCTGTTGAAGCAAAGGAAGCTTATCTTTTTGGTCTTGCAAATCGGTTGGTAGATGAAGGGAACGCTCGGGATGAGGCTGAAAAACTTGCCCTTGAGATATCTAAATTTCCTGAAACCTGCATGAGAAATGATCGCCTTTCTTCATATGAGCAGTTTGGAATGGGTCTTGATGATGCACTTAAAAATGAGTTCGACCGCGGTTATCAGACTCTTGAGTCAGGGGAGTTTCTTTCCGGTAGTTCCGATTTTACAAAAGGTAGAGGTAAACACGGTAAATTTTGATATGACTTAAGGAATCTCTAAAGGGAATCTACAGCTTCTGTAAAACATTATAGGGAACTCCAACAATTGAAAGGGAAATTAGAGATTTCCTTATATTTATAAAGGAATCTTTATTACTAAACTTTAAAATTCTGTAATCATTACATAATATATAATATACAAATAGATGTGATATACTTCATATTAAAAATTATGAATATTAAAATATAAGGTATTTCAAGTTTTAAAAAAATAATTTAAAGGGAGAGAAAAGTAAATGAGAAAAATAATTATAAGTACCCTGTGTTTCTTAATGATAACTCTTGTTTCTTGTGGTGGTTCAGCGACTGACGATGCAAAGGATGACCTTACAGAGAACTATAAAAAAAGATATCCTAACGACAAAATACTTGATGTTGTAGAAAGTGGGAAGCCTTATAAAAGAGATATTGTTGTCAAAAATGTAAAGATGACTGATTTCAGAGTTCCATTTAAGGTTAAGGTTAAGCAGGGAAAAAAGACAAAGACATATAGTATGAATGTTCTTTATATCTGTGATAAAGATGGAGAAAACTGTAATTATAAAAATCTATCTGTTGGAGAGAGTGTAACAGAAGCTTTAAAAGGTCAGGAACCACCATCTAAAGATGAAGTAGTAAAACTTTTTAAAGAAACCCTGCTTAAGAAAAATACTTTTGGTAAATCACGCTTTAAACCAGTAAAAGCCCCTGCAAAAATTACAGAGGTAAATGCAGTTCAATCACAATTTAAAACCTATAAAGAGAAGTTTTGGTATGTTTATAAGGTTGAAGCGGATATAGTTGATGCAACTGGAAAAGTATTTGTTGTAAAAATTGAATTTGTAGCAAAAAAGAATAATATGTCAGCTTCATGGGGTGGTTCTTTCAATGGCAATCCATATCCAAAAGTGAAATAGATAGTAATAATTAATTAATTTAAAAAGGTTCTTTGCAAAAGAGCCTTTTTTTGTTGCATCTTAAGGGAATCTCTAATAACTCCTCTTTTGCAAAAATACTGAAGTTCTGTTAAAAGATAGGTTGTTGGATGTTCCTTTAAAAAAAGCATGTTTAAAACCAGTCCTAACAAAACATATCTATGAGATATTGACGACAAAACATTTATTGTATATGATTATATCCAACCTTTAATAATTTTTTACTAAATTAATCAATTTAAAAAAACAGAACTATTAGAAGTTCCCTATAGTTAATTACGTTATTGGTTTAAAAAAACAGCAATCAGTAATTAGTTATACAATAAATTAGCTGGAGATTTTTATGCAAAACCAGAATTTAAAATATTTTACAGTATTAAATCCTTTTCTAATAATTTTATGTACATATCTTACTTCTTCTGTATCTGGTTTGGTGGCTTTCTTAATAACAGCTATTGCTGTAATTGCATCTTCTTTAATATCATTAATAATATTTAGAAAATTTGATACTCAAAGTAAAGATGATGAATCAGATTCAAATCAAGCTATTGATTTCGATATACTTGTAGATGCAATAGATAACAATGCATCTACTTTTAACTCTTCATTTGACGTTCTGGTATCATCATCAAATGAAGTCCTGAATAAAACTGAACAATCATCGAAAAAAACAGAGGTCATAGCCGGAAAAGCTTCTGATATCAGTCAATCTATCTCATCTATTTCAGTGACTATGGAACAATCATCTACAAATGTAAGTGTTATAGCATCTGCTGTTGAAGAGATGTCATCAACAATAAATGAAATATCAATTAATACCGGAAATGCGAAGTCGATGACAGATAATGCATTCTCTAATGTTGAGAGAGCATCGGCAAACATGAAGCAGTTAGATCTTGAGGTTGAAGGAATTGGAGATGTTACTGAAGCTATTACAGAAATATCGGAGCAAACTAACTTACTTGCTCTTAATGCAACAATTGAAGCTGCCAGAGCAGGTGAATACGGAAAAGGTTTCGCTGTAGTTGCCAATGAAATTAAAGAGCTATCAAAACAAACAGCAGAAGCTACTTTAGAGATAAAAAGTAAGATTGAAGGCATTCAAAAAACAACATCAGTAACCGTTGCAGATGTGGGAAGTATAATTAATGTAATTAAGGATATTAGTGAGATTGTATCGATGATTGCGGTTGCAGTGGAGGAGCAAACATCAACAACAAATGAAATTTCTAAAAACATATCACAGGCATCCCAGGGAGTTAACGATATTAATGCTAGCTTAGCTTCAGGCTCAGGTGCAATCGCTTCAATAGAAAATCAAATAAGTGAATTGAATAGTAATAACAAAGAAGTTTTACTACAGGCTCTTGAACAGAATCTTGTTTCACAGGAAACAGCAGGTATGGCCCTGAAGATGGTCGAACTTGCGGATAAATATAACACTAAAGATAGAAAATTTTCCATAGGGGAGGTTAAGAAAGCACATCTCCAGTGGAGAATTAAACTTGAAGCTGCATTAAAAGGTTATAGCGATCTTAAATCCAGTCAATTGGTAGATCATCACAATTGTGCCTTAGGTAAATGGTATGACAGCTCTATTAAAGATTTTAAAGATAATAAAATATTTGAAGAGTTAGGGGTTGTCCATAAAGAGGTCCACGATTTAATTTTTAAAATTATTCATTTAAAAGAGGAAGGCAATTTAAAAGGAGCTGAACAAAATCTGGATGGTTTTGAGAAATGTCGAAGAATCCTTTTTGAAAAACTTGATGAGTTGTATAGTTCGTAATATATGCGAACTACTTAAGGGAATCTCTAATAACTGCTCTTTTGGCGAAATCCTTTGTTATTTCCCAAAAATACTGTAATAAAATCGGCTCGTTATTTTGTCTTACGCAGATTTTATAAAACTAATTCTTTTTTCGTAATGACTAGGTCTAATGCGAAGCATTCACAGTGCTACAAACTGGTCAGCGAAAACCATTGTAACTCTATCAAAAGGCAGTTGTTAGAGATTCCCATTACTCAAGCTTCATATATTTACTGGTTAATTTTCCCATGGTTCCATCTTTAATTAACCTGTTTACAACGCTGTTTATTTCAGGCATCAAATATACATATTTGGATTTTTTACTTAGTAAAATATTAAAATTTAAAGGACCAAACCTTGCATTGGTAAGCTCTATCTTTGAAACCAGTCCATATTGTTTTATTTTGTAGTTCATTGGTATAACTGCCTCAATCATTATATCCCCCCTTTTCGAGGCGAGAAATTTTACAATATCATCCTCCTTTGTTACATAGTATGTATCTATTCCAAGGGAATCTATATTTTGCTTATGCCAACCATTTCCCAGATTTGTAACAGGAATTAATCCGATATTTAATATATCTTTAGCAGATTTTATCTCTCTTATTTGATCAATTTTCTCATGGTTTTTGTATGTGTATATGTGAAGGTACATCTGATAAATAGGTTTTTCATTTTTTATAGAATAAGTAAGTCTTTTTTTTGTGGGAACTGTCAGGGTAAAATCAGCATCACCTTTCTCCACAGATTTTTGAGCTCTTTTCCATGGAAGAAAGGAATACTTTATTTTCATATTCATATTTTTACCAAATATCTCTTCTAAAAACTCAGCATAAAGCCCTTTTATTTCTGCGTCCTCAATGAATAAAATGGGTTTCCATTCGGCACAAGCGAAGTTAATTGTTTCTTTGGTTTCAGCTAAGGAATATTGAGAAAGAAAAAGAAGAACTGCCAATATGAATACACTGATTCTCATCAATAAACTCCATGATGGGAATCTCTAATAATTGCTCTTTTTCCGAAATACTTCGTTATATCCAAAAAAAACTGTAAACTTTATAAAATAAAAGCTTTTACAAACGAATCGATTCGTTATTTTTTGTCATGCAGAGATTTTATAAAACTAAAAGTTTTTATAATCTGTATTTCATCAAAAATTTTCTAATCATTAGAGGTTCCTTGATGTAAAACTGGTTATATGAAAAGTCGCTATTTTAAAAATAGCGACTTTAAAATTAAGACATAGCTTTTTTTGCTGCTTTAGCACCTTCACTTAAAGCTGCAAGATTTAACTTTTCAGTTCCTTTTGGCGCTCTAGTGAGAATAGCTTTTTTGAGTGAAGCGTAAGATACACAATCACTCACTTCTGAAATAGCTCCTAAAGAAACAATATTTGCAACCATTTTCAAACCTAAATCCGTTGCTATTTTAGTACAGGGAACCTGAATTGCCTGATTGCTTGGTACTTCACTAACATATGTAGAATCAACAACAAGTATTCCTTCAGCTTTTAAATCGATGTAATACGTATCACAGGCATCCTGGCTCATTGCAAGTAAAAGATCAATATCAGTTGGCTTTGGGTAATCAATTGGTGTATCACTCACAACCACCTCTGCTTTACTTTTTCCACCACGTGCTTCAGGTCCATAGCTCTGTGTTTGAGAAACATATTTACCTTCATGTATTCCAATAGCCTCAGCTAAAATAATACCAGCTAAAATAAGTCCCTGCCCTCCAAAACCAGAAAGGCATAGTTCATAGCGATCTGCCATGATAATTCTCCTTGCTCTTTATTTTTGAAATGAAAGCAAAAACTATTCCTTTGCTCTATCTTTTAACTTAGCCATCTCTTTAGTGAAATTAGGTAATGGCTTATCCATAAGAACTCCCATGGTAATTTTATCTTCTACATCTTCTTCTTTCATCTTGGCTGCTTTTTGAACAGTAATGGAATTATCTTTCTGCCATTTCATCATATCAACATTTGAGCCTAATTTATTCAGTTTTCCGTATTGAACATGACAGTGTGTCACAGCTTCAACAACTGAAAAACCATCTTTTGTCAGAGCAGCTTCAATAAGTTTCTGAAGTTTATCGGCATGATATACTGTTCCCCTTGCAACAAAACTAGCTCCAGCTGTTACAGCAAGCTCAGATATTTTGAATGCATGTTCAATATGTGTATAGGGAGCAGTTGTTGATTTATCACCATAATTTGTTGTTGGAGAAGATTGTCCCCCTGTCATTCCATAAATATTATTATTAAGGATAATAGTAGTTATATCAATGTTTCTTCTTGCTGCATGGATGAAGTGATTTCCACCAATTGCCATGGAATCACCATCACCTGTTACAACTATAACTTTTAATTTTGGATTCGCAAGTTTAATACCTGTTGCGAAAGTAAGCGCTCTGCCATGTAAAGTGTGTATAGTATTAAAATCAACATAAACCGGCATTCTGCTTGAGCAACCGATACCTGAAACAAGAACTATGTCATCTCTTTCATATTGATGTTGATGAATTGCTCTGATCAATGCTCCAAGAACAATTCCATTCCCACATCCAGGACACCAGACATGGGGGAATTTTTTATTATGCCTTAAATACTGATGCACCAAATGTGTGCTGTCTCTATGCTTTACCATTTATAGTGCCTCCCGTATTAATCTTAAAATCTCGTCAGGATTGATTAGGCTGCCATCATACCTGTTTAACTTAACTACTCTGGTGTAGTTCTTATTAACTCTTTTTACCTCACGAGCTATTTGCCCCATATTCATTTCCGGAACAATAACCCTTTTAGAGCTACGCAGAACTTCTTCCACATCTTTTCTTGGAAAAGGAAACAGAGTAACAAGTTGCAACACGCCTACTTTAAAACCTTGTTTACGGGCTTCCTTAGCAGCATGAATTGCTGATCTTGCAACTGAACCATATGCTATGATATTAACATCGGCATCTTCAGTCATATATTTTTTTACAATCTGTATCTCTTTGTAAAAATGTGAAATTTTTCTGTGAATTCTTTCTGTAAATGCTTTTACTTCTTCTCTTCTTTCAGTTGGGAAGCCATGAATGTCATGAACCAAGCCAGTTACATGATATCTATAACCATCGCCAAAACTTGCCATTGGAGGAACACCCCTTGCTGTGTTTTCGTAGGGGATATACCATTCCGGTGGAACAGTAGGCTTCACTCTGTTATATACCTGAACATCTTCAGGATCCGGGATTTCAAATTTTTCTCTTGTGTGTGCGACAACTTCATCTGAAAGAAGAATTACTGGAGTTCTGAATTTCTCTGACATATTAAAAGCTGTTACTGTTATATCGAAAGAATCTTCAACAGATGAAACCGCAAGAACAATAATTGGGTGGTCCCCATGGGTTCCCCATCTAGCCTGCATAACATCTCCCTGGGAGGGACACGTTGGAAGACCAGTACTTGGCCCGCCTCTCATCACATTAACAATTACACAAGGAACTTCAGTTATACATGCATAACCAATTATTTCCTGCTTAAGTGAAAAACCTGGTCCACTTGTAGCAGTAAGAGCCTTTGCTCCACTGAGTGCAGCACCAACAGTCGCACCCATACTGGCTATTTCATCTTCCATCTGAATGAAAGTACCACCTATTCTAGGTAATCTATTAGCCATCATCTCAGCAATTTCTGTAGCAGGTGTTATTGGATAACCTGCATAAAAATTACAGCCAGCGGCAATAGCACCTTCAACAATTGCCTGATTCCCCTGAATAAGCACTGATTTTTTATCTTTATTAGCCAATTCCTTTACTCCCTGACTTTAATTTCTATAGCAAAATCGGGACACCTTATTTCGCACTGTGCACAACCGATACAAGCATCCGCATCCAAAACAATAACCTGACCAATCTCATCATGCCCTAAACACTTAACAGGGCAAAACGCTTCGCAAATTCCACACTTTTTACACCAATCATTATATACGTATATATCGTATTTGGTCTTTATCTTTGTCTCTTTTTTCTTTATCTCTTTTTTTGTTGTTACTTTCTTTGAAGCTGATTTAGCTGGCATTGAAATAAAACCTTTCAATTAAATTATTCAAATAAACCGGAAGCCAGATTTCTGGCTTCCGATAAAAATTTTAAACAACTCCCTGATCTATCATAGCCTCAACAACTTTTACGAAACCAGCAATATTTGCACCGTTTACGTAATTTCCAGGAGTTCCGTACTCTTCAGCAGCATCAACACATGATGTGTGAATGCTTCTCATGATCTCTTTAAGTCGCATATCTACTTCTTCTCTGGACCATTTGATTCTCATGCTATTCTGCGCCATTTCCAGGCCAGAAACAGCAACACCACCTGCGTTGGCTGCTTTACCAGGAGCATAAAGCATATTCTTATTATCAAGAAACAGATTCACTCCTTCAGGAACAGTTGGCATATTTGCACCTTCACTAACAACATACACACCATTCTTGAGAAGATTTGCTGCATCATTTTCATTAATTTCGTTCTGTGTTGCACTTGGAAAAGCACAATCTGCTTTGTGGTTCCAAAGTGGATTAAAATCCTGGTTTGGATCCACTGGAGTGTAAACAGCTTCGGGATATTTTTCAGCATACTCTTGTATTCTACCCCTTTTAATATTTTTAAGCTGCATAACGTAGTTTAGCTTGTCCCGATCAACACCTTTTTCATCGTATACATAACCAGATGAATCTGAGAAAGTAACAACTTTACCACCAAGTTCCATTATTTTTTCTGTTGCATATTGAGCTACATTACCACTTCCAGAGACGATACATGTTTTTCCATCAAGAGATTCTTTTCTTGTACTTAACATCTCCTGAGCAAAATAAACAGCTCCATAGCCTGTTGCCTCAGGACGAATAAGGCTACCACCCCAGTTAAGACTCTTTCCAGTCAGAACACCAGTAAACTCATTCTTAAGTTTTTTGTACATTCCAAACAGATAACCTATCTCTCTTGCACCAACACCAATATCTCCAGCTGGAATATCTGTGTTGTGCCCAATGTGTCTGAATAGTTCCGCCATAAAACTCTGGCAAAAACGCATTACTTCCAAATCTGATTTACCTTTTGGATCGAAATCTGAACCACCTTTACCACCACCCATTGGAAGTGTGGTAAGAGCATTTTTAAATACCTGTTCAAAGGCGAGAAATTTAAGGATAGAAAGATTTACAGATGGATGAAAACGAAGCCCTCCTTTGTAAGGACCTATAGCACTATTCATCTCAATTCGAAATCCTCTGTTTACATGAATTTCTCCTCTGTCATCAGCCCAAGGTACCCTGAACATAATGACTCTCTCAGGTTCAGTAATTCTACTGATGATGTTCGCATGTCTATATTCCTGATTCTTATCAAGAACCGGCTTAACAGACTCTAACACCTCACTGACTGCCTGATGAAACTCTCTTTCATTTGGGTCTTTTTGGATGACAGCTTCCATTTCTTTACTCATTATTTTTTGGCCTCCGATTTAAAAAAATCATTTTTCATCTCCCTGAATATGAGCGATACTCCTTTTCACAGGAAATTCAAGAATTATTTAAAAAAGTAGTCATAAAATTTTAATATAAATTTTTACATCAGTATAAACTACTGTTATGTAAAGTCATTTATAATAAAAAAAAATCATCAATTCTTATTTTTTTATTTTACTCCCCCCCAAATATTTTTTTTTTACATCAAATATTTTTCATGATTTTTCATGATACAAATAATATATATGAGGGCATCTTAAATAACGAATACAAGCACAGAAACCGAATCAGAAGGACTTTCAATATTTTAATCTTTTTATGATTTGATAATAATTTTTTATAGAACTATTTATAGATTTATTTCTGATATAGTTGATTACATTTTACCTTATATTTATATCAATAGCTAATTATTCAATAAAAAAAATCAAATTATTTCAGTGAAATATAATAAGGGAATCTCTAATAACCTCTCTTTTGGCGAAATACTTTGTTATTTCCAAAAAAAACTGTAATAAAATCGGCTCGTTATTTTTTGAAATGCCTTGTATTTCATCCAAAATTTTAATTATTATAGGTTCCTATAATAAAATATAATTATGCTGTTAGTATGGAAAATTGTAAAAAACAATACAGGGATTCCATTAAAAGAATGAGTATTCATTTACATTTGGAACCTGTAGTTTATTTCAAGGAGATATAAAAAACTATATTTCAATAATAAAGAACGTCTAATCAATCAGGTTTCAATATCACTGCGATAGAATCTTTACCATCAATTTTTAGTATCACTGGTTTATCAAAGTGTATGTGTTTAACATATTTACTTTCGTTGGTGGCTTCAAATTGATTTAAATAGTTCCAGTCAATAAAATCATCTCCAGATAGAGACACAGTCATATAATTAATATCAAGCGAAGTAATATTATGAAAAAAATGAGAGCCCTGAGATGGATCAGCTCTTAACTCCATGGTAGCGGTTTCAACGATTGTCCCCACATTTGATATATTCCCCCATGACACAGGAATTCCGAGCCACCTGTCAGCAGTACCCCATCTTCCTGGACCAATTAAAAGATATTTACTATCGATTTTCTTATTTATTTCACCAACTTCTTTTGCAATTGTAACTGTTTGAGCATTATCAAAATCGGACAATTTAACATATACAATATCATGTATTTCCTGGACCTGTCCTCTACCCATTGTATTTCCAGAATAGCAAAGGCCATTTTCTTTCTCCTCATCTGTAATATCTATTGCTATTTTTTGTTGTGAAACAACCATAGGTCTGATTTGAAGAAGTGTAAACTCTGGAACCTGCTCATTAATATTTGCTGCGAACTCTATTTCAACAGGGCAACCCATACCTTTTCTACCAACTTCAAGCATGTTTTCAATAATTTCAGGTATAGGAACATTATTGTATTTCAGGACATTTGCAAATGTTATAATTGGAAATCCCCCTTTGACTACTGAGTCCCTAATCTTATTGTCCTGCGGGATGTACGAGCTCAGAATTGGTTTAATTGCTTCATGGTCGAGTGCATCATCAATATCTAATTTCTGTACTGCAAGGGATTTCTCAGGGTCATTACTCATAGAATATTTTGACATCTTCAGAGCATAGAATTTCTTCTGGGAATTATTTAAAATATCTTCCACCTTTGAAAACTGAGGTATAAACTGAGGATACTTGGGAGAGAAACGTATTGCTGTGCCACCTTCAACAACTGTTTGTCCAAGTCCAAGTGCAATATGAGCGATACCCTCTTCAGCTTTCATATATGATATAGGGTAGAAGTTATAGGATTGTGCAACACCTGAAATTGAAGGGTAAAAAAAATCGCTGTTCTGCGTACCTGATAACTGCTGAATAATAACAGCCATTTTATCTTCTTCTGTTCTGTAAATAGTATTTTTTTCAAGCTCTCTTGGTATTTCTAAAAACAAAGAGGCATAAACCATTTTAACAGCATGAATCAATTGAGATAATCTAATCTTAAGATCAAAATGACTGTTCGGGATCATATATGTTTTATATACTCCCGCACAGGGTCTGAAATGTGCATCTTCAAGAAGGCTTGATGATCGTACTGCAAGAGGGTAGTTAATCTGTGCAAGAAACATTGCAAGGTCACTTCTGAGCCAGTCAGGAAAATTTAAACCTGAAAAATACTTTTCTATCTCCTCATCTGTCATACCTTCAGGGTTATAATCTTTCAGACCATTCTCATCAACAAATGAATCAAAACCCTCTGTTGTTATTACAATCATAGTTGGTATTCTTATGTGAACATCAGGAAATTTTTCATGGATTTTTTCATTCTCTTCTAAAACCGATGCCATAAAAGCAAGGCCTCTTGCCTTCCCCCCCAATGAACCTTTACCTATTTTAATAAAATCAGCATGAGTATCAAAACCATGCTGATCAAATTCAGCAACTACTCCCTTATGTCTTTCAATAAGTTTATTTTTTATTGTGTTTGTTAGAAACTCTTTAGCTTCTATTGCTGTTGGAAAATCTTCCATTGTTACTTTTTTTAGTAATGAAGCGAGTTTCATTTCAAACCTTGCTGTTAACCAAGTTGAAAAATCATTTCTATTCGCATGGTAGGTTATAGATTCTTCGGGTATTGAACTAAGAATTTTTCCAAGCGCTCTTAAGTTTGATGCTCTACCAACTATTTTTCCATTGCTAAGCCTGAATAGGAATTCTCCAAATCCTAGATGGCTTACAAAGAAGTGTCTAATTCTTGCATGGAGGGCTGTTGAATTTTTATTTATAAAAACAGCTGACATCTCCTCAGCTTTTTTTCTGTTCTGCTCCTCAGTACTTAGTATAAGAACAGGGAGTTCCGGAACTTTTTTTAGAATTTTCTTAGTAAGTGTAATTCCGGCTTTTTCGTTCTCTTTACCTTTGCAAGGAAACCTGACATCTGTAATTATGCATGAAACATATGGTCTGTATTTATCGAACAACTCCATAGCTTCTTCATAATTTTCTGCATGTAAAAGTTTTGGCCTTGCTCTCATCCTAACTATTCTGTCCTCTTCATTTAGAGAGTCATCCATCACAGCTCTTGTCTGACTAACAAGTTCTTTATATAAATAAGGTAGAAGAGTTGAGCTATATAAAGGTGAATCCTCAACAAATATTATGACCCTTACTTTTGCTTTTTCTGTATCTTTTGCAACATTCATTCTATCTTCAGCACTTTTTATAAGAGCAAGTAAAAGGTCAGAATTTCCTCTCCAGATATAATTTTTATCAATACCATCCTGCTTTTCATCTATTAAATGTTTCCCTGAATCATGGGATAGAAATATTATCGGAAGATCTGGATTCATTCTCTTTATTGTACGGCATAATAAATAAGGATCAATATCATCTAATCTTGGCATTATGATAACAAGATCACACATTCTTTCTTCCAGAGTATCAAGTGCTTCCCTTCCCGATGAGACACACGTGATTTTTGGTGGCCTTGAAAGATTAAGTCCTTTATATTCATGGATAATTCTTTCAGCAACACCGCCATCTTCTTCAACAATAAAAGCATCGTAGGGGCTTGAAATGAGAAGTATTTCACCAACTCTCTCTTTCATAAGTTCATAATAAATCTTAAAAGAGAAATCTTTTTTTACAGAATTTTGTGCTTCTTCTATTGATGGTTTGGTCATGGTGTAACCTTTCGGCAGATATGATGTTATTAATATTACCTTATAATTAGGATCATTATAATATTGTAAGATCGATTATTTCAAGTATAACCTTTATAAAAGGTATAAATGGTTAATCAAATTTTCCTCTATTATGATTTCTTGATGTAAAAAAGACTGTCCAAAAGCTGTCATGAGCACCTTAAATACTAATTTATTTTCCAAATGATGTTTTTTTTTTTTTACTTCCAATAAGATTGGTATTTCATATTTATTTCGGAGAACACAACAATACTACTGTATATAACATACTGTTTTAATTACCGATACAAAACCTAATTCGTGTACAACCTTACCAACCCATTGTTGTTTTTAAAGCATTAAGCAGCCCCAATTTAGAAATTTCTACCTCCAAAAGCTGCGATGTGGGTATATTTATGTTGACATAAGCTCTCAACCTGTTGTTATCATAAGATTAGCCTGTATTGTTGTAATAAATTTAAAAAAGGAGGAGATCTTTCTATGACAAAGGCAGAATTAGTAGATAAAATGGCAAAAGATGCCGGAATTACTAAAGTAGCTGCTGCTAAAGCTCTTAATTCATTTATTGATGGAGTTACTAAAGCACTTAAGAAAAAAGATGGTAAAGTTACGTTAGTTGGATTTGGAAGTTTTGTAAAAGTGAGAAGAAGTGCTCGTAAAGGACGCAATCCTCAAACTGGTAAACCAATCCAGATTAAAGCACGTAATGTTGTAAAATTCAGACCTGGTAAGCAGTTAAGAGAAGCTGTTTAATCTGAATATCTAAGTACTACAAAAGCGCTAATGAACATTTTTGTTCTTAGCGCTTTTTTTTTAATTCCATTATTCTTTCGTTTCATAATTTCATTTTTTTCATTTAATCAAGACCCTTCCATTAAAGCCTTTAACAAATCCTAATACAATATTATAACTTAAATTTCTTGTCTTTTGTTGTAGATTCTGGTGAAATAGAAACAATAATTTGCAGAAAAATTTTAAAACGGGGTATGTAAATGTCAAACAAAAATGTTCTTTCATCTATTGAGTTTTCAAGAGGTGATATAATATTCGAAGAACATCAGGAAGGAAAATGTGCTTTTTTAATTAAAAAAGGCGTTGTTGTCATTTATCGAATAATTGATGGTGAGAAGGTAGTTCTTAGCACATTAAAATCCGGCGATATTATTGGTGAAATGGCTGTTATAACAGGAGAACCCAGAACTGCTTATGCAATAGCAGCAGAAGACTCTGAGCTCTTTGTTGTTAATGAAGACACTCTCCATAATGCTTTGGATGGAACTCTACCTTTTATTAAAGCATTGGTTAAACAATTAATAGACCGCTTTAGAAGTGTGAATCAAAAGCATGATGAAGTAAGTGATCAATCAAAAAGAATTAAATCTTTGGAAAATGCTCTTGATGTTATAATTTTCACAGCAACTGAACATGTCAAATCAAATCCTAGTATCTCTGAAGATATTAGAAGTTTATTGAAAACGATTGAACAAACATGTGCTGATGAATTAAAGAAAAGATATACTTAAATTATTAAAATTTAATAATTTACTACTTAAAGATTTGCATATTTATCAAGCAAATCTTTTTTTATTCTATATTTAGAAGGTTTGAAAAATGAAAAATACTATATCAATAAAAAAACCAACTTTTGTTCTGTCTCTGATTTTAACATTTGGAATTGGAATTCTCTCAGGAATTTTGTTGTCCGCATATATAAGCACTAAAGATTTAAGTGCTCAGAAAAATGATAAAATAGAAGGTATGGAGAATGCTATACTTGCAAAATTGAATGATAACCCTGAAAATGTTGAACTTTTGGTTCAGCTCGGACACTTTTACTTCGATAACAGTTTCCATAAAAAAGCTATCACAGCTTATGAAAAAGCATTATCAATAAATGCCAATCAACCAAATGTAATGACAGATCTTGCAATTATGTATAGAAGAGCAAAAGATAAAAACAAAGCGATTGAAATACTCACTGATGTGATGAAAAAATATCCGACTCATCAACCTTCACGCTTCAACAAAGGCATAATACTTGCGAATGATTTTGAGGATTTAAAAGGAACTGTTAAGGTTTGGGAAGAACTTTTAAAGATGAATCCAAATTTCACATCTCCAGATGGAAAGCCCTTAAAAGAGCTTATTAAACATTACAAAGAAGGACATTAATATCATCTTTAGTATGTAAAAGACTAAAAAAACCACCTTCTATTAGGGTGGTTTTTTTATTACCTACGAGACCTCTAATGATTATAATTTTTATTGAAATTCAACGTTTATAAAAACTTTAGTTTTAGGGAACCTCTAATAACTGCTCTTTTGGCGAAATCCTTTGTTATTTCCAAAATAAACTGTAATAAAATCGGCTCGTTATTTTTGGAAATGCCTTCTATTTCATCCAAAATTCTAATTATTAGAGGTTCCC
>JAAELO010000665.1 GCA_024226555.1 Desulfobacterales bacterium | reverse complement strand
TCCGCTTTCCCCGGCGGGGCCCGACGTCTCTCCCCCGCCTTCCTCGGCGGGGCCTTCCACCGCTCCTCCCGGCCCGCCTTCCCCGGCGGGGCCCGTGGTCTCTCCCCCGCCTTTCTCGGCGGGGCTGCCCACCTCCTCTGCCGGCCCGCCTTTCCCGGCGGGGCTCGTGGCCTCTCCCCTGCCTTCCTCGGCGGGGCGGTCCGTTGCTCCTTCGCTCTCTGACGCGGCTGCCCGGCGACCGCCCCTGGCTGTTGGGCCCCTGGTCCACCCCGTGCCCATCTCCGACGGGTCCGGCCCCTCGCCCGGGGCCACCGGCCCCTCCCTCGGTGCCGTGCCCGTGCTTGCTCAGGCCACTGCCCCGTCTCCACCCGCCGACCTTGGCCCCTCCGCACCGGCCTTGGACACCTCGACGCCCCCATCTCTCATGGCGGCCGCCATCGCCTTTGCCTCTCGTCCCGTGCCTCCTTCGCAGGCCCCCGCTGCGGGGTCCCTCCCGCTCGAGCCGGGTGACTGGGCCCCGGACGGTTTCGCCGGCGCTGAGCACGAAGCTGATCTGCTCTGGGACAACGGCGACGCGGATTGGGGGGACGACGATATGGGGGAGCAGGCCCCGCCGCCCTTGTTGACCCCGCCCGTCCCCAGTGGACGCGGCCGTGGGGGGGGCCGAAGAGGCCGTGGCAGGGGTGCCGGTAGGGCCTTCGAGGGGGGGGGCCGACCTCCCCCGTCCGCTTTGCCCTCCTTGGCCAACCACTTGGACCCTCCCTTACCTCTTTGCCGTTGGCCGGCCGACATCTCTTGGGAGTGGATCACCACCACCCCTGTGCCCGTCGTTAAGCGCGTGCCCCGGCCAGTCCGCCTGCTCTGGGCCGATCTGC
>JAAELO010000664.1 GCA_024226555.1 Desulfobacterales bacterium | reverse complement strand
TGATCTCACAGCGGCCCCGCGTACCCCGACGGGCGAATTCCGGTTGCGGATGAGGGGGACCAACGCCGCACGCATTTTGCCGTCCAAGGGGTCGGCCTTAATGCGACTGTGTTTTTTTGGACTGATTGCAGTTTGCTTCTGGTCAGGGGTTGGCATAAATATCTTCAAAAAAAAAGGTATATTTTTGAAAAAAATTGGTTTTAAATCGCAAAATATTTTCAAGATGTTTATCCCAACCCCTCAACTCAAGATTCAAATTCATAATTTTGCTTTGTTTCATGTATTCAGAAACACAGTGCATTTTCCACACAATCCACTCAGAGGCAGCACCGAAAGGGAATCCTGCTACATCAAGGTGGAGTTCGAGAAACATGAAAAATGTTTTTTCATAATTTCGCCTGTTCTATGGAACCCCTGCCGCTTTATGCATTTAAAGAGTACATTCCATTCTTTTTACTTTAGACTTTTTCTCTAAAATGTTTTGCGATTAAAATTATCGAAAAATACTTTAAAGAAATAACTGGAAATTGAAATATTTCTGGATGTTTGATCACTTTGAAATAAGTTCTTTTTCACATGAAACTAGTACTTGTTTCTTTGTAATTAAATGGAAGGCAATCCTAACCTTACATTTAGCTTCCAAAACCAAACTAAACAAAACAGCGTTCAAAAAACACTGGTTTCCAGTGAGTAACGCAAAACTAACATATTTGTTTTCGCTTTATAAAAAAAGCAAAACATGTTACTATTTACTGCAAAGTTACAAAAAGAAGTAGCTCGGTAAAGCAATTTCGCTTAGAAAACTGTTTCTAAACATAAGAAAGCAATACATAAAAGCTTTATAGCTCTTTAGTCGAACTGTGAGTTGTGTAAATTCTTTGCACTTCCACTTTGATTGAAGTTCGTTGCAATCTTTTTGCAAAAGGGTTTTAGAGGTTCGTTCTCTCTATATTCCCTTTGTAAAATACCTTTATGCTCACTTTGTTTCTTTTTAAACAAAAAAATGCATAAAATAACTGGTCGATCCTGCCGGCTGTTCATACGCTCCTTTAGTTCAAAGATTAAGCCATGCAAGTGGTTTTTTAACCCGACGGTTTGAATAAGTGTTTCTTTGAAACTTATACAATTTTTACAAAAGTATATCAC
>JAAELO010000663.1 GCA_024226555.1 Desulfobacterales bacterium | reverse complement strand
TTCTCCATCCCTCCCTACCCCTACCCTAACATTTAATTAATTCCGGGCTATAATAGCCCTAATTCTAATATTTCTACATATAAATCAATTCCATAATAAAACAAAAATAAATCATAAAAACCTGCGTTGGGGAATTAGTTAGAAGGGGGGTCGGTGGACGTACTTAACCCACCGAACGTTAAAAAAATGACCCCCTCTTTTGGACGTTCAAAAAAAAGGTGACCGCTTCTATGGCGAGCCACGCAAACGCGAAAGAGGGGATGGAAGGGGGGAGGGAGGGAGGAATCCCTCTCCTTTTTCTATTCTCTTAACTCCTTTCCCTTAAAATATTCATTTTCTCTTTTAATTTTTCCTTTTACACTTCTTTCTTTTTTCTCATTTCCATTTTCCTTTCTTATAAACCATTTGGTCAGTTTTGTTTTAATTCTGGCCATCATAGGCCATATAACTTCTCCATACTTACTCTAATCCACCTTTACTTTCCTTTTCTCCATTTAATAAATAAACAAAAAACAAATAAAATCCAAACTTTTTCAGCATCTCATATAAATCAATCCACGGCAAATGCAAAGGGTCTTATGACCCATTCATTCCTAAAACTAACTAAAACCACCTCCTACCATCATTTCCATCCATATTATACCTTCTTTCTCCCTCGCGAAAGGGTCAAACAAATCCCTTCCCAAATCTTCAAAAAATTCATCTTTTTTTATACTTTCATTTTTATCATCTTCTTCGCACGGGGGGATAATAAGATGCCCTCGTA
>JAAELO010000662.1 GCA_024226555.1 Desulfobacterales bacterium | reverse complement strand
GTTCCCAAAAGAATCTGTATTTCTGGGCAACTACATTTTGATCTTTCAAGATTAAAGTATTGTAGATTGCTTTGCAGTTCAGAGATGAAAACAAAACATATTCATCTTTTGTGAAATCATCTTTTAGAAATCATCAGATAAACTTCTTTCATTGCTACACTCAGTTGTTATTTTTGCTTTCCATTCAGCAGGGAGACGGGATTTCAATTTGGAATAAAAATTTGCAAAGAAACCAGGGGAAACTAATTCTTCAATGGCATTTGAAGGTAAAAACCCAGGTGTGAATTCATAACAAATATCTCTGATTGTTGTAATTTTAGCTTCTATCCAAGCATTACTGGTATCAACATGGGTATAGAAATTGTCAAATAAGGGTTCATTGTAAATACTTTCAATATCAGTGACCTTTAGTCTCAGCTGTGAGAAATCTGCTCCAAAACATTTAAGGACATTTCTGTAAAACAGAGGGGCATTATTCATTTCCTTGGGACGCAAATAGCATTTAAATATCTTAGCACCAATGTTGAAATTTCTATACCTATCAAAGTAGAAATTGAACATTGTCTTCCATTTAGACTTATTGTCATTTTGAAGATATTTTGAAATCCAAGATAATTTAATGGCATCAGCTTTCTTCTCGATGTCAATAATATTTAAACCACCTAGCTCATAAGGGAGTCTTGCTTGCGTGCGCTTAATAGGATCTTTCTTATTCTGATAAATAAATTTCCATAATCTATCATTGATTTTTTTAAGTGCCCATTGGGGAATAGGGTATATGGCTGCAGTGTACCAGAACACTGAACTGGCCAACTGGTTTGCAACGACAGCCCTACCCCTCAAGGAAAGATCACGAGAAGTCCAAAGGTCTAAAGTTTTTATGAATTTATTAATACGCGGTTCCCAAGTGTCTTTTTCATTGAAAACAGGGCCATGGTAAACACCTAGAATTTTCAAGGCTTCCCTACCCCATTTCAAATTAAATGGATTATCCGATCTGAATTCGTATAGACCAAGCCAAATTCCTTTACTTTTTTCTTTGTTTATTTTAGCACCTGATGCCATTTCAAAATCTTGGACACAATCAAAAGTTGATGTAATGGACTTTTCACCTTGCAAGATAATTGTTGTGTCGTCAGCATACTGGGTAATTTTAAACTCAACATTTTTGATGGTGATACCAGTAATATTTTTGTTTTTCCTAACAGAGATGGCAAAAATTTCTGAAACAATAATATATAAGAGAGGGGATAGGGGACATCCCTGTCTCACCCCCCTTTCAAGGGTGAATGGGGCAGAGATGAACCCATTTACTTTAACACAACTAGCAATATTATTATACAAGGTTTTAATATAAGAAATGAATTGTGGCCCAAAACCAAATGATTCTAAAGTTTTAAAAAGAAAATTCCAATTTACTCGATCAAATGCTTTCATTTGATCCAATGATAAAAGAGCTGCGGGGAGATTTTCATTTTCAGCATAGTAAATGAGATCTCTTAAGATATGGCCATTTGACAAAATAGATCTCTTTGGCACACTACATGTTTGGTCTTCAGAAACTATG
>JAAELO010000661.1 GCA_024226555.1 Desulfobacterales bacterium | reverse complement strand
TTTGCATTGGAAGAGGGCAAAGGCTGGAGAATGGATTGAAATTGGTATCGGAGAAAGAAGAAGAAGAAGAAGAATGGAGACATGGAGTAGGATTGAAGAATGGAGAAGGGAAAGAAGAGACGTTGAGTTTTTTTTTCTCCCCCACCGCCTGTCTTTTGTGCTGATTGAAAAAAAGGGAGGGGTGGTCTGTATTTTGCCTTTCTCTTGTCGTTTGTTGTGTACATGGCGAGCACGACATCAAGAGTGCTTTGCCATGTTGCAACAGCAGCAGGGAAAGGCAAGAGAAGACCTCCCACACGCGCCTTCGCCTGAAACAGTCGCGCAAGGTCGCGCTGAAAAAAACAGCACCCCCACTTCCCTACCGCCTCCTAGTCTTTATCCCTCCCATGCGCACACAGTTTGGATGGAGCGCGCGAGAAAGGTTATTATGTGGATTGGAAGGAAGAGGAACTGAATGTATTAATGGGGTTAATTAGATGTGTTTGTTGTAGGAGAGAAGAGAGGTTGAGTCCTCTCTTTCCTCCCCTCTGTTT
>JAAELO010000660.1 GCA_024226555.1 Desulfobacterales bacterium | reverse complement strand
TTTTCTCATCTTCGGCTGTAATAGGCCGAAAGGAGAAAACCAAAACGCAAAAACACAATTTTCAAACAAAAACCCCTATTTTTATGTGATTATCGCATGAAGTCATCACCCAAACATGAAAAAAAAATTTCGTTACGAAAGGGGGGGGTGTTTGATCCACAAAAAAGTGGTTCTGCCAAAACCCCCTTATCCAAAGGGGGGGGGGGTGTTGCTAAGGGGGGGGTGTTTAAAACAAATTCTACGGTATTCGTTTGTGAACAACTGGCTCTGTGTAATCTAGATTTTTTTCTTCTCGATTGCAGTTTTTTGAGGGCGCTTCGGGTGTTTTGGACCAACTTTGGAAAGCAGGTTTGAACATCATTTAATGATGTGAGAAGCACATCCAAGCATCCCCAGACACTTTTCAGAAAACGCATAAAATGGCCGGATCATCCCCAAAAAAACTGCAATCGAGAAGAAAAAAATCTAGATTACACAGAGCCAACTGGCGAGTTTTTTTTATCGGTTGCACGTTTTGGGGGAAAACGACAGTTTCATGTAAAACAGCTTG
>JAAELO010000659.1 GCA_024226555.1 Desulfobacterales bacterium | reverse complement strand
CATTGAACGAAAACATCCCGATATTTTCTGCTGAACTTTTGTCATTCTGATATCGCTCTCACCCAAATTATTCGAAAACGGAACATTTTCATTATCCATAAACCTGAGGACATCTTGCTCGTAATCTTTTAACCGTTCCAGCAGGTTTCGAGATTTTGATTTTTTAATTCTACCTCTTTTCCCTTTTGGTCGCGGTTTTTTGGGGGACGGGCACTCAATTTCCGCTTTTTTTAATAGCGATCTGTATTTTTCCCGGTATTTTTGTGATTGTTCCGCATCTAAATAACCACCGGAATCATTAGCTTCTCGATTAATTTTTTCGAGTAAATTTTTCATTTTTTTTGCCCACTGTTGGCCATCCTGTTCCCACGCCCTTGTTAATTCCCTTAAATGATGGGCGTTGCATAAAGAATGGGTACAATTTAGTTTATAGTAAGGCTTCCAGTGGTCATGGCATAATATCCCTTTGAACTCGGGTAATATGCCCATGTCGTCCATTGCTTCCATTCCTCTTTTGGGATGAGGATAATAACATGTCCAAAAATTATTTGATACGCAATGTAGCCAATGTCCTTTACCACCTATATTGATACCGGTTTCATCTGCATGTGCCTGGTCTGAAACGGCCAACTCATTTTTAATCCGGTTTTCAACGTTGTCTAACAATTTAAATGCCTCAGTGTTAAAATTAAAGATAGTGCCTTCACTGATTGGTGTGTGAAGCTGATCCGCAAAATAATCTTGAATTCTGTTATAGGGGATCAGTTGAAATTGTGACATATATACTGATTGTGCTTTCAAACTTGTACCATACTGAACAGCTTTTGTAACACCTGCCGGAAAAGAGGCTGTAAAACGTTTACCTTTATCATCCTCAAGTATCTGGGCTTGGTATTCAGTTATGACTCTTGAAATATCGATATCAAACACTTGGCGTGTTTCGAATCCTACATGCTTGTAATCGCCCGGAGGAATTTTCCTGCGATCAACGTTTATAACCTCTACTTTATCAGGATCGTTTACCTTTTTCAGCGTTATGCCGATATGCCCTTTTTGTCCGCCTGCTTTTTTGTTTGTTTTGTTCTTGCTCTGTTTTTTTCTATTTGGATCGCTTGATGGCGGTTTGCTGCTGTTAGTACTATTTAAATTTAAACGATTTGCAAGTAACGTAATTATCAAAATCAGAATCTCAACGATTGACTTTGTGGCCGCAGAGATTCCATTTTCGTTTTCAAGAATCATCTGAGCCTTTTTTAAAGTCGCTTCTATGTCAATGTTGTCTATTGTCATTCGGTTCCGGTTGAGTTAAAGTAACTTTTACTAAAGCCACTATAGCACAGGTTTTAAAACCGAATTTTTTCTTCCTGTAGTCGGCCCTGTCGCGTTTTAAAAAAATAAACGTACATAGCAGTGCCTTTGGGTTAATGGATATATAGGACGCAATGCCAAGTGTTTTCTTCGACGGAATATGGCAAAGTACTCATTGGTAGTCGATTCACAAAATTTTTCATAAAAACCTTGTCAAGCATTATTTTTATATTTTT
>JAAELO010000658.1 GCA_024226555.1 Desulfobacterales bacterium | reverse complement strand
TTACTGTATTCGATGATAGAGATTCAGGGATAGAAGTAGATATAATCCGTGAAGCATTGAAGGCAATGGGTCACAATGCTCGTTTCGCTTATGTCCCAAATAAAAGAATTACAGCTATGCTTGAAAAGGGAATTGTAGATGGAACAGCTCAAAATGCAGCCTTTCAATTTGCTGGAGCACTTAGTGGTTTGATTTATTCCAGTGATACAACAATTGTCTATCAAAATTTTGCCATATCATTTCATAGCTGTCCAAAACAATCACAACAAACACCTCTGAAGATTTCCTTTCTCTGTTTTTCTAACTTTAGGCGGAGCTTTATTTAAAATATCCCAGATGTCTTTTTTTATCATTAGTATAACAGGAATAAGTTTCATCAAACTATTATGTGTCCATTCTATTAAAGATAAGTTTTTAAAATACTGAAGCAGTAAATATGCTATTAGTGCTATCCAAACTTGAATCATAACAGCATTACGTGAGTTTCCCAAAAATTTTTGTATCTTCATATTTTGTTTTATTGTCTTGAAAAATATTTCGATCTGCCATCTATCCTTATATATTTTAGATACAGTTGTCGGAGCCCATTTTACTATATTTGTTAGGATAACAATAAATTTCCCTGTTTCTGGATCTTTACATCTGATTCTTCTTAATTGTAATGGACATTTTTGCTTAGTATAAAAACCTGTCATTTCGATAATTTGATCTGAAGATACGTTTTGATATTTAGAAGTATCTCTTCTTTCTATTACTTTATAATCAGCATTTTTCTTTAATCTTGTAACGAAGTAAATCCCTTCACTGCAATAATTTGCGAATAATTTAAAATCTGTATATGCTCTATCAAACGTAATAATATCCCCTTTATTAAACTGCATTTTTCTTAACGAATCTAATTCATGTTTTCTAGCTGTTGTCATTGAAACAAATGAAGGGATATAACCACTATGGTCAAGTTTTACATTTAATTTAATTCCACCTTTCTTTGACCTAAAGTCAGCCCATGGAAACAAACTAAGGCAAAGATCAATTGTTGTTGCATCAATACTATATAATTTATTTTTAAACTTATGTTTATGATTATTATTAAGTGGTTTTACAATCGATAATAATTCATTGAATACATTTTCATATATTACAGAAGGTCTGTTATTATTCGCATATGAAAGTGTTGATCGTTTTACCGGAGTTACACCTAAATGATATAATGAATTACTATTTGATAATAAACCATTTTCAATTCCTCTAAGACCGGTTTGTCCTGATAATTGAGCAAATAACATTGCGACAAATTGATTCCAACAAGAAAAACCTTTTGATGCAAAATCACCATTATGCTTTTTTACAATTTTCTCAAATTTATGTCTCGGAAATATTTGCAGTATCTGTTTAAAAATGGTATTCTTAAATCCCATCACCTGAACTCCTTCTTGTATAAAGATTAAGTCGTCAAACTCAAATTATTATACTTTGGTTTTCAGGTGATTAATAGTATTTATTTTGGACAGCTATGATCCTCTATAATAGTTAAAATGAGAGTACAGTATTATTGAACTTCACAATAAAACTGCACCCTCACTTTTATTATTTACAGTTTTCTAAAAATTAACTTGCTTCTACATTCATAGCTAGATCAACAGCTATATCAAAAGCATTTTCTGCAGTTGTTATAACATCTGGAATTACACCAATACCTTCCCAGTTCGTGCCAGTAACAGGATTTATAGGTGTTCCTATTGGAATTAAAATTCCAAAATTATCGTTTATAGTAAATATATCAGCAGGATTAGCTGCTCCTGCAGTT
>JAAELO010000657.1 GCA_024226555.1 Desulfobacterales bacterium | reverse complement strand
GTCCAAGAACACACTAGTACTTGGACTCATTGTCAAAAAAGATGATAACAAAATAGAGTTTCACACAGCAGCCTTTATAAAAGAAAAAAAAGAAAAAAAAGAAAAAAAAGAAAAAGGAAAAAAATACAAAACAAAAAACGAAAAAAAAGCGGAGAAACCAAGAAATGAAAAAAGGGGGCACGCGATCTGACCCATACACCACACCCTCGCAACAAGGGTTAAAAAAAGGGCAACCCAATTGATCTCCCTGGAAACAATGGCTCGAACTCGAACAGTTGTGATCCTGACGCGCACAACGTACAGCCAACAAAAAAGGGGACGGACCTGCACAGATTTACGCGGGTACCTGCACAGATTTAGCTTTCTTTTGCTAGACACACACACACACACATACACAAAAATGACGAGAGAAAGCAAAACAAACCCCACAGCGAATGCTGACAAATGTGACTTATCGTATGTAGTGAGAGACAGCGAAGAGGCATTAAGAGATGATATGGATAAAATGGAAGAAGATATGAATATTAAATTGAACAGTTGAGTCTCCTTCCCAATATTATGTGTACATGTTGCTCTGCACAGTACAATGACGAAACAACACGGTGGTCTGCCCAAAAGAATGTTTGACTCGTCCATTTTGTTTGACTCGCCTACCCAAATTACAAAGGCACAATATCACACCGCGTGTTAAGCCGC
>JAAELO010000656.1 GCA_024226555.1 Desulfobacterales bacterium | reverse complement strand
CTTGCCAAAGACTCACATGAGTCTTTGTGATCGTGGTTCCGCGCTCACGCGCCCTGAACCTCACCACCATGCCCGTGCATGTGTGGTGTTGAATGTGCAGTGAGTCACAAAGACCCACTGCGCGGAGAAAGAGACACTCGCCAGATTTCTCCGTCATTCTTCACGTTCCAGAGTCCAATGCTCTGAACCCGCCAACACCAGGTTGTCAAATGACCCGTTGTTGTGTTCAAGTTGGTCTTCCAAGGCGTATGACCAAAGCCTGCACATGGGGTAGTGTACTGTATGTCCCAGAGGGGGACCGTTTTGTGGAGGGTACCGCTGCTCGTGCTCGTACGAGAGCGGGAGGGAACCTGAGTGCTTGATATTCGTGAGAACACCAAGCAACACCAACATATGGCCATGTTGTTCATCGAGCAACATCCGGCAGCGTTGCTCAAACCGAACCCGCACGCCCCATGGAGGGGGAGGGGGGGGGGGGTAGGCCAAACACGTGGGGGGGACAGGGGGTACCCGGGGGCCCAGGGGCCCTTGAACCCGATCCACATGCCGGTCCCAGAAACCCAAAACACCAAAAAAACACCCAAAGAGGCCAATGGGG
>JAAELO010000655.1 GCA_024226555.1 Desulfobacterales bacterium | reverse complement strand
GTAGTAATATAAATAAGATCTAAATGTTGAGATGACTCAGGTGCAGATGCAATTTAGCACACACCTAAACGATCAACTTATACACTAGCCATAACGCTAACCCTATCACTAACCCTAACGCTAAGCAAAATGCTAACCCTCAAGCTAACCGCTTTCGCTAACCGTTACGGTAACCCTAACTTGGGCCTAAAGCTAAAGCTCCCTAACGCTAGCCCTAACGCTAACTCTAACTCTATTTAAACCTTATCTTACTTCACTGGCGATGTCCCACAAACTGCATTCTAGCCATGATCTCATGATGAATATATTTATTATACAGTGACTCTGGTTATTAGTATAAAGCAATAGGCCTATACAATGCATGAATTTGTTATTTCTTCTGGAATATACTACGATACGACGTTCACCGTGGACCTAAACCTGAAAAGCGTGCGTTGTTTGTGATTCCCTGTCATGTGTTTTCCTGACATGAGTACATAAATGAATATTCATGTTTTAAAATATTGCGTTTTAAATGTTTTGAAATGTTTTGCTTGAATACTTGGCCTGTTTGCAATTCCAGGATTCAACAGATGTTTCCCTCGACTCATTTTGTAAGGGTTTACTTTGTTGAAAATTACGTCATGGCTCAGACTGTTAAAATTGCAAGAAAGTTGTTGTAGGACTTAATCCGATAGGCTTTGCATTTAAAAATAGTCGCCCAGGTGTTACGTTAACTTCTACTATTGTTTGTTTAATTTCATGTTTTTCTTCGCAGATCCTTTGGGACATATTTGGAAAAAAAGTTGATGAAAACATTTTATGTTTGGACACGAAGAGCGGCGTTTCTCAAACGTGCAAATCCCTTGTATCTGCAGTAGCTATTGTGCATTTATTCAAGACGTTCATTCCAGAGGTGCTTCTTTATACCGAAAAAGTATTTCTTTTCCCCTTGCTTGTCATTGAAATTTATTCATTGCTGGAATGAAGAGGATTGACATTGAACCATTGATAAATGAAGAATTTGGGACAGAATTATCAAGGTTTGCAAAATTGCAATGTATGATAAATATTTTATTGTAACATTCAATATACGAAAATTACCAAAGCTTTACCACAAATCTGGTTTTAGAGTCCCATTTTGCATTTCGCTCATATCACTCTGTCTCTCTGTCGATGAAACTGTTGAAAAGTGGCGATTTGTTTAGCTTTTTCACTATTATATTTCATGGAGCGAAATATAAGCTACAGCCTAAAAGGCATCGCACTGACGCTCAACTACCAGAGGTGTCAATCACGTCCTTGGAGTTGAGACCATAGCCTACCTTGGAAACAAACTGTGGCAGCTTATACCGCAAGAGGTTAAACAATCAAGCACCCTTCCTATTCTCATAAAAGAAATAGATGCTGGAACGTTGATCAATGCAACTGTAGCCTTTGCAAAACATATATCCCGAAAGATGGGTCCATCCTAACAGGATGGACGTTTGATAGGCTCTCGTGGGGGTTGGGGGCAATGCTTCTGCCGTCCTAATCCTCTAAGGGGTATCTTCTGCATTACTGTTCATTTCAGTAAAGTTGTTTTTAGAAAATCGTAGATTAATTTCGTCTGGCTAATTTTGTACAGTAGGCCATAATTAGCTCTAATCTACCTATGTCTAATGTAAGCCTACTGAAAATAAATATTTGATAATGATGATTATGATTCAATTTGTTCAAAGATGAAATAATTATGTTTTGTAGTGTTTTGGCTTTGATAAATTTATTTCAATTTTGCTCTGTCCAATCTTCACCAGATATATCAGATATCCTAAAGCTGTTGCAAAGACCTAAAGAGTTTTTGATTTGAAGTAAGTTTATCAGTACAGTAGTTATTCGATTATCTTACCTTTCGATTATCCGGCTTCGATTATCAAAATTTTGAATTGCGAACTCATTATTTAGCGAATATTCTATTTTTCAAAATGCCGCACAGAAATGATCACGAAATCACTCTACAACCTCAAATACTCTAGTATACAGAGAATGTTTTGTTTGAAAAATAGTTTTAAAAACTACTCTTCGTTTGTAAATGGTTTTTTCTGTGATTATAAATTTTCGAATAACAAGGTTTATATGATTTAACAGTTATGTACAGTTTCAGTTTCATTTCGTGTTGAATTTGGTTTCCGAAGTAATCATTGCTAAGCAAAGAAATTTGCTCTTCAAGTGTAAAGTTTAAAAATGAATGCAACAGACGAAAAGAGTTCTGTTTCTAGCTTAGATTTCTGAAGCTTCTTTTAACATTCAACACTTGTTTTTTCCTAAGATATTACTGAAAGGGTTTTGTACTAAACTGCTGG
>JAAELO010000654.1 GCA_024226555.1 Desulfobacterales bacterium | reverse complement strand
GCATAATGTACGCTTCAACCAGACATCTTTGCCAGAAAAATTTCAAAACTATTTCGTAACAAACGAGCATTCGTATAAATATGAGACCAGACAAAAAAAGAACTATAAAATTATCAAGTCTAAGAGGAAATGGCGCAACTTCACCCTGCAAAATATTGGGGCCCGACTATGGAATGAACTTCCTCTGTTTCTAAAGTCAACCTCAAAACATAAGAAGTTTATTAAGCTTATAAAAGAGAGTACTTTATCTTCTTACTGTTAGAAAAAACAAATATTAAAAAAAGTTATCTTAAATAAAATGAAAAATGATCATCTGATATGAAAGTAGTACTCATTAATCTTGCAGTAGTTTGTAATCCGTTTCTAATTGTAGTTTTGTATTTTAATGAGATATGTTTAGTTTGGTATTCTTAATGTAGCTTTCAGTAGCTTTAATTGCTATTTTTGCATTATTAGAATTTTAATTTGCGGCCCAAACTAGATAAGCTCTGCTTTTTTTGGGTCGCACAGAATACGTATTTTTATATTAATTTTAGTTTTTGGTATTCTGTAAACATATTTGAATTGAATTGAATTGAATTGCATTTCAGTAGTGTTGTGTCAAAATCTGTTATGTGATAGTGTTATGTGGATGAACTAGATCCCATATTCCGTATTATTCTGTGGATAAATGAAATGAGATGCAGATTTCGGATTCTGTATACCGGATTCTGTATTCCAGATTCCGGATTCCGTATTCCAGATTCCGGATTCTGCATTCCGGATT
>JAAELO010000653.1 GCA_024226555.1 Desulfobacterales bacterium | reverse complement strand
AGCGAGTAGTTTCATCAATATATGTTGGAGTTAATTGTTACTATAATGATCGGAAAAGTAATAGGGATACGGTGTCACATCTTGAATAGTGCCTATGAGAAAGTAGGTCAAGAAAAAATAGTTGTTCCTTAACAAAAAATATATTTTTTTTGCTTACGGTCTCCAACTACCTATTTTAAGCCCATTCTCATTCATGCTCTTTGAAATACCATTCAGTTTTAACGATCTTTTATTTTATCTAATTCATATAGGAAAAATTTCAGTATTCCTTATGCGCCTATCTGAGCTCTCTATGCCCAATTAATTCAGTCTTGGACATCATTAAGTAAGCAATGGGCTACGATAAATTCCAGGAATAGAGGGGAGGCTAATCGAATAAATGAACTATCATTTCAATATGTGTTATCACTATTCTTGAGCTCTTTCCCCCCACCTATAATCTCGTTATCCATATTTAATGGCATTCTTCAAACATGACAACTATAGGCCTGAATATTTTATCTGTTACATTTTACATTATCCTTCCTATATGGCTGATATTTTTTTCCACTTTTAAAAACACCTAAACTAAGTATTGCCAGTCTGCGACATGCTTTATGCCTGGCATTATGCTCCGGACAACCATTTTTGAGCATATGGACATAATAGTCATTTATTGGATTATTTCCACCTATGGCTGCCAATACGCCAGATTTATAAACACTTTTTAACTGTCTACAGTAGCGGGGTTTTCTTTTCCCATAACTTATGCCGCCACTTATTTTTTCCAGCTTTATTAATCCTGTATAACTCAAGAAATGTCCCTTGTTGACAAATCGGTAAGGCGTCACAATGCGTGTTACAATCTTAACTGCATTAATTACACCAATACCCGGCAAACTCCTTTGATGCTTTATATCAGGAAATTGTTTCGAAAGACTTACAAACTCCTTTTCATAACATTTCTTTTCTTCCTCATAAGATTTTATCTGTCTATCCATACGTTCTATAACAAACTGATCCGTATTTAAGCATAGTTTAGTTCCAATTTTTTCGTTGCCATTTTTTCCACAAGCCCTTAGTAATGCGTACCTTTGGTTCTTTAATCGAACCCCAGCTTTTACCAGATCTTCATATGCACTGACTAACCTGCGAAGATATATAAACCTGTCATTAGAGTGATAGACTTCCTTTATAAGATCAGCCTTTAAAAGCTGTACTAATTTTGTTGCATCTATCTTATCTGTTTTGGGACCATCACTTAACAATCTGTTGCGATAGGGATCGCAGATTATAATTCTGTCCACATAATCTTTCAATTCAGTATACAACCATTGGGATGTTGTGGTTTCTTCAAAAACCAATATCTTAGTACCCCTCAGGCTCTTTAAGTATGTTTGAAGCTCCACAATATCCGATGGCACATCAACAGCAGTAATTTTGTTTGATTTCTTTGTCATACGAGCAATAGCCATATTCTTAATCGCCCAATCTATTGCAACATAGTGATCATAAATGGTATCTTCCATCTGGTCTCCTTTCTGTGTTAATATTTTTTTCTTTTAACTGCCGTATTTAACACGAATGAGGTTGTACCTCAAAGGAGACCATCTTTCTCATTTTATCGAATAACTTTATCGCGAATTGAGACGTTCTTGTTAAAAAATTGGATCAAGCATCAGAAGTTCACTAAAAATATGATTCTTTGGACAATACAGCCGGAAAAGGTATGGAAAGAAATAAAGAATAATGGCGTTCTTGTTTGCACTGAAAATAATATCACTGATGATTTTTACATTCATCCATATCAGTGGATGAATGCTCAAATGAAAAAGGTGTAAGAATCGAGTTCGAGTGTTTAAGAGACGATGTTTTATTATCGGATTATGATCTCTGGCACTATGCTTTGAACTACTGGTATCTCGCTGAAACTGAAACAAACAGTGAATCTTTTGAAGCTGAACTGGAAAAACATGGTTTATCTTTTTGCAGGGAAAGACCCTTGCCCAATGCTAAACTTCACGACAAAATAAAAAAGAGTTGGGAAAAAATATTTGATATCGACTGGTTTTCTTCGTATGTCACTTATT
>JAAELO010000652.1 GCA_024226555.1 Desulfobacterales bacterium | reverse complement strand
CTCAATGCTGTTTTGACAGCCCATTCCAGTCAGAAGTTGTTTCACAAAGCGCAAGATGTTGAAATCACACCGATTGCTAAGAATCCAACCTGGATTATGCATATCTACTTTATGAATATTAAGAAAGCTGTGTTTAGCATCATTTGTCAGGCCTATATACCATTTATTATAGCTTCCACCGAACAATCTTATACATTTTATAAATTCACTGGCTGTGCTGGTAAAGTCAGGTTTAATGTCAACGTACATTTTAGAATCCTACCTTTATTTTTTTTTTCGTAATAACTAAGTAGTTCTATTAAAAGGCAGTTATTAGTGATTCCCTTAATCTTATTGTAAGAATAAAACTATAAAAGATAAAGGTAGGACTCTAAAATGTATGTTGACATTAAACCTGACTTTACCAGCACAGCCGGTGAATTTATAAAATGTATAAGATTGTTCGGTGGAAGCTATAATAAATGGTATATAGGCCTTACAAATGATGCAAAACACAGCTTTCTTAATATTCATAAAGTAGATATGTATCATAATCCAGGTTGGATTCTTAGCAATCGGTGTGATTTCAACATCTTGCGCTTTGTGAAACAACTTCTGACTGGAATGGGCTGTCAAAACAGCATTGAGTTAGATATGAATGAACCAGACCAAATATACCTCTATAAAATTAGTGAATGCACAAGGGAACATATTGAATTTTTGAGTGCAGATTGACCTCTCCAAGGGTGCGTTAGCTTCACCCAACGCACCTGCCATAGTATTTAAAGAAGTAAATCCCTCACTAAAATTCCACCTTTTACAACCCTACTTTTCTTAACTGATGAAATTGCAAAAACAAAGTTGCGTAACCCGTGATCCGGCGAATATTTGGCTAAACTTAGAATATAACTCTTAAAAATATAACAAACCCCTTTTTTGCCCTTAGGTTGATGTTTTTGCCCTCAAAAAATGGTGCTTAAGAGATTTGTGATAAAGTTCATTTTACATAAACCTGGACATCCTTATCATTTTTAAGATTATAATTGTTTTAAGGGAATCTTTAATGAACTGGTTTCTTGATTCATATTCTAAGTATCTATATTTTTTAGGTTGCAATACCAGAACTTTAAGAATAGTCAAAGTTTGACAGGGTTTTCGTAGGGTGTCGTTTTTTGGTTTTCAAAACGCACCGGCAACAATCATATTTAAAAGAATAACAGAAGTAAATATGAACCAATATTTTATGAGATGTTACCGCGAATAACAACCTTTTAACCGAACTACGTTTTCAAAAAAAGAACTGTAGTAATGTTTATAAATAAAAGCGTTTTATAAACGAATCGGCTCATTATTATTTTAATCAGCCTTAATCAAAATGTATCTGACCGGAGCCATAATTCAGGCCTGATTTGCTTCTTTTAATATTGACCTCTTCACCTATCGATAGTATCATGTTTTTATTGTTTGTTTTTACGCCTGTTTTCAAATCTCCTGTCGAACCTGAAATTACTCCCTTAAATTTTTTATAGGAGACTATATGAAAAAATTCATATTTTTAATATCTGCTTTACTATTGTTGTTAATAAATACCTCCACTGCTTCTTCTAAGATGAAAATAATACTAACCACACAGAATTGGCCGCCATATCAGGTATATGAAAATGAAATATTAACTGGCTCGGCAGTTCAGGTTGTAAAATGTGTTTTGAGAAAGATGGAACAACCATATGAAATAAAAGTGTTTCCATGGAAAAGGGCCCAACGTATGGTTGAAAGAGGAGAGGCCCATGGTTTTTTTTCAGCCTCACAAAATAATATACGTAATCAGTACGCCAAAATCTCATATTCTATAGCCTCTCAAAAATGGAACTGGTATCTTCTTAAAGAAAACCCAATGAATCCTGCAGATGAGTCGTTTAAAAAAAAGGCAAGTGTGACTGCTATGTTCGGTTCCAATATGCTTTTATGGCTCAAAAAAAATGGATACAAAATTTTAGGCCATACAAGAGATACAGAGCTATTGATAAAATTGCTTGTTCATAAGCGTGTAGATGCCATACTTGTAAATGAGTTGGTAGCAAAGAAGGTATTGGAAAAGAATAAGATAAACCCTGATAAATTTAATGTATTTCTAAACATGAATAAACCACTATGTGTTTATTGGTCAAAGACATTTCTATCAGAAAATCCTGCTTTTCATAATCAGTTCAATAAAATGATCGAAGAATGCAGAAATGAGCTTCCCTTACAAAAATAGAGAAACAATATAAATAGCCAAAATAAATCCAAATTGAGTCATACCAAGACAACTCTGGAATTATAACATATATCGCTTCTATAATAGCCCTTTTTTGGCCTTAGGTTTGTGTTTTTGCCCCCAAAAAGTACTGTTTAAGAGATTTGTGAAAGAGTATATTTTACATAAGGGAACCTCTAATAATTAAAATTTTGGATGAAATACAAGGCATTTCAAAAAATAACGAGCCGATTTTATTACAGTTTTTTTTGGAAATAACAATGTATTTCGTCAAAAGAGAGGTTATTAGAGATTCCCATAAACCTGAAAATCCTTTAATTGTTTTAAATGAACTGATTTCTTAATTCATATTCTAAGAATCTATATTTTTAGGTTGATTATTTGATAATAAACACTTAACT
>JAAELO010000651.1 GCA_024226555.1 Desulfobacterales bacterium | reverse complement strand
GTCGTCCACTTGGTAGGAAAGTTAGTTCCCTGTATATCATATGTGACATTTGTAAGTGTTTCTTTAGGTATTAGAACGGTTTCTTTTCCTTTGGAAAAAATAAGTTTATTAGGTTCAAGTTTTAAGTAGTATTCATTTGGCTTTCTATATGGACCAATGGATGACAGTACATAAGATCCAAACAAAATAGCGGTTAAACCCATAAGTATAGAAAGACCTATTCCAAGGCCAAACTCATCCCGGATAAAAATTAAATATATACCTGAGATACATCCCAAAACCCCTGCAAATGCAGGTGCAATGAAGATTGCAATCCCAACGATAGAAGGTCTTTTTCGAAAAAAAGTGGCTTTTAAAAAATTCAACATAAGAAACACCAATACTTTCCTGAATAAAAAGTTAATTTTAGGTAATTTTTAAGAAATTGTAATTATGTTATGGCAGTGAGAACAAACCTTTGTATCCCAGTGAAGAAATTCATGACAAATAGAACATTGTTTAAAACATTTCAGAGTTTCTTTCTGAGATCTTTGTGAAATTGGTATGATAAGGAATATGGGAATAAGGCACATGAAAAAATACAGAGATGCATTCATGCCCTTTGAGAAAGCAAATAATGAGCCTATTATACCTGAGATAAAGGAGACTATTAGAAAATTTAAAAATGGATTACTACTAATAAATTCTGAAAACATTAAAAACATTAATTTACCCCTTAAAAATTTAATGAAATATTAAATTCTTAAGGTAATATCTAATATGAAATTCTAAGAGGAACAGCTATAAAACCTGGTGTAATTTATTAGAAGTTGCCTTAAGGAAAAATACAAGTTTGTCATAATAATGTTACAAGGGTGACACTCATATTTTAATTAATGAAATATTTCAATTCATTATATGAATCAAAATATTAAAAAACAAATCGTTTGTCAAACAAAATATCTAATAATATGAATCATTTACGTTGTTAAGGTTCGTTTTTAACAAGGATGAAATCATCATGCGAAATATTTTAAATACTGTTCAATGCGGAATAAAGAGAATAATATGGTGCGCTGCACTATGAAAATAAGTGCGAAATATTTTTTTCAAATATCGTAAGAGAATTATAAATATGTTTGAGAAAAAAATTAATAAAAACCTTTATTTATGAGCTAAATAAATTACCTGTCTTTTTAATCTAAAATCAGGATACATTTATAACTTATAATTTATATGGATGTATAATAGATATATGTAGTTTGTTACGAAACCACTTTCTCTTTTGAATAGTAATAAAGATAAATAAGATGTGTTAAAATGATTAATTTGCAGGGTTCTGAATCTATATGGACAAAAATTTTATAATAATAATTAGGATGGCTGGCTTAAAGGTGATGCTAAAATATATAAGTCGCTCCCACTATACCTTCCTTAAATGCATCTGGCATTTGATGGGAAAACTGACATTCTGCCCGAAATCCTGAGCAGTGGCACGGAACAATTAAATCAGGGTCTATGACCTTAATATGATCAATTGTCTTCTGTATCTCTTCCATAGGAGAGGAGATCAAATGAAATCCGCCTATAATTGCAAAGACTTTGTCTATCCCACTTATCTTCTTTGCATAATTTACCGTATTTACAATCCCTGAGTGTGCACATCCAGATAGAATTACCAGTCCTTTTTTCTTTATGTTTATAATGAGTGCCTGATCTTCATCAAGTTCGTCAACGAAAAACCTACCATCATTACGATAAAGAGCATTTTTTGGTATTCCTGATTTTTCGAAACTTTGTCTTGGGATATAACCTGTTGTCCAACAGCCTTCATCAAGCTTGTAAGGCTTTTCTGATAAAATAATATCAGCCCCTTTAGCTTGCCACTCTTTTATTGGAGGCTTAAAATCTGGACCAACTTTCGTACCATCTTCTTTTTCACTCCATTTTTCACGAAATGCTGCTGGATGAACTACTATTGGTATTTGATGTTTTTTTATCCAGTTATCAATCTGTTCACAGTTAACAGATTTTTCCCATTCTTTTTCATTGGGAAGCAGATCCATCTGTTCAAGTAAGTTCGACAAAGCTCCTAAATGATCGTAGTCACCATGGCTGAGGGCTATTTTGTTGATTTTAGCAGGATCAATATTCATACGCTTTAAATTATCTATTAATGCATTTTTAGAAACTCCTGCATCCCAAAGAATATTTTTTCCTGTATTGCCAAATTGTAATAATACAGAAAAACCATGTTCTGCTAATAAAGGTTCATCCTTAAAATACCTTATTGTTTCAGTTGAGTCGACAATCAAACTGGCTTTATTATCAACTAAAACAGTAATAGATAATTTTTCAGTTTCTCCAAAATCCTTAATTTTGTTAATCTTTGTCATTTGAACCTCTTCTTCGGGTAAATATTTTTACATAACATAATATATGTTTAGATAATTTTCTACATATTTTGTAATGTATGGAAACCTCTAATGATATAGAATATAGATTATAAAAGCTTTTAGTTTGATTAGTCATTCCCGAGAAAATTCTGTTTGTCTTTTTAAACCAAATTTGAGTCAGGAATCCATGCTTTCTACAACAAAAAATATTTATTTATCATTTTTGAGATGCCTTCTATGCAGCTTCCAATATTTTCTTTGATAGCATGGAGCCTGCAATAGCTAATGATTCAGGGTCCAGATAAAACTCTGAGTGTTTCTGGAAGAGTACAATGCATTGAGCAGAAAACTCTTCATCGTTGTCGTTAAAGAGTAATAGAAGAGAGATACGTGGCAGCACATTGAACTGTATGGAAAGATCATATGGCAAGTCAACTTTTGATTTAAAACCATCTGCTTTTATGCAGGCTTTTAAAAGTTTATTTTTTTTACCAGAGAAGCGTCTTACAATAACCTGCTCTGCTTCACTTGAGAAAAAGTTTACATTTGCAAAATGAGCTTCCCGTTTAAAATCTTTAAACGAAACCCAGTCAGGATCAAGTTGGCGTGGGCACAGTAAGATATATTTGGCAAGTATGATACAAATCCTGTAATCAGGAACATTCTCTGAAGCATCTTTAATTCCATCTTTGGAAATGCAATATGTATTATCTAAAAAATTTACAAACAGTTTGTTATTTTTTAATTTATCCAAAAAAAACTGTAATAAAATCGGCTCGTTATTTTTGGAAATGCAGAGATTTTATAAAACTAAAAGCTTTTATAAACGCTGAATTTCATTCAAAACTCTAATTATTAGAGATTCCCTTTATTTTTTGATTTAAATTGCCAAATGCGTAAATCTATAATATATGAAGGCGTTTCGTATTATTCTTCAACTATATATGTTTGATAGTTGAATGTCTCTTTTAAATTAAGAAAAACTACCGGAATTATTTTGAATATGATAAAATATGAAGATCTTCAAATGATTGCACAAAGAAGTAACCCATTTAATTTAGGATTCCAAAAAATGAAAATTAGAACCTTTTTAATATTTTTTGTTCTATGTTTAGCATTTGTTTTTCCTAATAATGTAATGGCAATTGATAAAAAAGAGTTGCCAAAAGAGTTGTCACCAGCATTATCTTATTTAATATCAATTTCTGATGATCAAAGTTCTAAAGGGTTTGATCCTGCAAAGGTATCTCAAATCATAGATTTTATTCTAAAGGATAAGAAAAAACAGATATACTTTTCAAAGCTTATTAAAAAGAGATCTTCAGCTTACTCAGATTATACAATAGAAACAGATCTTAAAACCTTTATAGGATATCTTTTTAATCCGGATATACCATCGGCATTTGCTGCACCAATTTCAATTCGTTTATCATGGTGGAAACCACTGAATAAAAGCTTTAACTTAGTTGATCTTTCCAGTAGATTTGATTCCTTAACTGAACCGGTTATCGTTAAAGGTACTGAGCATACTGAAACAACACCGGATGATAGTACAGGTGGCTATTATAACTATGATCTTAAAAATTCATGCTTTCTTTTTAAATATAAAGACAGAAAAGTTCTGATATCTCTTAATAAACAGATAAAGAAATCAACAGTTGGTTACAAAGGTTACCCATTTGGTCCAAAAAAAGAACCTTATAATATTTATTCAGATGATGATGGTCTTACAACTTTTGGTCTTGGATGGGTTAGTTCATATGTTTACGATTCCTTAAGTATTTCTGTTTACATAAGTGATGGTAAATCGATAAAATGTGGTGCTTTCAACTGGATGAATGCAGGTTGGGCTGGCAATAATATGGCCAAGAAAAAGCATGTTTATAACGGGATACATAAGTATGGTAATGCTTTGAGAACTATACTTGAAAACAAATCCCTGCCATCCTCAGAAACCTTAAAAAAGAGTTTAAAAAAGCTTGATGAAATTCCAAAAATCAGACTTTTAGAGTTAGCAAAGAATTTTCATACAAAAGCGGAGAAGAAATTCAGTAACTTTCCGGACGACGAATATGAGGACGATGTGAAACTTGATAAATTCTCAAGAGAGCAATTGGCTGCGATCATTTTCACAGAATATATAAGAATTATGCTTGGTAAAGAGACCGTATTTACCAAAAAAGATATACCATTTATGTTTTAGAGATTATAAAAAAATGAAAAGTAAAAAAGTAAAAGCACTGGGTCTTAGCTCAGGAGGATTGGATAGCATTTTGGCAGCCCTTGTTCTTAAGGAACAGGGGATAGATGTTACATGGATATCTTTTGTTACTCCCTTTTTCTCAGCAGATAATGCTAAGAAAGCTTCCGAATCAACTGGAATACCTTTAATTATTGAAGATATCACTGATGATTATCTGATTATGCTCCATAACCCAAAAGCGGGTTACGGAAAGAATATGAACCCCTGTATGGATTGCCATACTATGATGTTTAATAAAGCAGGGGAATATATTTTAAGAAAAGAGTATGACTTTCTTTTTTCGGGTGAAGTTTCAGGGCAAAGACCATTTTCACAAAGAAAGCAGGCTTTGAGGTATGTTGAAAAACATTCAGGTTTTGATGGGAGTATATTAAGACCTCTCTCAGCTAAAAACCTCCCAATAACAAAAGTGGAAGAGTCAGGTCTTGTGGATCGGGAACAACTTCTTAATATCACAGGGCGTGGAAGAAAGATACAGATAGCGCTTGCTAAAAAATATGGAATTAAAGATTATCCAAGTCCTGCTGGTGGTTGTCTGTTAACTGATATTGGTTACTCCAAAAGATTAAGGGACCTTTTTGAAAACACCGAATATACAAAAAGAGATCTTAACCTTCTTAGATATGGAAGACAATTCAGAGTAAATGGCACTAAAATTATTCTGGGAAGATCAAAGGAAGAAAATGAAAATATAGAGTCATATTACTCAAAAAAAGATGATATTCTGATTAGACTTGAAACCTTTCCTGGCCCTGGAACTTTAATCACTGAAGAGATCTCAAAGGAAACTCTTGTTATCGCTGGTGAAATTTGTGTAGCCTATGCAAAAATTAAAGCTGAAGAGGAAATTCCGATTACAATTATATCTCCATCTGGAAAAGAAACATTTACAGTAAAAAACCGTCCTGTTTCAGATTTTGCAGAATTTCTAATAGGGAATCTCTAATAACTATAACTGCTCTTTTGGCGAAACTGTGTTATTTCATCCAAAATTCTAATTATTAGAGGCTCCCTTTAATAATTCTCTTTTTAAATATATAGAAGTATCTGTTTTTTATAGACATTTACTTGTCTATAAACCTAAAAATGTGTTACTCTATGGCATTGTCTAACCTGTTGGAATCTCTAAAAACTACCTTTTGTCTGAATTACTTATGGGAACCTCTAATAAGTAGAATTTTTGATGAAAAACAAGGCATAACAAAAAACAACGGGTTGATGTTACTACAGTTTTATTTTTGATATATCTGTGTTTCGCAAAAAGATCAGTTATTAGAGATTCCCTTATGTTGTTTTAAACAATAACAAAACAAAAGAGTATACGAGAAAAAAATAACTGTAAACTTTATTAAATAAAAAGCTTTTATAATCTGTAATTAAAGCAAAAATCAAATTTTTAGAGGCTTCACGTATTAATTAAAATTTTCTTAGTAAATCCAGGAGCTGATTGGGATAAAAATGAAAAATTTATTAATATTTGTATGTTTTTTACTCTTTCTATCTTCAAACATTTTAGCTAAACAGAAAGTTGTTCTCGTAACTGGAGAGTGGGCGCCATACACATCAAAAAAAATGAATGGATATGGTTTTTTTACAGAAATTGTATCTGCTGTATTTAAAGAATCCGATTTCGATGTTGAGTATAGATTCTATCCCTGGTTGAGGTGTGAGCATAATTTAAAAAAAGGAATAGCCTATGCCGCATTTCCCTATAAGATGACTGATGAAAGAAAAAAAATATTTGATTTCAGTGATGAATTAGCAAACTCTAAAAACAAATTTTTCTATTTAAAAAAGAGAATAAAATCAAAAATAAAATGGGAAAAATTAGAAGATCTTAAGCCTTATGCAATAGGGGGGACTTTCGGCTATTGGTATAAAGAAACGTTTAAAGAAGCAGGACTAAGTATAGATTATGGTTATACCGATAAAATTGGTATAATGAAGCTTCATGCAGGAAGATTTGATTTCCTGGCTACCAATGAGTTAGTTGGTTGGGAATTAATCAAAACTTTATTCCCTGAAGATTTGAATAAATTCGCTACAGTTAAAAAACCTTTTAGCAGCGACAATCTTCGACTCATGATTTCCCGAACGTACCCAAAAGCAGCATTGATAACAAACCGTATCAACAAAGCAATTAATAAAATCAAAGCTAAAGGCATCTATTCGCAAATTCTAATAAAATATAATTTGAAAGAATAGTTTCCAGAGAATTTATAGAGAAAAATAAAGAACATAGATTTAGTTAGAATAATTATGAAATAAAAAAAAATGATGCTTCACTTTTTCTAATTATATCTTTATAGTTATAGATGAAAGTGAAAATGTGGAGCCACAGATAGAACCTAAGCAATATATCAATGATATAAAAAATGATTTCCTGTTGATAAAAACCATATGGCTTGGTTCATTAAATTGATTCAGGGAGAAAAAAGTGAACAAAATTCTAATAGCTGATGACGAAAAATTAATCCGAAACGCCATGAAAAGCATCATGAAAAAATATGGAGTTTGCTCTGCAGTATCTAACGGAAAAGAAGCCTTACAGGCTTTTTTTTATGCTGAAAAAACAAGCAAGCCTTTCAATCTGATCATGCTTGATATCTCAATGGGTGAACCTTCAGGAGTTGATGTATTAAGAGAAATCCGCAAATATGAAGCTAAAAAAGAAATCCCGGCTGAGAAAAGAACAAAAATAATAATGGTAACAGGAAACTCTGATTCTGACACAGTTAAAGATTGTATTGAATCCGGTTGTGACAGGTATGTATTAAAACCACTGAGTCATGACATCATAGCCAAATATGTTAATGAACTTTCCCCAAAAAACAAAGTATAAAAATGTAAGTCAAACTCATACCGTTTTAAAACCTTCTAATTATCACCCATACGGGGTTTTTTTTCATTTGAATCTCTGTTATAAAAGACCATATATTTGACCTATAACTTAAGGGAAATGTTTAAAGTCTCTGAAATTTTTGAAAAGCACTACAGAGATTATTGTGAACAGATCGCAAAAACAGACTTTGAATTCCTTAAAGAGAATTCACTATGTAACTAAAAATTTCCTTAATATAAAAGCTATTTATCATTTGGGATATTTTAATTGAGATATGGAGGATTTAATGCTTAAAAAAACCCTGATTGTAATCGTTACAGTTCTCTACCTGTCTCCTGAAGTCTTTGCTGAAAACAAAACAATTATAATATCAACTACGAACTGGGCCCCATATACAGATAAAAAATTAAAAAACGGTGGATTTTTATCAGAGATATGCATGGAAGCATTCAAAAAAGCTGGATACAATACAAAAATTTTATTTGTCCCCTGGAGAAGAGCAGTAAAAATGACCAAAGAAGGTTATTTTCATGCACTAATTGGGGCTTCATATACTAAAAAACGAATAGAATACTTCTCTTATCCCAGGTATAACTGGAAAAGTTCAGTCCATTTCTTTGCAAGAAAAGGGCACAAATTTAAATTTAATAAAATTAAGGATCTGTGCCCTTTACGAATTGGAATATTTGCAGGTTCATTTTATATCAAACGTTTTAAAAGTTATAACTGCTTTAATATTGAAGCTGTTCCAACGACACAACAAAATATTAAAAAGTTAGTTTTGAATCGCATAGATCTTTTCCTTGATTTCAAAGACTCTGTCAATTTTTACCTTAATAAAGAACTTAAAGAATATGCGAGTCAGGTTGAGCCTGTGTATCCTGCTTTGGAAACAGATAAAATATATTTAGTTATTTCAAAAAAAACTAAAAAACTATATAAAAGTAAGAGATGACTTTGACAAAGGAATTGATATGGTTAAAAGTAATGGTGTGTATAACAAAATATTAAAAAATCATGGAATCCATTAAATTTTTATAACAATCTGAAATTAAATTATAAAGAGAGAGCTCATTAAATGTATCATCCCTATGCAGATTTAACAGGTCTTAAAATTGAAAATATGAAAAACGGTCAAAGCAGGTGTTCATTAGAATCCAGTGAAAAACTTTTTAATCCCCATGGTGTGATTCACGGCGCGGTTATTTATTCGTTGGCAGATACTGGTATGGGCGCAGCACTATACCCTGGCTTAGAAAAAGGTGAACTTTGTGCAACAATAGAGATCAAGATCAACTATTATAAAGCCGTAACATCGGGAAAAGTCATTTGTTTAACAAAGGTTTTGAACAGGGGAAAATCAGTTGCAAATCTCGAATCAGAGATCTTCTGTGAAGACAACCTTATTGCAAAAGCCAATGGGAATTATTCGATATTTGTTCCTAATACAAATAAGGATTAGTTTTTTAGAGGAGTTTGGTTTTTTCTGAAAAGAACAGTTATAAACAGAGACAGTCAAAAATCTCTGTTTATAACATATTCAAATTTTTTACTTACTACCGAATGCCTCTTCAGACATATCCGTAACTGCTGTATTCATTACATTTATTGAATCAATTTTACCTGATGTAACAGGTAGCATTGAACTAATGAAGAACTCAGCTGTTTTAATCTGACCTTCGTAGAAAGGCATATCTTTCTTTTTAACTTTACCTTCCATAGCCTTTGTAGCTGTTATTGCTCTCCAAAGTAGCATCCAGGCACTTGTAAGATCACCTGTTATCTCAAGAAGTGGAGTCGCATGGATAAAAGCAGCAAGGACATCTTCACTCATTGCTGTTTTACCCATGGTCGCAACAAGTTCAGTATATTTATTATAGATAGTCTCAAGTTTTGAACCAAGACCATTAAGTGAGTCAATTCCGTTAGCTTCATCAATTGTTTTCTTGATCTCACCAAGGAAATCCATAAAAGATTTTCCTTTGTTTAGACCAAGTTTTCTTCCAAGAAGGTCCATGGCTTGAATACCGTTTGTTCCTTCATAGATCATGAAAATTCTTGAATCTCTTAAAAGCTGCTCAACAGGAAAGTCCTGGCAATATCCGTAACCGCCATAAACCTGAACAGCATGGCTGCATACTTCCCATGCCTTATCTGTACAATAACCCTTAATGATTGGTGTGAGAATCTCAAGCATTCCCTTCCATTTCTGGATCTCTTCTTCATTATCAGAGGTTGCGATAGTGTCAAAGCAGGTGCCTGAATAGTAGATTATACTTCTCATTGCATCAACATAGGATTTCATTATCAGAAGTTGTCTTCTTACATCAGGGTGTTTGATGATTGGAACACCACCTTCTTTTGGCTTAAGAAGGAATGCACTCTGAACTCTTTCCCTTGCATAGTTTAGTGCATACATATATGAAGTTGTTGCATTGGCAAATCCCTGAAGCCCAACTAACATTCTAGCTTCATTCATCATAAGGAACATGGCCTTCATCCCTTTGCTCTCTTCACCTAAAAGAGTTCCAACACAATTTCCTTTTCCACCTAAAGTAAGTGAACATGTAGCGTTTCCATGAAGACCCATTTTTTCTTCAATACCGGTACAAACCACATCATTAAATTCACCCAGGCTGCCATCTTCATTTACTCTGTATTTTGGTACAAGGAATAGTGAAATTCCTTTTGTCCCGGCTGGAGCACCTTCGATTCTTGCAAGAACAGGGTGGATAATGTTATCAGTTAGATCCTGCTCCCCGCCCGAGATAAAAATTTTGTTACCTGTTATGCTGTATGTCCCATCATCATTTTTCTTTGCAGTAGATTCAAGTGCGCCAACATCAGAACCAGCGGAAGCTTCAGTAAGAAGCATTGTTCCTGCCCATTCACCTGAGTACATCTTCTTAAGATAGATCTCTTTCTGTTCGTCAGTTCCTATCTCTTCAAGCATTTTCATGGCACCGTGGGAAAGTCCCTGATAAAGCATGAAAGAAACATTTGCACCAATAAAGTACTCACTTGCAGCAAGAGATACTGTTCTTGGCATACCTCCACCACCATACTCAGGGGAATCACTCATTCCTAACCATTCACCTTCCATGAATAGCTTGAAAGGTTTATGAAACTCCTCTGGTACTTTTACTTCACCAGCGTTAAATTCACATCCTTTATCTGATTGTGTTGGCAGGATCTCTTTAATTGCAAGTGACCTTGCTTCTTTAACAATCATATTAATGGTTTTTTTATTGAAGTCTGCAAATTTCTCATGTTCAGAAAATTTTTCTACCTTGAATTGCTCATTAAGAACAAAATCAACATCTCTTGTATCTGCAATTTGTTGTGCCATGCTCAATAACCCCTTCGGTTTATAAAATTAATATGAAAATATGATCAACACACATCATTATACAAGAACAGATTCAGCAAATGAATGTGTTTAATAACTAACTGTTTTTGTTGGATATTCCCAAACTTAGTCTATTTGAAGTAGGATATATTATATCTATTGTCAAGACATAAGACGGGTTTATTTGTTGAAGGAGATTTATTTGACCATTAACTTTTGTGTAGCATATAGTTCAAGTATCTATTTTCCAATAATGAGTAAATAGTCTCTAATAAAAAAAAACACCAAAAAAAAATTAAAAAGCCAATAAACTTTAAATTACTGGCTTTCCTTTCTGTATAATTACAAGTGCGATTTTGTGCATCAGTTCACGTCTCTCTTTTTTGCTAAGATTAGGATAGTTTCTGAACATCATAACCACACCAGTTAAAGAAGCGAAAAATGCCTGGGAATGAAAAACAGGGTTTTTGTCACCTGTAATGCTTTTAATCATTTTATTAAATTCGTCCACAAAGAAAACCTGAATAGCACTGAATTTATCCATGGCTTCTGATTTATCATCACCCCTTATAAGAAAATGACACATTAGCTGAAAAGTAGCTTCCTGATCAAACATATAATCCACAACTTTAATGGCCAGCTCTTCAATTGTACTTTTCTTTTTTCTCTTTTCAAGTCTTTTTACTATTGCGCTTATATCAATTTTTAAAGCTTCAACATAAAGATCATCTTTACTTGCAAAATATCTGTAAATTGATGCCGGTGAAACACCAGCTTCAGATGCGATATCTCTCATACCTATTTCGTGGAAAGGTTTTTTTGAAAAAAGTACCATTGCAGCTTCAATTAGTACATTTTTTCTTAATTCTCTTTCATTCTCTTTTAATTTTAAAAATGTCGATTCCATCTATATTCCTTGTTACTTAAATTTTAAAAAACGAAGATACTTATCATGTCGTTTAATTTGAATCAAGCTATTGTTTTTTAAGTGGATTTTTTCTTCGAAAAGATTCAACTTAATCACAGGCTATCAATTGACTTGTTAACTTGCATTATAACTCATTAAAGTATCTTTGTACAATTTAATTTATAAATTCACATATGAATTACTACTGGGTACCTCTTAAAAACTATAAATTTATTATGAAATACAAGGCGAGAGGAAAAAATAACCAATGTCTTTAGGCTTCTTCTTTTTCTTTCAACACAGTATTTCGGATAAAGAGCAGTTTTTAGAGATTCCCTATTTTATATTTATTATTTATCCATTTTTTTCTGATAATCTGTTAATGCAAGAAACAATGATCCAAGAGCCAGTTCTGCACAATGTAATTCATGCTCAGGTAATGTCTCTAAATAATCTACGATTTTTTCAGGCGTTATCTCCCAGGCTTTTGTAAGTGTTTCACCCTCTACAAAATGTGCAAGGGTATTTGCACAGGCCAAAGAGTTCATACAACCGTCCACATCATGTGAAATATTCTCTATTACATCATCCTTCATCATTAGAAAAAACTCTATGGAATCTCCACAGTCACCATGTTTTTTCCCTCTTGCATCAGGGTTTTCAATTTTTTCAGCTCGGTCTTTATTAAGAGCCATTTCAAGAAAGTTCAGGGAGTGATCCTGCCAAAAATCAAATTTCTTTTCATTCATTTTTATTAATACTCATTTATATTTTAAAGTTTATTTTTTTCCGGAGCCTCTTAAGGTAATCTCTAATAACTTCCTTTCAATCAAAATTCTAATTATCAGGTTCCCTTAGCCTTATTTTTTTAGTTGCGAAGTAATCTACTCAAAAGTGAGTTATTAGAAATTTCCTTTATTCACCTGGAACCCACATATAATAAAATCCGGTTTTATAATTGGGAATTATATCTAAACCCAAAAGTGATTTATCAGATCTTTTTATATTTGCTCCAGCACTGTTATATACATTATCATCGAAATATTGTGATCTTTTATAAACCACAACCTGACTATTTTCTGGTATCTTTGAAAGCTGCTTTGCTTTTTTAACAGCATCTTTAAAGTAACCAATTTTATCTATCAAACCAACTTCAAGAGCCTCTCTGGGTAGAAAAACCCTTGCAGTTTTAATTCTTTTAAGCTTTTCACCACTAATACCTCTTTTTTTTACAACAAGACCAACAAACCGGTTTGCTAAATTAGTCACGATATTTTGCATCATTTTTTTCTCCTCTCCGGTTGATATACGGAAAGGGGAACCCATATCTTTATTTTTTCCTGATTTATAAACAGTAACACCTATACCAATTTTACTCATCAAACCTTTTAAATCCTGCCTCATGGTTATAACACCAATCGAGCCGGTTATTGTAGTTGGGTGTGCTATTATATAATCAGCCGGGATAGAAACATAATAACCTCCGGATGCCGCAACATCCATCATTATTACAATAACTTTTTTATTGGTTTTCTTCTTGAAACTCCTGATCTCATTGTAGATAATATCGCTTGCCGTAACAGTCCCTCCGGGGGAATTTATTGATATTATTACAGCTTTTATGCTTTCATCAGATTCTGCTTTTTTGAGCTTTGAAATAAACTCAGGCATCATACCAGGTTTTGAAGGTCCGAGCATTCTCTTACTGGAATCACTTGAAATAACTCCATGAATAGGGATTAACAAAATTTTTTGTTCCCCATCCCCTTCAAGAACAGTTTCTTTTAGAGGATCTGAAGAATTTTGGAACATCTGTACCTTTGAAAAACATCCGGTAAATAAGAGAGTAATTGCAAATATAATAAAAATTTTAATTGTTCTATTCTTTAATAAATTCATAGATACTTCCTTGATATTTATTACGCTGAACCTCTTTTCTCATATTCAGTAGAGTGTTATAAGGTTGGGATATTATAAAGGCATTTACAAGAGATGAAGGAATAGACCCCCCCGGATCACAATGAACTTTATAAATCACTTTTACTTTGTTTCCCTTTTTCATCAATTTCCAGTAACCATCTATCAATTTTACCCTGATAAGATCAGGATCTCTTTTCATTCCATCAACACTCTTAAACCAAATGTTTATATACCCTGTTTCAGGATCTTGCTCCATGTTGTTTAAAGCAACCGCTTCCCTGTTTGTAATAGGCCACGGAGGATCACTGATTGTATATGAATAATATTCAAAAGTCGAATTTCTTTTAAGAACCTCTCCTTCAATACATGACTCAAGCCAGTTCGGGTAATTTCTCAAATCTTCAAAAAGAGCAAGCAGCGCAGAGTATGTTGACTCAATGGTTATATCTGCCTTATATTCCTTAAATACTGAACCCTTAACAACTCTTGTGTAACACTTAATTCCATTTTTTTCTTTCTCAAGAACCCATTTTTCTTCAGCTTTAAGAGAACCATTCAAAAATATAATACATAAAATAAAAATAGCTAATATTTTCTTCCTTTCCATTCAGTCCTTCCTTTTTTTTGCTTAAAGATACTGCTTAATGAAATAATGCTGTGAAATGTAAACCCAACCGGAAAAAATATCATATAAAGTGGAGATACTCCCATTGCTCTAAGGGAAAAAAAACTTAATATAAATAAAGATGTGAACCCAACACCAAAAAAGGATAGTGTATATAGTGAATAGGAATCCTGGTTAAAAAACAGAAATAAGGGAATAATCAAAGGTGCTAAACCTATAAATATAGATTTCAGGGACGACAGAAAGGTTGTAAAAAAGGTTCTGGTTTTCATGATAACTGCGATATTTTTTGAAAAACCCTCCCATATTTCTGAGAGTTTAGTATACATCCTTGTTCTGATAAGGTCATCACCAAATATAAAAAACAATCTGTATCCGTTATGTTTTACAACTTCTGCAAGTGCAATATCCTCCATGACAATAGATTTTACAGAGTTATGTCCCTCAATATCGTCATATACACTTTTCCTGAATAAAATAAACTGCCCGTTTGCGATAGCTTCAGGTTTTACTGGATTATTTATGTTTTTGAAATTCATGGATGAGGCGATTGCCAAAAAAATTCCTGGCAAAAGACATTTTTCAGTGAAAGACCCAAGTTCCTGAAATGGGCTAACCGAAAGCATATCGATTTTGTTTTCCTCAGCATAGGAAACAGAAATCTTGATAAGGTCTGTTTCAGATTTTGTATCAGCATCAATAAAACATATATAATCACCCCCAGCGTGCTTTGAACCTTCATTACAGGCGCTGTTTTTTCCAGTCCATTCCGGTTCAGGTTCACCTTTGTTTATAAGGTGAACTTTATTGTCATTAGATGCCAACTCCTTTATAATTGATTCAGTTGCGTCAATTGAGTTATCGTTAACAACAATTATTTTGTATCTGTCTGCAGGATATGATTGTGATAATAGTGATGTTATACATCTCCTGATATTATGCTCTTCATTTCTTGCGGGAATAATTATTGAAACAAAAGGAAAGTGATTAACCGGTTTTTGCTTTTTGGGGTTTAATACATTCCTGAATAGTAGTATTTTAAAAAGAGTATACAGAAAATAATTAAGGGTAAGAAACCATAGAATTGTGAATATCAGAAGTAGCATATAAATAAATACCTTTTTTCCTTTGAAAAGGATCTGGTTATGAAATGGTTTTATATATCTACATTTACAATAAATGTTCTAAGTGTTGCGATCCTGCTTTTTTTCATGATTTTTTATCTTTGCAGAAATAAAGATAAAACAAAATCTACTAAACACCTTATCATTTTTTTATTAGGTGTTGAAATAGTCTTTATATCTTTTTGCTTTATTTTCTCATCACTTGATCAAAAAATATCCTTTATTTTCTGGTGGATGCTACATATTGTAGTATTTTCATCTGTATCCATGCTTCAGTTTGCATATAATTTCCCGGATAACATCCATCTAAAAGAATCTAAAATAGTATTTATCGTAACTATTACTGCTGCGATAATCGTTTATCCTGTTTACATTTTTCACACTACCCTTTCTGAGCCTCAATTCATCTTTGACGGAAAATTTTTTGTTGTTCTTGACACTCCCGAAATTGGTGTTGTCATAGGATTGGAACTTGTTATTATGTTATCACTTTTTTTAAGAAAATCTTTTCACTATGCAGATGTCAGCATTAAAAAAGATGGGTTATTTTACTCAATAAAAGAGATTTTTAAAACCAATAACCCAAATGTGAAAGCAACCAGAAATCTTTTTATAATATTTACATCTCCTGTGGCTTTGGTTGTTGTTATTATCATGGCTTATCTTGGAATCCTGTCCTTTGAAATTGTAGGGCATCTTTTTGGTAGTGCATTAATGATAGCAGCTTTCTTTTTTGTGATCCAGTATATAAACTATTCGGAAGAACCATCTACTTTTATGTTAAAGCTTGTTGGTATCTCCCTTGGAACTCTTCTTATTTTTATGGGTTTTATTGCAAATGCAGCTCTTACTATGAAAGATATGGCATATAAAAATGAATGTCTCCTAAAGGTCGAGATTTGTAAGAACCATATTAAAGGCAATCAAACTGCAATTCCTTCCAATGTTTCATATATTTTAGAGGGAACAATTGTAGTTGACGAAATAACAAACTATAAAATTTTATATACAAAAGAGAGCAAATTAAATGGTTTAAAGTTTAGGCGATTAAATCTTAAAGGATGGTATGAGGGTAAAAGGTCTTATCGAAAATTGTCAAAGCTAAATCCGGATTTTTATTACCTTCACTACGATTTTAGAGAAAAACAAAAAATTTATGAAGTAGGATTTAAATACAGGGATTATCGCTTGTATATACACGAAACAGGAAAACTTCTTGTTATAATTATTGTAACATCTGTTTTTTTTCTTGTTATTGTATTTCCATATTTCTTTAAAGAAAGCCTTATAAAGCCTTTAAATCATCTACTTGATGGTGTGGGGAAAGTAAACAGGGGGGATCTTGATATCGTTGTTCCTGTTAAGGTTAATGATGAGATCGGTTATCTGTCTTTCTCTTTTAACAAGATGGTCAAATCTGTTCTTGAATCGGAAACAAAACTTAAAGGCTCCCTTGACCTCCAGGTCAGATTAACAGACGCATACACAAGATTTGTTCCAAAGGAATTTTTGGATTTCCTTGATAAAGAAACCGTTATAGAAATAAGTCTTGGTGATTATGTAAAAACAGAGATGACTATTATCTTCTCTGATATAAGAGAGTTTACTAATCTTTCTGAAAAGATGACTCCCCATGAGAATTTTGAATTCATAAACAGTTACCTAAAAGTTGTAGGTCCTGTTGTACGAAAGCACAGAGGTTTTATTGATAAATATATAGGTGATGCAGTCATGGCACTTTTTCCCGTATCCCCTTTCGATGCAATTAAAGCTTCGGTTGAGATGCAGGAAACAATAAGGAAACATAATAAAAAATGGGTTGAAAAAGGTCTTGATCCAATTAAGTTTGGAGTTGGTATCCATACTGGTGAGATGATGCTTGGAACTATTGGTGAAGAGAAACGAATGGAGGGAACAGTCATTTCCGATGCTGTAAATCTTGCATCTAGAATGGAGCGGTTAACAAAACTATATGGAGTTTCTATCATTGTCAGTGATAGTGCTTTATCCGGGAATAAAGAACAATACGAGTTCAACAGAAGATATCTGGACAGAGTAAAAGTTAAAGGTAAAAGTAAGTGGGTGGACATCTATGAAGTATTTGACTGTGACTCAAAAGAACAGATCGCACTTAAAGTTAAGAGTTTAAGCAGTTTTACAAAAGGCATTACTTCCTATCAGAGGAAAGATATTAAAGAAGCTCTTATTTATTTTAAGAAGGTAGTAGAAATAAATCCATTGGATAATCCCGCAAAACTATATATTGAAAGGTGTGAACACTATCTGAAATATGGCGTTCCGGATGGTTTTAGGGGTGTAACAGAGTTAGATGAAAAGAAGTTCTAAAATTTAAAGAAACGTTTATAATGGGAATCTCTAATAACTTGATTTTTGATTAAAATTCAAGTCTAAAAAAAATAATATAAACAGAGTCTCTAAACCATATTAGCTTATTAAATATTTGATATGATTATGCAATATGATAAGGTGATTTCTGTCATAGTTTTGAGATGCCTAATAAAATAATGCATGATTGTTTTTTATCGAAACCTCTATTAACTGATCTGTTTTATAAATGAAACTGAAGTCGTGATGTATAACAAAAAAATTCCTGGAGGAATAATGGAAGAAAAAGTTGATTTAAAAATAATTAAAAAAAGAGATACCTGTTCAATGTTCAATTCTCTTTTAACAATTTTTTCAACAGGCTTATGCGTTTTTTATTGTCTTCATCATCCCTAAGAGATATTACTAACTCCTTTTTCATAATTAATTTAAAAAGTTCAATATTTGAAATACCTTCCTTTTCTGATAGATACTTCATAACATTCGGATCAGTAATTGCCACAGGGTATCGTCCCATGGAAAGTTTTTTTAAAAGTGAAACCTCATTCATTGAGAAATCTACATTATGAGGATATTTTTTAATCGCATCGTCTATGACTTTAGGGTATCTATAAGTTTTGACAATACCAACTCTGTATTTTTTAAATAAATCATCTATGTTTTCACATTTTATACAGATTCCAGATCGATTCATTATGCCAATTTCAGACATGTCAATTATCGGAGAAGCTATGAAACCCTCAGATACTTCCTCTGGCCAAGCAGGGAAATATCCGACATATTCCTTTGTTTTTGCTTTTTCCTGGGACCTTTTCCAGGGATAAAACTCAACTATAAGCTTGATTCCCTCCTTTCTTAAAAGTTCCCTCAATTTTTGAACCGAGTTACCCTGATTTGTAAGCTCTGCACCCGAGTAAGGTTCCCAGTTCAGAGATGTAATTTTCCACGTTTCTTCAGCATATGAGTTTAGTACTAATAATGTTAGAACTAACATTATAATCAAAACAGATTTTTTTTTAGTAAACATCTTCACCTCCTTTATCGAGGTAATGAATCTTTAAATCATATAATGGTTTATAAAAAAAATTAGTTAGCAATGTTTTTCAAGAATTTTTTCAATAGCTTTATTCTTTTTGCATTCTCATTATCAAACCGTAGAGCAATTACTAATTCTTTTTTTATTACAATTTGATTTAGAGGCTCTATGTTCGTAATTCCTTGCTGTTCAGCCAGATATAACATCACATTTGGATCGGTTATTGCGGCAGGGTATCTACCATATGAAAGCTTTTTTAAAAGAGCAATTTCATTGGGTGATTTATTTATATTATGTGGATATTTCTTAATTGCATCGTTAATCACTTTTGGATAAACATACGTTTTCACAAAACCAACCTTATAGTTTTTAAAAAGATCATCAAAACTCTTAAAGGTAACTTTATCTTCTGATCGTTTAATGACTTTGAGTTCTGACCAATCCGCTGGTGATGATGCAATAAAACCTTCAGTTACTTCTTCAGGCCAGGCTGGAAAATAACCTATATAACCCTTTTTTTTTGCTAAATACTGCGCTCTTTTCCATGGGTAAAATTCAACTAATAATCTGATACCATTTTTCTTTAAAATCTCCCTTAATTTCTGTATCGAGTTTCCCTGATTTGTCATTTTTGCACCAGAGTATGGTTGCCAGTCCAGCGAAGTAATCTTCCAGGTTTCCTCAGCATTAGATTTTGTTATCAGTACGAAAAACATTATCATAGTAATTAATGAAAATTTTTTAAACATTGTTTTTCTCTCCTTTTGAAGTTCTTGTTATTAATAATAGGGAATCTCTAATAACCGTCTTTCAACCGAACGACTTCGTTACTATGAAAAAAACTGTTTTTAGAGATTCCCTAAAGCTAAAGCTGTATTTCAATCAAAACTATAATTTTAGAGGCTCTCTTAAATTAGTGAGAAGTGTATCTTTATAATTCTTGGGATAAGCAAATTAAGTAATTAATGTACATAGTTACATATGTGATAACATAAATCAAGATTTATAATTCAAAAGGAATTTTCAGCACCTCTAAAACAAAAAACATCCATATATTTAGCATTTTTTTGAAAAAGGAAATCAATAATTCACCTCTTTATTCTTCAAACAAAACCATAAAGAACATTTTTTATTGGAACAACCACAAAAAAACTCTTAAGGGAATCTCTAATAACTGCTCTTTTGGCGAAATACTTTGTTATTTCCAAAAAAAACTGTAATAAAATCGGCTCGTTATTTTTGGAAATGCCTTGCATTTCATCCAAAATTCTAATTATAGAGGTTCCCTTAAAACGTTTTTTGATCAATGTTTTATAAACAGGTTTTTAAAGAAGTACTTTATAAGTAATAATTACTGCTAAATGTCCTTTTTCAAAAGATATAGGCGATCAGCCCCACTCATATCAAGTTCATTATTATATCTACATCCAAATGTAATAAGAATATGTTTTGCATATCGTATGATTGCAGGAGAACATTTATTAGTTATAATCCAGTGGATATTATTGAAATCAACTTTGTGTATATCTACTAAGCTGTGTCTGGGATCTCTTGTCAAACCGACATACCACTGGTCATAAGTTCCACCGTAACTTGATAGAATATCTTTGAATTTGACCAGTGTATCTACAAAGTTGGTGTTGATTTTTATATACATTTATAGGTCCTTTATGTTTGATTTTAAATATTGGGAATTTCTAATAACCTCTCTTTTGACGAAATACATTGTTATTTCCAAAAAAAACTGTAATAAAATCGGCTCGTTATTTTTTGAAATGCCTTGTATTTCATCCAAAATTTTAATTATTAGAGGTTCCCTATTATTAGAAATCTCAAAAATAATTTAAAAATGAAAATCTCCCTGCCAATGCTGAAACAAGATGTTTTACTTTTATTTTAATCTTAACTTTTGAACTCACATAAAAAACCCTATAAACTTTAGTTTTTTATTCAAGGTTTAACAAACAGGTTTTTAAATAACCCCATGACCAAATTGTAATTACATACCAAAATGACTAAGTCGTAAAAGCTCTTAGACCCCGCCTCCGCAGGAATGACACGGTTTACTATGGATTCCCGACTCTTATTTTAAGAAAAACATTTGAAAAATATTTTCAGGAGTAACAAGCATTCTTTCTGTGTTTTATCAAACTTTTCAAAAGTTTGGCCCTCGGCAGAGGACTTTTCTTCTTCTTCTTTCTGTTTTTTTGACAATCACCATTTTGTTAAAAAGCTTACTAATTCTTGATACACTTGGCTGTGTCAGGAATAAGAAATAAAGCAAAAACCTCTGGATTCCTGATACCAGATTAAGAACAAGCTTTAATCAGGTTCTGGAATGACAACCATTGGCTAATATCTCTACAGGTCCTAATACAAAATATTTTCACTCTTAAACAGAGAAAATTAATTTGTGACACAGCCCTACACTCCATAAAACAAGTTTTTTGGAGCGTTCTGGGATGACTACCAACTGAATGTCTATTTTCGTTGGAATAACAACTCTATTCGACAGTTGTATCAAATTCAAAACATGATTTTTAAAACGGCAAAAATTAATTTGCTGATTAATAGGAAAGGGTTTGGCAAGGCGGGGCAGTTCTCTTACCAAACCCAACACTTAATCACTGATTCAAGGAAACCTCTTCCACGCACAAAACCGGTTCAGAAATAAAGGGGGCTAAAAGTAAAAGTACTTTTTTATTTGGTAGCTAAAAACAGATGCTGATTTATGTGGTACGTAAATCCAAATAAAAATATGATTTTTATTTATGGCCCGGTTCAGTTACACAATAACTTAGGAAATACAGCAATTAAAGCACGCAACAATGCCTATAAAAATCAGCTCGTTTTCCATATTTAAACTGTTTAGAGTGTAAAAACTGCCCCGGCGTGTGAAAGAGGCGTTGACGGAACCTTGTGGATTCTGTAAAAGAATATACAGACATAATTTGTTCTCCTTGCTTGAGAATAATTGTGTTCAGAGTCGGCTAGGAGTTACAGCTCCTTTCCGGCTCGCCTGTCAATAAAAACCCAAAGTTTTTATTGTGAGTGAATTAAACCTAATCTGAAAATCTGTTAATATCAAGAAAAAAATCATTTTTTGTGGAAAATTATGACGATACATTTCAACCTAAAGCTTTTAGTTTTATAAAACCTCTGTGTGATATAAAACGTTCCGTTTCTTATTCATGGTTTGACAAACAGGTCATTTATAAAAAATAAACGTTGTTGTCGTTTTATTTTCAAAATCATAAAGTTTTTGATCGAACTTTTTACAAAAAGTTTGCTGCCAGAGGCCTGATACGAAGGTTTCAAAAAGATCAAAAACTTTAGTATTGGCATTTATCCAAACTCAACCTTCATTTAAGGGAATCTCTAATAACTGATCTTTTTGCGAAATACATCGTTATAACAAAAATAAAACTGTAGTAAAATCAACCCGTTGTTTTTTGTTATGCCTTGTTTTTCATCAAAAATTCTAATTATTAGAGATTCCCTTAAGTAATTTAGAGGTTTCCTTAGAAGAAGTTCTTTATCTTAAAAAATTATGAAACTCAATTTCGGGAACAAGTGATCCTCCTGTTGTCCATAAAATATGGGTACTGTTAGTAAGATCTATGTTGTTTTCTTTCAGGTATTTCTGCCCTGATTCTGATGTTAAATATTTTGGCCCAACAAATCCGGCAGCAGCAGAAGGTTCAATTCTAATTTTTTCCAGCTCATAAAGCTTTTTCAGCTCCTCATATAGAGTTTCATCTGCTACAGTAAAGCTTCCTGAGATAAGATTCTTAATAAGAGTTCCGGCTAAAACAGAAGGTGCTGAAACTGCCAGTCCATCGGCACAGGTCTGATTTGTAAGACCAATATCATAAACACTCAGGTTATTCTCAAAACCTGTTATCAGACCTAACATCATACATGGTGACTGCATGGGTTCTGCAAAAAAGCAGTGTACATCATCGCCGAAAACCTGTTTTAATCCGAAGGCTATTCCACATGGAGCTCCTCCAACACCACAAGGAAGATATACAAATAAAGGATTTTCAATATTTACATTAATCTCTTTTTTCTTTAGCTGCTCTTTAAGTCTTAATGCGGCGACGCTGTATCCAAGAAAAAGAGGAAGTGAATTTTCATCATCCACAAAATATTCATTGGGGTTATTTAATGCAGCTTTTCTACCTTCATATACCGCTTTTGAATAATCTGATTTATGCTCAACAACTTCGACTCCTTTATCCCGAAGCCTTTCCTTTTTCCACTCTTTAGCTTCAATGGACATATGCACCTTTGAAGCAAAACCTAAAGTTTTAGCAGTGACACCAATACTTATCCCTAAATTACCAGTACTTCCAACTGAAACCGTATACTTTTTAAAACAGTTTTTTACATCTTCATCTAAAAGGCGGATATAACTTTCATTCTCTTTAAGCAATCCATGTTTTTTTGCGGTTTCTTCAGCAAATAAAAGAACCTCATATATTCCACCTCTTGCTTTAACAGACCCGGCAACAGGAAGAGCATGGTCTGCTTTAATAATTAATTTTCCTGGTATATTCTGAAATTGTTTCTCCAGTAATTTTTCTGCAAATAACAACTCAGACTCAATGATTCCATCTGATTTTTTAAGTTCCGGAAATAGTTCCGTTAGAAACGGTGCAAATCTTTTTAATCGCATAGATGCATCTACCATGTCATCAAAAGATACTGAAAGTTTCGGTAGAACCATAGAAACAGGTTTTTTATCAGGATTGATCCATAGGTATGGTTCTTGTTTGGTAAGATTGATTAGATCAGGATATTTTTCTAAAGTTTCTTTATTCATCTTTTTTATTCCTGCAAAATTTGAAGTTAGCTTAAGTATAGGGAACCTCTAAAAACTAGAATTTTGATTGAAATATAACGCTTATAAAAGCTTTAGTTTTATAAAATCTCTGCTGAGAAATAAATAACGAGCCGATTTTACTACAGTTTTTATTTTGAATAACGCAGCCGTTCAGTCAAAGGGCAGTTATTAGAGATTCCCTATAATAATTTTTATATACAACTTGACTTTGTGTCAAAACATATATTGTATGGGTGACAATATGGAGGAACCTTCAATAATAAAAATGGATGATTATGCAAAAATACTACTATCTTATACATATACAATTTCTGGGGTTTCGTTATCATGGATGGCTGAAACAGCCAAAGGTTAAAACTGTACAATCTATGATTGAAAAAACCATTACTTTTATTCTTGGTAATGGTGACTTTAAAACAATGGGCTGTAGTCGAACCGATTCCAAAGTATCTGCCAACCAGTTTGCATTTGAGCTTTTTACAAAAACAGAAATGGATGACAATTTTTTTGAAGAGTTAAATCATAATCTGCCCGGTGATATCAAAGCTCTAAAAATTGAGGAAGTGGACAAAAAATTCAGTATTATCAACAACCCTAAAGTTAAGGAATATCTCTACCTTTTCTCATTTGGTGAAAAAGCCCACCCTTTTTCAGCGCCATTAATGCATGTTTGTCAGGACTCTCTTAACATTGAGGCAATGAAGGATGGAGCAAATCTGTATAAAGGGATACATAGCTTTAAAAAATACTGCACAAAACCAAAACCCGGAACTAATTTTGTAAGGGAAATTTTAGAGTGTGAAATAATCCAAAATGATATTTTTAAGGCAAATTTTTTTCCTGAAACAAGTTTTTTATTAAGGATCCATGGAAAAGGTTTTTTGCGTTATCAGGTAAGACTGATAATGGGGCAACTACTAAGTCTTGGAAGGGGTGAAATTAATTTAAACGATATTAAAAAATCTCTCATTGGGGACGATGAAGAACCCCTCAGGTACATAGCTCCATCTTCCGGCCTAATTTTAAATAAAGTTAAGTTTGACATTTAAGAGTCTAATAGCTTCCTGATGGTAGACGCTAACTCATTCATTTCAAGTGGTTTTAGCATAAAAGCCTTGATACCTAATTTACCCGCTTTTTGTTTAGTCATAATTGAGCTGTACCCTGTACACAGAATAATCGGAAAATCTTTTCTTATTTTAAATATTTTCTCAGCAAGTTTATCTCCTGTTAGGTCCGGCATTGTCTGATCTGTAATTATCAGGTCATATTTATCAGGATCTTCTTCAAATGCTTTGTATGCAGATAATGGGTCTGAAAAACTTGTTATGTTATATCCAATTTCCTTAAGAACATTTCCTGTAACTTTAAGTATGGGAATTTGATCATCTATAATCATTATGTTTTCAGAACCCTGCTCAATCTCTTTTTCTTCCTCTTTTGTTTCAACCTGATGTTTTTCAACAACCGGAAGATAAACTGTGAAGCTTGAACCAACATTTTTTTCACTTTCAATGTTTATAAATCCATTGAAGGATGAAACAATACCATGGGCGACAGAAAGTCCTAATCCGGTTCCTTTACCCTCTTTTTTAGTTGTAAAGTATGGCTCATAAATTCGATCAATAACTTCCTGATCTATACCAGAACCAGTATCTTTTATGAAGATTTTAACAAATTTAGTTGCTTCAAAATGTTCATTAACAACCTCAGTATTTTCCACTACGATTGTCAAAATACCTCCCTTTTCCTCCATGGCATGGAAAGAGTTAGTACAAAGATTCATTATTACCTGATGGATCTGTGTTGGATCGGCCTCAACAGGTAAACAGTCATTTTTTATATTCTGCTCTATTTTGATAGTTGCAGGTAGTGTTGATTTAAGCATACGAACAACTTCTCTACCAATTATCTGAATCTCAATTGGTTTTGCTTTAATCTCCTTTTGTCTGCTAAATGAAAGAATCTGCTGAACCAGTTCTTTTGCTCGCACGCCAGCATGTTTAATCTGTTCTATATCATTTTTAAATTTGTCATCTTCAGAAATAGAGTAAAGAATCATTTCGCTGTATCCTAAAATAGGAGACAATATATTATTAAAATCATGGGCAATACCGCCTGCCAGAGTTCCTATTGCTTCCATTTTCTGTGCCTGTTGAAGATTGCCCCTAAGTTGTGCCTGGACATTGTCCGCTTTTACACGATCTACAAGAGAAGAATATCTTGATGTCATTAATTCAAGTATTTCACTCCAGTAATCTGGAAAAGTTATAGGGTATTTTGAAAATGTGCATAAAACACCGATTGTTTTACCTTTACTGTTAATAATTGCTGAGCCAATATAACTCTCTATCTCAATATCGCAAAGAATCTTATCTTCCGGGAACAACTCTATTAAATTTCCCGAATAGAGTTTACTACCCTCTTTGAGAACTGTTTCTGCAGGTGTTCCTGCAATATCAAAGCATAAGGAATCAAACTTTCCATTTTCGATATAGGCCTCAGTATGAATTTTTCCATCCTCTAACCTACCAAGAAGAGCATATTCTGTTTCAAAAATAGATACGCATGAAGTAACGATACTGTTTAAAAGCTCCTGATCCGTTGATCCACCAATTCCTTTTGCAAGAATTCTGAATAATTGAGCTCTTTTTTGAATATCTTCAGTAAAATTTATAGCCCTTATAGCCTCGCTGCTAAAGGAGGAAAGTATCGAACCGATCTCTTTATCCTGCTCTGTAAAATGAGGTTTTCTCTCTATATGAAGTGTTAAAAGTCCAACATTTTTTCTATTACTGTCTGTGAGTGGAAAAACAAGAGATGACCCTTCTTTATACATACTAATACCAAGTATCTCAAGCAGATGCTTGTTTTCATCAGACTCTGTTATCTGTGGCTCACCTGTTCTTAGAGCTCTTTTAAGAATGGATCTCTCCTCTAACGGGTATTTTATAAATCCTGGTACCACTGCAGATTCAAGAGAATGGATCAATCTTAATCCTTCATTTTCACATAGATAGATCGACCCACCGCTTGCATTCAGGTGTTTGCCAAAATTTTCCAGAAGAAATTTTCCAAATGCATCAATCCTGTCAAACCCCTGAAGAGCACATGTTGTTTCAACTATATCCTGTAGTTTTCTGTTTAAATTATAAAGTTCCTGATTTGCATTCTGTAACTCTATTGTTCGATCCTTAACCAGTATTTCAAGCTGATTTTGATATCGTTTATTCTCTTTAATTAAAGCAGCTTTTTCGAATGCTCTTTCAATCGTATGAGAAAGAGCCAGCATATCCATTATTGGTTTTGCCACATAATCCCATGCTCCTTCTCTGATAGCTGCTATTGCATCTTCAATAATTCCAGTTCCTGAGACTACAATAAGAGGAATTTCAGGTGCTTCCCCGTGTAGAATTCTTACCACTTCAAGGCCATTTAAACCTTTCATCCTAAGATCTATAAGTACCACATCGGGTAATATTTTTCTGAACAGATCGATACCCTTCTCACCATTTTCTGCATCATAGACCTCAAAATCGTAATCTTCAAAATAATCCCGAATGCTTTGTCTTAACCCTTCTTCATCATCTATTGTTAAAAGTTTTTTCCCCGTCCCTATCATTTTTTTAAATCCCCCGGGAGATTATTATTTACAATGTTTCTTAAATCCGGTTATCAGGTAGTTTAATAGTAAATTTACTTCCGTTCTGATTTGAGGAAACTTCCAGCGTACCACCATGATTTTTTGTAATAATCATATAAGATACTGATAGTCCTAAACCAGTACCTACCCCAACTGGTTTAGTCGTATAAAAGGGTTCGAATATTCTGTTTGCAATATCTTCATTAATTCCTGTACCATTATCTTCAATCTCAATAACAGCGAAACTATTATCTTTAAAACATTTGATAACAAATTGTGGAGTTATTCCATTTTTTTCGCCCATGGCATAGGCACCATTTTTTAATATATTCAGTATAACCTGTTCAATTTCAATTTTAATAATTGATGCAGTAACAGAAGATTCATAAACACGTTCAATTTCAATCTTTTTAAAATCATAACTCTTTGTTGGGTTATAATCGTGGGATGCAAGCTCAATAGCTTGATCAAGAAGTTCTGTTAATTCAACCTTTTCCATAGTTTCATTACTTAACTGGCTGAATTTTAGAATATCTGAAACAATATTCGCAGCTTTCTCTCCGTAGTCTCTAACATCCTGAGCTGCTCTAAGAATGTTACGTTTTTCCATGTAACATCTAATATCATCCATTGAAATCCCACAGCTTTCTGCAGCTTCTATGTTTCCTGGTAAGTCCTCGGATACCCTCCTTAAAATATTTTGTGAAGATTGCATCATTATAGCAAGGGGAGTATTAATCTCATGAGCGATACCGGCGGCTAACCCTCCAACTGACATCATTTTTTCATTTTGAACAAGTATTGCGTCCATCCTTACCTGCTCAGTTACATCATCAACTCTGATTACGGCACCTTCCACACTTTTTGAGGACAGAAGAGGATAAGATGATATATCTTCATAGAAAATATTTTCTTTTTCCACTCTTTTCGTCCTGAACCTTTTATGGGGCTTCCCTTCAGTAACCTTTGTAAGAAACTCCTCACTCACAATTCCCGGAAATATTTCCTGAAGCTCTTTTCCAATCACCTCGTTACTTAAAAAACCTGTCATTTCTTCAGCTTTATGATTCCATTGCGTAACAACACACGCATTGTCTATACCGATAACAACAGAGGGCATTGAGTTTAAAATATCAGTTAGATAGTTTTTTAACTTTTCAAGTTCCTTTTCAGCTAAATCCCTTTGTGAAATATCCATTTTCATTTTAAGTCTCATACTATTTAGAGATTTAACTATTGAATCAAGTTCGTCTTCATCATAACTAAGAGTGCCTCTTTCAAGTTCAATAGGATTATCAAGGGTTTTAAGATCCATATCCTGGACATAAGTAGAAAGTCTTACAAGATGCTTAGTGACAAAAGACTGAAATAACACAAAAAGTACTACTGAAACGAAAAAAACTTTAATACCATTGGTCATAATCACAACAGTAGCTCTCTCCCACAGTCTTTTATATATATTTTCATAACTGGCATAAGCTTTGAGATATCCTACAAACTCTTTCTCTTTGGTTTTACGAATGTGAACAAGTGGAAAGTTCTTACCAAAATCTCTCTTAGCTTCAGGGTCCCCGGCAGAATAACGGTAAGTCGTCTCACTGTTACTATCTTTTACCTCCAGATACACAATATCAGGCAATTTTAGAATCCCGTTTAATTGCAAATTAACCTGACTTGTATCAACTTCATATACGCTTGCTGTAATGGCTTCAATATAGCTTTCTTCTATAAATTCCATTGTTTTGTTTATATTCAATACATCGCTTTTATAATCTAAAAATAGCTGGAATGCTGTGGATAATATTGTAAAGAAGGAGCTACATAAAACCACGTAGAAAAGTAATTTCTTAGAAAGAGTACTTGATTTAACTGTTTTTCGGAAAATATTCATAAAAACTTTTTTTACAACCAATAGTAATCAAAAAATTTGAGGTCTGTTAATTGATTGAGGCTTTTTATTTGTTTAGATTTATTTGTAAATTGTAATATAATTAAATACTAAAAACAAGATTAAGCTTTTTCCAAATAGGGAAATTTTTAAAGGAAAAGATAGTAATTTAATATTTTATTTATATTTATAGTACTTTATAGATTTTTACTTTAGTAAAACAAAAGTTTAAAATAGTAAAAAAGAGATCTGTTTATCTTAAAAATAAGTTCTTAGGTGACACTCAAAACTAATATCAAGTTATCAGACGGGTATCTGCTTAATGTATCAACTTTTCCACAGGTTCAAGCAGAGATGAATCGACAAAACCAATCTGGTTCTCAAAGCTAACTCTATACCACTTTTCATTTTCAGTTGATGAAAGAATCTTTACACTACTTAAGGAGTGAAGAGTGTTTATAACTTTACTGTTATTAACAGGTTTTTTACGAACAAGGACATTATTAATATTTACAACTGTCGTATCATTTTTATGTGGACCAGAAAATTTGCAATAGGAAACAGGTTTATATTGATCCAATTCAAGATTCTCAACAATTTCGCTTGCATTTAAATGAAAAACATTGATTCTATTCAGAGGGATAATATTTTTGATAATTAAATTCCTGGATTTTCCAAAAACGATAGTAACAGTGTCCAGTTTTATAGGCTTATCGTACTGAAAATATATGTTTCCATTTGATATATAATAATAGTAACTATTAGGGTCATGAATCTTTTTTGGCATATATTCAATGGGAATTTCATCTTTTGAATTTATCTGGTATATCATTTTACATAAACTACCGTCCTCTCTAAAGTACTTTATTATATACTCTCCATCTTCAGGAAACATAGCTCTGTAAATTAGTTTACGAACTCTTTTTTTATTATCGAGGTAAATATTCGCTTCGTGATATCCACTTCCTTCAAAGCTGTTTACCTGCCAGTTTTTAAAGTTATTTGTTATTATATTATATTTTGAAAGAGTAAGAGAGTTTATAATATTTACATGATTATCAATATCAGAAATCATTAGTTTCGATCCGTTTTTTGATATTGCTGTATTTACATTTAGTAAAAAAAATACAATTAAAATAAAAAAAACTGTTCTTTTCTTCATTTTATTTTTCTCTTTTTTTTAAGTTTGAATCTTATCTCGTGATTTTGAAGATCAGTAAAGGGAATCTCTAATAATTAGAATTTTTGATGAAATACAAGGCTGAGAAAAAAACAATGGGGTTGATTTTAGTACAGTTGTTTTTTTTGAAAAAGCAGTATTTCGCAAAAAGATCAGTTATTAGAGGTTCCCTAAATAGAATTTGCATACTAATGATATGGGTATTATGAATAATATTCAACCTTTACATGGATAACTAACAATTAAAAAAACAAATAATGTTTAATCAGGAATCAATAAAGCCTGTTTAAAGATATGTAGAAAAATTTATTAATCATTACAGTGATTTGTAGTTTGAAATTTTTTTTGTTTTTAACGATAAAAAACATCCTTTATACAAACGAAAGACTTGACTCAAAAAACATTAACAGGTACATCCCTTCAGAAGGGAATCTCTAAAGCTTTTATTAGCGTTATATTTCAATCAAAACTCCAGTTTTTAGAGGTTCCCAGAATTATTAGGAGATATGAGATATGGAAGAGATTTTTGATATAGTTGATAAAAATGATGTAGTTACTGGAATAGCAGCAAGAAGTGAGGTTCATGGCAACCCAGATTTGATCCATAGAGTTGTTCATATTCTTGTTTTTAATTCAAAAGGTGAACTTTTTCTTCAAAAAAGGTCTATAAATAAAGATATACAGCCCGGAAAATGGGATACTTCAGTTGGTGGTCACCTGGATTCAGGTGAAACATATGAAGAGGCTGGTTTTAGAGAGATGAAAGAGGAACTATATATAGAGACTGATTCAATTGAATTTATTCATAAATATCTTCATACAAATGAAATTGAGTCCGAATATGTATCAACGTTTCTATGTGTATTTGATGGTGTGATAAAAGTTTGTGAAAATGAGATCGAAGAGGGGCGCTTCTTTACTCTTAAAGAGATAGAGGAAACAAAATACTCAGGTAAATTCACACCAAATTTTATCCATGAATTTGATCTGTTTATGGAATCCGGATATTGTGAATCCGGATCATTCATTGTTCTGCAAGAGGATTCCTAATCCTGCTGCAACAAAAGATAATCCTGTTATCTTATTTAGAAATCCGGAAAATGACCTTTTTGAAAAAAGGTCTGTAACTTTTTTTCCACAGTATGAATAAATCAGCATACAAAAAAAGGCGATAACACACATCGAGATCATCAAAACAGTAAATTGAGGAAGTGTTGATTCTTCAAGGTTTATAAACTGGGGAAAAAGTGCCGTAAAAAAAACAATGGCTTTTGGATTCCCAAAAGCTACAAAAAATGCCTGTATAAACATCTTTCTAAGAGAAATTTTAGGAATTTCACGGTCATTATTTACCACATCAATTGTCTTTTTCGATAAAAATATATTTATACCAAGATATATTAGATATAAAGCACCAATCCATTTAATAATGGTAAAAATTGTACTTGAAGCAATTAGAATTGCTGAAAGGCCGGATATGGAAATCAGAGCCTGAATAAATGTTGCTGCAACATTTCCAAAGGCGGTTGCAAAAGTTCTTTTAAATCCATATTTAATTCCGTGGGTTAGAGCAAGCAACATGCTTGGCCCTGGAATAATAGATGCAACAAAAACTGTAACACAGAAAAAAAACCAGAATTCAAATGACATCATTCTTACTCCCTATTAGGTTTTTACTAATAATTAGAATTTTTGATGAAAAACAAGGCATAACAAAAAATAACGGGTTGATTTTACTACAGTTTTATTTTTGTTATAACGCTGTGTTTCGCAAAAAGATCAGTTATTAGAGATTCCCTATTATTAAAAAACTACCTTTTAATTACAAATTAATATCAAAGAGTCAAGGCTATGAACTTCTGATAGTTAAATTTATAATTTTTTATTAAAATGTTGTGTCCTGGAATAATATAGTTTTTAGAGGTTCATTGAAGTTATTTTTATGAAATCATCCTCAATCAAATTTCTTAATTGTTTTATCTCAAAAAAAATCTTCTCTGTTTGTTTTAAAACAACTGGTTTATTCTTCCGGAGATTTTTCTTTTGGGTGTTGCACAGATAATAATTACATATATAAGGTCTTTCCAATCTATTTAAAATACAACCCTTTAATGGTCTATAATATTTACATATTGAGTCTTTTTCAGTTCTTGGTTGGGATTCAGGAACCTTAATGTTAAGAAGATTTAGAAATAAAAGATCTTTAATATCAAACCAGATTTGTGCAATAGAGCAACATGGCTCAAAGCATTTAATACAGGTGTTAAAGCAAAGCTCATCCTGAAAGCTAAAGGTGGATGATAACAAATCTCTTATTACCACTGCATTTTTCCTTAATTTTTCAGTTTCATATTTATCAAGCAGAAAATTGATGCTTGAATTTACTTCATTCCAGCTTTTATCATCAGAATATGGAGGGATTAATATCAAATTTTAAGCCTAATTTTAAGGCGGGATTTCCCCGCCATTTTTTAATTTTTGGTAACTTCAACTGTTTTAATAATTGTTTCACTTGGTAGAGTTCTTATCACAGCTCTCATTTTTTGGCCAATTGGAACAAAAAGATTTGCTCGAATGTTTTTAGATGCTCCTGAAGACAATGAGAAAGATTCTGTGTGACCAACAAGTTGTGGGGGTTGATTTGCAGGATGCATTGTAACCTTAAAATTCATTGCAGAGGGGTTATCATCATTCTGTATTCTGAGTCTCCATACTTGATACATAGGATCAAACATAAATTGTTGAACGTTTACCTTTGCAAGTTTTACTTCAACAGTATGGATAATTTCATTATTATTTTCATTTTCTTCTTTAACATTATTTAATGCATCAATATGAAATTTCATTTGGTACTTTTGAGCTTTTAAAGGTGTCAAAATGCAAAACTGCCTAGGTTGGGATTCACCAATTGCAAGTGACTGTACATCCTTATAGATTAAATTTAAACTTCCACCAAATCTTAAACTTACTTTGAATGCAGGTGCGGGTCTAAATCCTGTATTTTTTATTCTCACTCCAACACATATCGGACCATCAACAACTGGAGAATAATCCCATAAAAATTCTATTTTCTCTAATTCTGCTTTACGTTTTAAAATCTTTTGAAGTTTAGGGTTTAAAACAGGTTTAATGACTTTAACATTTTGTCCAAAAGCACTTCCGGTAGTTAAAAAAAGTAATAAGCTAAATAATATAATAGATCTTTTCATCTCTTCTCTCCTCCCATGGGGTAATGTTTAAGGGAATCTCTTCTAAGTAACACTTTTTATATATTATGTGTTATTAGGCAGTTAGGTTCCAGAATATCTATTCTGGAGGAGTCGCTAAT
>JAAELO010000650.1 GCA_024226555.1 Desulfobacterales bacterium | reverse complement strand
TTGTGATGTTGGTTCGTCTTTATAAAACCTAGCAAAGTGATTCTTGGAAAAGAGAAAGCCGAGTCCCTTCCATGGGCTCCATACTTTTTTTCTGTGAAAGGGATTAATAAAAGAATCTTTTCCATGATGCATTTTTTTTTGAATAAAATCGTTTAAAGAAAATTTTCCAAAAGGAACGTCTATGGTTTTGTCCTCTGGTGATCCGAACACAGAATCAGCCATAAATGAAAAGGAAAATAGTTTTAAGCAGAACAGATTTTTTAAGAAAGAAAGGAATTTATTGATAAAGATGCGTCTGTTTATCATTAACACCGATTCTCACATCAGGTACAATCGTCAAAATAGCACCCTAATCAAGCGGTCCAGACTATCTCCACGGTTTTGCCGGAAAGCCATGGAACCTTAATTGGTTTATGTAATTTTTCAACTTCTTTTAAGACAGGAGTGTGAGCTCTTTTTCTGATTTTTACTACAAATTTGTCCCCATCGTAAACAACTCTCCCTGGCATATCAATGAACTTCCTGAAAATAGTTGGTGCGATATTAGTTTCAAAACGTCTTAAGTCCCGTGCAAATCGGTGATACAAAGTGTCAGCTATTAATGTCCATAATATATCAAAATGAATGCGTATCATAATCGGTGAAGAAAGTGCGTTTAAATTAAAAAATGTGACTAATTCTGCAAGCTTGTTTTCCACCCGCCATCGCCTGGCATAGACCTCCAGAATATCCTTCATGGACAAATCTTTGTCGTTGGTTATGATAAATGTAGGCTTGCTTCGGCCATGATCTTTTACTGCAATTTGACGGAATGTGTTATTGCATTGTTTTAGTTTAACTTCACTTTCATGGACAGACACTTTGTTATATTTGCGTTTCGGGATTGATAAACTAATTTTTTCCCACTCACTTGACGGAACATCTAATGTGTCCTTTATTAGCGTGGCATATCTTTTCCGAAGAGTTATGAACTTTATTTTGTCGTCTTCAAGCTCATCAAGAACCCCGTAAGCAGTAAACTTGCAATCAAAAACAAGGGTTTCATTAACATTGCCATTTATCTTTTTCCAGTAAGTAACAAATTTTTTAATTTCATCGGCTTCTTCATTACGCAGTATATCTGCTCTGGTATATAAAATTGTATTACTCTGACTGTCTTGAACAAAGACAGTGTTGGCACCCTTCATTGTTTTACCTCTTGCGCCACACCAGACTTTTTCCATCTCTGACTCATCACCGAAATGTGGAATCGAATGAAAATCAAGATTGATATAATCACTACTGTAAAAGTCAGGATACTTTTTTTTAAAACTGGTAATGACCTTTCTCTGCAAATCCATTACTTGTGATTCAGAACATCGACAGGAATATGTGTTCATATAGGTCGGCTTTGGAAGCACATTCAGGCCAGCGAAGATCCCCAAACCAGGTTCCCTGTCATAGGAACCAATGTGGCTCAGTCTTTTGCGACCCATCAATTTCAGGATCAACATGGAAAGACATGCCTGTGTTGAGCCAATATCGCTTGAATCAGGCATTTCACATTCCTGGACGATATCCATTACTCCTGATTCTAAAATGTAAGGGATAAAAAAGAAACAACCTACGGAGGGGCAATCAATATTAAAAGGTTCGAGTTCTGAGAAATTGAGATGCTCTGATCGATCAGGTATAATATTGTTTTTTAAAGTTATGCCTAATTCTTTATTGGTTCTGCGTTTCAATTTCCCATAACCGGTATCTTTAAGGATACGCTCAACTGTCCGTGAAGAAATTTTGATAGTATCTTCGACAAGACGATTTTGAATATCAGGAGTAGATAACCTCATTTTCCTATACTCAATAATTTTGGCTCGCACGTCAGGATCTGTCCGTTTTTGTTGGGGCCCTTTTTTAACGGCAGGGAAAAGTTCAATTTTCCCTGCCTTGGCATCTCTGAGCAGGGAATAGACGGTGCCGGCCTTGTATCCGTATCGTTTCGCAACGTCTTCTATTGATTCTCCGTCAATAGAGATGGCTCGGATTGCCTCATACTGTTTTTGTCTTGGGGAGGCAGGTTTTTTGAAATAGTCATCCAGGTCGATCTCAGTACTAATTAGGGTTCTATTTTGTCGATTAGTCATCTGTGTTTCCCATGTTGTGTCATGATTATGGATGGCGAAATTGCTCAAACAGCCAGCATTTGAGGGACATAATAACCAATAATGTTCAAAATTGGCTTTTATTAGCATGTATATAATCGCCAGTCAAGTATTTTATTCGACAAAAAGACACCCTAAAAAAATAATTATTGAGCTGAAAAGTTTAGAGGTAGAAATCTAAAAATTTGGATGAAGTAATAATCAAACACAAAACATATTTTGTGTATAATATATATGTTATGTGATATGGGCAGGCACTGTCATTTCGACTATGGGTGAAAAAATATATCGATCGAGATCGGCTTTTCTACGCAAAAAATGGGGTGAGATTATGTCGATTAAACCATCTGTGAAAATCGGTG
>JAAELO010000649.1 GCA_024226555.1 Desulfobacterales bacterium | reverse complement strand
GGGGTGCTGGGAAGTTGTGTGTTTTTCAAACTTATCACTTCCTCAAACTAAGAAGTTGTCCTTCGGACATAATAGAGAAACACTACTGATAACACTTTTAGGAAGTGAATTTCATGAATGAAGCATGTTGATTCTTCAAGTTCTTGGAACTGGGAAGTGGATTTGAGGTTTCAAAAGTGAGGAAGTATTACGTATTTGGGGTCCGGCGTAATACTTCCCGGTACCGGTCAAGTGGAGCATCTGTTCCAGTGGTAGTGATATATTTGTCAAAATTGTTGGCCTGCAGATCACGGGGGCATGATCCTTTGCCGAGTGCAGTCCTCTAGTGATACTTCGACGCAACATCTTTTTCTGTGTCCCGCGAAACCAGGTTTTATACGAAGCCACTCCCACAAGTGACAAGTTCGAAGTGTTCTTGAACGGTCATCACAATTGCTGATACCCAAAGTACCGTACAGTCGTCAAAAAATGTCCTCAAAACTCCTCTTTCTCCTCTTCTTACTCTCATCAATCCCTTTCGCCAGCACAAGAATCTACAATTTCACAACCCAGGTACTGTCCACACCCCACAGTTTTTTGCTTCTCAGTCTGCCAGCAACTACTTCAAAATGCACTCTCTCAGCCTCCCCCCCCCCCCCCCCC
>JAAELO010000648.1 GCA_024226555.1 Desulfobacterales bacterium | reverse complement strand
TGGAAACCCTTAGAAACCAAGCATGGGCGCCCATGTTTGGAAAAAAACCGACCCCCTCCAAAGACCACAATATTTGCACTGAGTGGAGGGATGGTCCACACGACAAAGATAAAAAAGTTTCATGGTATTCCAAAGTCGCCTTCCCTCAAAACGTCACCAGGTTATGTCTTCCTTCTTTCCCACGCCCGCAAGCACTCACGTATTTTCGCACATAAAAACACCAAAAAAAGTAGCGTCTCCCCAATAGCATTCCCCTTTCTTTAATCTACAATAGCCTTCTCCTTCCACGTACAATTAATGCCTTCCCCTTCCACAATACCCCTCAATTAATTCCACAATCCCCGCGTCCACAATAGGCTTTCTTATTCCACAATTATGGCAAAAGGAAAAAGCAAAAGCACAACAAAAAAAGCAAGACAATAAAATGAAATGTGGCGTGGACAACAAGAAAAAGCAAGACCTTACTTTCAAAGGCGTGAGAGAGGACATGTACATTCGAACATGAGGCTCTTTAGTTTGACGCTCGTCCCTTTAAAAACACACCCGAACAACAAAAAACTTTCGCAAAAAAAATGTACTGTTCATGGACGGACCGG
>JAAELO010000647.1 GCA_024226555.1 Desulfobacterales bacterium | reverse complement strand
TGTGATCGCGAGCTCAGACCAAGGGGGAATATTTTGGAAATACGCATGCTCAGATCAAAAGTTGATCGCAAAAAGTAGAGTGCGCAACAAAATGCACTGAATGGAAATCCACCATTAGGCTGCATTCTTAAAGGAATGATTGTGTGCCGTTCCAACTGGTTCTGTTCCAAAAAGTGGAATGTTCATCAGGGGTTGCATATATTCATAATATATATTCATATATTCAAATTGCAAAGTTCAGTTCTAGAAATCAAGCATTTTTGTCTGGCACTCCTCTGAGTAAAAACTTCCCTTTTTACTCTTGCGTACGCATCTTGCTTAGACTCGCATAATAGACCGATTCAATGTATGGCCAACATGATTAAAAATACAAGATATCAGGTTTTCAATGCTAAAATCGTAGAAAGCATCCAAAACTTGGTCTAGGTACAAATTTTCACTGTCCTAGCACTTATATTCTTAATTTTATGAGAGTTCAAAGTTCCCGATTCTATAAAGGCTTTGACCGCGAAAAATGAAGTAGGTGAAACTTTTTCACCCAGTAAGTCTAAGCCCTTATAAAATCACAATTTTGGAACTCACGTAAAATAAATAATACAAGGGCTAGGATAGTAGAACTTTGCACCTAGACTAAATTTTGGGTGCTTAATATGATTTTAGCATTGAAAACCTGATATCTTGTTTTTTTAATCATGCTGGCCGTACATT
>JAAELO010000646.1 GCA_024226555.1 Desulfobacterales bacterium | reverse complement strand
GGAGGGTCCCCACCATAAAGATACAAAAGTTGCAGTCCATTCCACGCTTTCTTTCCATGCCAACGAGAGGTAACATGGTTTCCACACCCCCAAACACACAAACACCCATTCAACAAAAGCGCAACAAAACCAAACAGACAACATTATCTTCGAATTATAATGGGTTTCCAACAATTGCAAGCTAGGAATACGCTGATCATGAATGCTTTGTATTGTGTGGTCGAGGTACACACCCCCCCCCTTGCTTTTCCTTTCCCCGCCTAACCACCCCTTGTGAAAACATGTGCGATTTCTCGCGCTTGTTTTTCACGCGACCCCTTTTTTCACAAAAACACAAAAAAGAAATCGATCTCTACGCCCTCCAGGGAACATCAAATTTTAAAAGAAAAGAGATTCCCCGCCCCCTTACCTCGAATAAACAAAAAAAGAGAAAGAGATTCCCCGCCCCCTTACCTCGAATAAACAAAAAAAAGAAAGAGATCCCCCGTCCCCTTACCTCGAATATAAACAAAAAAAATGAAAGAGATCCTCCGTCCCCTTTTGCCTTCGAATATACAAGAAAAGAGATTGACAAGTTCGTCCTCCTACCCACACGCAGAGTTTATTTTGTTCACCTGACTTTTTGCCTTTGAATTTTTGGTTTTTTTTCTGTTTTTTTAATTTGAGGTGGAAAAATAATTCCGCTATATCCACTCGTGTGGATGGTGGAATTTTTTTTCCGCTTCTTTACTTTTTGAACTCCCATGTTTGTTGTTTTTTTTTGCATTTTTTCAATTTTTATTTTTATTTTATTTTTGAGGAAAAATAATTCCGCCATCGCGGAAATT
>JAAELO010000645.1 GCA_024226555.1 Desulfobacterales bacterium | reverse complement strand
GGGATATGGAAAATCTAATCATACCACAATGTTAGCATCATGTTTATGCTTCTACTGATGAGGTAAGATTTTTTCTTCTTTGGCTGAGTTTTTGTGTGTGTAGATTTTTTTGTGTTGTGTACACAAAGAAGATAGTCGTGGGAAAAACACAAAGGCTTTTGGAGGAGGCAAGAAACAAACAACCCAACAACAGAACCATGGAGTATCGACCCCAGACTGCAATTGTTAGGTTTTGTTTCTCTTCCTTCGTGCCCGTGCGCCTCTCCACACCCTCCACAACATGGTGGGTTTTGGCCGAAATGGCCCCTTTTCGATGAAAACACCACCAAAACGCAAAGATCAAGCATTCGCACCAACAACCACACCCTTCTCAATGTAAACACATCTGTTGTCTCCTGTTCGAGGTGATTTTGGGCATGTTTCGAACAGTCGCTCACCCAAAAGGGGCCATTTCGCCCAAAATCCACCATGTTGTGGAGGGTGCGGAGAGGCACACGGGCACGAAGGAAGAGAAACAAAACCTAACAATTGTAGTCTGGGGTCGATACTCCATGGTTCTGTTGTTGGGTTGTTTGTTTCTTGCCTCCCCCAAAAGCCTTTGTGTTTTTCCCGCGACTATCTTT
>JAAELO010000644.1 GCA_024226555.1 Desulfobacterales bacterium | reverse complement strand
TTGGGGGGGGGGGGGGGGCTACTCGCCTATTATGTGCTCTCCTAAAATCTCCATCCCTTATTTGCACTAAATACGATCATATCTCCGTATTCTTGTCATTTTTACGTTTTTTGAAGACTTCGTAAACAAATAATAAATAAACTCGCATAATCCACACTTTTTATTTTGTAAAATGAAATTTCTTTAATAAAAAATAAAAAATGATGGGTTCGTTGAATAATTGCGGTTTTTTGCGCATGTATTGCTCAATAAACGCATTTTGGAGATGAACAAAACAAATTAGGGACGTTTATGGGAATTAATTAGGATGGTTTTAGGAGATGAAATGGTCGAATAATTTGATATGCGGGGATGGGTAGTAACCGGGAAATGTGAACTGGTTTAAGCGGAAGACTGGGCATTAATATATTGATAGTCCTTTATGCAGAAAGAAAACGTAGGTTTCAACCTCAAAACAACACTGTGAAACTGAAAGCTTTCTCATTCGATGAATCTCAAGTGAAAAGATGGAGATCCTTCACAGAAAAACTGGCGAAGTGGTGGCAAAAAATGATTTGAAAACGCCACCTAACGGTAATATTGAGCA
>JAAELO010000643.1 GCA_024226555.1 Desulfobacterales bacterium | reverse complement strand
TCGAGCAACCTCTCCCAGGCCGGTCCCCGTCGATTGGCGTGCTTGCGTTTCCAATTCACGAAGGTGGGCCAGGGGACCTCTGGAAAGAGCGTTTTCAGGCAGCTTCTCAAGGACTGCCCCGTGGTCTCGTGCTCCTCGACCACAAGCTGCTGGACCTCGAGTCTGCCGAGGGCGTCTGCGACCAGTCGTTCCCACCGCTCGTCGCTTACCTGCTCCCGGATTTTCTTTGCCCTCGTCGATGATAGCTCTCGGTCGTCCATTGGTTCAGCTCCGCCTTGCTCGAGCCCAGCAGATCACCGACTGCGTCCTCTGTCCATCACTTCTTGCACCTGTGCAGGTGCTCTCGAACCGAAGTGCCAAGGCGGACTGGATCTCATCCCGAGAGCCGAGAGATTTCAGGCAGACTTCATCAGCACATCGTCACGCGAAAGGGAGGACGACCATTTTTTGCAGCCGAGGTTCCTGTCAGAGCGCCCTCGCACCTGGGTCTGCTCGTCCCAACCCTTGATGCAAGCCAGGGCGAACAAGTCGGAGAAGGACTTCTCGAGCCCTGTGGTCGGCTGGACCGACTCTCGATGATCAGGAGGTCCGGGCGCCTGAGGCGAATCAGGTG
>JAAELO010000642.1 GCA_024226555.1 Desulfobacterales bacterium | reverse complement strand
CGTTACATTTTTCTCAAGCCTTGTACTTCAACCAAAATTTTAGTTTTTAGAGGTTCCCTTTAGATAAAATACTAATTCATATTTTAATCCATCTTTATTAATAAGAAGTCTTATAATTTTTTATAAATTTAATTCAGATAGAAAATAAAATAAAATTATCGAAAAAATAAATATTTTAAGTAGGTTACTTGAAACCCTTATCGATTATTGATTTGGAACAATCCCACCTCTTTTTCTTTGTCAAACTATATAAAAATGAGGTTTATATTTTTAAAATCCCTTCTTTGTTAAGACAAAACCTGCTATGCATTTCATACTTTAAAAATAAATGAAATTATTCATTAATTACAGATATATATATATAAATGTATAGATTGCATAATTTAAATATTAATGTAATAAATAGATAATAAACTGTTGTTTTTTTCAACTTTTTATAACTGGAATTTAAATGATGATAGATGCTTCATTATTGGACTTTGTTAAAACTGGTGAAATAGGACCGATCCACATAGGTCAGGAAAGGGATGATGTGCTCTCATCCATTGGTAAACCAAATCTTTGGGGTACTGAAGAGCATATGAGTCTTGCTGGCATATGGAGGTATGGTGATATTGAAATCCATTTTGAATGTAACAAGGTTGTTATGATCTTTTCTGATCATGATAATTTAAATGATGGTGGGAACTCAATTAATATTGATTCCTGGGGAATCAAACGCGACCTTAATATTAAAAGTTTTCAAAAAAAATTGCAGGATCAAGGTGTTTCTTTCAAATCCAAACATCATTTGTCAAAAGTGGATGTAATTGTTAACGAATCTTCCCTTTTCACCTTTTATGAGCAACCGGATGGAAGTAAGCGCCTTCATTACTGGTTAGCTGGTCGTATTTCGGTAACATGAATTTTTTATATCCTTTAACAAATCTGTTGAGCCCATCAAACTTATTTATGTTCTTTATTGCGAAGCTTGGGTTTAATACCCCGCCGCTTGCGGCGTCTGTGATAGACTAATTATAATACCCCGTTGCTTGCGGCGGGGATTTTTATTTCAGAATGAATCTTTAATAGAAATCATTTTCTAAAATCTATTCTTTCCTTGCATATTTGTCCAAAATATATGAAAAAAAGATCCAAATGAATTAATGGGGATACACTAAATGACAAAGCCATATGACTTACTATACATATATTACATTGAGGGAAAACTTGATTATAAAGATGAATTGACTCTGGGTTCCTCATTTATTGGAAATTGGGAGGATGGAGGGTTCTCTTTTCTGTTTTTTCAAATCAAATCAGATGAGATAGTTGAAGGGTTTCTTAATGAACACTCTGATCTTACTTTAGTTGATAAATATGAGATGTCGTATAGCGATTGGTTAGGAGACATACCCGTTCCTTTTTCTGTGGGGAATTACTTTGTTTCAGCGCCTTTCCATGATCTTAAAAACAAAATTGATACAAATAAAAATGAAATTAGAGTTCAGCTTGATCCCGGTGTCGTATTTGGAACAGGAAGACATCCAACAACATACAATTGCCTGGAATTGTTAGAAGATGCTCTTACAAACAAGAAGATAGATTCCATGCTTGATATTGGAACAGGAACAGGGCTTCTTGCTGTTTGTGGTGCTTTATCAGGTTGTAAAAGAGTTATTGCAATGGATTTTAATTTTCTTGCTACAAAAACCACTCTAAAGAATACAAAACTTAATAACCTCGATAATGTTCTTGTTACAAGAGGTTGTGGAATAAACTTTATGGAGTATGAAGCCGATTTGTTAGTTGCAAATATTCATTACGACATTATGAAGAAACTGGTAATCACTGAAGGTTTTACACAAAAGAGGTATTTTATACTTTCAGGCATTTTTAAAAGCCAGGCAGATAAAATAATGAATATTATACAATCAAAAGATGTGAATATTATAGACCATAGAATTGATAATGAGTGGCACACAATTTATGGTGAAAATATCAAGGGAACCAGTAAAGACTAAGTTTTGAAATACTATTAGCCATCTGAAAAAAGAGGGTAATACTTCTCATCACTGCTTTTTACTTCCTGCTTCTTTGCTTTATAAGGGACCTCGATAAATAATTTTGTTCCCATCCCTCTTTTGGATTGAATATTAAATTTGCCATTAAGAAGATTTACTCTCTCTTCCATGCTCTTTAAACCCATTCTTTTCTCTTTAAGTGCAGATAATAATCTCTTATCCACATTGAATCCAATACCATCATCCTCAATACGAAGTATGATGTTTGGGTATGAGGCAATAAATTTTATTGTAACGTTTTTACAACCAGCATGCTTGTTTACATTATTTAATGATTCCTGGATAAGCCTGTATAGATTGATACCAGTATCGAAATTCAGATTAAGCTCTTCAATACCTGCTGAGAAAAAATCAACTTTAATTCCACTTGTTGCCGCAAAATCCTGGCAGTGTTGATACATTGAGTTTACAAGCCCTATCCGTTCAATGCTTGGTGGTTGAAGATCATGTGCAAGATTTCTGACTGAGTCGATGGATTCCTTCAAAATTTCAGAAAATCTTGTAAATTTATCACTCAGATCACTAACAACACCTGGATATTTATCAAAAATTGTTTCACTTGCAATCTTTAAAGTGGCAAGGTCCTGTGCGATTTTATCGTGCAGGTCCCTTGCAATACGCTGTCTTTCAGTTTCCTGAGCTTTTATTAGTTCCTGAGTTAAAAGATGGATATGTTTTTCGGCTCTTTCACGGTCAAGTTTCATTCTCATAGACATTATGCCATAGGACAGGTCTCGTGAAAGTTCCATAAGAAGTTCTACTTCACTCTTATCAAAAGCGTTTGAATCTTCAGCATATATATTTAAAGCACCAATTGTTTTATCATTTAAAATGATTGGAAGGGATACTATCGAGGCATATCCATGCCTGATTGCTTCTTCACGCCAGGATTTATATTTTTCGTTTGTACTAATCTCTCTTACTATGTGCAGTCTTCCTGTTCTTATTGTTCTGCCAATGGGGCCATGTCCGTTTTTCCCATCGCCCCAGGAGATATTCAGGCTTTCAAGATAGCCATCATTATAGCCATATTGGGCAATCATGCGAACAGATTTTTCTTCATTTTTTTCTGCATATGCTACCCAAGACAATTTATACCTGCCTTGTTTAACAATTATTTGACAGATGTCCTGAACAAGTTCCTGTTCATTATTAGCATGAAGAAGTGCTCTGTTGCTTTCTGTTAGGGCTTTAAGTGATCTTGTTCTGTTTTCAACCTCTTCAGTAAGTTTGTTTTTTTCCTCCATTAGAAGGGTCTCAACCCTTTTAATTCTAAGCATTACATTAACCTGGGCAACAAGCTCAATGGATTCAACGGGTTTAGTAAGAAAAGCATCGGCACCAACATCAAGACCCTTAACTCTGGTCTTCGTGTCCATTTGAACACCTGTTAGCATAATAACAGGAATATGCATGGTCTCATCCACGGATTTTAGCTGCCTGCATACTTCGAAGCCATCAATTCCTGGCATAACTATATCAAGTAAAATAGCATCAGGTAGCTCTTTATTTGCAATTTCAATCCCTTCTTTGCCGGATCTTGCAACAATCACTGTACATTCTGGAATGAGTCTCTGGAGAACAGCTGAAAGCATATCAAGATTTTCTCTAATATCATCAATAGCTAAAATTTTTGGCATGTAACAATATCCCTGAAAAAAGTTAAATCTTTAAAAAAGCTGTATAATACTGAATTATGAAATTATATTGAGGGAATCTCTAATAACTCCTCTTTTGCAAAATACTGTGTTATTTCAAAAAAAACTGTAATAAAATCGGCTCGTTATTTCCAGAAATGCCTCGTATTTCATCAAAATAATAATTATTAGAGGTTCCCTTGAATAGAAAAATCTATAACTTTAAAAAATAAATATCAGACAAACACCTTTAATTCAATATTTTTAAAGCTTTCTAAGGTACATAAACCATGCAATCAATTTTATACAGAGGGTCTAAAAGCTGATTTAACATACTAATTATTTAGTTTTCCTCATTTAAGTTGAAAAAATAACTTTTCTGAAGTACTATTTTTTTAACCTGAAAATCTAAAGGTTTAACAGATTTCAGTTCCTTAAAGGGAATCTCTAAGAACTGTGATTTTGATTGAAATATAGCGTTTATAAAAGCTTTTAGTTTTATAAAATCTCTGCCTGAGAAAAAAATAATGGGATGATTTTACTAAAGTTCTTCTTTTTCAAAAACGCAGTAGTTCGGTTAAAAGACGGTTATTAGTGATACCATAGAATCGGTTTCCTGATCATTCCAAACTGATTTTAAATCAAGAAAATATTTAGTAGTAAACATTTTTCAGTTTTAGACATTTATAAATGCCTTTGGTTAAGGTCTACATCTTAAGGGGGAGCTATGCAAAAGAAGAAGGTGTGTATAGTAGGTGGTGGAATTAGCGGAGTTGTTGCAGCTTACACATTAACTAAAAAAGGTCACGATGTTGTTGTATATGAAAGAGGAAGACACATTATATACAAAGATGGTGAAAGAGTAGATGAATATGACGATCAAGCAGGAGGGAAATGTTATACGAAATTTAAGAATGGGCAGGCTTTTGAACTTGGAGCATGTTCTTGTGGACCTAACTTTAAAACAGTTATCAAGTTTGCAAGGCATACAGGAACAAAACTGCGTAAAAGATTAAAATTCAAAGTTATAAAAGGTAGTCGTGTCACTTCATTTCGTAAAATCTACTGGCCCTTTAATAAAACATTTACTATTTTAAAAGAGATGGCAATTTATAGTTTTCATGCAATTAAGTTTGCTATTCTATACAATAGAAAAACAACCTACAAACCTATGTCAGCGGAATACCAACTCCCATTCACTGAGTTTTGTCAGCTGAAAAATCTTAAAATTGTACCCGCATGGCTGGATCTTCCAGTCACATCTTTTGGCTATGGAGAGGATATCAAAACATGGTATGTTCTTGATTATATAAATCTGACAAATTTTATGGGGATGGGTCTTTTACTTATTCTTCTTGGAATCCCTCCGGTCAGGAGGATTGACAAAGGTTATGAAACTCTTGTTGATAGAATTGCTGAGCGTCTTAATATTATAAAACATACGGAAGTTATCAATATTGAAAGGGATTCCAGTGTTACTGTTACTGTGAAAAACCTTACAACTGGTGAAGAAACGAAAGATTCCTTCGATGATATTATTATATCTGTCCCAATGAATGAGATGGTAGATAAAATGGAGTTAAACTCACAGGAGAGTGTTGTTTGTGATGGTATAAAACACAATCCCTATACAATAATAGCAGGACAGGGAAAAAATATACCCCATGAATGCCTTTTAATTAAGGATAATGTTCACAATACAGGCCATGTTGCCCTTATTGAAGAAACAATGAAAGCACCTTTTGAAAATTTTAGTGTTTATTATATTCCGGAAACAGGTGATGATGTTTCCATTGATGATACAATAGATACATTAAAATCAGATCTTGCGGTAATGAATGCAGAGCTTGAAACTGTTGATACATTTAAAAAATGGTTATATTTCCCACATTTTGATACAAGTGACTATTTTCAAAAAATAGAGGCAATACAAGGTACTAATAATACATACTGGGTTGGTGGCATGACTAAATTTGAACTTGCTGAAAGGGTAGCAACTCAGGCTGAAGCTCTAATGGATAATAGCTTTGATGGAAATTATCCATATGAATGGTTTACTACAATAAGAAATCTGTGGTATTTTTATTTAGAGTCTTTACCAGCAAATAAGTAGATTTATTTAGGAATCTCTAATAATAGTGGGTAGATATGGAAGCATTACTTTACGAAAAAGCTGAAAGTGAAGTAAAGTGTAATTTGTGCAATCACTTTTGCAAAATACCTGAATCAAAAAGGGGAATTTGCGGAGTTCGGGAAAACAGGTCAGGCATTTTACATACACTTGTCTATGACAAAGTGATAACAACTAATGTTGACCCCATTGAGAAAAAACCATTATACCATTTTTACCCGGGTAGTTTGTCTTACTCCATAGCGACACCCGGGTGTAACTTCAGATGCCGTTTTTGTCAGAATCACCACATTGCCCAAATAGTACAGGATAGAGGTCTTATTGTTGGAGAGGCAATATCTCCTGAAAAGATTGTAGCTGATGCAAAGAGAAGCAGTTGCAGGTCAATATCATATACATATACAGAACCCACCATATATTTTGAACTGGCCTATGAAACATCAAAACTGGCTTATGAAAACAATATTAAAAATGTTTTTGTAACAAACGGGTATATGTCAAAAGATGCTCTTGATATGATTTTTCCATATCTTGATGCTGCAAATGTTGATCTGAAATCTTTCAGTAACGATTTTTATAAAAAATATTGCGGTGCAAAGCTCTCTCCTGTTCTTGATAACCTTATCTATATGAAAGAAAATGATCTCCTTGTTGAAGTTACAACATTAATAATACCTGGTCTCAATGACTCCATTGATGAGCTTGACAGTATAACCGATTTCATCCATACAAAGCTTGGAGCAGAGACACCATGGCATATAAGCAGGTTTCACCCCACATATAAACTCAATGACAACTCTCCAACAGACCCTGAATTTTTACTTAGAACAAGAGAGAGAATTATGAAAAAGGGCTTGAAGTATGTTTATACTGGTAACATTTTATCCAGTGTTGGATCAGGTACAATTTGTAGTGGGTGTAGTAAAACCATTATAGAACGTGATGGCTACAGAGTTAAGCAAAATGATATTAAAAACGGTAATTGCAGTTGTGGCTGTAAAATTTATGGGTCTGTATAAGGAGGAGATAATATGAAGCAATCTATACGAAAAAGTTCCGTTGCAGGTTCTTTCTATCCTGGAGATGCCGATGAACTTTCAGGTATGGTTGATGGTTATCTGAATAGATCTAAGCTGATAATAAGTGAGAAACCTTTTGCGATAGTTTCTCCCCATGCAGGGTACGTCTTTTCAGGTCAAATTGCTGCTGATGCATTTAAACAGGCAGCCGGACATAGTTATGAAACTATTATTGTTTTAGGAGCAAATCACACTGTATCTGGCTTTAGAGGCGTTTCTATCTATCCCGGTAGTTTTGAGACACCCCTTGGAGTAACTGAATTTTGTGAAGATACAGCTAAAAAACTCGTGGATTTTGATATTGATATAGTTTTTGATGAAGATGTACACACAAGAGAACACTCTGTAGAAGTTCAGATTCCATTTATTCAGAAGGTTTTTCCAGGGGCAAAAGTAGTTTGTGCAATTGTGGGAACATCCAATTTGAATCTATGTGAAACGTTTGGTAGCGCCTTGTCTTCAATATCATTAGAAAAAAATATTTTGATTGTGGCAAGTTCTGACCTGTCACACTTTCCAAACTATGAAGATGCTAATGATGTGGATATGAAAACACTTGTATCCATTGCAACTGTGGATATAGGAGAATTTGTTAGAACTCTTCATGAAAATGAAGCAAAAAATATAAACGGTCTGTCAACATCAGCCTGCGGAGAAGCTCCTGTCCTCTCTACAATGGTTGCATCTAAGGAGAGTGGGGCCAAAAATGGAAATGTTATTTCCTATGCAAATTCAGGAGATACTGAAGTAGGAGATAAAGACCGGGTTGTTGGATATGGAGCAGTCGTTTTTATGTAGAGGGAACCTCTAATAAGTAGAATTTTTGATGAAATACAAGGCATGACCAAAAATAACGAACCGATTTTACAACAGTTTTTTTTGATAATAACGAAGTATTTCGCAAAAAGATCAATTAGAGATTCTCTAGTCTGTTTTTTTTCTAAACATTCCAGAATTTTCATTAAAGCTTTCATCATAAAAAATTTGAGTGATTGGTTCCGAAATTCTATCAGTTTGTTTCTTGTTTTATAAATTTGAGCAATAATATTTACTATTCTTTTTTTTCCTAATAATACAAGAGGGATTGTAATTAAAAGAGAAGGTAAGAGTTGTTATAATAATAAAAGCATGTTATTGTTAGATTTATTAGACACTTACAAAACTAAATATTTTCTATTTTCTATCTTAATCAGATATTTATACGACTTAACCAAAACGATGTTTATTCTTTAATATTAAGAGCAAAGATCTCTTCAATAATTATTTTATTAATTTACCTGTATAAACAGTAAAATTGAAAAAATTATCATAAAAGAGGGGTTCATATGAAAAAGATATCGTTAGTATTTATTATGGCTTTATGTACATTTATTTATTCAAGTCAGGTAATAGCAGAAACTATTTTGGTTGGAGGATATAAGTTTCCTCCATTTGTTGAAAAAGATGACCAACAAAAAGTTTTTGGTATAACAATTGACCTCATAAAAGCTATGAATATATTTCAAAAAAAAATAAAATTTAAATTTATCTCCACATCAGCTAAAAGACGATATCTTGATTTTGATAAAATAAAATTTGATATAATTATGTTTGAAGATATAAAGTGGGGCTGGAAAAGCAAGCCTATCGAGGCATCCAAAGGTATTCTAAAAGGTGGTGAGGTATTTATAACAAAATCTAAATCATCAAAAAATCAGAGTTATTTTAATAGTTTAAAAAATAAAAAATTGGCTGTAATCTTAGGATATCATTACGCTTTTGCAAAATTTAATGCCGATGAAAAGTTTTTAAGAAATAATTTTAATATTCAATTTAGTACAAATCATAAAGGGAATATTATGAAGGTTTTGATCGAAAGAGCTGATATTTCAATTGTTACTCTGTCTTACCTAAAGAAATTTCTAAAAGATAATCCAGATAAAAAAAGTAAGTTAATGATTTCTACAAAACTGGACCAAGTATACAACCATACAATTTTGTTACGAAAAAAATCTAAGTTTTCTAAAAATGAGATGGATAAGCTATTAACAAAAATGGTGAAAGCAGGTGCGTTATCTCGTTTATGGAAAAAATATGGGATTGAATAAAATTTAAACAATACTTATCATGATGTTTCTTTTATATTTGAGGTTCTGATGAGAAAAATATTTTTAGTTTTTCTTATAGTTTTATCTACATTTATCTATTCAGGTCAGGTAATTGCTGAAACTATTTTAGTTGGAGGTTATCAATTTCCGCCATTTATTGAAATAGATGAAAATAAACAGAAAATTTCTGGTATCACAATTGATCTTATAAAAGAGATGAATGAGTTTCAGAAGAAATTCAAATTTAAATTTACACCTACCTCATCTAAAAGGCGATATCTGTTTTTTGAAGAGAAAAGATTCGACATAATAATGTTTGAGGATATAAAATGGGGTTGGAAAAATAAAGATATCGTTGCCTCAAAAGTTATTTTAAAGGGTGGCGATGTATATATTACAAAATATCACCATTCAAAAAATCAGAGTTATTTTGAAAATTTAAAGAAGAAATCATTAGCTGTAATATTGGGTTATCATTATGGTTTTGCAAATTATAATGCTGATGAAAAATTTTTAAAGAAAAACTTCAAAATACAATTTAATACAAATCATAAAGGAAATATTATAAAGGTTTTGTTCGAAAGAGTTGATATTGCAGTAGTCACCCTATCCTTTCTAAAAATGTTCTTAAAAAATAACCCGGATATAAAGAGTAAGATTCTGGTTTCAAAGAAATTTGATCAGCACTACAACCATACAATTTTATTGCGTAAAAACTTCAAAATCACTAAAAAAGAAATGAATGAAATACTGACCAAAATGGAGAAAGCAGGTGTATTATCACGTTTATGGAAAAGGTATGGGATTGAATAAAATTTAAACAATTGCTGCTTTTGAAGAAATTAACGAAAAATTTAATTGTTTTTATATCCCTTCTAAAGACAATAAGTTTTGATTAAAGGGAACCTCTAATAATTGGAGTTTTGACTCAAATACAAGGCCTGAGAAAAAAATTGCCTACGGTTTAAAGGCGGTTCCTTTTTCGAAAAACGCAGTATTTGTTAAAAAGAACAGTTTTTAGAGATTCCCTAAATTTTTTTCAAAAAGTTTGCCACCGGAGGTATTCCAGAATTTTATATGCTTTAAGATCTCGTGAATGTTGATCCATCGGGGCAAGAGGTTTTGGGTTCTTAGAATCTTTTATAAGAGTATCGTATTTTCAGGAGATTCCTGAATCGGGTTTAGGAAAACCGTCCAAACCTTCTCAGGAATGACACATTGTTTTAGTTTATTTTTCTACCATTCCTTTTTGATAAAATTGTTCCCAATAATTTCGTTGCCAAATGCGTTTATCAAATGATGGTAAAATATTTTGATTTACCATTTAAATGTATTCTATTGTTGTATGACGTTTAAATGGTTGTATTATCTATGATAATCCCGGTTGTTCCGTAGAGGCAGAATCAATTTCTGCCCTGTTTTGGGTGGATATGGGGTTATGCAAAAGGGCGGATATGGAATCCGCCCCTACGATTTCGCTTGTTACGGTTTTTTGGGCAGCGATTTCAATTATTCCGTGGATCTGGTTTGGGAAAAAAACTCCAAAACCTTCTCAGGAATTGACACTATATTTTTTTAGATCAGGTTTTTATGAGCAGGAATTTTGGTCTAATTTGAAGAAAAACGAAGAAATTAATCAAAAGAACAATCATAATTTGAACAAAGGGAGAAGCTGAAAAGAGCTTCTCCCCTTATATTTTTTAATGAAGGATCTGGCTGAGGAACAGTTTTGTTCTTTCATTCTGTGGATTATCGAAGAACTCGTCCGGAGTATTCTCTTCAACAATCTGGCCTTCATCCATAAAAATTACTCTATGGGCTACTGATTTTGCGAATCCCATTTCGTGGGTTACAACAATCATAGTCATTCCATCTTCAGCAAGGCCGATCATAACATCCAGAACCTCTTTAACCATTTCAGGGTCAAGTGCTGATGTTGGTTCATCAAAAAGCATTATTCTTGGCTTCATACAAAGACTTCTTGCTATAGCAACCCTTTGTTTCTGACCTCCTGATAATTGACCCGGATATTTATTTGCCTGTTCTGCTATCTGAACCTTCTCAAGGAAGTACATCGCTGTTTCAATAGCTTCCTTTTTAGGTACTTTCCTTACCCAGATCGGACCAACAGTAAGATTTTCCAGTATTGTCATATGTGGAAACAGGTTGAAGTGCTGGAATACCATGCTGACTTCTGTTCTGATCTTATCTATATTTTTAATATCGTTTGTAAGCTCAATACCATCAACAACAATTTTTCCACGCTGATGTTCTTCAAGTCTGTTAATACATCTTATTAAAGTGGATTTACCAGAACCTGAGGGACCGCAGACAACAATTCTCTCGCCTTTTTTTACAGAAAGATTAATGTCCTGAAGCACATGGAAATCATCATACCACTTGTGCATTTCAGTGATCTCAATTGTTACTTCATCACTCTGAAGTTTGCTGTTTGAATTTGTTTCATTCATTTTTTTAATCCTTTTATTCTGGTTTAGCCTCTATCCAATTCACTCTCAAGCCTTCTACTGTAACTTGACATTACATAACAGAGAATAAAGTAAATCATTGCTATAAATATATATGCTTCCACACTAAATGCCAACCAGTCTGGATCACGTAATACCGTTTGTGTGGTCATTAAAAAATCATACAGTGCGATGATAACAACAAGGGACGTATCCTTAAATGCTGAAATCAAAACTCCAACTGTTGGAGGAATTACTATTTTAAGAGCCTGTGGAAGTATTATAAGTCTCATTTGCTGGAAGTAATTAAGCCCTAATGCTTCAGCAGCTTCATATTGACCATTTGGAATAGCCTGTAATCCTCCCCTGACAACTTCTGCAATGTATGCACCAGTAAAAAGGATAATTGCAGCCTGGGCTCTGATGATTTTATTCAGAGTCAAACCCTCTGGTAAAAAAAGCGGGAACATTATAGATGACATAAACAGGAGACTAATAAGTGGAACTCCCCTTATCAGCTCGATGTATACCACACAGATTGTTCTTATTGTTACCATATTGGACCGTCTTCCAAGTGCCAGTATAACCCCAAGAGGGTAAGCTGCTACCATCCCGGCAACGGAAAGGATCAAGGTGAGAGGCAGTCCGCTCCATTTAGTGCTTTCCACATCTTCAAGCCCAAAAATTCCACCTTTCATTAGAATTCCCATGGCAAAGAATGCAAAAATCCAGAGAAAAAGAAACCATCTTTTCCAGTAATTCCTGTTCCTGCTTAATAAAATCATGGTTCCTAAAATGATCATTGCAAAAAGAGGTCTCCAGCCAAGCATCATCTCATCAAGCATGAATATGACCGTATCAACAAAGTCTGTTGGTAGAACAAAATCAAGCACTGTTTTCAGAGAGCCGGACGTGAATTTCCATATGGAAGTATTAACAATAGATTCATCTATGGGATATATACCATAGAAAATAAATCTTATATTCTTTGGTATAATAGTCCAGCAGGCTCTGGATTTATTTTTAAATTCAATTTCTACTTCTTCTTCCGGGTTTTTAGTATCCTTAACCTTTAAGAAGTAAACAGTTTTATCTTCAACACTGCTTTTTTCAATACTTGCGTCAATATTGTCTAAAGAGTTTATCTGTTCAGCGATCTTTATAAAGTTATCTTCCTCTTCTATCTCAACAGATTGTTTACCAATTACTATTAAACCTTCTCCAAGACCTTTATCAAATTTTTCCTGGTCTATTGACTGTGAGGGTTCAAGGAAATTAGAAAATTGAAGTTTCTCTTTTGGCGTGTCATATCTATACACTGAGTCAACAAAAGCCCAGTTGATAAAAGGGACAATAGTATAATACATACATGCAAGTACAATAATTGTAAGTATTGAATTTAATGGAGAATTGAATAAGTTTTTTCTCAACCATCCAATAACCCCTACATTCGAAACGGGTGGTTTTATTGCTTCACTCATACTTATCTCTCCACAAGTGCCATTTTTTTATTGTACCAGTTCATGAATACCGATGTTAAAAGACTAAAACAAAGGTAAACAACCATAATCATTGCAACGCCTTCAATAGCTTGTCCTGTTTGGTTAATTGTTGTGTTTGCAACAAAAACAAAATCAGGATAACCTATTGCAACAGCAAGTGAGCTGTTTTTGGTTAAGTTAAGGAGTTGACTTGTAAGTGGCGGAATAATTACTCTTAAAGCCTGTGGTAGAATGATCAGATTAAGAATTAATCCTGGTTTTAAACCAAGTGACTTTGCTGCTTCTGATTGTCCTGAACTCACTGACTGAATTCCTGCCCGAACAACCTCAGCTACAAAAGCTGATGTATATATAACGAGACCAGTTAAAAGAGCACCGAATTCAGGACTGAAGTTAGTACCACCTTCAATGTTAAAACCAGCAAGTGCAGGAGCATTTAACTCTGTGGGCGCTCCTCCAATTAGCCAGACTATAAAAGGAAGAAGTAAAAGAATAAAAACTGAAAAAAGCGTATTTGCAAATGGGCCATTAAATATTGGGGAAAAAATTCTCATCAAAGACGGAGCTGATGACTCCAGTTTGATATAAAATAACTGAAACATTGTATTTCCAGTTTGTTCCTGAATTTTTTTTGATTTTCTAGTTAATAAAACACATATAAATATTGCTAAAAGAAATGCCATACCCATGTAGAAATATACCGGGTGATCAGCGGGGATCGTAAAATAAATTCCCCTGTTACAAAGTAGAATTCCTTTTATTGGAATTAACGCATCTCTTGGTCCTGGAAGTAGTTCCGAGAATAGTGAATAGAAGAAAAAGAGCTGAAGAAGTATCGGAATATTCTGTAATACTTCTATGTATATAGCTGCAAGCCTGGAAATAAGCCAGTTAGATGATAATCTTGCTACACCAACAAAAGTTCCTAAAAGTGTTGTCAGAATAATGCCGATAAATGCAACCTTAAGTGTGTTGAGCACTCCAACCCATAGAGCATCGGCATATGTATCAGCAGCGGAATATTTAACCAGAGATTCTGATATCTCAAAAGAGGATTCTTTTTCAAAGAAACCAAATCCGGTTGAAATATTTTGTTTTTCAAGGTTTGCCTGGGTATTGGAAAAAAGGTAATAACTTATTAGGCCTACTACTAAAATAGCCATAACCTGATAGATAATTGCTCTTTTCTCCTTATCATACCAGAAAGCTACCTTACTTGGTTCATTTGTATTAGATGTCATGGTGAACCTTTAAAATATTCTATAAATTGTCATTAAAACAAAAAAGGCATCTTCATTTGAAGATGCCTTTTAATCGATCAAATTATTACTTGAATGGAGGAGAGTACATTAATCCGCCTTTTGTCCAAAGGGCGTTAAGTCCTCTTTCAAGTCCAAGTTTAGTTTTCTTTCCTACGTTACGCTCGAAAACTTCACCGTAGTTACCAACATGCTTGATAATGTTGTATGCGTATTTTTCACTAAGACCAAGAGCTTTACCATTACCTTGTGAAACACCTAAGAAACGTCTGATTTTAGGGTTCTTGCTCTTTAGCATCTTATCAACATTCTTTGATGTGATGCCAAGCTCTTCAGCATTGATCATTGTAAGAACAGCAAAGTTAACAACATCATACCACTTATCATCTCCATGACGAACAGCAGGAGCTAAAGGCTCTTTTGAAATTCTTTCGGGAAGAATCATGAACTGAGAAGCTTTTGAGCTACTTGCTCTGATTCCAGCAAGCTGAGAAGCATCAGATGTCATACAGTCACATCTACCTGCAAAAAAAGCTTTTGCAAGAGCTGGAGTACTCTCAATAACAACTGGCTTCCATTTCATACCCATTTCACGGAAATAATCTGCAACGTTAAGTTCTGTTGTTGTTCCTGGAAGAACACATATTGTTGCGCCATTAAGTTGTTTGGCTTTCTTTACACCTAATTTCTTGGATACCATGAACCCCTGACCATCATAGTAGTTAACTGTTACAAAGTTAAGTCCAAGAGCTGTTTCACGGCTTAGAGTTCTTGTTGCATTTCGGCAAAGAACATCAATCTCACCTGATTGAAGAGCTGTAAAACGTGTTGTAGCTGTAAGAGGTGTAAACTTTAGCTTGTTTGGTGTTCCAAAAACAGCACAGGAAACAGCACGAGCTGTATCCACATCAAGTCCACGCCACTTCCCCTTGTTGTCTGGCATAGCGAAACCAAAAAGACCTTCACTAACACCAACCTGAATAAAACCTTTCTTTTTTACATCTTCAAGAGTTCCGGCAGTAGCGAAACCTGAAAGAACGATGAAAAAAGAAATTAGAACAATAATAGAAACTTTGAAGCTTTTCATTAAATAATCCCCCTTGTTAAAACAAAATAGTTGTTTTGTAATCAATCCATTATTAATTAATGATAGATTAGATTTATCTACACGAAAATGCAGTCAAAATCAATTTTTTTAAAATATGTATTAAGTAAAAATTGCGGTTCATTTTAAGAAATATGTGATTTTACAGGGGAAAAACTACTGATTGGGAAATTATTTTGTTTCTATAAATAATAACTATGTTCTTTTACGGGGGGGGACAGAGTTAAATTTATTTGTTATTCATTTCTATTATTCTAATCCCAAATAATTATCCTTTTTACTAAGATTATGGAATAATTTCCTCTTTTAAAAGGCAACACGCAATTTTGTATGAAGGTGTACCATCTTCTTTATATTCAATATTTCCATCTTGAACAAGTTTATTGATAACGCATCCCTCTGGTATTTCAAGTTTGAAAAGATCCTTCTCATTAATCTTTGCGGTTGGAATAAGTTTATTTTCCTCAATTGTATAGGCATGGAGCGGGTAATCCTCGCAAAGAGGGCAAGTATAAACCCTTCCATTAGGAAAAACAAAGTAGTTCTCTGCAACATTGCCTCCACATTCAAAGGTTTCATCAGGACCAAGAAATACCTTTGGATATGTGACAGATATGCCAGATTCACCAACCTTTTTAGCAACTTCAGGAACAAGTTTTTCCCAGTTATCCTTTGAAACCTGTGATATATCTTCGTTTGTAGATGAATTGCCCCGTATTCCTATAACCTGTATAAAGAAGTGCTTAACTCCGAGCTCTTTTAAAAGACCCGGCATATCTTTAAGCTCATGCATATTGCTTTCGCTTACCGTATATATAAGGCTTGTATTAAATCCTTTTTTAACAGAGTCTTTAATACCTTCAATGCATTTTTTATAGCAACCTTCTCCCCTTAGAGCATCATTGGTTTCTTCTGTAGCTCCATCCAAACTGAAGCTCATAAAATCAACATCATCTGGGGTAACTTTGGAAAGAATATCGTGATAAAGATAACCATTTGTGTCTATGGTTATGGATTTGTATTTCAGGTCCCTTGCTTTTTTCACAGCAACAGCAAGATCAGGGTGCATTGTGGGTTCACCACCTAAAAAGATAACATTAGCTTCATTTGCTTTCTCTCTGAAAAGATCAAGCCAGTGATTAATGGTATCTATTTCAAGAGTATCGCTACCATGCTCGTTCTGGTTAATATAGCAGTGACGGCAGGACAGATTACAACTTGTCAGTATATGAAAAAATAGATTTACTGCATTTTTTTTAAAACTTACTGTTTGTTTCATATAAAATATCGCATAAATACATAAAAACTTGAAAAGTATTTTATGTAAGGTTTTTAATAACATAGAGCATAAAAACTGAAAAGTATTTTATGCTCGTACTATTTACGCTTCAAGTATCTTTTTTGAAAAGTCCTTATCAAAAGGAACTGAATAATTACCATCAAAACAAGCTTTACAGAATTTTTGTTCAGGAAATTCAACACCGGAAGACTCAAGCATACCTTCAATTGAAAGATAATGAAGAGTATCCAGACCAAGATATGGAGTTAACTCTTCAATAGTTTTTTTAGCAGCTATTAGCTCACCCTTGGTGGAAAAATCTATTCCATAGTAGCATGGAAATTTATGTGGAGGGCAACTGATTCTCATATGAACCTTTTTTGCTCCAAGTTCACGTAGTGCCTTAACCCTTGTTTTTGCAGTTGTACCTCTGATAATCGAATCTTCAATAATGATGATCTCTTTATTTCGGATCAACTCTTTAACAGGATTTAGCTTAACTCTAACGCTAAAGTCTCTCATGCTTTGTGTTGGTTGGATAAAAGTCCTGCCAACATAGTGATTTCTGATCATACCAAATTCAAATGGAATACCCGATTCGGCAGAATATCCAATTGCAGCATAGTTTCCGGAATCCGGGAAAGGCATAACAAGGTCTGCATCCACATGGGACTCTTTTGCAAGTTGCCGTCCGTGGGCTTTTCTCATCTGGTAAACATTCATGCCACTGATAGTACTGTCTGGTCTTGCAAAATATATATATTCAAAAATACAAAGACTTTCTGTTTTTTTCTCTTCACTTTTAATACTTCGCACGCCATCTTCATCGATAATTACTATCTCACCAGGATCAAGTTCTCTTACAAACTCAGCCTGGACAAGATCAAGTGCACAGGTTTCAGAAGCTAAAATATAATGTCCGTTTAGTTTACCCAGACAAAGAGGACGGATCCCATTGGGATCTTTAATACCGATCACTTCTCCTCTGTTTGTCAGAACTATAAAAGAATAAGCCCCTTTAATTTCTGCAACGGTTTTCTTAAGAGCATCTTCCAAACCACCGCCCTTAAAGTTCTTAACAAAAAGGTGAAGAAAAACTTCACTATCCATAGTTGTTTGAAAAATAGAACCTTTTTTCTCGAGATCTTTTTTAAGTATATGTGCGTTTACAAGGTTTCCATTATGTGCAACTGCATATGACCTTCCTCTGTGGTGAACAACAAATGGCTGTGCGTTTGTAAGGTTTGAACTACCTGTTGTAGAATATCGTACATGGCCTATTGCACTACCACCTTCAAGTTGTTTCAGGCTTTCCATGTCATAAACATCAGGAACAAGACCCATACCTTTGTATGTCTCTATATTATTATCCTTTGCCACAGATATACCAGTGCTTTCCTGACCTCTGTGCTGAAGAGCGTATAGGCCAAAATATGCTAACGTAGCCGCTTCAGGGTGTCTGTAAATTCCAAAAACACCGCATTCATCATGAGGTTTTGCAAAATCTTCAAGAGTAACTTCACTGTTTTTCAATTTTTCTATGGCTTTTCTACAATACATTTTTTTATAAAACCTTTAGTTAATTATTTGTAATCCATGCAAAGCAAAGATTACTCGTGATATTCCTGAACGCTCTTAACCTTTAAAGAACCTTTTTTCAAAGCTTCGATACCCCTTAACATGGCAACTGCTCCTGGAACAGTGGTTGCATAGGGAACTTTATATTTTAGTGCCGACCTTCTTATCTGGTATCCATCTTTCTTTTCATAAGCATCTGAACCACCAGTATTTACGATAACAGAAATGTTATTGGTTTTTATTTCATCAATAACATTTGGTCTACCAACAGATATTTTTCTTATCATCGTATTTGGTACACTATTTTCGTTTAAATATCTTGAAGTACCGATTGTTGCAAGAATATTAAATCCTGCATTGTAATAATCCTGAGCAAGTTCAAGAACCGATTCTTTGTCCTCATCACGTACACTGATAAAAACTCCACCTTCAGCGGGAAGTTTATGACCTCCTCCAAGGTGTGCTTTAGCAAGTGCAAGTCCAAGATCTTTATCTATCCCCATAACCTCACCTGTGGATTTCATCTCAGGACCTAATAGTGTATCAACATTTGAGAATCTGTCAAATGGAAGAACTGCTTCTTTTACAGAATAGTATTCAGGGATAACCTCTTCAGTAAAACCTAATTCATCAAGGGATTTTCCAAGCATAACTTTTGTGGCAAGTTTTGCAAGTTGAATACCGGTTGCTTTACTAACAAATGGAACGGTCCTTGACGCTCTTGGATTAACCTCAATTATATAAACCTTATCATCTTTAACAGCATATTGCACATTCATAAGACCAATAACCTCGAGTTCTTTTGCCATGGCCTTTGTAGCTTCTGCTATCTCTTCCAGAATCTCTTTTTTGATTGTGTGTGGTGGAAGAACGCAGGACGAGTCACCTGAGTGAATTCCGGCTTCTTCAATATGTTCCATTATTCCACCGATAACGGTTATTTCTCCGTCAGAAATGGCATCAACATCAAGCTCAATAGCTTCTTCCAAAAATTTATCAATTAGAACAGGATGGTTTTCGGATGCTTCAAATGCAAGATTAACAAATTTTTCAAAATCATCCGGGGAATATACAATTTTCATTGCGCGACCACCAAGTACAAAGGAAGGTCTTACGATAAGGGGATATCCGATTTTTTCAGATTCCTTAATAGCCTCTTCCATAGAATTTGCAATACCATTTTCAGGTTGTCTCAATCCTAATTTTTTAAGCATAGCCTGGAAAAGATCTCTGTCTTCGGCACGATCTATACTCTCAGGCTGTGTTCCAATTATAGGAATATTTTTTTCATCCAGTGCATTTGACAGATTCAGCGGTGTTTGCCCACCAAACTGTACGATAACACCATCTGGCTTTTCTTTTTCAATAATATGAAGCACATCTTCTCTTGTTAAAGGCTCAAAATAAAGCTTATCAGAGGTGTCGTAATCGGTACTAACTGTTTCAGGGTTACTGTTAACCATAATGCTCTCAACACCTTCTTCTTTTAAGGCATAAGAAGCATGTACGCAGCAATAATCAAACTCGATTCCCTGGCCAATTCTGTTTGGCCCGCCACCTAAAATAACAACTTTCTTTTTATCAGAGACTCTTGCTTCACATTCCTCTTCATATGTCGAATAGTAATATGGAGTGGATGCTTTAAATTCAGCGGCACACGTATCAACAAGTTTGTAGACTGGTATAATTCCAAGGTTTTTTCTTATATCTTCAATCTCTTTTTCTGTTTTCCCAGTAATATGCCCTATCTGAACATCTGAAAAACCTAAAGCTTTTGCTCTTTGAAGATTATCCTCAGAAAGATCCTTGGATTTTTTAAACTCTAACTCAAAATCAACTATCTGCTTTATCTGGTTTAAAAACCATGGGTCAATATTAGTTTTTTCAAAAATATCTTCCATGGTCATCCCACTCAGAAATGCATATCTTAAGAAAAACAATCTCTGGGAATTTGGTGTAACAAGTTTCTGATCTATTGATTGTTGATCCAGGTCACCTAAATCGGGAAACAGATCTTTTCCATCACAACCAAGGCCAAATCTTCCGGTTTCAAGTGATCTTAAAGCTTTTTGAAAAGCTTCTTTAAAGGTTCTTCCAATGGACATTGTCTCTCCAACAGATTTCATAGCTGTTGTAAGAAAATCTTCAGTCTCAGGAAATTTCTCAAATGTCCATCTTGGAATTTTTACAACACAATAATCAAGAGTAGGTTCAAATGAAGCAAGTGTTTCTCCGGTAATATCATTTTCCAGCTCATCAAGTGTATATCCAACAGCAAGCTTTGCTGCAATTTTTGCGATTGGGTAGCCGGTTGCTTTTGATGCCAAGGCTGAACTTCGCGAAACCCTTGGATTCATCTCAACAATTATCACCTCACCATCCTCAGGATTAATTGCGAACTGAACATTAGATCCGCCGGTATCCACACCAATCTCTCTCATAATAGCGATGGAAGCATCACGAAGAACCTGGAATTCTTTATCAGAAAGTGTTTGTATTGGAGCAACAGTAACGCTATCTCCAGTGTGAACACCCATTGCATCGAGGTTTTCAATTGAACAGATAATGACAACATTATCTGCTTTGTCCCTTACAACTTCAAGCTCATACTCTTTCCAGCCGAGAACAGATTGTTCAAGCATAACCTGGGTATTTAAACTTGCGTCAAGACCGCCCTTTGCTATTTGTGCAAGTTCTTCAGGGTTGTATGCAACGCCACCACCGGTACCACCCAGAGTAAAGCTAGGCCTTACAATAATAGGGAACCCAATAGATTTAGCAATACTTTGAACCTCTTCAGGGTTATGTGCAAAGCCACTCTTTGGAATGTTTAATCCAATTTTTTCCATGGCATCACGAAATAGCTCACGATCTTCAGCTTTTCTGATAGATTCAACTGTGGCACCGATCATCTCAACATTGAAGAGTTCTAAAATACCCATATCTGCAACTTCTAAAGCAGTATTTAAACCTGTTTGGCCTCCAAGGGTTGGAAGAATGGCATCAGGTCTCTCTTTTTCAATAATTTTTGCAACAACTTCCGGCGTAACAGGCTCAATATAAGTTTTATCTGCCATCTCAGGATCGGTCATTATGGTTGCAGGGTTGCTGTTAACCAGAATAACTTCGTAGCCTTCTTCACGAAGTGCTTTGCAAGCCTGGGTTCCAGAGTAGTCAAACTCACAAGCCTGGCTTATGATAATAGGCCCTGCTCCGATGATCATAATTTTTTTTATATCTTCTCTTTTTGGCATTTTCCTATTCCGATTATTTTGCTTAGCACCTCAAAAAAAATTGTCTTTTGATAGAACGGGTTGTTCAATCAAAACCTAATTATTGGAGACACAATTAATTGTTTTCCATCAAATCCGTAAACTCTTTAAACAGGTAGTCTGCATCATGAGGTCCCGGAGAAGCTTCCGGGTGATACTGTACTCCGAATACAGGATGATCTTCTAACTTAAAGCCTTCGACAGTTCTGTCATTAAGGTTTATATGAACAACCTTTATATTAGTATCTGAAAGGCTATCCATATCCACAGCAAAACCATGATTCTGTGAAGTTATCTCCACCTTGTCAGATCTTAGGTTTTGGACTGGCTGATTACCACCCCTGTGACCAAATTTGAGTTTATATGTTTTTCCTCCAAGGGCAAGGCATAGAAGCTGATGTCCAAGGCATATTCCGAATAGTGGTTTAAACTTAATCAACTCTTTTATTGTTTCAATTGCATAGGAAACCGGTTCAGGGTCACCAGGGCCATTAGAGAGAAATATTCCATCCGGGTTTATTTTTTTGATAGTATCAATATCTGTTTTAGCAGGAACTACAAGAACCTCGCAACCTGCCTTTATCAGACATCTTATAATGTTGTATTTAATACCAAAATCGTATGCTACAACAGAGTGATTAGTCCCTCTTTTTTTGAAGACCTTGTCATCTAAAACCTCCACATACTCTTTCTCACCATTTGTAAGAAAATATGGTTTTTCTGTGGAAACTATTTTTACAAGGTCCTGTCCCTCCATCTGGGGGATTCCCTTTGCTTTTTCAACAAGTTTTTCAGGATCAAGAATTTCAGTGGATATATATCCCCTTAATGCACCGTTTTTTCTAATATGCCTTGTCAGTGCTCTGGTATCAAGGTCTTCAATACCAATGATATTTTCACTTTTCAGATAATCTGATAAAGATCCTTCAGATCTGAAGTTACTGTGAAAATCATGATATTCTTTAACGATTAACGCAGATGCTTGAATTTGTTCAGACTCAACATCATCTTTGTTTGTTCCGTAATTTCCAATTAAAGGATAGGTTAGTGTAACCATCTGTCCTTTGTATGAAGGATCTGTTAAGATCTCCTGATATCCCGTCATACTTGTGTTGAAGACAACTTCACCGGATGTTTCTCCAGGGCCGGTAAAGCTTCTGCATTTGAAGACACGTCCATCTTCCAGAGCTAATAGTGCTTTCATAGGTATTGCCTTATGCCTTATTAAGTTAATAACATATAAAGGTCTATAATTACTGGTCATTTCATAAATTCCCGATAAACGTAAATCTCCTCCAATGACCAACTGGGAATAATATCACCAAAATGCAATATTGACAATACCTTTTTAAAAAACGATTTTCAATGATTTCAACGAGTTGTAATAATGAGGGATGTTTTTTTTATATTCTCTAAAATGGAAAAAGTGGAAAAAATTAACCTAATCAAAATGTGTATAAGATAAATGAAAAAACTAAGTTATTTCAAATTCTGATCCTTAAAGTTTTTAATAAAGGGAATCTCTAATAACCTCTCTTTTGGCGAAATACTTTGTTATTTCCAAAAAAAACTGTAATAAAATCGGCTCGTTATTTTTTGAAATGCCTTGTATTTCATCCAAATTTTTAATTATTAGAGGTTCCCTTAAACTAATCCGGTATTTCTACATAGTTATCTTCATAAATACCCTTTATTGCAGTTGTATGACAAGCCTCGCAGTTAGATAAGGATCCAATTGATTTACGTTTTAGTATTTCCGGTGAAAATTCATCATAGTGTTTTTCTTTGATATAAGGGATGTCGGTTATTCTCATGGGAGTTTTACCATTCAGACTTTTCATGATTTTAACAGCTCTTTTTGCGGTACTGTTTTCAGCACCATTAGACACAAGATAAGCTGCAATTATTTTTTTTAAATCATCATCTGTCTCAACAACCTCTCCGAAATGATCATCAAGGTTTGAAAGTATTTTTAACCAGGAAGCTGAGGGTAAAAGTTCTGGTTGATATGCAAAATGACAGGCTCCGCATTCGTCTTTGTATGTTTGATTATTCACTGGTTTTAAATAGTTTTTTTTGTGATTAAATCCAAAAAATGCACCTGTGATCAGGATACAAAGAATAACTATTATTGCTATCAGAATCGATCTTTTACCCATTTATTTTTCCTGATATAAAATTGTAAGTAACAACAAACAGTAATATTAAAAAATACAACAACTTAGCCCTATTATTAATTGTTACTTGTTAAAGCAACTTTCAACCCGAAGCCAATTAATACGACCCCAACAACCCTTTCAATAGTTTGCTTAGAGTTTTTGAAATATTGTAATAGTGTTGGGTGACTAAGAAAAACAGCAACAATACAAAACCACATCAAATGAGAAAGAGAGATTATCAACCCATAGATTAGTTGCATCCATAATGGAGTCTCAGGGCTTATGACCTGTGTAAAAAGACTTAAGAAAAAAATTGTTGTTTTGGGATTTAGAGCATTTGTTACTAAGCCTGCTTTAAATGCCGACCAGTTAGATAGTTCTTTTTCTGTAGAAGGTTCATCTATATCAATTAAGCTTTTTGATCTGAATGTTTTCCAGCCAATATAGATTAAATAAGCTGCACCTAAATATTTAATGATTGAAAATAAAATTATCGATTTTGAAATCACAATCGCTAAACCGGCAATGGAGTAAGCAACATGAATCCAAATTGAAACACCAACACCTAAAGCTGAAAAAATTCCAGCGGAACGACTATAAAAAATACTATTTCTTGTTATCATAACAAAATCTGCACCAGGGCTTATTGCCATCAATATTGCAATACTACTTACTGTGATCAGTTCTGACAGGTATGGTATGGTTTGAAATAATTCAATCATGTTTAATCCTTTTAATTTCTGATATTTTCACTTTAATAACAACAAGTACAATTCTATTATTAAGATGTCAACAGCACAAAAATCCTCATAGGAACAATCTCTTTCAGGTCTTTTTGATAATAGGGAACCTCTAATAATTAATATTTTGGATGAAATGCAAGGCATTTTTCCAAAAGTAACGAGCCGATTTTATTACAGTTTTTTTTGGAAATGACAAAGTATTACGCCAAAAGAGGAGTTATTAGAGATTCCCAATAGTTTGATTTGTTTATGCCTTTAAATGCTTTTTTAGCAGTGGAAAGATTAAGTGGTTTTGATTACTGAGATAGGAAGTTTTGGATAAGAAAAGAGCATACTTTAATCAAGTAAAGGTTTAAATTCCTTTTTTCCTTCTGAACATTTCAGATCTTTAGCTGAAAAATAATTGATTTAACCTGGAATACGATATAAATTAATTTTCTGAAATCGTAACTATATTTCGGAATTTGCTTAAGTAGCGTTTAAATACTAATAAGGAAAGTTTGATAAGGATTAAATATTTATGCCACATATCATTGTAAAGCTGTATGCCGGAAAATCTGCACAGCAGAAAAAAGATCTGACTGAAAAAATTGTAAATAGTGTTGTTGAAGTCATAGATTGCGAAGAGACCGCTGTTTCCGTGGCAATTGAAGAATTTACTCCCCATGACTGGGCTGAAAGCGTCTATCGACCGGATATCCTTGAGAGCCAGGCAACATTACTTAAAGAACCGGGCTATAACCCTTTTTCATCAAAAGGGGAAGAGAAAAAACAAAACGACAGACCAAACTTGATGGATTTTGTCAGGCAAGCGGCAGCGCACGCCGCAGAGGAAGATACCAGCGGGATGTTCAATCCCATGTCATGGCTTGACCTTGAACTGGAGGATAACCCCCAGTCTTTTGATCCTTTTTTTGATACCCCATGGAACGAATTGTCCGACCGAAAAAAAGGGGAACGGATGATGGATGTCAGGCGTGTGTTGTAAAATAAAGAAAAAATAGGGACTCAAAGTTTTGAATTACATTGTCTTAGATTCCCTATAGATTCTCTTCAGGCTGTAACAATTCTTTCATTAAGCTCATCAATCTTTTTAACAATCTCTTTTACAGTATCTATCTTTCCCTCAAACAGATTTGTTATGCTTCCATATTTATTAAAGGGATGATCGTTTAAAATAGTTGTAATTGTTCAAGAAAAAAAGATGTATAATTCGGGTGGCACCATTGTTTTCTTTAGTTTTAGAAGAAAGCGGTGTATAGCTACTCATGGAACGTATTCTCAGGTGCAATATCCGGGGTGAAAGGATAATAAAATGATTATCAGGAGCGAAAAAACATCAGACATTAAGGCAATCGAAGAAGTTACAAAGGCGGCTTTTGAGAATCATCAGTTCAGTCAACAAACAGAGCATTATATCATTCGTGATCTGCGTGTCGATGACGCACTGGTTATATCGCTTGTGGCTGAAGTTGATGGGAGGGTTGTTGGGCACATTGCCTTTTCCCCCGTTACAATTTCCGATGGAACAACGGACTGGCATTGTCTTGGTCCGGTATCTGTACTGCCGGAGTTTCAGGGTCGCAAAATAGGCACAACGCTGGTCAATAATGGAATAGACTTGCTGAAGACTATGGATAGCAAGGGCTGTGCACTTGTTGGATTACCGACATTCTATTATCGGTTTGGCTTTGAGAACCACCCTCAATTAATCCATGAGGGAGTACCACAAGAATTATTTGTGGCTAAGTCACTTTTCGGGCAAATGCCAAGTGGTACGGTTGAGTTTCATGATGCATTTAAACAGTTGTCAGAAATTGAAATAGACGCCATTACCGATGTTATTGTCGACTTTGATCCTAATGGTATGATGGTTGATTTTGCGAACCCGGGCATTGAAAGTCTAATAGAAAAAGATGCTTTGATTGAAAGGTCGGATGGCAAGTTCACGATAAGACCTTTGGCTCTGGGAAAGTATAACACATATTTTGGCAGGCTTACTCAACACATGATTACGGAAATGAACCGTGGCCATAAAAATCCGATATTGACGGCGATTAAGTATGGTGTATTAGAGTAGGGCCAGATCTTGAATTAACAAACACAGAGAAAAACAAGTGTCAAATATCTTCATTTGAGCTTTGGGAGTAATTAAAGGGAACCTCTAATAAATGGAGCTTTGATCCAAATACAAGGCATAACGTATATAAAATCTTTCAGTTTTATAAAACCTACACAAAAAATTACCTACGTTTTAAGCAAACAAAATTAAAACATTTTTGTTTTAGTGGTGGTGATTCCTTTTTCGAAAACCACAATATTTGTTCAAAAGAACAGTTATTAGAGATTCCCTAAAAGTAAGATCTGTTTTTTGCATGACACGCCACTAAGAGTGAGTATCCAGAAGCATGGTATCACCCTTTCTTTTCAAAAGGAAAAAACTTTCGATAAAAAAGGTTTTGCGACTTTAAAAAGAGTTTGCAATACTTCACATGAAACATTAAAAATTGAGATCGTACTAAGGAAATTATCTAAATGAGAAATAAATGTTTATTGTTTTTGTTATTACTGTTTACAGGTTGTTTTACTCAGGACAATTATCAGAAAGCTGTAAAAATAATTAAAAATAAAAAAAGTGCAGGTTACAAAGAAGCATTAACTTTGCTCTATGACATTCCGATTAGGTCCAGGAATTATTATAAAGCCTCGAAATTAATTAAAAAAACGGTGATTGATGATGTAAAAACAAATTATAAGGATACTTTAATTGCATTTATCAGTAAACGTAAAGAATTTTGTGTTCTGGAACCTGCTACAGGTAATGTCAGAAAATATATTTCAAAAGGTTACTTCGGGCAGCCCCGATGGTCTCCTGATGGAGCAAAAATTGTTTTCAGTGCCCTTCTTGAAGATGATCGTACTTATGGAGTTTATTTAATCAATCGTGACGGTACCGGCCTTATACCAATAATTCATGAGCAGAATCCAGGTAGAACGATAATGCATCCTGTCTGGTCCAAAGATGGAAAATCAATTATCATGAATTACCAGGGGAAAATCATCCGGTATCAATTACAGAACAATAAAATTCAGACAATATACCAATCAACACATGAATATAAAGAGGTTTTTAATGCTGTTCCATTTGGAATAAAGCCGGATGAAAATTATTTATCTATTTATGACTGGAAAATATTCCAGATAAACGAAAATAAATTGAGTCTTTATACTTTACCATATAAATATAAACCAAATCTGTATAATGGATTTTATCAGGACATTACTGTCTCAAATCAAAGTAATAAAATTGCATTTAGCCTATCACGAGGCGGAGTGATTATTTATGACCCTGAAAGTCAATTAGTAGGAAAAAGTAGTAATGGCGGTGAAATTACCTGGTCTCCTGATGACTTTTATATCATTCTTGGGAGTGTTTCTGAAAATTTAATCATCACTCCTGTTTTCATGGACTCTTCATATTCAGTTAATTCCGATGAAATAAATCATATAAAGAGTATTCACGTCTCATTGGGAAAAGGAAGAAAGCCAGCCTGGTCACCTGTTCTTACAAGATGATATTTGATACGATTGATTTATAATGATATAAAGGATACACTAAGGGGAACCTCTAATAATTAATATTTTGGATGAAATGCAAGGCATTTCCAAAAGTAACGAGCCGATTTTATTACAGTTTTTTTTGG
>JAAELO010000641.1 GCA_024226555.1 Desulfobacterales bacterium | reverse complement strand
TAAGCAAACCTAATTTGATGGTTTTATTATTAAACGATAAAACCAGATCTAAAATAATTATATTTCTTTGCTTTTTGATCAGTTCTAAAAGTAATTCATCTGATTTATCAGATTTCTTCATGATTTTCGGCATGACGACTCTAGTTAAATCTTCCTTTTCTTTTCTTAAGATGTTCCATGTATCTTCTCTAAAGTTCATCTCAATTAATCGAGGTTTAATTAATAAAATTTCTTTGGGAATGGGAACTCTATAGTCGATATTAAAGTTAGCAAAAATTAAAGAATGAATAGGCAATCGTTCATTATTTCTAATAGCGTCTAAAACGAATTTTTCTTTAGTGGGATTTCGGTGGTCACAATAAACTCCTACATGTATAGTGGGCAATGATTTATTTATTTTGAAAATTCTAAACTTACCTTTAATTGTCACATCTTCTAAACTTGGAGAAAATCTTAAAAAATCAATAAAGTTGTCAGAAAATGGAATTGACGGATACTTGGCTTGGGTATACACTTCAATTGGTGCTTCATCATGATATGTGTCAAAAAATGCAATAAACCTTAACGTTTGCAGCTTTGAAAAAAGTTTGCTTTTTGTTTGTTCTTCTTTGACAACTATTGTCTTTAACCCTTGAAACTCTGGTTTCCAAACTAAATTTTCTTTTGGACCATCAAAATTATAATCCCATGGTACCTCTAAATCAAGTAATCTTAGATTTGGGAGAACTGATATCATGTACCATAAATTTCCAAGCATGGCTCTATCATGACCAAGATATAGATCCAAAGGCATCCGTAAAACAATTTCTAGTAACTTATTACGAAAAAATCGTTTTTGACTGATCAATGGGAATAAGCAAACATTTTTATTATTATCTAAAAAAAAACGAAAAAAATATATAAAATTGACTTCTTTTCCAGTTTTAGAAAGAAACAAAAAAAAAATGTTTGCATATATATTTGGGTAAAACTTCTCTTGAGAAATTTTTCAATTCTTCCCCATCAGCTTTAATAACATGAGAAAGAAATCGCATATTATCACCTTTGTTGTGACAATGGATTGCATCTAATATCTCTTCTTTTGAAATTTTTGGAATAGCCTTCTTTTGATTGTTTCTTTGTTTTTTTTTGGGAGGTGTATTCTGTTGTCGATTTCTTTTCTTCCGTTTCGATGACATCGATCCACCAACTTCTGAAAGCTTCCCAAGCTTTTATAAAGCGTTTTGAGGTTTTCCAATCGATTGTAGAAAAAAAAAAAAAAATGCGCGAAACTGTGAGAATGTCAAAGATATCGATAGTCATCGGCAGTTTTTCGCCTTTTCACATTTTACATCTCACTCCTTGAAGACCTGAGTTGTCCGAACTTTAATATTCGACCAAGAAGCTCTTCCCTCTCTCCTCTATTTCCCAAGGTAAGTTTTATTCGAATTTCTCCCCTCCCTCGAGGGTTGGGATGCCTTACCATTTTTTCGCATATAGTTGTGGGGATTGGTGTGTAACGAAGCATCATGTCCCAGAACAAACGTGTCAGATGTCTGCCGAATGTGGCGTGTAACACTAACACGTTTTTAAATGCAAACTACACTGGATTGTTTCTATTATGGTTAGAACCACTTTTTGTTATTCAAACATTCCCATTTGTTTCAAAATATTTCAACAACATATTATTTTATCACCCATGGAGTAAACACTTAGCAATCAGTATTATTGAAAATGACTTTGGATCATTCAACAAGACTTGTCCAATTGACAGAACATGAAAAAAAAATAAAAACAAAAACCAATTAATGTTTTTCACCTCTTATTGTTTTTCAGTTTCTGTCATGTTTACAAAAGATGTTAATTATTAATCCAAGACAATTATTTGTTACAATGTACGTTAATCTAGATGGATTGATAATGAATGATCAATCACAAACAATTAACGAAATTATATGTTTTGCAAAAACAAAAATTACGAATAAAGTAAAGAAATCCCTGTCACCTCTTTTATGTATGATGTTTTATTATGGAAATGTTTCAACATGTAGAGGTATAGATTATTGGATCAATCAAGGTTTGAGTCATAAATCTAAACAATTTTGGTTTAAACATTATTATTTCTTTTTTTCATCATGTATTATGTTCACAAATGAAAATAGTAAAAATCATCAGAGTTTATTTTTTCATTTTTTGCCTAGACTTCAACATAAATATTCAGCCTTTTTGGCAAGAAAGATCATTCGTTGGTCTTTAATTAAAAAAAAAATCTTATTTTTATCCAATTATCTTTCTGTCATACTCTGTAAATATGGATGTAGCATAAACAAAAACTTGATGAGTGGTGATGAATGTATACGCATATCCAATGGGTTCATAGAGAGCTGGAAATCAGAATTCGAACCAAAAATGGATGTCGGTTTATCTGTTATTTTTCAAATGATTCGAATCGATTTTGAGATAGAAGTCAAACAAAGTGGGTATCTATTGGATATTTTTTTATTAAATTTAGATAAGCGACGTAAATCACATATACCTGGCATATGTTCAACAGTTTGGGAAGCAAATAAAGAATCTCGAAATTTTTTTTGTAAAAAATGCGTTGATGATATATTAGAAAATGATGCCTTTTTATTTGACAGTGGTTGGAGAAAGGAAGAGAAAACAGATGCATTTGTATTATTCCTAAAATTGTTTATTCCTCTAATAAATATATAAAAAGTGGGCGGAATCACCAATTCTAGCAATTTTATAATACTCTGGCTTGACATCACGAGCTCTAGCAGCCCAATTGTCAGAACCAACACATTCCTTCATTGTCAACACAGGCATCTTGTTTTGGTGGAATGGTACATCGATGTTTCGGAGAGAACGAACTCCTCGACAACCACAATGCGCCCAAAGAAACTCAATTATTCCTTACCGAACCAATCGAAACCATATATGCAATTGCGAGCAATCAGGTTTGATAATGTTCGAGGGTTTCTAAAGTGCTACCAGATGGAAGTACATGACCCAACATGCCGAATATCCACCGATGCTCAAAGTGTTTAGAAGTGATTTGTGTTCTCGGCTCTAACATTCAAAGGCCAGGCTAGTTTAAGCTGGGCCTACCAATTGAATATTGACTGGTATTGAATGATCCCTGGGCCCTCAATGATGATCATAGGTAGCAATTCACTTTCTTTATGTGTTTGCATGGAGTTTCACTCGGGCTCGGGAATCGAACCCGGGTAGTGACGGAGTTTTAACTCCCATGATTCTTAGTATGCTCCTTTGTTTTTTCAAACGTCGTATTTTGACTGAGTGACTGGGTCAGTCTGGGGTAGGGGTATAAATACCTCTGCCTAACAACATAAGTAGCAAACCACTAGACCATGGCATCAAATGAGAACTTGAATTCTACTGTTTTTTAACAAAACCAATTAAACATGAAAAAAAGGTGAAAATAAACTTCTTCTCCTTCGAGATCGTTGTGATTTGCTTTAACAGAAGATTGAGCATCATTTTGGCGCAAAATTATATTTAAAACAAAGCTTACACATCCACGTTAACCCAACAACCCAGTAATCGTAATAAAATTAAAAAAAAAAAACAATAATCAAAACTCTCCTTCTTCGATGTGCTTGGCTTTAACAGTCTTTGGTTCCGTTTTCTTAGAAGATCCAGCATCTTCGTTGTGCTTGGCTTTAACAGTCTTTGGTTCCGTTTTCCTAGAAGATTCAGCATCGGATATATCATCATATGGCACAAAAATTAGATTTGAAACGAACATTACACACACACACGCAGTTTCGCATGATATTTTGTGTAGTCATCATTTCAAATCACGTTGTGCCAAATGATCTTTTTTTATTATTATGTTTCTTTTTATCTTTCTTTTTATTTGCTGAAACAACTATTGGTGGTCCATTTGCAAAAAACAAAGGAATAGGTGGGATAATTGTTTCATCATCTAACAATTCATATTCTACCGTAGGGAGAATTTTCATAACATTTCCCGTCTTCAATGCCTTCATCAGATTGTCATGATTAAAAGGTTGGGTTGGGGTTAATTTCAAAGAACATTTACCTAAAGGGTTCATTTTTAATTGTACTGGTAATTTATTTAAAAAAGATATTTTCCTTCTATGATTCGGCTTTTCCGCAAAATTAAATATTTGGTAACTATCTTTCCTCTGTTTCTTAATCTCTAATGGTGTAAGAGGAATTCCAACAAGATTTTTATGAAAAAAGCCAGGATATGTTGAATCATTGACAAAAACCTCAATTTCATCATTGATCAATGACATCCATTTTATTCTCTATAGTGTTTTTTTTTTATTTGATTTTTTTTTTTTGTATTATTCATAAAAACTTACCAAGTCTCTATCTTTAGCATTTCGTTGTTCAATCAGAAATTGCTGTGCAATTTCATAAACAAGTTTATCTTTACATTCCATAACACTCCAATCTTTATCTCCTAGTCTTGGATCTGGTAATTCATAAAAAATATCCAACAATTTTAGGTATTTAACATCATCTTGTCCTTTTAACGTTGACAATATTCTCAATATCTGTTGTGAATTTATAGTCCAAAGAAATTGCAACCAAGTCATAACTTCATTTAACCACATCCCACATATCCAATCAGCAGAACTCTTGTGATTAACCATGCTTCGCCATTTATTTAAAGCATCATTCATATCTTTGATTCCTTGCTCCCATGCACGTCTAAACTGATAAAAAAGACATACAATCTTTGATTCCCATGTGATTCTTGATAATGAGTTATCATTATTCATCATCATTAAGGTGATCCCTTGGTTAATTTCATGATGATAGTTATTCATATTAAAAGAGAAGCCACTTTCAGTTCCTTCAGTTATTACATAACTATGTTCATCCACTTGCCTCACAAAAAGATTTTTACCCATAAGGTTAGAATTTTCCAATATTTTATTAGTTGTACCAACAAAACAAAGTTTATCAATAAAAAAATTAGAAATTCGTCGAAAGCAAGGTCCCATAGTTAAACATATAGGAGAGAGAATGAAATCAGTATTTGATGAAGAATCATTCGATTTTTGTTTATCTATTTCTTCTTTACCCTCTATAATCTCATATTCTATGTTATTTGAAACATTCTTCGCATAATAACCCTGAGCCCCATCCTATTAAATTATTTATTTATGTACATGTACATAAACATATGTCATATATAAACAAAAAAAAAAATAAAAACTTACAACTAAAATATGTAGAGAATTAATTGCATGTCCTTGTATCGACTGAATTTTCTTTGTTTGATTGTTGAAAATAATAATAGGTGTCCAATAAGAATATCTGTTTAAATCTTTTAATGACCATCCTCCCTCTCCCTCAATAATTTTTCTATTTTCTGTCTCCCAAACTTGGTAATTTTCATCCGAATGAGATTTTAGAATATTAAAACCATTTCGAAATTGTTCCACACGTCCACAATGTTCAGTAATATCTTTTGGTGAGAGAGCAGGAAACACAATAAATGAAAGCGCGCAAACTGGATCCCAAAGAAAACCATGTATTATGCGATCAAGATGCAGTGAATTCTGAAATCGAAGTATCTCTCTCCATATGGTATCACAAATACATAACTCTATATATATATATATATATATATATATATATATAAATAAAAAAAAGGAAAGGAAGAGGGAGAAACAGAACCTTTTTCTATTGATATATTGATATCTTCGGATGTGGTCAAAATTTTTGACAAATATATTGCAAACAATGGTTCCAAATGGTGTAGTTTGGTAATAATTGCAAAAAATTTCTTTGAGGTATCTTTCCATAAATGATCCAACTTCTTAATTGTCCCATCTCTGTCTCCTACATCAACTGAACTCAACTCATCTGAATTTTGAGCGACGTGTTTATATGCATCAAATAATCTCATACAATTAGATTTGAAACTTTCAAATAACTCTAACATCATCGAAGGGAAGGGTGAAACATTTTTATCATCAAAAAACAAGCTGATAACGCCACATAATAATTGGGTAGTCACATGTTTCACTTTATCATTGATTAATATCCCTCTACAAACATCATTCATATTCACTAAGCATTCTTGTAAGGATTGGATATTATTATGAGTAATCAGTTTCAAAGACTGAAGTAGCCAACCATATGAATCTTGTTTGATCATTGAAAAAACAATCGGAGCCACTTCCCGAGATGATAATGGATGATTCTTCATCTTTTTGCATATTGAAACAAACGGATCAATGATAACTAAAGCTATTTTTAATGATAATAATGCAACCCTTGTTGCAAATTTTGAATTTAATTTGTAAAAAATATCTTCTTCTTTTGTCATCACCGCAAGACTATTGAAAATTTTGGGATCAATATAATTATTTCCTTTACTCGCATCCATAACTCTTACGATAAAACGATTCCATTTCTCCTCGAGTTGTAAACATCGATTCATTTCATCCGTTGTAATTTGAAAGTTAGACAACAATTGATTCAATTTCCTTTTATTATTCATTGTTTGCTTCAGGGTGATTAGATATGTTCTTCGGAATGTATTATTAAAAAATCCATTATTTTCATATTGGAAAGGTGATTCTCTAGACATCAAATGTTCTATCACTTTCTTACTCTTTGACAAATTTTGTGTTCTCAAATAAAAATTCGTCACTACCGAATTGGATGTGAAAATATCATCAAGAGATTTTTTTCTTGTTTCTTCAATAATCATTGTTGAAAGGTCAAAATCTCCCTTTTCAACAGACTGTTGGTATAAAGAAGTCGTGGTTCGTTCGCTTTTGATTGTTTTGTTCTTCATCTTCCTTGTTTTCTTGTAAAGACTAGTCCCATCACCTGACTTTTTTAGAATGAACAGTTTATCTTTCAAATGCCTAGTTTCTTCTTTCTCTTCCGGAGATCTCCATCCTTTCGGTCTTTTTTGATTTTCAGTAACCCCTAAAGCTGGTTGAAACATTTCAGAATGTGAAGAAACACTTCGAAAATCCAAATCATTTGCTTCTTCATTATATTCTTGAATCACTTCATGTGCTGTATAAAGCAACTTCGCGTTTTCGACACAAAGATTAACCTCCCACGCGGGGGCCCAAAATTCCAACGCATTGAAGAAACATTGTGTGACTTGGAAAGTAGAACATCGGAACCCGTATCGATATGACCAAAACTATATGTAAATATATGAATAAACAAACAAGAAACACAACACAAAATTTACCTTGTTATTTAACGAAGCCGAATACTTTTGATCTAAATCAAACAGGAAATATTTCAATTCTTGTAATCTATAAATATAATTAAAAGTCATATCTCCTCTACCTGTTCGAGTGATCCTTGTTGTTGATAAAGGGCCTCTAAACATCTGATCGATTATTTTTCGTTGTTCACTAGTAAGAGAGTGAGATCTCGTGATACCCCACACTAAAATATCAAAAACATAATCACATGCCTGGATATTTAATAACGACGTACTCAAATTTCTTGGTGATATAAAATTTAATACTCTTCTCATTTTGGTTACTGTGAAACGAGAATACTTGCAACAAATAAGAGCAATCACAAAAGCGCGGAATGTTATCATCTTATTTGCTAACATTTTGACCCTTGTTACATATCTACAAAACGTTTCATAATATCCCTGATAATCATTCGCACCATGAGTCTCCATATTCTTCATGACATCTTCATCTCCACCATCATCATCATCATCATGGGAATTTCTTTTGAATTCACCAACAGACTCATCTTCATCATTTGTTGTTGGACAAGTCCATAAATGAGACAGGTCTTTTTCATAATGTTCTTTTCTTTTTCGATTCATTAAAAGTTCAAAATAAGATTGAATATCATTCTCTAAGGATGGGTCTTTAATTAGATCAGGCAACACATGTTTTATGGAAGGAAAAGAATGATTGGGCCACGGTTCACATCCATCGAAACCCATGACTGTGTAATATACCATTGTAACTCAAAAGAATAAGTATTTTATGCAACTCACCAAAGTCAACATGCGATTCTTTGACATCAATGGATTTCCACTTATCAGGTGTAAAACGATCAAAGAATCCTAGATTAGACCAAAAAACTTCTTTCATGATGTTTTCTCTCTCTTGATCCCATGTTCTGATGGCTTCCTCAATTGCAGTTTGAATAATATAATCTTTTCCTCGATTATTACTTGATCGTCGATGGCTTAATGCTTGAGTTTCATACCTGCTTTGAATATAACCCCATTCCAACCCGTTATTAATATATTGCTCCACTTTTGATGAACGGAATGTGGAATCTTCAGCATAAATCGAATCAGATGAATTTACCTTTCGGTGAACAGGGTAAGGATACTCTCCGTGTTTTTTCTTTAAAGGCTCAATATTCTTTAAGGGCATTTCATCGTTTTTTAAACAACTCAATTGCCACATATTATGCATCCTTTGAAAGACTGCCCTTTTAATAAATAACCTTTGAGAGTTCCAACCGGAGTGCATGGTCCAAAGTTTATCATTTCCCTTCGAAGAAAACTGTCTCATTCCATGGAAACACGCACTTTTGTTTGTATTCACACCACCTCGAGTCTATATATACGTATATATAAACTTTTTTTTTTAAAAAAAAAAAAACAAAAAAACAAAACAAAACAAAAAACCTAACTTTGATACCATAGCGGTTTTCCACAACCAAACGATCTTTATCAGCAGATTGCCCATCAAAAACACTTCTAATTCGCAAAAATTTAAGAATTTCTTCTCTAATATGTTTAACTCCATCTGCACTATTCTCAAGATCATGAGGATTATAAGATTGTAAACCTTTAAAATGCATTACAGCCCAAATTGCAGGATATGAACTTTCGTTTCTGTCAATCAATCCATCACCATCAGACTCATTTTCTAAAATATACTTGAAATCATGACTATCACTAAATAAAATATCATTAAAATCTTTTAATTCAGGGATTTCTTGCAATGATATTCTTTTAATGTTATTATCTGGTTCTTTTTGACTTGAAAAATCCATATCAGAAATCTGTGATAAGAAATGTACATCCTCATGATCATCATCATCATCGTCATCATCGTCTACTTCCATTTTTTCTGGTTTTCCTTTTGTTTCTGGTTTTTCTTTTTTTCTTTTTTTTTGTTTTTGTTCCTTTCGTCTGATTTTTTTTTTGGTTTTTTGAGATTGTAATCGATCGATGACTTTAATCATTGAACTTTCAAATTTTGGTTTCTGGTTTCGTATTTGCAAGCTTGTCGGCATCGCTTTTTGATTATGCTTGGCTATCATTTTCCGGGTATGAATAGAATCTTTACGCAATGAACCATCAGGAAAGCAATACTTTGCTTGAAAATCAACCCATTGTAATTTAGGATTATACCGTTTTTCTCTTTCAAAATATTCATTCGTTTCTTCTGTTTCATTTGCATTATTATGAAGAAATGCATGGACCTTGATTTGATGATTCAACCCATTTCCCATTTCACCACCCAAAGGACAAACAGCAATCCTCTAAAATATAGAATGTAGAAGATATCAAAATAAAAAAAGAATCCCTAACTGCTGAGGCTAAAGCCTTGACGCTATCCATGATACTAATTCTCGAACAGATTAAGTCATCACTAACACCACTTTTAGTAATATTATACATCAGTTTATACCGATTTTCCATAAACATGAGGTTGTTTGACTGTTCATCATCACATGAACGAAAAGATGATATCCCTGTCACCTTTTCCCATAACTCTTCACTCATGCTTTTACATGTTTCAGTCAAACACATTAAAAATACCGCGACATTGCTTATATTGGTCATCTCCTCTACACTTTGTACTCCCGCATGTAACGAATACATAACGGTTGCAGTTGTTTGTAAATCACTATTTTTATTTTTTTTTTTTTTTTTTTTTTTTTCCGACCGGCCCCCCCCCCGCCCTTTTTTTTTTTTGCGAGTTGACAGAAAATGTGGAGAGAGAAAG
>JAAELO010000640.1 GCA_024226555.1 Desulfobacterales bacterium | reverse complement strand
GTCGTAGTTATCGCTATTGAATTGAATTGCTGGACGCTCAAAACTAACGACTTATTGTCTTTCGTGTGGCAAAAGTGGATTGAAATTTGTTGCCTCGTTTCCATTATTCTGTTCGGCCAAAGATGCGGCGACCCCCCGACTGAAATCTCTGTCATCCAACTTTTTTGCTGTGTTTCCAACTCTACTCGACTCAGCGGAGAAATTTTTGAAACAAGTTTATATAAAATAGAAATGCTGATTAATCTGTCACTTTTAAGATAAAACAAAAACAAGTACAAAGCTTGTCGTTTTCTGCTCTTGCCGAAAAAAACCACCATATCATGTAAATTTTGAGTCAGGTCAGACTTGCTTCCAAATATTTTGAACAAACTGCAGCATCACTCCATGCAAAAACATGAAATATAAACAACAAACTTTCGGTTCGCAATTCTTCTTAACATGATTCTAACTAAACATCTAACAGGCTAACAGTTTGGTAATCTGATTGATGAGGGCTACTTCTAACAAACAAACCAAAAAGTCTTACGTTAAGTTGATTCAGTCCTCAAATGACGGTGTAAAAACTTGCAACTGCACTTTCAAATTTGGTTCAGCTTGACTGTAAAATATGTACCTTTGATTCGTGAATATTTATTTTGGTGATAAAATTACAAGTAGTCGACACACTCATAAAATTTGAGTGCAGTGAACTGTACCGTTTTGGCGTGGAAAGCCGGCGAACCCATCAGCTCAAAATTGACAAAATCAGAGAAAACTTCAATGTGCATGCAAAACTTAAACAAAATATCAG
>JAAELO010000639.1 GCA_024226555.1 Desulfobacterales bacterium | reverse complement strand
TTTTAGAAATAACATCTTCAATATATGAAGTCAGTTTAGTATCTATTTTATTTGCTAAATAACCTTTGAGAACTGTTTCAGATGAGCTTTCAACTTGTATATTATTGGAAACACATCCACAAATTGTAAAAATTATTAATATAATGTTGAATATATTGATCCTCATATATCCTTCCTATTTTTAGTGAACTAATTATCATAACGAAATTATAGTGGTATGAAGTAAGTGGTGCAAGAGGTTTTACTGAGTATCAGAAGTGCCTTGCACAGTAAAATAAAATGTCCGCCTAAAAACGGAAAAGAAAAGAAAATCCCACAGAAACCTGATATCGTTAGTTCACTAAAAAAAACAGACAACGAGGCATCTATGGGACGTCCAAAGCTTATCATAAAAACTAAATGTAAGTATACACATTTTAAATGGGAAGAACGGTTATTGTTAGAGTATCATTATAATGGCACAAATCACTATGAGAAAATCACTAGCCCAACAATTCTTGGGACTTTACTCTATAAGAGTGAGAGGACTATTCGTCGTGAAATTAAAAGAGGAATGGTGGAACATTTAACTAGCGATCTCTGTAAAATCAAGGTATACAATGCTGAGTATGCGCAAAACGATACATATTTAAAAAATAGTGCAAAAGGTCCTTCAATCAAGCTCGGTAGAGACTGGAAAATGGTTAATGCAATTTCAAAGCTTATTAAGGAAGATAAATACAGCCCTTATGCAATAATACATCATTTTGAAAGAACTCAATGGCCTAGTAATACCAGGATTTGTGAAAAGACGCTTTACAACTATATTGAAGCAGGGGATATCACTGATATAACAGAGAAAGATTTACTATATGCAGGAAAGCGCTATAAGCCAAAAACGAAAATCAAAAGGCATTCAAACGCAATGAATGCATCTAAGAGCATTGAAAGAAGGTCTAAAGAGGCGAATGAAAGATCTGAAGTAGGACATTGGGAAATGGATACTGTATACAGTGGAAAAGAATGCTCATCTTCATGCTTATTGACACTTACAGAGCGAAAAACAAGAACAGAAATTATAAGAAAAATATCTGATAGAACAGCAGCTTCCGTAAAGTTTGAAATGGATAAAATTGAGCGTCAGATTGGCAGTGTATCTTTTAGGCAAATGTTCAAATCAATTACATCGGATAATGGATCAGAATTTTCGGATGCTATGGGAATAGAAAGCTCAGTATTAAATAATAATTCACGAACTGAGTTATTTTTTGCTCATCCATACAGCTCTTATGAACGTGGATCAAATGAAAATCACAACGGAATCATAAGGCGGTTTATTAAAAAAGGAAGTGATATAGGTATGGTAAAAAAAAGTTCTATCAGAAAAATACAAGACTGGATGAATAACTATCCTCGGAAGATATTAGGAGGAAAGTCCCCCATAGAAGCTCTCGTTGATGAATTAGGAGTTAGATTTCTACTCCCTAATTTACTGGAGGTAAAAACATGAAAAAAAACGGACAAATTACTTTACAGGGAATCTTTTTTTAGGTGATTCTTACCCATCAGTTGTTTCTGAGGGATTACAGATTTTTGGGTACTCAAAAGAAAATCCAAACTCCTAAACCAGTACTTTTGATACCAAAAAATAGTAAAAATATATTTATCAAGTATAATTAGTTAAATTTTAATAATAATTGATTTTCAATATCAAGTAGTTTTCTCTTAACGGATAGTCCTCCAGCAAAACCTCCTAAAGATCCGTTGCTATTAATTACTCTATGACAAGGAATGATAATCGCAATTGCATTTGCACCATTTGCACCAGCTACTGCTCTAACTGCTTTAGGATTATCTAATTTATGTGCTAAACCTAAATATGTCTCGGTTTTCCCGTAAGGTATTGATTGCAAAGCTTTCCATACAGATTTTTGAA
>JAAELO010000638.1 GCA_024226555.1 Desulfobacterales bacterium | reverse complement strand
GTAGTAGTAGTCGTAGTGGTTGTAGGTTAAAAAAAACAGTCCTTGTCGCTGGGAAATAGACGTTCCGTCGTTGCCCTAAAACTAACTTCCTGCCGAACCCATTATATATAACCGTATTCCCTAATATCTCAGTTTCTTGTCGTCCTAAAGCCGACGAAGCCCTAAAACTAACTTCTTGCCGAAACCATAATATATAACCGTATTCCCTAATATCTCATTTTCTTGTCGTCCTAACGCCGACGAAGCCCTAAAACTAACTTCCTGCCGAAACCATAATTTATAACCGTATTCCCTAAAATCTAATTTTATTGTCGTCCCAAAGCCGACGAAGCCCTACAACTCACTTCCTGCCGAAACCATAATAGATAACCGTATTCCCTAAAATCTCATTTCATCCGCACGAAGCTCATTCCCTGTCGGTCTGAAGCCGGCGAAGCCGTAAAAGGCTGATAAAGCAAACTTGGAGAAAAAAAACGTGGATAAACAAAAACGATGATAAAACAACTCTGATAAAAAAACAAAAACAATTATAAAAACGCGGATAAACAACTTGGAGAAAACACTGATCTACTACGGCTACTACTACTACTACTACTACGGCCACGACCACCACGGCGGCCACCACTACTACGACTACCACGGCTACGACTACTACGCCCACG
>JAAELO010000637.1 GCA_024226555.1 Desulfobacterales bacterium | reverse complement strand
AGTTATACAAAGCTGCCTGAAACAGAAAAAGAGAGAGTTGTGGTTTCTGATTGTGACGGGGAGAGAATAATTGAAGTCTCCGGGAGCTTGAAAGAGAAATATAAGGATTTGATGATATAATCTCAACTTTCGGAGGAGCAAAATAATCTCAATTATCCATCGTTGCACTATTAAAGTTATAGATTATCAACATAGAAAGTTTAGTTACAAAATATGTAGGATGGGCAAAGGTAATGCCGTGCCCATCTTTGGTTGATAATACAAAACTGGTATAAATCAAAGATATCAAAAAATGATTTTATTGATTTGAATTATTCAAAATGAAAAATCGAACAAAAAACAATGAAAGACTATTTTCTTTATTCAAGTAATGGAATTTTCAAAATTAACGGGTGCGTCAATACAAGATGGGCACGGTAAACCTTTGCCCATCCTGTCATAAGAATGTCAATTCCTTTTTTTGTATTGTTTTTTTAGTTTTTCTTCAAAGTTACTCCGCATGTATTCCGATTTTTTGAAAAATGTTTTTCACTCTTTTTTGCCCCGTAAGCCGCCCATGGGCGGCTTACGGGGCAGCGGTTGCCTTAGAGTCTCTTCCATTTAACAAAATTGACTTATGTATTGTTCGGAATACTTACGGATCAATAAATAATTATATACAAAATTCCAGAAGTCTCCAGACCGGTAACTCTAACCTGTCACATGGGATGTCTATATTTAATAGCATCTAATCAGCTACATTGAATATTTTATCAGACCTGGTTTTTTCAGGGTGCCTCAAGACTACATATGAGCCTCGCTCGTAATAACGGGCTTGAGGATGGGCCGAAGGTCACCCAGTTAGAATCAGTACATAATCAAATTTTTACATTAAGTGATTGCCTCCTTGTTATTGATGACTTTTAAACACTTTTATTATTTTGTACTTATATTACAATTCCTAAGTTTTTTGTATTAAACATCTTTGAAGTATCAAAAACTTCTCCTCTGGCAACATACCATAACGCTTTAACAAGTTTACGCATTATTGCAATAATTGCTTTCATTTTCACACCACCGTCTCGGTCTGCTTTTTTTAAGTACCAACTTCTTACTATTTTGTCATTTTTAATCAATCGGAGAGCTGAAAAATAGAGCCACTTTCTACTTCGTCCAGAGCCTCGCCGGGTAATCATTAGTCGACCTTTATACCTGCCGCTGCTTTTTTCTTTCAAATTTAAACCGAAACTTTTTAACCAGTGATTACTGGAGCTATACTGTAAAGGATTCCCACAGAATGTTACAATAACAGCGGCTGTGGCTTTTCCAACTACATGACTGATATTCTTGGTTGGCTCATCCTCCTGACTTAAAATTTCAACTTTCTTTTTGCTTGCTTTTACTTCTTTGTGCAATTTCAAAGTTCGTTCAGCAAGATATTTAAATTCAGTCTGTTCTCCTTTAGTCATCGGGACACCTATTGTATTTTCTGCTGATTCAATAATTTTATCAATTTTTTTTAAAGCTAAAAAATGTCCACCTACTTTTCTCATAAGAGCATGGGCTTCTTCTTTCTGATACGCGATTTTATTCGGACCACCAAAACAACTTGTCAGTTCCAGAAATGTTGTGCTCTTATATTTTAAATACTTACTCATTTCCGGCCAGTATTTTGCCATAAGCCCTTCTATCCGGTTAGCATTCTGGGTTAATTGGCTGTTTAATACATCCAGTGTTGTAATTGCTGCTAATAGGTCTCTTTCGTGATCCTGCTTCATTTGCCATGTTTCACTTGCTCCATCAATATGGAGTTTTGCAATTATTGCTGCTGATTTTGCATCATGTAAACTGGGAACTCCGTCATATACTTCTGCACAATCATGACTTCTTTTAGGGCTGACCCGATATACTGGTATACTATTTTGTTCAAGCATATATCTAATCGGATCACCATATGAGCCACTGGGTTCCATAACTGCTTCTGCTTTCTGGAACTTTTTTACAAACCCTATAAATTCTTTTGTTTGTACCGGGTGAAGCCACTTAACTGTTGTTAATACTTCTCGTTTTTCATTCATTAAGGAGCAAAAATTGTTTTCTTTAGCAATATCAATTCCAAACACTATCCTCTCATTAGAAGTTCTTGATAAAAGTGATTCGATATTTATTTTGTTGACATCTGTCGCTCGATACGCTTTTTTCTTCATTTGGATGGCCTCTTTTTTTTAATATTGTTGTTTTTAATATTCAAATTGTTAACAACTATATATTATTTTGAATTGAGGTCATCCTTTTTTCTTTTACTATAGCTGACTACATTTTTGATTTCAAATGAATTTACAACAATAAAAAAATCGTGAATTTAACTTCCACAAAAAAAGCGGGTACCCACAAGGGGCCCCTACAGAAATCTGGTAAAAATCTCTATTTTTTTACTGTTATCCATTTACCCACGGTGTTAGCACTTATTTTCGGATTATACATGGCTTCAACGCTTACTCCCGGTTTGTAATACTTTCCAAGATAGGAAGCGTTTAACAGAACCTGGAATGTTTTTCTTTCCCAGGGTTTTAAATTAAAGTATGTGAAAATTCTGTCGTCACGAATATCCTGATAATCGACATCTCCGTTTGAAACAACATTATTATCAAGTCTTGCATTATGAATTTCCCAGCCTGATGGAACTATTTCTGTCAGCACAAGATTTTCATATTCTGTGGGAGTAGTATTTTTTACTGTGATATTTATAATTAAATCACTGCCCTGTTTGTAATTTGAATCAACAATATCGCTGTACTGCTTTGTGAGATGGTATTCACTGATTTTCAAACCATTTGAAGATTCACGTTCAAAGCCTGCTTCTGGAACTCCCTCACATAAAATTACTCCGTAAAGTACTCCTCCTTCTCTATTTGCTATTTCAATATCGCTGCCGGAAAGAGGAATATCTGTTAACACTTTTTTGTAAATTGGCGTTGATGATTCAATAATCTGTGACTTTCCGTTTTGTATGATTTCAAATGAGAATTTTGATGATGGAGAGTTAATACCAAAATATTCAGAAACAGCCATTAGCGCAAATGCTGTTGTTTGAGTACTGTAGCTTGAGTCTCCCGAGAGTGCTTTTGAAATCTCTTTTACAAGATTTATTGCATCCTCTTTTTTTTCCATAAGGGTCATGTTCTGTAATATCATGGATTTATCCCTCAGATCAGAACCATAGGTGTTTCCAAGTTCATCATATTTTTCAATTCTCATCTCACTGTT
>JAAELO010000636.1 GCA_024226555.1 Desulfobacterales bacterium | reverse complement strand
GAACAGGACAGACCGGCAGGGCCTAAATTCAAACTTAGGCCTTCGCCCACAACACAACAACAGCAACCACAACAACAACAACACGAAGACAGCGAGAGTGGGAGTGACTCAGACACACAGGACGAGGACGCAACACAATTTGTCGCCAACAGTGGTAGTCAGGCTGAGGACCCCTCCATTTTCCATCCCATGCCTTCTCCTACCACTCCATCATATCACTCATCTCAAGACTATTCTGACATTTCAACCTCACCTGCATCACCCCAAGATACTCAATCTTCACGAGCCATGATCACAACACCCATACCATACCAACATCATCAACAACCAATAACCCCAGAAATTGCAGCCACCCTTTTAAATCTTTCACACCCAGCCACACAAATTTCATCTCCAATTTCTCCAACCACTCAATCACACACTCAAAAAAGACCCATCTCATCATCATCATCCTGCACAGCAAAGACAGAGAACAGCAAGACAAGAACAAAGAAAAAGAAACAGAAAAAGACAGACTCACCTCTATAAGTAATATTACCCCCCTCCTTTTTGTTGTTTAATTAATTTAATGTTTTTTTGAAGTGAATTGTGGCCTTCCTTAAATTAGACAATGCCATCCATAATTAGTATAAATGTCAATGGCCTGAATGATCAGACCAAAGCAGAAGCCATTTTTCATAATTTAAACAATGACAAGCCAGATATTGTATTTATGCAGGAGACGCACTTAAACGATAACACGAAAAGCCTCATTATTTCAGATAATAGATGGAAAGGAACAAAAATTCACTCAATTTCTCCCAATAACTTTGCAGGTGTTAGCACTCTGATTTCTCAAAATATTGCTGCAATAATTCATTCTAATGAAATTTGTCCTGAAGGAAATTACATTTTTACTGATATATCCATGGACGATCACCGGTTTCTCTTAATAAATGTATACGCGCCTACCGGAGGCAATAAAACACAAAAAAGAAAAGATAAATTTTCTGAAATTCAATCTAAAATTCAAAAGTATACAGATGTTGAATTTATCATTTATGGTGGTGATTTCAATACAGTTCTTGATAATAACTTTGACAGAAGTACAGAAACAACACGTAGCGATATCTCTAAAAAACCACTAATCGAGACGGTTAATGAAAATGATTTGCAAGATATTTGGAGAACCTTTCACCCTGATGATAAACAATTTACATGCAAAAGCACTCTTGGAACTTACAGTAGACTTGACAGATTTTACATTTCAAAAGCTACTATGCATTACTTTACCAAATGTGAAATTGTTCCATTTCCCCACTCAGATCATCAAAAAGTTTTACTAGTTTTTGATTTTGATAAAATAGAGCGGGGAAAGGGAGCATGGAAAATGAATACGTCTATCTTACAACAAGAAGAATATCAACTTGCAATGTCAGGATTTCTTCAATTTTGGATTTCCATCTTTCATGACTTTCATAATCCACTTGATTGGTGGGATAAAGCTAAAAAACAAATAGCAAAAATCACAAAAG
>JAAELO010000635.1 GCA_024226555.1 Desulfobacterales bacterium | reverse complement strand
CAGCAAAAATCGAAATTCCAGATGATGCGTGCGTATTCGAATATGCTTGTGTGAATCCAAATGATGGAGCGAGCGGCTGTGTTGGAAATGCTGGATATACTCTTCATGCAGTTTGTGACGATTGTGCAAAGATCCAAGTCTGTGATAATGGAAATCCCGTGTCGTCTACCGATTGCGTAGCTCCCCAACCTATGTATAATCCCTACTATGGTGGCTGCACGGAAACAGACGCTTGCCAGTGCAGTTTAGGACATATGAGCAAAATTGCAAACCTATGGGTATATCTTCGACATTTTTGTGTCCATGTCGACCTTGTGTATTTGTCTTTACATGAATCCACAGAACATTCGAAGGTATGGGTGTGGCAGATCAAAAGATGCGCCTTGAGGAGCTCTACCAATGTCGTGTTGGGGTCTTGGAGGGTGTGCGCCTTCGCGCCCTCTGTATACTGTGTTTTGGACACAAAGACACAATCAGTGACCATACCTATCCGCGCACACACCCAAGACCCCCAACGCAACTTGATAGGGCACCTCAGGTCCTACCTTTTTGGTTCTCGCCCTCACCGTTTCGAATGTTCCGTGGAGGGTTGTCGATTCATGTAAAGGCGCCATACGCAAGATTGT
>JAAELO010000634.1 GCA_024226555.1 Desulfobacterales bacterium | reverse complement strand
GAATGATTTATTTGGGGGGGGGGGGCCTAAATGAATAAAAAGTGGTAGCAATCTATGCCCTTTTTTAAAAATGTTTATTTTGGTGCTTTTCGGGCAAAAAAAATAATAAAACTCCCAAAACCGTAAAACAAAATAAATAAAACCTTACGGCAAAAAAAATAAGTGGTCATTTTCCTCAGAAGCAGGCCCCTTTAAGGGGGACGCCGAAAGTAATGATTTAGATCAAAACTAAAAAAAATAAAATAAAAAAATGAAGAAAGATAAATAAACAAACCGCCAGTTGAAGAAAATAAAAGAACAGAACTAAAAAAAATAATTAAAATGATGCATTAAAAACATAATTAAAATCCACAGGTGCAAATAAATTATTTGGATGAAATCAGCAGTCAATAATATTAAAAATGTGTTTAGACGAAATTTGTATTATTGTTTTTTATTTGTTTCTGTTTTTTCGCTTTCCCTTTTACGTTGGGGTGTTGGCAAAAAAATAATTTCTTTTCGCAAAACTCAGACGACAAAAAAATATTAAAAAAAATAAAAAACATAAAAAAATAAAGAAAAATAAAAAAAAATAAAAAAAGTCGAGATAGCCCACTTGAAAATTGTAATAAATTAAATAATATTTAAAATATATTTGGGACGAAAATTCTTTGTCCATAAGTTCTGAAACTGTTCTGGAACAGTGGTTCGGGGTGGACAATAGTGAAACTGAAGAAACACCTACCAATACGATGCTGGAAAGACAAAGCCACAACCACGAATAGTCCTCCCTAAGTTGTTGTTTAAGGCAAAGGTGTGCACGTTCACCACTTCAACAATTGCTGTACGTTGTGGTGAAAAATATTTAATTATTTGGACCAATTCTAAAAAAAATGTTACTTTGAAAATTATTTTTTTTGATATGAGTTCAAATAATTCTTTGCATTAATTTAATTTGTATGTTTCCCATATTATTTTTTCCTATTTTCGCATAAATTGTTTTTGAAAAATTATTTGTGCCATCGAT
>JAAELO010000633.1 GCA_024226555.1 Desulfobacterales bacterium | reverse complement strand
TGCTCATCCATCCATAACAGGCGGTCGCTTATCCAATCCTTCATAAATTCAATCTCTTCCTCATAGGTTTCACCCAGGAATTGATTTGGCCAAACATAACTTCCAAGGATGGGCCAACGGTCGAAATTCCTCTCCTGGCTTTCATCTAAAAACGAAGCCCATTCATCAATTTGCGCCAATATAGAATCGTTAGAAAAGGCCCCGGCTCTTAATGTATTCCAACGACATTGAACCCAGTTTTCGAAAACAGGATCAGTCAGCATTCTTTTCCACCAAAATGGATTATGAAAGCTACCATCTTCACAGACCTCATTAAAATTATACTCCCAGCCTTCAACTTCTCCCTTAAAACGCTGCCAACCTTTTTCTTTCCCCGCAAATCCAATAATATAAATAACGAATAAAAGAGCTTGAAAAAACCAAAACATCTTTACTATCGGCTCTTCATTTGGTTCCAATTCTTCTTCTTCTTCTTCTCCTGCTTCTTTTTCTCCTTCTCCCACTGGCAATGGTAGTGGTTGTACATGCTTAATGTCCGGAGGTATGAGTACGACAGTTTGTTGTGTTTGTTGGTCTATTATTGTTCTCTGTGGACTCTGTGGAGGAGGCCTAGGAAGGGGGCTCTCCACAACTACTTCAGTATCTTTTGTTTGGACTGCTGAGTAGCCTCCGGTTTGACCTTGAGGGTTGGTTGGGTATGCTAAGTGTCCTGGGGGTAAGGGTTCACTGCTAGGATGGAGGTCCTTTTTTAATTTTGCGAAATTAAATAAGTGAACAAACCAATTTTTTCGTCGATTTATTTAATTAATAAAAATATAGAGGGCGAGTAAAATATTAAAAAAAATGAAGTTTTCCTTATGACAAAAATTAAATAAATTTTCGCCTATAAAGAAATTTCCAATTTATTTAATTTTGAAAAAAAAAATTAAAAAAATTTTTGAGGGACTCATTTTGTCAATTTTTTTAAAAAAAATTTTTTCGGGGGGGGGGGGGG
>JAAELO010000632.1 GCA_024226555.1 Desulfobacterales bacterium | reverse complement strand
CCCTGCCTCTCCTACAATGCCCCAACCTCTCCTACAACGCCTCAACCTCTCCTACAATGCCCCAACCTCTCCTACAATGCCTCAACCTCTCCTACAATGCCCCAACCTCTCCTACAATGCCTCAACCTCTCCTACAATGCTCCTACCTCTCCTTACCTCCTCTCCTTACCATGCCTACATCTCCTTACCTCCTCTCCTTAATTACCATGCCCTCCTCGAGCTCTTCTTACCAACTCTCCTTGCCATGCCTACCTCTCCTTAACACCTAGCTCTTATAATTACGATACCCGGCCAGCTCTCCTTTCTCCCATATCCAAACAACGATTTTGGGAATTGAAATTTTGTTTTTCGTAAAGGGACGGACCTCTCCTCTACTACTTCCACCTAAAGAAAGACTGAAGTGGTGCAATCATCCCATATATGTATGGTCGCACCCGACACCACACCCACAAAAGTATGCGAACGCCCGTTTAACTCGGGCATCTTTAATTTCTCTCACTCTCTTCGAGGAGCAAAGTTTGTTTGTCGCAAAACAGATTAGAAGATTGTTTGTCGAAAAGGAAGATAAAAGTTTGTTGATTTTCAAGTCCAAAGTTTGTCGAAAAAGTCATTTGAAAAGTTTGTTGAAAGCAAGGAAAGTTTATAAAAAAAAAAAGTTTGCTTGCTTCAAGTTTTTTTCTTCCGCCCTCTTT
>JAAELO010000631.1 GCA_024226555.1 Desulfobacterales bacterium | reverse complement strand
AGCCGATTTTATTACAGTTTTTTTTGGAAATAACAATGTATTTCGCCAAAAGAGAGGTTATTAGAGATTCCCTTAAGATAACTATTAATCTATTTTAATCCATATCTTTCATAGTTTTTCTGCTCTGATTCCAATATTTTATTAAATTTATTAGGTGGATCTATTTCAAAAATTAGAGTTTTATCTGTTTTTGGATGTTTGAACTCAATTTTTACAGCACAAAGAAACAATCCTTTTCCTTTTAATAATTTTTCTTTGCAATAAATTTTATCACCCAAAACAGGGAATCCTGATTTTGAAAGATGTATTCTAAGTTGATGTTTCCTGCCTGTAAAAGGGTTTAGTTCAACAAGGCTTAGAAAATCCCATTTTAAAGAATCAACACTGTTAAGAAGCTTGTAGTCTGTTGATGCAAATCTGTTGTCTATCTCAATTTCAATATTGCCTTTTATATCAGGTTTTCCCACAACAACAGCATTGTATGTTTTTTTAACAGTTCTTTCCTCAAATTGTCTTGATAGATTAATTCTACCTGATGCTGTTTTTGCTATTAATAAAAGTCCTCTTGTCGGATTATCAAGTCTGTGCACAGGTACAGGCCTTAACAAAGCATCTTTCTCATCAGATAACTTTAAATTATGGGACAGAGAATTTTCTATTGTCTTGAATTTATTTCCATTAACATCAAAACCAGCTGGTTTATCGATTACAGCAAGATGTTTATCCTCATAAATAACATTTAATTTTAATCCAAAAATTCTATCACTAAAAGTATCAATTTCCTTAAATTCAATGACATCACCTGGTTTTACAAAATAACCTGTTTCTGTATATTTTCCATTAATTTTAATTTGATCTCTTTTGATAGCCTTTTGAACAGCTTTTCTAGAGCATATTGAGTTAAAATCAACATTCTTATGTATGTATTCATTTAGTCTCATTTTTACAGTTTTTTCGGGAACTATATGCGATTCCATGTGTTAATCCATTTCCATTTCCCGCTCAAGTTTCTCAATATCTTTTAAAATAGATTCTTTATCCTTTTCTGATAGATTTTCATCAGTTAATCTTTTCTGCAGAGATAACAGAATCATCTCTTCTCTGTAGTCATTACAAGTGTAGTTTGATTTTGACATAATAAATCCTGTTTTATACAAAAAAATATTTTTATAAACGAATCGTTATTTTTTCTAATGCAGTGATTTTATAAAACTAAAAAGCTCTTGTAATCTGTATTTCAATCAAAATTCTAATTAATAGATGTTCCCTAAAGTTTTTTCCTTAAAAACCGATAATTCGTTTATAGTTATGTATATTACAAAATAATGGATTTATATATGAAAAAAATATCAGCTGTTTTAATTATAATTATTCTTGTTTGTTCCAGCATTTATGCCCAGAACAAAGAAAAAAAATATATAGATATTGTAAAAAAAGGTTTTTACGGTGTTGAAAATTTTAAATGGGGCATTGGATATAAGCAAATACCTGGAATCAGATATAGTAGAACAATGGGTTTATCTAATATTTTGTATTATAATGATAATACAAACTATGGTTATTTACCTTCAACACTTTACCAAAAAAAGAACAAAATCTATGGCTTTTTTAATGATAAATTTTATTACCTAAAAATAATTTTTGAGAAAGAATCAGATGTTGAAAATGATATTAATTCTATAAAAAATCTGTATGGTGATGGTGATCTTCAGAAAACTAATTTCAACCTGATTAATAATTTTAGAGTCAGAACATTTGAATCAAAAGATGTAAATATCATTTACAAGATAAGTGAATCTGAGATCTCTATAGTCTTTTTGAACAAAAAAATAATGAAAGAAAAAATTAAATATACTAACAAAAAATGGAGAATAAAAAATTCTATTGGAGGTTGGAAATATTTAAAATGGGATATGGATGAAAGAGTTGTAAAGGGATTACTAAGTACGTATGATGATGAGTATAAAAAATGGGGTTGGGAGTTTAAGCCTTTAAACAAAAGTATTTTTCTTGGTATTTCACTGTATGATGCAGAAAATAAATACTATCTGAATGTTAGAAATAAAAAAAAATTGAAATGCTATAAAATTAGCAAAGGTAAAAAAATATTTTTTTATAATCGGGAACTTTTCTGTGTAAGAGTAAATTTCAATGAGCTGGATCGTGAGAAAATTATAGAGGAACTTAAAAAAACTTATAAAAAGCAATATAAAACAAATGAATGGGATGATCCTTTAATCAAGACTAAAACAACAAATATCTTTATAAATAATAATAGTTTGTACTTTGTAGACCTTAAAAAAAGTAGTGAACTCCTATCAATCTTAAATAAACAAAAAAACAAATATTAAAAAACTATAAAAATATGCTTGACTTTAATTCTTAAAATCCATATAAAAGCCAGGTCTTTTGGAAATGCCGGAGTGGTGGAATTGGTAGACACGCCAGACTTAGGATCTGGTGCCGCAAGGTGTGGAGGTTCAAATCCTCTCTCCGGTACCAAAAAATTTGAAAATTAGCCGAAGTGGTGGAATTGGTAGACACGCTAGACTTAGGATCTAGTGCCGCAAGGCGTGGAGGTTCAAATCCTCTCTTCGGTACCAAATATTAGGCTTACAAATTATATTGTAAGCCTTTTTTGTTTTTGTACTCATTAAAATCCATAGCTAATCAAAATAATTCATTACAAAAGCATTATTATCCTGTACCATCCATAATTCAATTTTTTTTAAATCAGATCAATAATAATAAATGAACAGAAATAATACTATGAAATTTAAAAACTCTATAACAATTAAAGCCGGAGATAAAGCAAGGGAATTAATCAATAAAAATGGTTTTAATAAAGAACTTATAGATGTTGTTGCAGGTGCTGCTGGTGGCCCCAAATGGCTTATTCTTAGAAATCTTGACCGGGCAATTTTTGGTCAGTGGCTAAATGAAAGAAAAAAACCTCTTCCTCTTATAGGATCATCCATAGCAACATTCAGATTTGCATGTATTTGTAACAAAGATTCTGAAGAATCATTTAAGAGATTTGAAAATGCTTATATAAGTCAATCATATGAAGATAACAGGACCTCTTCATTCATTAGTAGCGAGACAGCAAATATTATTGATACTTTTTTGAGTAATGGAACTCGCGATGTTTTGAATCATCCATTCTTCAGACTGAATATAATGACAGCAGAATGTAAATGGCCTGTTTCATCATTTAATAAAATAACACAGGGATTAGGTCTGTCGATAGCTTTTATCTTAAATTTGCTTAATAGAGACTTCTTGAATTTATTATTCAAAAGAGCTCTTTTTTACGATAAGCGTTTATATCCGGATTTTTTTAATTCAGATCAGTTTGGCATTGAAAAAATTGCTCTTACAGAAAATAATTTAAAACAAGCTTTGCTTGCTTCAGGTTCTATACCATATGTCATGGAAGGCGTTAGAATTGATTCTAAGGTATACAGAGACGGTGGTTGTATCGACTATAATATGGACTTAAAATATGAAAATACAGATGGTTTAATACTTTTCCCACACTACTCAAATCGGATTGTTCCAGGATGGCTTGATAAAAAACTTAAATACAGAAAACCATTTAAAGAGACTTTAGATAAGATGGTTCTAATATCACCTTCTGAAAAATTCTTAGAGACTTTACCAAATAAAAAGATTCCGGATAGAAATGATTTTATGGATTTTAATGACAAAGATAGAATGAACATCTGGAAAAAAGTGATTGATATGAGCAGGGTAATGGAAGATGATTTTAATCTTATCTCTACAAATAACAACCTTTTTTCAGAAATAGTTAAGCCATTATAATACTTAAAAACTATTTATTTCTTATCTTTGTCATCTTTAATCTGTTCAAGTATGTCTGGAAGATATTTGAATAGATAATCAACATCTTCTTTAGTTGTTTTTTGGCCAAAACTAAATCTTATTGTTCCGTAATATTCTGTATCAACACCAAGAGCCTTAATTATTGGAGAACCTTCTTTGCTACCAGAGCTACAGGATGATCCGGATGATACATATACACCAATCTTGTTTAAGCTGATCAGAAGAGTTCCACTATCTATACCAGGAAAACCTATATTTAAATTATGAGGTACTCTTTCCTCCATAGATCCATTAACAATATGACCCGGAACTTTTTCCTTAAGCTGTTCTAAAAAATAGTCCCTTATTTTAGTAAGCCTTTTATATTCAGAATCCATCTCTTTATGTGCAATCTTTGCAGCTTTACCAAATGATATTATATGCCCAACATTTTCTGTACCTGACCTTCTGTTAAATTCCTGACCTCCACCATGAACAAGTGGAACTATCGATAACATTTTATCGATGTATAAAGCACCGATTCCCTTAGGTGCATAAAGTTTGTGTCCGGATATGGACATGAGGGAAATTCCCATCTCTTTAGGGTTTAACTCTATCTTTCCGAAGGCCTGAATAGCATCAACAATAAATGGGATTTCAGCCAATCTGCAAACTTCACCAATTTCAGCTATAGGATTAATCGTACCTATTTCATTATTTACAGCCATAGCTGCAACAAGAAGTGTATCATACCTTAGTGCATCTTTAACTGCATCAACAGTGATACGACCATTGTTATCAACATCAATAAAGGTAACATCATAACCAAGCATTCCTAAAAACTGTACAGATTCTGTAATAGAAGAGTGTTCAATTTGTGTTGTTATGATATGTCCCTTAGTCTCATGATATTTAAAAGCTATGCCTTTAATTGCAAGGTTATTAGCCTCAGACCCACTTGCTGTAAAAGTAATTTCTGATGGATCTGCTCCCATACATGAAGCGATCTCTTTTCTTGCTGTTGTAACATGCTCAAAAGCTTTTTTACCTAGAAAAGTACTACTGGAAGGATTTCCATAGCCATAATTTCCATTTGAATATTCTACAAGATATTTTTTTACCTCATCTCGTATATAAGTTGTACCATTATGATCAAAATATACATCTCTTGCTTCATTTTCAGGAACTTCGATATCTGCGATAGGTTTACATGAATCATCTATTGAATGTATTGGAATTCCAACCCATGTATAAACGGAGTTAATACCATGGGGGAAAATTTCATCGATATCATTTTTAGTAACCCCGGTATTTTTTTCTATATTATCATACAAAGGACCAACTTTATTAGCCTCGTAGTAACTGTGAGCATATTCCAGAACCCTTAGATGAAGCTCTGTAATATAAATGCCTGTTCGTCTGGACATCTGATTGATATAAGTTTTAGTATAATTATTCAGCATTCAAAAATTCCTTTATATAGCTGATTCATCTGATCCAGGATAAAGATGAAATGGAAAGCCTGTTTTTGATTCTACCATACCCCGTGCAATGACTTTGAAATCATTGTAGGGAATCCCCATACCAAGCCTGTTAGCATCGTATTGCCCAATAAGGCGTGCGCCTAAGCAATAGGATGAAATGTTTATTTTTTGTTCAAGAAAAGGTCTAACGATAAGATCTGAATTTACAACTCTTATACCACCCATACTGGAAGTAACCCTTTCACCTGTTATATATTGAAAAGCCTGGATCAAACGAATTAGTTCAACTGGTCTAACACTTAAAACTATTATATCGGGCTCTATAAAATCTTTTAAATCTTTATTATAAAAGAAAACAGCATTAGTATTGGCTGGTTCCAGCTTTAACATATCTTTTATTGCTTTTTTAGCCGTTTCAACATCTTTATACCTTCCTGAATCATCGCTGCCAAACAATGCAAAATCAGGTTTACCAGCATCTTTACAAGCGTAAACAAGCCCATCTGTAAAATCTTTAGGGCTCGGTGCTTTAAATTTATTATCTTTACCGGATTGATCTTTCATTATGTCTGTATAAACCCTTGAACCTGTCATTGGCTCTTTTTGATTAGAATCAACAAGTCCAAATGTGATAGCTGCTGCAATGCAACCAATATTATCTCTGTTTAGACAAACATTATCACCAAGCGCAGCTTGTTTTGCAGCCTGACAGCTTGTTAAAGTAAGATTACCTAATATATATTTTTTTATGTTTTCAGGAGGATAATTCTTATCCCTGAATATCTTTACAGCAGTAAGTGGAATTTCAAGATCTTTCACACCCATGCTGTTAATTATATCATTGTATAAACTTTTAATTTCGGTCATGTTACCTCCAAAATAGAGTAAGAAGTGGGACATGAAATTTAAGATAACTCTGTTATTGTACATATAAAAAGTGACTATTACAATATTTGACGATGTTTAAAGGATCATTTATTAAAAAAAAGATATCTTGCAATGAATTTTAAATAGTAATAATAGCATCTTGTCATCTAATATTAAATTATAAAATATGGTATAATTATGAAGAAAGTATTGTTAGTACAACTTCCAATACAGAAATTAAATTATGGGATGAAAACTGGCAATATACCCATGGGAGCAGCTTCTCTAAAAACTGCATATGATATTAATGGAAAAAATATTGTAACAATTTTAGATGAAAAAATATCTTCATATCTTGGAGATTCAGCAATAATCAAAACTATTCTGGAAAGTAAACCAGATATAGTTGGTTTTACAGTTTTTAGCTGGAATCTTGAAAGATCAAAATATATTTCGAAAGTTATTAAGAAAAAAACAGGTGTTTCAGTAATTTTCGGTGGACCAGAAATAACAGAAGACAACAATCTATCAAAATCTGAATATGTTGATTTTTATGTTTATGGGGAAGGTGAAGAGAAATTCTGTGAAATTATTGATGAAAAACCTGCTAATAAATGTTTGTTCGAAGAGAGCATTGATCCATATCTAACTGGTATATTGGATTTTAAAATAAACGGAACGATGCTACTTGAAACAATGAGAGGTTGCCCATACACATGTGGATATTGTTATTATAATAAATCCAGATCAAAATTATCATTTAGAGATGAAAAGAGGATTATAGAAAGCGTAAAATGGGCAGTCGAAAACAAAGTTGAGGAACTTTATCTGTTAGATCCATCTTTAAATATCAGGCCTGATCTAAAAAAACTTCTAAAACAAATATCCTTAATTAATAATAAGAAAATTGTCGGAATAAATAGCGAAATTAGAGCTGATAAGATAGACTCAGAAGATGCAAACCTGTTTAATAAAGCCGGGTTTACAGGTTTTGAGACAGGTCTTCAGACAACTAATGAAATAGCTCTTGAAATTATGAAAAGAAAAACTGATCTTAAATCTTTCATAAAAGGCATTAATCTTTTAAAAGAAAGAGATATCGTACCAAGGATAGATCTTATTTTAGGCTTACCAGGAGATAATTATGAAGGGTTTAAAAATTCTATTCTATTCATAAATGAAAACAATATGTTTGAAGATGTACAGGTTTTTCCTCTATCAGTATTACCTGGAACTGATTTTAGGAAAAACAGTGAAAAACTTGGATTAAATTTTGAGAAAGAACCTCCTTACACTGTTATTAGTACCCCAACATTCTCACGGGACGAGATGCTTATTGCAATTGATAATACCGAAAATCTTTTTGATATGGCTCTTTTTCCTCTACCGGATCTTGACCTTTCTTTAGATTCTAAAAAACAATTTGAAAATGATGTTTTTGTTAATATTTCAGATGAAAAATATGTTTCTAAAATAGTTTTTAACTCAAAAAGAGAGATTCAAAAAATTGAGGAGATTGCGGAAAACCTTACTAACCCATATCAGGTAATATTTTCAGATAAGATTAAAGACTTTGATTATATTTTAGATGTATTGAATGTTGTTTCATTGAAAAACCCTTATACACCTTTTGAAGTCATTATGTTTGAGCCAAGCTATGAACTAAGTACGACAGAGATGCTGGAAAATATAATGCTTAAAAGACCTCAATTTTTAGATAATGACTTAAGATTGCAATACAATAAAAGTGGAAACAGGTCAGTTCTATTTACAGTAGTTTCACAAAAGAGTGATGTTTGGTTTTTCGGAGAAATGAAAAGACAGGTTTTCTGGTGGAATAAAAATGAATTGCCAAATATGAATGATCTTCAAAAATTAGATTTATTTGATGCCATTTATATAGAAACAAATAATAATAATATTGAAAACTGGATTGATGATTTTGTAGATTATGCAGAGGATAATTTTTTTATCAGCTTCTCTTCATTTAAAGATCAAAAAATCTGGTTTAAAAAAACATCTGAGGATTACTATTTCGATGTATTTCCAGAAGATAATGAAAAGATAGGTTTGTAATAATATGTCACTTGATAATATTTTTGTAGTTTTGAATGAGCCCCAGGGCGATTTAAATGTTGGTTCTGTTTGTAGAGCTATGATGAATTTTGGTTTAAGAAACCTAATATTTGTAAATCCATATGCTGACCACTTAGGTTTGCAGGCAAGAAAAATGGCTCTAAAATCAGAGTTCCTTTTAGATAACGCACTTGTTTTTGATGATCTTGAAACTGCACTTTCAGATTTCAATATTGCAATAGGCACGTCTGTGAGACACGGTAAATACCGAAAAGATTTTTTTACACCTGATACTGCATCTGAATATATATTTAACAGGTTCGAAGATAATAAAATTGCCCTTGTATTTGGGCGTGAGGATTCAGGTTTAAGCACTAATGATCTTGATCTTTGTCAGCATTTTATTACTATACCTACAGATGAAAAATTCACATCAATGAATCTTTCACACTCTGTAACAGTTGTTTTATATGAAATCAGTAAAATTATTAATAATGGGTCATATAACTTAAAGAGAAAAAAGCTTGCTGAAAACAGTGAAGTTGAGAACTTGTTTGATCATATGAAAAAAACTCTCTCAGAGATTGAATTTTTAGACCCACAAAATCCAGATCACATAATGAGAACATTTAGAAAGATTTATGGTCGATCTGAATTAGACAAAAGAGAAGTTAGTATATTGCATGGATTAATGAGTAAAATTGAGTGGTTTAAGAATAAGTAAAATGTATTCGAAAAAAAGCTTTTAGGAGATGATTTAAGTTACAAGCTTTTTTTCGAAAAATCAATAAATGATCTGTTTAGTTATATTGAACAATTGTTTATTATGTCAAATAAAATATGATTATTTTGGTGTGTAAAGAATAGCAATAATCTTTGCAGAAGCATTTAAACCTCTGAAAGCATGAGGTATTACAGAATCAAAATATAGACTGTCGCCCTCTTCCAAAACAATTGTTTTTCCTGATGATTTGAATTCAAGTGTACCATTTATAACATAGATAAACTCTTCACCAACGTGATTATTATATACAAGTTTATCGTCTTCCATCTCTTGCATATCAACAATAAATGGCTCCATCTGCTTATCTACTAAAGGGTATGCAAGTGGTTTATAAAAATAACCAATCTCTGCAGCCTGGTGAGGATGTCTTTTATTAATGACATATTTATCATCTTTTCTTACAACAACTATTTTTTCATTCTTATCTGATTCTTTAAAAAAGTGACCAATTTTAACACCAAGAGCTTTTGAAATTTTAATTAAAGTAGCTATTGGAGGAGATGCAATATTGTTCTCGATTTGAGATAAAAGCGGTTTTGATAAGCCAGTCATATCTGCAACATTCTGTAGAGTAAAACCACGTTGATTTCTAAGTTGTCTGATTTGAGTTCCAAGATTCAGAGCTGCAAATTCATCTTTTACATCCATTTTTTTAACTCCGTTATTTTTTAGAAAATAAAGAAAAACTCAATCGATAAAAGCATTAGTTTGGCTTTATATCAATATAAATATTTAAAATAATTAAAAAAGAATTGATATTTTTAATAAAGATGTTTTCATTCGGGTAAAATAACATATGTTTGCTTAAAACAAAAAATATTTTTTATTTAAGGGAACCTCTAATAACTGATCTTTTTGCGAAATACTGCTTTTTCAAAAAAAACAACTATAGTAAAATCAACCCGTTGTTTTTTTCTCAGCCTTGTATTTCATTAAAAATTCTAATTATTAGAGATTCCCTTAATAAAATTAAAATTGAGAAAATTAGTTTTAAAGTTGCGAGTTAATAAATTATACTGTAAAAAAAATAAATTTTAAAATTAAGAAAAAAATGGAAATATATGAGATATAAGTTAGATAAATTCAAGTTCCTTCTTAAGCCATTCTATTTAATTCGTAAAATTTGCCTGATAACTGGATACATATTTTGGTTTTGCATAGCTGTATTAACAGTTTCATTGATTATTATAATAAATTCTATGCCCGATATAGATTCTATGAAATTCAGTGAAATAAAAACAATTGCAAGTAAGAAAGTTGTAAAAAAAATAGAAGTTAGAAAACCAAAACATGTCTGGGTTCCCATAAAACGTATTAACAGAGGACTACTTTGGTCGATAGTAATTAGTGAAGACAGCACTTTTTTTGAACACAATGGAATAAATTTTGATGCAATGTATAACGCATTTGCTGATAATTTAAAAAAGAAGAAAATTTTATATGGAGCAAGTACAATTACCCAGCAGGTTGCAAAAAATCTGTTTCTATCAAACGATAGAAATTTTGTAAGAAAATTCAAAGAGTATTTTATAACAAAAGCACTTGAAGAAAGGTTTACTAAAAATCAAATTCTTGAAATCTATTTAAATATAGCTGAATTTGGTCCAAACATATATGGAGTTCATAAAAGTTCAAGGTACTATTTCAAAAAGAAACCAATTCAAATTAATGCTGCTGAAGGTTCATTTATGGGACTTTTTTTGCCTTCACCAAGAAAATATCATCATTCAATTTTTAATAACAGGTATCTTAAAAAAAGACATAGAAGAAAAATACGTCGCGTTTTAAGAGATATGAGTTATATGGATCTGATTAGTCCTGTGCAATACAGACAATATTTAAATTATAAATATTTCAGGTAATTATTTTGAAATTCTTCTAATATAAGTTTTGATACCCTTTGTAATACCTAAACAAAGCTGCTCCTGGTAATGGCTGTTTTTAAGTCTTTTGCATTCGGTTTTGTTACTGATGAAAGAAGATTCTATAAGGATTGAAGGCATTTGAGCCCCTAACAAAACATAAAAAGGAGCTTGTTTTACACCTTTGTTTTTAATCCTGCTATATTTTTTTCCCATATGATTAACTAAAGATTTGTGTACGTATCGTGCTAAAAGACTTGATTCATTTATCTTTGCATTTTGCATAAGATCATTAAGAATGGATTGAAGATCACTGATGTTCTTTTTTGAAGTAGCATTTTCCCTTGCTGCAACAGAAATTGATGCATTATCAGTCGCAAGATTTAAAAAATAGGTTTCAATTCCGGTAGCTCTTTTGTTTTTTGAAGCATTTGTATGTATTGATATAAACAGATCTGCATTTTTGGTGTTTGCAATAGCTGTTCTTTCTTCAAGGGATATGTATTTATCACGGGTTCTTGTAAGATAAACTTTACAACCTATTTTTCTTTTTATAATCCGTGCAAGTTTTTTGGCGATTTTTAAAACAACATCCTTTTCGTAAACGCCTCTTTTATAGCCTGGAGCCCCAGTATCTCTTCCACCATGGCCAGGATCAATAACAATGGTTTTTACGCCTAAAGCGAGTTGTTTTGCAATTGCTCCAGGTTTGATTTTGTGACTCTTTCCAATGATAATTTTTGGAAGAGGGTCATATTTCCTTTTTTTACCTTTTGATTTTACATCTATAACAATTCTAAAAGGATTTTTAAGAGAAAATATTTTATATTCATTAATAGATTTTATATCAAAAACAACTCTAACTACATCTGGAGTGTTTTGAGATGCTCTGGCATCTTTTAAAAGATTATCATTAATCTTTATAAATTTTGGAATTCTACCAATTTTACAATCTCTAATATCAACAAAAATTCGTTCTGGTTTATGAAGTTGATTATGAGAAAATTTAACAGGATCTGACAAATCGATTACAATTCTTGTATAATCAGGATTTGACCAGTGTCTTAATTGATTAATAACTTTAATACTTGCCTTTTTATTAACTATAGAACCTGGATTACGAATTTTTGATATCTGTTTTCTGGCTTTGATCGAATATGAGCTTTTAGGATATCTTTTAATCAACCTTTCAAAAATATCAATTGATTCTAAAATATCAGTTTTTCTGTTTGAGTAGCCATATAACCTTTTATAAATAAGGCCGGTCATATACAATCCAGCAGGGGCCCATGGGCCATTAGGGTCTTGTATATAAACATTCTGAAATTTTCTTATTGATGCAATCCAGTTAGCACGTTGTTTTAATTTAGCTTTATTTTTTGAAAGCTCACTATATGATGCGTTTGCTTCATAATATATTTTTCGTACATCTTTTGCGTGTACCTGAGTGCTTAATAAAGCAAAGGCAAGTAATAAAAATATTGTTTTTTTTGAAATCATCATAAAAATCTATACTTATGGAAACATTAGGTAAAAGTCAAATATGGAATCATAAATCATTTTGTAAATCATTTAAAATATTAAGGGCTTCAACGGGTGTAATAGAGTTAATTTTAATTTTCTTTAATTTGGTTATTACTTCATCATGTGAATCTTCAAATAAATTTAACTGTTTTGGTGGTTTTGCTGATTCATCTATAATATCGATATTATTCTGTTTTGTTTCTATATCTGATAAAAATATTTTAGCAGTATTCACAATAGAATCTGGGATACCCGCAAGTTTAGCCACCTGTATTCCGTAACTTTTATTAGTTCCACCTTCAACAAGCTTTCTCAAAAAGATTATAGTATCATCAATTTCCTTAACAGCAATATTAAAATTCTTAACCCTGTCTTTAATCTCAGCTAAATTTGTCAATTCGTGATAATGAGTTGCAAAAAGCGTTTTAACACCTTCTCCGTTGAGATCGTGAAGGTATTCAGCAACGGCCCAGGCAATACTTAAACCATCGAAAGTACTGGTTCCCCTTCCTATCTCATCCATAATAATCAGACTTTGGGAGGTTGTATTGTTCATTATGTTTGCAGTTTCTTCCATTTCGACCATAAAAGTACTTTGACCTTGTGAAAGATTATCAAGAGCACCGACTCTTGTGAAAATTTTATCAGTCAGGCTGATTAATGCATATTCAGCTGGAACAAATGAACCTATATGAGCAAGTAGAGTTATTATTGCAACTTTTCTAAGAACTGTTGATTTACCTGCCATATTTGGCCCGGTTATGATCAATATCTGGTTTTGATTATTATCAATTTTAATACTATTTGGAACATATCTTTCACCTTCGATAAGTTGTTCAATAACGGGGTGTCTTCCATTTATAATATCTATAACGCCATTTGAATTAAGTTCTGGCTTACAGTAGTCGAAAAGATCTGCAACTTCTGAGAGTGACAATATACAGTCGATAAGTGATAAGTATGAAGAAAGTTCAGAAATCAATTTATGGTGAGAATGAATTTCATCTCTTATTTCTTTAAATATTTCATATTCAAGTGATGATCTTCTATCATGGGCATTTAAAACTTTTGATTCGTACTCTTTTAGTTCATCAGTAATATAACGTTCAGCATTTACAAGTGTTTGTTTTCTAATATAACTTTCAGGGACAAGAGATGAATTTGCTTTAGAAACTTCAATGAAATAGCCAAATACTTTATTATACTTTACTTTAAGGCTGTTAATACCTGTATTTTCTTTCTCTCTAGATTCAAGTTCTGCAATATATTTTTTTCCATCACTACTAATCTCTATTAATTCATCAAGATCACTATTGTACCCTTTTTTAATTATGCCACCTTCTGTGATAAGTGGTTGTGCGTCTTCACGAATTGAAGAATCAATTTTTTCTGATAATTCGAATAATTTCTTAAGATCGATATCTTTTCTGAATTTCTCAGATTTTAATTCATTTAAATTGTCAAAAATTTCAGGTATTTGATTAAGTGAGGTCTTAAGTGAAATAAAATCCCTGGCATTTGCCTGACCCATAGATATTTTACTTATTATTCTTTCCAGGTCATAAATGTTTTTTAATTGAACTCTTATATTTTTTCTTGGAATTACCGAATTCAGTGCTTCATCTACAGCTGAAAGTCTTTTATTTATTCTATCAATATTAAAAAGAGGATATCTTAACCATTTTTTTAATAACCTGCTCCCCATCGATGTAACGGTTTTGTCAATGACGTCTAATAGTGTACCTTTTTTACTTCCGGAAAAACTTGATATAAGTTCGAGATTTCGGCAGCTTGTATCATCTATTAAAAGAAAATCATTAAGAACATATGGTTCTATTAATGTTATATGCTCGATTTTTCTGAGTTGAGTATCGCTTATGTAAGATAATATTGCACCTGCTGCTCCCAGGCCAGTTTTATAATCATCACATCCAAACCCTTCAAGACTTCTTGTATTGAATTGATCTGAAAGTTGTTTACGACCTTTTTTATTATTAAACTCATTATTATCATAATATGTTATTGAAAGTTCTTTGTAATGATCTACTATCAACTGGTAGAAATTATCACCATGATATTTTTCAGGAACTATTAACTCTTTTGCAGCAACTCTTTTAGCTTCATCGATAATAGAATCAATATCCTCTGATTCAGTTACCCGAAAAGTTCCTGTTGATATATCTATATAGGAAAGAGAAGCACCAAATTTGTTTTTGAATATCGAAAGAACAAAGTTATTTGATCTGTTATCAAGTATCTTTTCATCTAAAACCATCCCAGGCGTTACAACTCTAACAACCTCACGCCTTACGATTCCTTTAGCTTCAGAAGGATCTTCAACCTGCTCACAAACAGCTACTTTTTTACCACTATCAATCAGTTTAGAAATATAGTTATCTATGGCTTTAACTGGAATACCACACATAGGCACAGGGTCTGGTTGGTTTTTATTTCTTGCAGTTAATGCTATTTCAAGTATTTGTGAAGCAATTTTAGCATCTTCATTAAACATTTCATAAAAATCACCCATTCTAAAAAAAAGTATTGAATCGGTGTGTTTCTTTTTAATCTCCTGATACTGTTGCATCATAGGAGTCATTTTTTTTAAAACCATCTAATTTTCTTTAATCTCTTCTTTATTAGTTACAGATTCTTCTGTTATTTGATCAGGTTCATTCTCTTTATTAATAGTATCAATTTCTTTTGGAATAGCTTTAGAATCGAATATTGATAAATCTTTTTTTAGCAATTTAATCTCTTTTTTCATTCTGAAGTTTTTCTTAATATTCAGATAATATGAAAGGAAATATCCCAGAGAGAAGAAAAGAAAAAGTAGAGTTATTAATTTTAATGTAGGGAATTGATACTTCCAGGCTCTTAAATTTAGTTTAAGATTAAGGCTTTTTAGAAAAAAAATATCATTTTCAAAAAACATTAAAGATATAAATATAAATATAATTATGAATGAGACTGATTTGAATATTTTCATATTTTACCTAAATTAAATTTAAAATTAGATTTCTTTATACATTAAAAAAGTCCTAATTCACAGCTTTATAAGATCAATGTCGCCCCATGCACCTATTTTATCATCAATTATTACAATAATACCTCTAACTCCATCAATCTTTTTTCCATAATCAATTGCATAAGAAATATCTTCACTTTTTTTTACTAAATTACCAATTGAAGTTGCTGAAGCATCGGCTATTGCACCCGATTTTGATATAACACAAACGGCATCAGATTTTCCCTTACTGAGGGAGTGCCCTATTGTACCTGATGATGTGCAGACAGAGAGTGGATTGGTTTCATTAATTTTGATACCAATTTTCATACTTAGAGGTGAATTTCCAGCATATATGCCCATTACAAGAGGTTTATTAACCTTAATAAAGGTGTCACCTCCATTTTCTACAATCACCTGATTTGAATATTTCAAAAGCTCTCTACCTGTATATTCAGCAATAATGCCTGCTACAGCTGCCATTGGTCCGACACCAGCAAGAATACCAGCTTCAGACATCTCTTTAATTATTTTGTGACAAGGTTCATTAATGAAAAGTGGTGAAAGTGATGTTTGAAATTCGTGATTATTCAAAATATACTGTGAAATATAGTTTCTATATTTTAAAACAGTTTCACTTGAAATTTTTTCAAGTTTTTTTTCCGCATGGATCAGTAGATTTGTTTCTAAAACTGTTGTTTGAAAACTTACAGGTAAAAATCCTTTTATAAATTTTCTATACTCTTTTCGATCATCCATTCTATACTTTATTTTTAAGGGGTCTGTGTTTTTCAGGTATTTGATTTATAAAATAATGATCTGTCATACCGCCTATAAAATCTCTAACAATCTCAGGCTCATTATGGTTTTTTGAATATTTTTCATCCATTTCATTAAGAAAATCTTTATATATTAAAGAATTTAGATTGAGAGAATTTAGATCTGATACATATTGGTTAAAAAGTTTTCTATAGTAGTCTTTTACGATAAAAAGATGTTTTTTAAGTTTAAGATTCATATATATTTTTTCTAAATTAAACTCTTTTAAAATCTTTAATGCTTTTGAAAACCTCGTACTATAAGAGATATAATTTTTACCTGAACTGTTTTTTATGATGTCAGAAACAAGATTGTAAACAATAGTTCCATTTGTTTTTCCAATAACTTTTGTACTTTCAAAAGGAAGATCAACTCTCTTAATTAACCCAAGTGAAACTGCATCTTCAATATCACGGCCTATATAACTTATAGTATCAGCAAATCTAACAACACAGGCTTCTAAAGTCATAGGTTCATAAATACCAGGTACATCATTTTGAATATTTTTGATAGTTATCTCTATATCTGAAAAATTTTTAATTTTTGATGTTGATAATACTGTGTCATGTGTCTCACCATTATGGGATAAAATACCATCAATTGTTTGTAAAGTTAGATTTAAACCGGTTCCTTTTTTTTCGATATTTTCGAGGTAATGAACACTTTGAATATTATGTTTATATTTTTCAATTCCATATCCCTCACAAATTTCAGAGAGAATAGTCTCTCCATCGTGTCCAAAAGGAGCATGACCAATATCATGAGACAAAGCTATTGCCTCAATCAAATCAAGGTTCAAATTTAAAAACCTTCCTATTGTTCGTGCAATTTTTGAAACAAGCTGAACATGGAGTACTCTGTGGGTAATATGATCATTATCAATTAAAGAAAAAACCTGTGTTTTATCTATATATCTTGTGTATGATTTTGAGTTAATAATACGATCTGTATCAATGCTGAAAGGAGGTCTGAAATCATGATCAATTTTTTCATCATCCCTTTTTCTTATTGCATCAGAATCAAAACAAGCAAATTCTGAATAACTTTCTTTTAAATTAAGAGATTTAATATCCATAATTTTTTTTTTAAAGGAACTCAATTTTATAGAGAAATTGAGTTCCTTATTTCTAATTAAGAAAGTCTTATAGTGCTGGCAATAATATCTTCCAGTCCTTTTGAGAAATGACTGTTTTTATTCTTTCTTATTATTGGAGTACCTTCATCTGATGCTGTTACAACCTCTGGATCAAAAGGAAGTGTTCCAATAAAATTAATTCCCATATCTTCAGCAGTTTTTTGACCACCACCACTTTTGAAAAGCTCTATTTCATGTTCACAACCGGGGCATTTAAAAGGTCCCATATTTTCAACTAAACCGAGAACATCGATCTTTACTGTTTTACAGAAACTAATTGATTTTCTGACATCATTTAAAGCCACTTTCTGTGGTGTTGTTACAATTAGAGCTTTAGCATCTTTAATTGCCTGAATAACAGTAAGTGGTTCATCTCCTGTTCCAGGAGGTGCATCTATAATAAGATAATCAAGATTTCCCCAATGAACAGAACCAATAAACTGGTGGATCATTCCAGCTTTAGCTGGGCCCCTCCAAATAACAGCCTGGTCGGTGTCTTTCATTAATGACTGCATTGAAATAACACCTAAATTCTCACCACACTGTGCAGGAATAAGCTGTTTATTCATATTTATATCTAATAATCCACTAATTCCGGTAATGGTTGCGATACTTGGTCCATGAAGGTCAACATCCATTAAACCAACCTTAAAACCTTTATCTGCAAGTCCTGCAGCAATATTTGCTGCGATACTGCTTTTGCCAACACCACCTTTACCACTCATAACAAAGATCTTATTTTTAATCTTTGATAGGTTTTCCTCAATATTTTTATCGCTTTGGCTTTTCGGTCCGCCTCCACAAGCACTGCTTTTAGCTTCATTTACGCTATTATGAATCATTTGCAACTCCTAAGATGAATTATTTTCTTTAAGGAAACCTATAATAATTGCCTTTTGACCGAATTACTGCGTTATCACGAAAAAAAAAAAATGTTTTAAAATCATCTCGTTATTTTTTCTAATACAGAGATATTATAAAACTAAAAGCTTTTATAAACGTTGTATTTCAATAAAAATTCTAATTATTATAGGTTCCCTTTACCTTTATAAACATTAAAATGTGAACGGATAATAAGTATTTAATCTTTAGGAGTCAATACAAACATCGATGATTTCACTTTTGAATTTGGCCATAATCTATTAATTTTTAAGTTAAAAGAGTTTTTTGAGTCTTTAACAAAACTAAGTTTATAAGGTAATAAATAACCTTTAGATTTTTTATGTTTAATAGAGACAGAGTATTTAAGCTTTTTACTTGAATACATTGAAACCTTTGAAACTGAATTTCCATTTAAATATATTTTTTCTACAATTCCTGACCAGTGCCCAAATAAAGATATAATTTTAGAACCATCTGATTTTTTTTCGAGTTCAACATAGTCATGGTCCTTTATAGGAATTGAACCGGATAGAAAAGTTATAATATCATTTGTAGAAACAGGAACCTTTATTAAGCTTTCCAGAATATGATTAGAGAGGCGTTTTCTATAAAATCCATGATTCTTATTATGGGATAAAATGTACATGTAATAACAATTGGTTGCAAAACTTTCAATTGGTTGTCCTCCAGCTATGGCAACCATTCTCAATTTACATGGTTTTTCAAGAGCCCAGGCAAGTCTGAAACTGCTTTTTACACTATTTGCCTTTAAGGTTATATTACCGACACCCTTAAGAGATTTCAATTCTTCATTTTTAGTTTTAAGTGTTGTGTTGACAAACTGTAAATCAATTGGATTAAGGTCTGTCTTTTTAAATGTACAAGAAGTTATTAGTGTAATTGTTAAAATAACTATAATAATTTTATTTAATTTCAATTTTTAATTCCTGTATTTTCTTTAGTAAGTTAGATTTATCCTTATCATTATATTTCAAAGCTTTTTTATAATACTTTAGAGCAAGTTTATCATCATTTAGTTTTTTATAAATATCTCCCAGATGCTCAAGCACAATTGGGTCATTTGGAACTTTCTTAAGTGCCATTTTTATATATTTACTCGCTTTACGATAAAAACCTTTTTTGTAATAAACCCACCCAAGGCTGTCAGTAATATATCCATCATTTGGTTTAACGTTTAAAGCCCTTTTAATCAGGCTTTCAGCTTCATCAAGATTAATACCTGAATCTGCATATGAATAACCTAAATAATTTAATGCATTAGCATGATCCGGTTTTAATAATATAACGTTTTTCATCTCTTTAAACATTAGATCTTTTTGTTTTTTAGCGTCATAAACAATTCCAAGTCTATAATGTAAAGAGTAATTTTTATTGTTTAATTTTAAACCCTTTTTTAATATTTTTTCAGCTTTTTCGTTTTGATTTAAGATATTGTAAAGAATACCTAAATATAAAATTATCTCTTCATTTTTCGGAATCAGGTTATGTACTTTATGCAGAACAACAGATGCTTCTTTAAGTTTATTTCTATTTTGAAGGATAGAGGAAATGCTTATGGACGCTTTAACAAATGAATTTGATTTTACCTTTACAAGTTTATAATGTTTTAAAGCATTATCGCTGTCTTTGAGAAATTCATATAAAACGGCTATAAGATAATTTATATCTGATTTATTAGCTAAATTACTATTTATGAATTTAAGTATCGTGATGGATTCTTTATATTTCTTATTTTCGATAATATAGTTTCGTAATTGACTGACAATTTCTGGTTTCTTTTGGATATATTTACTAAGGTTTTTAAGATAAAAATTATCTTTTAATTTTGTAAGAAATGAGTATTCAAAAACTGCTTTAATGTTCAATGGATCTAAGATCAATAGTTTTTGATAAAGTGAAATTGACTTTTTAATCTTCTTAAGTTCTCTATAGACCTCTGCAAGTAGAAACATTGACGGGATATCATTTGAAAGTGAAATTGATTTTTTTAAATATTTCTCAGAAGTTATAAATTTTTTTTCATTAAAAGCTATTTTTCCAAGATAGTAATATCCAAGAAATTTTTTCGGATATTTTTTTACATGTTTAAGATAAATTCGATTAGCGTCTTTATATCTTTTATTTTTGAAGTAAATATTACCTAAGAAGAAATAAGCAGATGCCCTTTTACTATCGATTGATATAATTTTTTCATAAACAGCTATAACTTCTTCAATATCATGGTTTAAGAGTTCTTTGATTCTTCCAATAATAATTAAAGCTTCTGTTTTATCAGGATTCCTTAAATAAAATGATTCTATAGATTCAAGAGCCTTTTCTTTCATATTTTTTCTTAAATATAAACTGGCAAGATCTCTATGGAAAGTTATTGAGTTATTATCTAATTCAATAGCAAGAAGTAGATATTTTAATGAATCATCAATATCTTTATTATTTAATGCAATTCTTGATTTTATATAATATTCATAAACCTTTGATGGGCTATCACTAACCAGTATATTTTCAATACTTCTAATAGAACATGAATATAAAATAAAAATCAGAATAAAAATTAGAAATTTTATTTTATACATCTAAATCACCTATGGGAAATCTCTAATAACTGCTTTTTGACTGCACTACCGCGTTTTCAAAAAAAATAAATGTAAATTTTATATAAATAAAAATTTTTATAAACGCTGTATTTCAAAAAAAATCATATTATTTGAAATTCCCCTATCTTATTAAATTTCAATTTATGGAAAGAGAGCTTCAGGATTTGTATTTGATTAATCTATAAAATTAACTAATCAATTGTTATTTTCACTATCATAAGATGAGAAGTCAGGTATTTCACTTTTAAAGAAATCTTTTAACTTCTTAATAATATTCTTTTCAATCTGTCTAACTCTTTCTCTTGAAATACTATATTTTTCTCCAATTTGCTGAAGAGTGACAGGAGAGTCAGAAAAAATTCTTGTTTCAAAAATTTCCATCTCCCTTTCTGTAAGACTTTTCTTAAAGTTATTTACATTTTCATGCAACAAAACTTCAATCTCTTTTTTAGCAACCTGATCTTCAGCAGAATCTGATTCTGTACTCATAAATTCTATACGTTCTGTATCAGAATCTTCTTTAAGGGGAGCATCAAGAGATAAATCCCATCCATCGAGTCTTTGATCCATATCAACAATCTCTTTTTCTGAAACTCCAAGTCTTTGAGATAGTAGTTTTGGTTCAGGTTCAAAGCCCTCATCAATTAATTTTTGCTTCTCCTTCTTTAGCTTAAAAAAAAGTTTTCTTTGGCCTTGAGTCGTTCCAATCTTTACCAGGCGCCAATTATCCATAATAAATTTTAATATATAAGCTTTGATCCAGAATGATGCATAGTATGAAAATTTTACATTTTTATAGGGATCAAATTTTTTAACCGCATTAAGAAGTCCGATATTACCTTCCTGAATTAAATCGAGTAGATTTTGCATCCATATTCTTTGAAAATCTAAAGCAATCTTAACAACAAGACGAAGATTTGATGTTACCATCTGATACGCAGCATCTTTATCATCATCTTCCTGAATTCTGATACCTAATTCCACCTCCTGCTCCCTTGTTAGAAGGTCATATCGACTTATCTCCTGGAGATAACTCTGCAGTGGATCAAATTTTACAATAGGATTAGCCGAAGCTTTGGCAACAGTTTTCTTTTTAGCTGTTTTCTTTTTAGTTGCCTTCTTTTTAGCTGCTTTCTTAGGAGCTTTTTTTTTAGCTACTTTTTTTAGAGCTTTTTTAGCTTTTGCACTCTTTTTTTTAGGACTTATTTTTTTTTTTTCCATATCTATTATTATATATTATTTTTAAATCTAATGTTTAAATATTAATAAAAAGCAATTTAGAGAATCTATAGTAACTGCCTTTTGACCGAAATTCTTAAGTTGTTTTAAAAGCAAAACAACAGAATTTTTCAAAAAAAATGTAAACTTTATAAAACAAAAGCTTTTTATAAACGAATCAGTTCGTTATTCTTTTTTTATCCTTTTATTTCAATCCGAATTAATTATTAGAGATTCCCTTTAAATAGTTGAAATTAAGCTTAGCGAATACTCTCAATTATAACACTTTCTCAAATAACTATAAATCAAAAGCACATAATTACAAGGTTTGATGAAAAAAAATAAAATATTATTTATTTTTGTGGACAAATTTATATAGCCCTGCTATAAGTCATTTCGTTTCAGTAAGCGCCTATAGCTCAGCTGGATAGAGCAACGGACTTCTAATCCGTAGGTCGCACGTTCGAATCGTGCTAGGCGTACCACTGATATCTTATCTTAAATAAATTAAAATTCTATTTAAAAATTCAAAAATATGATTATATAATTCCTTTAGTAAAGGAAAAAAAATGAAAATAAATAAGATTATACCTTTAATATTAATTTATATGCTTTTTTCATGTTCTACAAAGTCTGATAAAATTTTAGAAGATTTAAAAAGTAACGAATCCAACATACAAATAGATGCTATAGAAAGCTTGAGATATGAAAAGGGTGATGAATATAAGGCTTTAATTAAAATAGCTTTTAAAAACAATAATGATGAGGTTGTGTGGAGAGCTGTTGAATTAGCAGGGATTTATAAATATTCAGAGTTTACAAAAGAATTAATAGATTTTCTTGGCAATAAGAATCCAGTAATAAAATATACAGCGAGAGATGCCATTTCTAATATTGGAATAATTTGTGAAAATGATCTTTTAAATACATTTAGTAAATCTAATGATGAAAAAAAAATATTAATTCTTCATAGTTTGTCAAAAATTGGTGATTTAAAAACACTTAGTTACAATTTCAAAAATAACAATGACAAAGTTAGCAGGAAGATTAAAAAAACTTTATCAATAATTTCACAGAGAATAATGAGGATGAACACACGATTTTTTGTCAAAGATGTTATTTTTAGTGAAATTTTTAAAAAACATTTTAGTAAAAAAACAATTAAAAAATGAGTTTTTTGCAATTTTCTAATTGAAAAATGTTTTAATTTTGAAAAATTTATATTTTTTTTTAAATTTCATATCAAAAAGAATAAAATGTTTATGCAAATCTTCTATTTTAAAATCAAATAATTCCCAAGGCTTTGCCACAGGGAATCTCGCAATTTTATATATATTTCAACAAGTTAAAAGGCTTGACTGCTAATTTTCATTAATGTTATTATAACTTTAACACACAAATGAACATCTGAGTTTTATAAATTTATCTTAAAAATAAATCTTACAAATTATAATATTAATCTTATTAAGAGAGGTAGTGCTATGAATAATAAGATGAAAATAATGAATGCTGTAGAAAATGTACTTCAGGAACTTTTTTGTCGTGGTAAAAAAGGTGAAGATAGAGTTGTTGTTGATAATGTTGTAAAAGAATTTTTAGAAGAAGTTAATTCTTATTCAGCTGAGGAGCTTGAAAGTAACTTTAATACAGCTGAGGTGTTAATAAATGTTTTTGATGCATATTATGAAGTTAAGAGTTGTGATTTTGGTCCAACACTTCATTAAATTTTTAATATAGGTAGAAATACCTATCATAAAAATCTAATATTAAGCAATATATACAGATAGTTATATTTTACTCCAATTCCATTCCAAATGTTTTTAATATAATCTATTTTAAATTACAGGATAATCTCCCGACTTAATTTATAGAATCAGGATACTGACCTATGAATTTGAGTTTTATAGTCTATAGACTTTAATTTGTTAATTTTACTATAGTAAATTCAAAGATAAATTTATTTAAGGGGAAGGAGAATTATATGTTATCAGTATTAAACTATGAAGACGATTTAATTGGTAGGGATAATGTCTATGAACTCGATAATAAGTATATTGATCTTTGCAAAGAAAGTGATTATTTCGCAATGGTTGAACCTATTTATCCACAACTAAGCAAAATTGAAAAAATTAGTACTAGAAGTTTGGTTATTAGATACTTCAATGAAGATAGTATAATGCCTGAAAATGGAGTTCTTGATCTGTTAAGAATTAATAATGGCTTTTCAAACCAAAAAATTTCTTTTACGAAATCTTACGATAATGTTGTTAATGAATCATCATTTTATGAATTAAGGGAGTGTAAGCTAAGTTTTAAAAATTTAACTTCTAAACAATCAGAAAGCATCGATAACTACATCAGAAATATTGGTAATTTATCAGAACTTAATGAGTGTTTAAAAGAAAAATAATTTTAGAATTTCTCTATATGCACTTTACTATAATCAAGATCATTACTGTTATAAGGCTCTTTCATTTCAGATGGATAACCTATTGCTATAATAGATTCAACTTGATAATTAGAAGGAATATTTAAATTTTCTGAGACATATAATTCTGCCATTTTATCGCTACTATGTTCCCTTTTTCTTATTTGAATCCAACAGCTACCTAAATTTAATGATTCTGCAGCAAGTTGTATATAAATAGATGCTATAGATGCATCCTCTACACATACATCTGATTTAGAAGTGTCTGAGCATACAACTATTCCCAAGTTAGCTCCTTTTAGGAAAGATGATCCATGTTCTTTTGATTTAGAAAGATCATCTAAAACTTTTTTATCTTTTACAATAATAAATTCACATGGCTTAATACTCCTTGATGATGGAGCCATTAATACAGCTTCAATGATTTTATTTATTGTTTCATCGTCAATAATCCCATCAGAAAAATTTCTAATGCTTCTTCTTTTCCTTACTAATTCTAAAAACATTCTTTCTTTTCCTTATATATCGATGGTTTTATTAATTATTATACTATCAAATCTGCTTTTTAAAGATTTTTTAAGTATTTCACGTGATGGTGGGAAAAGAAGTAATAATCCTGCAATATCTGTTAAAAACCCAGGTGTAAGAAGAACAACACCTGCTATAAAAATAATTAAGCCATCAATAATCTCTTCTTTTGGCATAATTCCATTGTTCAAACTGGCTTGGATTTTCTTCATGGTAGTTAAACCTTGCAATCTTGCTAACCATGCTCCTATAATTCCACTTAAAATAACTAAACCAATTGTGCTTAATGAACCAATTTTATCTCCGGCTTCAATTAATAAGTATATTTCAAAAACCGGTATCAAAGTAAACGCTAGAAAAAGTTTTAAAAACATTATTTATCCTCTTTTAATTTATTTTATATTTTAAACTAACATCTGTTAAATCAATGTCAAATTTAATTTAGAAAGATCTTATATAAGATCTTTAAATTGCACCACATCTGTATATATATTTGTCACATTGTTTAATTTTAACAACTCAGCATTTTTACTAATTGTTTTGATTGACCTAAAATTGAATTTTATATAAATTATAATCTACATTAACTTCTTTAAAGATCTATATTTATGAAAAAAATACTATTTATATTGTTAATCCTAATTTTCAAAAGTTCATTTTTGTTTTCACAAGAAAACTTTATTGAAAAAATCAGAAGAAGACCTCAATTCGATAAGAGTTTTTCGTATGGGATTATACCAGTTCCTTATAGCATTCCAGGCTTAGGAGAAGGACTTGGAGTTGGAATATCTATAAATAATGTTTATGAAAGTGAATTAGATATTAAGTCCCTTGGAATATTTGGTGATGTAGAAGGTTTTGCTTTAGGTATAACTGATTTTTATATTATACCTGAAAGGTTTTTTCTGAATTTTGGTGCTTCATATATTAATAAAGCTTCATTTCTCATCAATTCATCAAGAGGTATGAAAGGCAATGAAGACCCAGATGACTTTAACTCTGCTGAACTTTCTAAATCAAGCGGTGCTGGAGTTGATGCGACTTTAACTTTTTTTCAGAGAATGTTGGATTTTAATTTAAGCCTTTATTCAACAAATGCTAATATTAAAAGTATAAGAGATAAAGATGGTAATATTCTTATAAATACAGAAGGATCTGATAATGATAGAGAGCATATATTAGGAGGAGGTTTTCTTTTTGATTTAACAGATGATAAAAACGACCCCAGAGTTGGATTCAGATTTAGTATTTCTGCAAACATGCCACTTGATGTAGATTCTAATGATGTTAAGAGCTATGTAGTTGATATCAACTCAACAGCATATGTTCCAGTTTTAAGTCAAAGTACTGTTGTCTTTAACTACTTTCATTCAGATTCACATGTAACAAGAAAAGGAGATACAGACAGGGATAATATCATTGATAATTACTATTTAAATGTAACTCCTGGAGATACGGAGGCTGAAGCAGCCAGAGATGAATTTGTGGATAATGTTGTAGCTGAAAACAGCTATGGAAGCGCATCATCACTTGGAGGTCTTAGCCGATTAAGATCTTTTACAAGCATGAGATTCAGAGGGGCCCATACCAGATTTGCCGGAGTTGAATTCAGATGGAATCTGACTGATGAAAAAACTCCTTTCAATATTTTGTTTATGAAAGATATTAGAACCTCTTTTCAAATTGCTTTTTTTCATGAAGCAGGAACAATAGCTGATCATGAAAGCGATTTATATGATGAAATTAAACATTCCACAGGGATCGGTATCCGGATGGTTGTAAATTCGGGATTTGTTTATAGATTAGATGTGGCAACCGGAAGTGAGGGAACAGAATTATCTATGTTTTTTGATTATCCTTGGACTTTTTTCTAAACATTTTAAATGAGTTTCTATCAAAATTTTAGTTCATTAGCGATTCGTCCAAAAGATACTCTGGAACATAACTTACTAATAACAAAAAAATAAAAAGTGTTACTTAGAAGAGTTTTTCCCTTATATTAATCTAATGCATAATCAACTGTTACTAATGCAGTTATTCTATGCTCTCTTGTGCTTCCTCCTACCATTCCATCATCACTAAATCCATTAAATGCACCTTGTCTTGCTGCCCTTAAGGGACCTAACTTAGATCCACTACTCTCAGCTACAATAGTTGCTCTTACATATGCATTTTTTGCAGCTTCTTTGAGTAAATCAGGTTTAATATATCCCATTGGTTTACTGTAATAAAAATATGGAGATAGAGATTGAGCACTAACACCTTTTTTTTCCATAATCTTATCAAATTCCTGATTCAATTTTTCAATTAAATTGAGATTATTAAAATTTTTAACATACAAACGTCTTGATACCTTATAGCCAATTATTTTGTACTCGTAATTTCCTAATTTATCTAAAGTTCGCCTTTTTGTTAATTGTTCTTTATTATAAGGAGCAAAATGGATTCTATCAGATGGAATGCCCTTATCTGTAAGAAATTTTTTAACTATTCCTATTCCATCTTCAGTTAAACTATAGGCAAAATCAGGATTAGTATTAGTATTGCTAATTTTTATACCCCAGTTTACTCTATCTGACTTTATTATTCGTTCAGATACACCTCTTACTTTTACAACCTGGCTTGAAGGTACAGCCTTTATAATTGCCTGTCCAAATATATATGTTGAACATATAAGTGCAAAAGCAAAGAAAAAACCTAATATTGAGTATTGATATTTTTGATTCATTTTACCCCTTTAAAAGATTTATGAACAATTATTAGATGAATTTTGATTATAAGTTTATTTTTATTCTTTAAAGTAAAAAAATCATGTTTAAACTTTATAACAATATATTTGATTTAATCAAGATTTATCCAAAAGAAGGACTCCTTTGAACCATCTCTTTCATAGCTTTGGAGTTAAAGTGTAGATATCTATTGGTAGTTGCGATATTCTCATGACCAAGCAAATATTGTATCATTGTCGGGTTTTCACCTGCTTCAGATAACAAACTTGCTCCAGAGTGTCTTAATAGGTGTGTACCACTTTTTCTTTTCTCAATACCTGCTTTTTGCAGTGATTGACCAATTATGTGCCTTGTTTGCCTTGGAGTAAGTTGTGTACCTCTTGTTGAAATAAAAATCCAATCTGATTCAGAACCTTTAAATTCATCCCTTTTTGAATACCAGTTTTTAAATTTTTCAACTATGTGATCATTTAAAAATATTTTTGCAATTTTGGACCTTTTTCTTTTTATCCAGATCTCTTTTGATTCAAATCTTACATCTTTAAACTTTAGATTTAAAACTTCTGAAACACGAAGGCATAAGTTAGTAAAAAGTGTTAACAACAGAATATTACGATCAATGAATTTTTCTTTAGCATTATTAGCTTCACTTTGAAAAAGTGTATTTATCTCGTCAAGAGTTAAGTGGTCAGACTCTGGCATATAAGACTTAGGTTTAGGGATTAGTGATGCCCAATTTTCAAGAATCAGGTTTTCATTAACCAAATAGTCCATATAACGTTCTAAAATGAACATAACTGTCTTTTTAGAAGCAGATGTTATATTTAAAATACCCAAATAAGAAATAACTATCTTTCTGTTAATCATATAAGGTTTATCAATATTATTTGACTTGCAAAAAGATATAAACCTTTTTAACTCAAACTCTCTGTTATAAATAGTATTATGGTTCAAACGATCAATTGCTTTCATTTCATCAAAATATGTATCTAATGTTTCAATAATATTAGTTTCGTATTCTGGAATAAATTCAGATTTTTTCATTGCATATATCCTTATATATCAAATTTGAAAATCATTATATTGCCCAATATTAAATGCACCATATTTTAATTAAAAATCATTTTACATGTATTAATGTGTACTTTTAAAAAAAACGATTTCAATATTATAGCCCAATATAACTATATTGGGCTATTTATATTATAATCCAGGAATTTTATCAATCTTTTTCTTATATCTGCATTATTTTATGGTTCAAAAATATGTTTATCTAAATATTGTAACTATTAAGTACATTAAATCTAATTAAAGCCATTTTCGATCTATTTATGTAAATAAATTGCTTTTAAAACGCTTAAATGATATTTATGCACATAAACAACTTTTAAATAGGAAATAATAATGGCAAGACAAAAATATCATATTACACCAGATTCGGGTCGTGTTTGTGTAACAATTGGAAAATCTCAATTAAAAACACTTAAAATCATTGGAATTGAATTTGAGGAGGATCAAAAAGCACTTCTGGAAACTGCGATTAATTTGTTGATACATAAATACAGAGGACTATCGGCAGATGAAATTGAAAAAAAAGGTAAAGAAGCTCTTTTTTTGTAGTAGGGAATCTCTAATAATTGCCTTTTGACCGAACAACTGCGTTATTAGATAAAAAGAACTGTAAACTTTATAAAAAGAAAAGCATTTTATAAACAGCTCGTTATCTTTATCTCATCCTTGTTTTTCAATCAAAATACTAATTATTAGAGTTTCCCTGTATTTAGTGACATGGGTTGTTATGAACTTTACGAACAGCATTCATAACAACTTTTTTTACATCATCCTTTGAAATATAAGAGGTACTTTCTATATAGTTTTTTATTCTGCTATCTTGTATATACTTAGCTGGTAGCGAATTCAAAGATAATGCGTAAATGTCCTCTGTACAAACCGGACATTTACATATTATATCTTCTTTTTCAAATATTTCACTCATAACTTCCAAAACCAAAACTTCATTATAATTTATTAAATCTGAAAGACTTGTCTCATTTATAGTATAATTTAGACTTGTTCGAGTAAAATACATATGAGAATCCTTTATGACGTATATTAATAATAAAGTGATGTTTATAAAGATAATACCATTTAAAGTGACAATATGTAATCTTTTTTAAAATAAGGGATATAAATGTAATATTATATGGTAATCTCTAATTAAGTGTAGATATTTCTGCGGATTCTATACTAATTTTATCAACATTTACTCTACCATTTACTTTATCATATGAGTAGGGCCTTAGTTGAACAATATGTGCAAACTGGGATATTGCGTTCAAATCTTTAATTCCGGTGGCATAAATGAGTTGAAAACCTAATGAGTTTGCTAATTCAACCTGGGCTTTTACAAATTCTGGTTTAGTTGCTTTAGCAAAAGGATTATCCATTAAGAGAAAACCACCAGCTGAATCTTTACTCCCACCTTTTGATTCGGCTCTTAACTGAGCCATAACAAGATATAGTAATAATGCAGAAGTCATACTTTCACCACCACTACCAGTCACTTTCTCAACAGGTGTGTAGGTTATATTACGTGATAATTTAATAATTTTTATACCTACCAAACCTTTAGCATTTTTAGATCTTACGATAGATTGAACAGCATCTGCAGTCAATTCATCTCCATTTGTTGTTCCAACATCAGGAATATGCTCAGATTCTGTTAATCTTTTAACATAATTTTCAATTTCATCTCTTCTTACTGAAAATGGTATTGAATTTATATCTGTATTTATTTTTAATACTTTTTTTCCACCGTAGTTATTAAGAGAATCAGGGAGTTCTGAAATTTTCACGGCTCTTTTTAATTTTGAAAAAGCCATTGTGGTATGATTCATTAATTTATTAACACAAAGATCCATATCTTTTTGAGACTCATCTATAACAGCATTTACACTATCAATTCTTTCATTGGTTTTCTGAAGTTGATTATCTATATATTTACATGTATTTTCAAAATCACTTCTTGATATTTCTGAAGATAAATTTGGTTCTATAGACTTAAAAGAATCATTTTTAGCGAACTCAATTAAATCATTAAAGAATTTAAAGGATTTTTCTTTAAACATATTCTGTTCTTTGAGACTTTCTGAAAATTTTACGTTTACTGAATCAACAAGACTTTCTCTTTCAGCAATATCGTCATTTAATGTTATTTCTGAAAGACTTTCAAAACTTAATTGGTCATCTAACCTGATGTTTTTTATTAGTAGTTTTGTCTCTCTGTTTATTTTTTCAAGGTTTTCTATCTTGTGATAAAACCTTTTTGATTCATTTTTTAAAATTTCAATTTCTTTTATTATTTTTATCTCTTCATCTTTTGTTTTAATTAAAAGATCCTTTAAATCTGTTAATTTAAACGATTCAAGTGAAGTATCTGTTGATTTAATCTTTTTTAAGGATTTTTTTAATTTCTTTATTTCGGTTTTTAGTGATCCTGATCTATCCATAAGTTCATGGATTATATCCCTGGCTTCTTCTTCAATTTCTATTATTGTAGAATCATCTTTTTTAGATAGCTCTTCAACTAATTTATGATCTATCTCTTTATATCTACTTAGATCATATATAAGAGATTTTTTCTGTTCATTTTTAGAATCAATTAAACTCTTTATATTATCAAAACTCCTATCTGATAGACCTGCATTCAAAGTTTGATTATCATTTTTGTAACGACTTCTCAGGTTTTCAGTTGGAATATTTTGAACCTCTTCATTATTAACTTTTACTATCTTATCAAAAACAATATTTTCAATCTCTGTTTGGAACTCTTTCGTTAAATTTTTATATTCGAAAATTTGATTATTGTTTTTCTCAAACAAAGAGTTATTTTTTAATATTTTTTCTTCACAATCAGAGATCTCTTTTTCAAATGATTCTATATTTTTCTCTAAACTTTTTAGTTCAACTTTGTATTTAACAGATTTAGTATGATATTCGTCATAATAAGTTTTAAGGTTATTAAATGAATTTCTGGTATTACTTCTAATTTCACTTAAACTGTTAACTTCATTATTTAATTCATCCAATTGTTTTTCAAATGATTCTTTTTGAATTTTAAACAGGCTGTTTTTATTTATAAGTTCAATTTTTTCTTCATGAATAGAATCAAATTCTGATTTGTAACTATTGAATTTACCATTACCATAACAGGACAAATAGTTTTTTATTTTAACTTTTATTAAGTAAAGGTCATTTAACTCACTATTATATTTATCATATTTATCATCTGAGATTTTAATACTTCTTTTTAATGATCCGATTCTTTTTTTAACTTCATCAATGCTATAAAATGTTTCATCTTTACCAAAAATTGTAAAATAATTATTTTTCTCATTAACAATTTCAGCAATAGAAACGGTTACAGGATAATCAAGTTCACATTTGTCTGATATCTCTTCAATTCTTTTAAAGTCCTCTATAGATACACAAATACCTGTATATCTACCAGTATTTGATTCAATATGCTTTTTTAATGATTTAAGATCTTTTTTGTAATAATCTGAAAGAAATTCAGAATATAGTTTGGCAGATGCAATATCATTTTTATGCAAAAATTCTAATGCGATTACTGTGTTTGGGTTATCTATGGCAAATTTTATTTTTTTAAGTTTTTCAAGTTCTTTTAAAATGGATTCTTTATTTATTAATATGTTGTTTGAACTAACTTTAACTCTTTCAATTAAAGAGTTCAAATCCCTTGAAATGTCAATATTATCGATATCAAAATCGTTGGTTCCGAAAAATTGAGCGAATATTTTACTGTTTAAAATCTCTTTCCTGTTAGAATCAGCGTCATTAATTTTGTGCAAAAGGTTACTAATCTTATTCTCATAACCTGTTATTTCATTTTCTGCACTTTTTAAACAGATACTTATGTCATCAATTTCTTTTTTAATTTCAATAATTTCCTTACTATTTGATTCTATTGAAATCTCTGTATCATTAATAATTTTTGTTAATTGATCAATTTTATCTTCCGGGTTTTCATTATTAATTATTCCATCATCTCTAAGCTTTTTTAATCCTGAATTCTTCAGTGTTTCAAACGATTTAATTACAGCAACATTTTCTTTTGCTATGGAATATTTATAATTTATACTTATTTTATCTTTTTCAAGGTTTTCATTTGAAATTGAAATTTCATTATTTTTTGTAGTAATAACCTTAACTGATTTATCTAAATCAATAATCCTGGACTCTAATTTTAAAGAAAGAAGTGACGCACTTTTATCCCTAACTATTTTGAGCTCATTTATAGAGCTATCTTCACTCATAGATCTGTTAAGATCATCTAATGATCTATCAATTATATCAATTTTTTTCTGAATTAGAGCAGCCTTACAATTAACCTCTTTTTTAATACAATTTTCTTTCTCCTCACTATTATCTTTTAATTCTGATTCAAATAATGAAATCTGTTCTTTCAGAATAAAATATTCAATAGAACATGTTTTTAATGTATTTTGAGATAACGTATTATTTAGTTCTATTGATAATTTACTTTTATTATCAAGTTGTGTTTTTTCATTTTTTAATAATACTTCAAGTCTCTTTATGTCAGAGGATAATGTTGTATATAGAGATTTTGAATTGAAAGCATTAAGGTTATATATTTTGGATGATTCAAGATATTTTGATGCTTCATCACTTAATATTTTTTGTTTTGCTTTTAAATCCTCTAAAAGTTTACTCTGTTTTTCAAAATGTGGTCTTCTTTTAAGTTTCTTTAGTGAGAGAGACAGAACCGATCTGACATCTTCAGAATCCTCTGTGGATAAGGACATAAAAAAGAACTCTTTTAAAAAATCCCTTTCACTTTGAAAACTCATAAACTTATCAATACCACCTTCAGACCTGCAAAAACCAACCTGTTTTTCAGCAAGCCAGGTATCAATACTATTTTTATCAAGCCACTGCCTCCATTCAGATTGTTTAGATGTATAATAAAAATTGGAATAAGTACCTGATGATTCATTTAACCATTTTTTCAGATCGCTTCTTGAGGTTAGTTGACCATTTCCATTTGTAGGTATAGAATTTATGTCGAATGTATCCGGGGCAAATGAGAAAAAATATCTTACCGGCTCATTATCTGACGGATTTATATAAACGTATTGGCCAATAATAAATTTATCATCAAAAAGATTTGTTTCTTTTTCTGCAAGTTTTTCAAGTTCTATAAGTATTAATCCAGGAGTATTTTCAAAATAATCTTTAAAGTGGTGCCCTGGTTTTTGTAGATGTTGTATAAAATTTCTCTGTTCAGGAACGAAACAGCTAAAAATAAGACTTAATATTGTAGTTTTACCACCACCATTTGTTAAGCTTAAAACAGTATTTGAAACTTTATCTGTATGGTATTCAAATAAAGGAATAGTCAGATTATTAAACCATGCATCTTTGTATCCTACATTATCCAAATAAATATTTCTGATATTATACATAAAAAAACCTAACTTGTTTGTTGGTGCAAAATGTCAAACAGTTTACCAGCACCTCTTCTTTTAAGTAACTTATGATACTTATATGTAGGAAAGTAGAACCCACCGGTCATACTTTCTTCAAATTTTAAAAGTCCATTATCTTCAAGGTGACTTACAATTATAGAGACGGACCCGTTTAAAGACTTGAAAGTAGGTCTTGTTTGTGTCGGTATATTTACAGGAAGCTCTAAAATCAACTCTGCTACAGTTTTAAGTTCAATTGGAATATCGTAGCTATCCTCTTCCTTTGTAATATTGGTACAGATCTTTACTAAAGTTTCATATATATCTTTAATTGTAGTACTGCAGTTTAACAGAGACTCATCCTCATCTAGTTCATTATCAGTTGGAAAAAGTGAGAACGCAACAGCTATTTGAGTGAGAGCTGCAATTGCGATACTTGCTTCAGCCCCATCACTTTTTAGTTCTTTCCTATAATCTACTATATTCATTGAAAAAGAACTTTCAGAGTTTTTTGGAGAAATGATTAATCCTTTTTCCGAAATATCAACAATCACAAGTGACATACCATCAGCTATGGATTCAACTATACTTAGAAATTCAGAGGACGAAAATGCGAGATTAAGAAGTTCTTTGAACTCCTTATCCCTTAAAGGATTGGATTTTGAATTAATTCCTTTATATATAAGGCGTGATGCTTTAAATACTATTTCATTATCCATTGTTAGTCCTTATTAAAAAATTATCTCCTGTAATATGGGCCGATTTGAACTTTCCAGATTTTGATATCAAATATTTGAAATTTAGCTCTGAATCACCAAAATATTGTAGAAGAAGATATGATAAACATTTTATCTCATCATCTGAAAATCCTTCATTGACAGATTTTCTAACCATCTGCTCAAGAGTAGTTTTTCCTTGCTTGGCCTCATTTTTAAGGAATTGATCTACTTTTTCAATCATATCTTTTGTAAATATTTCGGACTTTTCATTCAAAATTTGAAGATCTTCCTTCTTCGTTTTAAATTCATCATCCAATGTATTAAGACTTTTTTCGAATAATGAAATTATTTGAAGTGGATCAAAAATATTCGGAAAATTTGTTACATTCAAAGAAGATGTTATATCATTTGCTATTAAATTAATCTCCTGCAAACTCAAACCAAGAGATTTTTCAAGAATATCTTTTTCAAAGTCCTTAATTTCAGAACTAATTTTATTAGCACGAAAGGATCGCACCTGTTCATCAAGAAATTGTTCATTATAATCAATCAATGTTCTGTGAAGATCTCCATGCCTTCTCTGGCACTCCTGGATTGTTTCCTGTAATATAGTCATAGAACTGATATCTTTAAAATCATCGCGGTCAAGATACGTATCTAATTTCTGGAGCATCTCACCTTCATAATCAAGTCTTTCCTGAATATGTTTTCTTGACCTTTCAAGAAAAGGTTTAATATCAGTATTCCAGTCTATGCTATTAATATCTTTCTTAATTTTTAAAAGGGTCTTATCATGTTCTTTCTTATATTCAATTGTTCTTTTTCTGTTTCTTTTAGCTATTTTAAGAGCTCCATCAAAATTTTCACGTTCCAGCATTTTTTTTACAAGAAATTCATCCATCTCACTAATGTTTTCAGAATCAGTAAAATACATAGATAAATAAGCAGCAAATCCATCTCTTGTTAAAAAATAATAACCACTTCCATCTTCTGATATTGTATAGTTGATTAACCTGAAACTTCTTTTTTTCGATATCTTATCTTTTGCATCGAAATATGAAAATGAGAATGCTTTATGATTTTCACGACTATTACTTAGATAATCCAATACTATTTCACCTATTTCAAAGGCTTCTTTATCAGATAGATCCTGTTTTATCTCAATAGCTTCAAATGCTAGGTATTCAATTATATCTTTACGAAGTCCCCCTGGATTAAAAACCATATTCTCTGAAATGAAATCAAATAATGAAAAGCATAAATATTGAGTGTCAATTCCATCAAAAAGATTACTATCTGATGGTCCAAGGCTGTTTTTTAGAAATTCTAATCTGATTATTGGATTCAAAACAAGCATATTTCTAACTTGTTTTGAAAGGTCAGAATCTTTTTTTATTACAAAGTCTCTTTCCTTTTCATCCTCAAAATCAAGAAATTGTTCAATATGTGATTTTTTAAAGTCCATCAGATTAAAAAATATATTCTTTCGCAATTCAAATATCAACTAAAAAGATTAGTGTACTATTATGTTGTTAAATAACAGATAGATAGTAACTTGAATTCTTTTCCTCTATTATAAAATAAGGGCCCGGGATTTTCTTTAACAGATTTGTATGTTATTTTTAGATAGAGAATAAAAAATAAAGGATTTGCAATTAAATGGAAATAATAACAACACATAGTAACACTGATTTTGATGCTCTGGCATCTGTTATAGCAGCAACTATTCTATATCCGGATGCAATCCCGGTATTACACAAATCCGTTAATCCTAATGTTAAGGATTTTTTATCACTGCATAAGGAAATTTTTAAAATCCACTCTTCCAAAGAGATTAATATCGATAAAATTAAAAAGGTTATTGTAGTTGATACAAATAACTGGTCAAGATTAAGTAAAATTGGCAATCTAAAAGAAAAAGAAGACATTGAAATCGATCTATGGGACCATCACAAAGGTGGTGATATAATCCCTAATGGAACCTTCTGTAAAGAAGAAAAGGGAGCTTGTATAACTCTTTTGGTTAGAGAATTAAAAAAGCAAAACAAACAGATATCACCCTTTCAGGCGACCCTTTTCCTAATGGGTCTATATGAAGATACAGGTAATCTCACTTTCACATCAACAACACCTGAAGATGCCTATACTGCAGCTTTTCTTTTAGAAAACAATGCAGATCTGAATATTCTGACTACATTTATTAAACAGGCATATGGTAAGGAACAAAAAGAAGCTCTATTTGAGATGCTTAGTAAGTCAGAAAAAATTTATATGGCTGGTTCTGACGTTAGTTTTGCTAAAATTGATATTTCCGGACACGTAGAAGGATTATCAGTTGTTTTAAATATGTATCGAGAGATAATTGATGCTGATGTAGTGTTCGGTATTTTCAAAGATGTTAAAAAAAATAAATGTATAGTTATAGGTAGAAGTAAGTCTGATGAAATTAATATCGGTAGTATCTTAAAAAAATTCGGTGGTGGTGGTCATCCCGGTGCCGGATCTGCAATGATAAAGGATGTGGAATCAGATCAGGTAGAGAAGATGATAACAGAAAACATTCTTTCGAAATCCAGCTCTTCTGTTGATCTGAAAGATCTGATTACTGAACCGGAAACAATATCTCCGAACACATCCATGCAGGATTTTGCCAAACTTTTGCGCGATAGGGGAAGCACAGGTTTTACTGTAATGGAAGATAACAAAATAGTAGGTGTAATATCAATTTTCGATTTTAAAAGAGTTCGTAAACAATCACAAATGAATTCACCTGTAAAAGCTTTTATGACTAAAGATATAATATCAATTGATCAAACGAGCACACCATCCGAAGCTGCAAAAATTATGATAAAAAATGATATTGGAAGATTACCGGTGATCGAAAATGATGTATTGATCGGTGTTATTTCAAGGACCACTGCAATGAAATACTATTACGAAACAATAGATTGATTTTTAAAGGAATCTCTAATAACTGATCTTTCATCTTTATAACCAAAATAAAACTGTAAACTTTATAAAATGAAACCTTTTTTATAAACGAATCAACGTTGTTTTTTGTTATGCAGAGATTTTATAAAACTAAAGCTTTTATAATCTGTTTTTCATCAAAAATTCTAATCAATAGAGGTTCCCTTAAGATGATCCTTTAGAATCTTTAAACCTTTGGTAATTGAAATATTTGGTTTGAAACCAAGATCTGTTTTTACCGCACTAATATCAAAATAGTGTGATGTGGATAACTCTTTTGCCACAAATCTTGTCATTGGAGGTTCAGATTTTATAAAAAATATTTTAAAAATAAATTCAAGAAAAGCTCCAACATAATATGCTGCAGAAACAGAAACAGTACCTTTAATTTTTGGTTTTCCAGCGGATTCGAGAATTCTATCTATCATATCCCATGTATAAATTGGCTCATCCTGGCTAATAAAATATATTTTACCAGACAGATCTATATTTTCTGAAAGTTTTTCTGCTGCAAGAATATGAGCATCGGCTGCATTATCTATATAAATTGTATCAACCAATTTCTTTTCATAACCAATTTTTTTTAATCTTTTTGCTTTTTTAATGATTCTTGGAACCAGATGATTATCATCTGGTCCCCAAATTAGATGTGGTCTCAATGTTATAGTCTTAAGCCCCTTTTTAGTAATTTCCTGAATGTACTTTTCAGCAAGAGCCTTTGTTTTAGGATAGTGAGTATGAAATTCAACTGGGTATGGAACGCTTTCATCCACATTTTCCATATCATTTCCATCAAAAATAACGCTGGGTGAGCTTGTATAGATAAACTCTTTTACATTATGCTTTAGTGAAAAATCTGCAATATTTTTAGTACCAATATAATTTATATTATAGTATTCTTCGTACTTGCCCCATATTCCTGGTTTAGCAGCAACGTGAAATACTATATCCATTCCTTGAACTGCTTTTTCTGCATCATAAGGAATTGAAATGTCTCCTATAATTTGCTCAACACCAATTTCATCCAGTTTTTTATAGTGACTTCTTGAGATGCTCCTGACAGAATATTTTTTTTCAATAAGTTGTTTTACAATGGCAAAGCCTAAAAAACCACCACCACCTGTTACAAGAGCTTTTTTCAAATTTATCACCTGCTTTTTATTGTAATTTTTTATCTGCCCAGATAGCTAATATTTCTCTGAATATTTTCGAATTATGCCTTATATCAACAGGGAATGAATCGTGAAATAGAAGATCCTCAATTTTTTTTGTAAGTTCATTATCTTTGGCTATGTAAAGTAAATCATCCCTGCATTTGTCAAGATTAATATCCTTTTTTTCTTTTAGTTCTATGCATATTACAGGTCTCATGTAGCCTTTTTCACCAATTCCAACCAATGCACTCCTATTAACAAGAGGATGGTTGTTGAATACTGCTTCACAGCAAACAGAGTATAAATCTCCATATTCAGTAACAACTCTGTGATTTTTTCTTCCACAGAACCAAATACGATTTTTTTCATCTTTCCAACCTAAATCACCCATTCTATGCCAGAATGAATCACCATTCGGGATTTTTGCATACAGATCGGCTTTCTCATTTTCATAGTATTTTTTTGTAACAAGTGGTCCTTTGACAGTAATTTCACCTATTTCACCAACTGGAACCTCAAGATTATCATTCCAAATATCAATTGGATCATCAGTTACTCCAATTAGTTTAATTTCAACAGGTTCAATTGGTCTTCCCACGCAATTTCCATAGCCTATTTCAGATTTGGATTTTGTTTCAGATAAAATTTCATTACTTGAAATTGAAAGAATAGGAACAGCCTCTGTAGCTCCATAAGGAGTGTGAATTTCACATTCATTACTTAACATAACCTTAAATTGTTCAATATTAGATGGAGAAACTGGAGCTCCTGCTGATACGACACGTCTTAAAGAGGGTAGTTTTACATTGTTTTCTTTTCCAAATCCGCCGACTCTGTTTAAAAGTGCCGGAGATGCAAACATATTTGTAACACCCTGATTGTGTATAGCTTCAATTATTTTTAAAGGATTAACAAATGCAGGTTTAGTTGGATCCATATCTGGAATTATTGCAGTCATTCCTAATGCCGGATCGAAAAGTGCAAATAGTGGGAAAGTTGGAAGATCAATCTCATCATCAGATATTTTAAAGTGAGACTGAATATTATTAATCTGTGAAATGAAGTTTCCATGGGTATATACAACACCTTTAGCAGGCCCGGTACTTCCAGTTGTAAAGAGTATTGCTGCCATTTCATCAAAATCAGTATTTTCAATTTCAAATGGTGTATGATCAGTATTTATAAAATTATCATATGAATGACCACCCCAGAAATATTTTTTTCCCACAGTTACAAATGTTTCTACTGTACTAAATGGTTTTTTGAATAATGTCCTTAATATATGAGCTTTAGGAATACCAATAAATGCTGAAGCCTTACTTTGTTTAAGGCATGAAAGCATTCTTTTGATTCCCATTCCAGGATCAACCATCACAGGAACGGCTCCTATTTTAAAAAGAGCAAATGTAACTGTAAAAAATTCAATACCAGGAGTTACCATAAAAATTGTTTTGGTCCCTCTTTTAATACCGGCGTTTTTTAACCCACTGGCAACTTTATCAGAATCCTCATCAAGTTGTTTAAATGTAATATGAGAGTATTGAATTCGATTTTTATTATCGGTTCCTGATGGATAGACAACAGCTCTTTTAAATGGATTTCTTTTTACTGATTCCCTAAGCAGATATGAAATATTCGATATATTAGTTTTCATTAGAAAATATTTTTAATCTTTTCAAAAAAGGTTTGTTCTTTATTTAGTTTTAAGGTCGCAGTTTGTTCATTTGAAAATACTAATACCTCATTTATCATATTTTCAAGATTTCCATTATTCTTATTAATGATTTTCATCCCTTTTTCAGGATTAACCTTGTAAGTTACAAATATGATTTCTAGAGTTTGCTCAACCTTAGCGAGTACTTTTATAAGCTTCTTTTTAACTTTTTTCCAGATTTTCTTCTCAGCTGCTGTTATCTTTTTTTGATTTGGATAATCCGTTTCGATTTTATTAATTCTTTCTATCTCTTCATCAATTAATACAATCTCTTTATCTATTTTTATAATACCTTTATAAACTTTTCTTAAATTATCGAACGAAAATTTAAGCTTACTTTCATTGGATTTAACATTAATTAAAGTCTTCTCAGAATACTTTTCTCCAGTGCTCTTATAATATTTGAATCCAAAATAAGCAGCTACAGAGATAACAGATAAAATAATAGAATAAATTAAAACCTTAATTATTATTCCTATAATATCTTTTCTTTTAGGTTTTTCTTCTTCTGCTGTGGTTTCTTCGATCATCTTTTTTAATCTTTGTTAAGTATTAGTTATTAAGAATTTGTTTCAAATAAATTAGAAACTAACTACTAATAACACTATTTAACATCAGATATCAAAAAATCTTTTATAATGGGGTTAATTTTTTCAGGAATATCCTCAAAAAGATAGTGACCAGCATCTTTAAAAAAATAGGATTTTACTTTTGGAAATCGGTTTATCCATTCATTATAATAATCATTGTCGAAAACAAAGTCATGCTCTCCCCAAATAACTATCATATCTTTTTCCAAAAGTTTTTTCAGATTATCATCTGCAAATTTAACAAGGTCATAACTTTTATCAGAAGGTTTTAAAGGTATATCCTGAACAAATTTAAGCGTGGATATTCTGTTTCTAATGTTATTATGAGGTGCGACAAGTCCCTTTTTAACATTTTTTCCAAGTTTTTTATGGGGTGCCATAAATGTTGCAGCCCATGAGAAAAGATTGAACAATAGAACTGCAGGTGTAGCAAAAAGGCTAATATATTTTAATAACCATAAACGAACTGGAAGATTTTTAGTTCCTGGAGGGAAAAAACCAGAAGTGTTTGTAACTATAATTTTATCTATTTTCTCAAGGTTTTGAAGGGCATATACAACTCCTATCATTCCACCCCAATCATGAACAACAAGGGATATTTTTTCATCAGGGCAGGTTTTATCAACAAGCTCTTTGAAATCACTAACTCTTGATTCAAGATCAAAACCGTATTCATTAGTTGATGGTTTGTCAGACAAGCCACAACCTATATGATCAACAGCTATAGTTCGAAAATTATTTTTTAATTCCTCAACAAGTGACCTGTAATAAAAAGACCACGTTGGGTTTCCATGTATCATAAAAACAGGAGAACCTTTACCTTCATCCACATAATGAAGATTTAATCCGTTTTTAAGTTTTAGAAAATTCGATTTGTAAGGATACAGATGACTAAAAGCAGAACAATCAATTACCATTTCACACCTAACATAAGACAATTTAAACCACTACCAATTCCGAGAAATCCGACAAGGTCATTTTCATGTATAAAATTATATTCATCAGCAAGTTGAGCAGTCATTGGAAGGGAAACAGTTCCCATGTTACCAAGATATTGAAAAGTATTGAAATCTTTATTTTTTTCTATTCCAAGTGCATCCAATATTGCTGCCCTGTGAATAGATCCAACCTGATGACAAATAACTTTATTAAGAGCTGGTCTACTAACTGAAAGTTCATTAAGCATTTTGTCAAAAGTTTTTATTGCTAAATCAACACCATATTTAAGAACAAGTTGAGCATCAGTTTCCATTACATAATTTGATTCTGTTGGCATACCATATTTATCATGACCCCATCTACATAGTTCGTGATGTTCCACTGAATTTTTCAGGGTACTTGTTAATAATTGATGCCTTCTTTGTGTTTTAGTTTGAAAGTTTTTAGCAGTTAGAAGGACAGCTACTGCTCCTGCACCACCAGTAAGAGTTGCAATTGTTTTCTTATAAAACTCAAGATCCATGTTCTGGTTTATAAGATTAATTGTAGAATCTACAATCTGTTTTGCGGATTCACATGACAAAACCAATCCTGCTTTAATCTGGCCTGACTCAATTGCATTTGCAACCTGAAGAACACCAGTTAAAACTCCAATACATGCATTAGAAACATCGTAAACCTGAGCATCTTCATCAACTCCAAGGGTATGAGCTATTGAACATGCTGTTGCTGGCTCGTGATTATCTCTACAAACACCTCCATAAATAACCATTCCAATATCGGATGGAGATATACCTGAAGCTTCAATAGCCTTAATTCCGGCTTTTGAAGCACCTTCATGCATTGTATGTACTTCATCCCAATACCTTCGCTCCCGAACCCCTGTTAAGCTCTCAAGCTGACCTTGCTTAAAACCAAATTTTTTATAAAAGGGTTTTAATCTTTCTTCAAGTTCAAGGGATGTTACTGAATTAGGTGCAATCTCATACTGGATTGTGTCAATAAAAACATTATTATACTTCATAATTAATTTCTTTTTTTTAAATAATTATATATTTGATTTTAATAATACATAAATAAATATTTCGAAGCAATTAGATAGAGTCTTTTAAATGTAATAGTTTTGTAAGGATAATTATAAACTAAACAAACAAAACCTGATCGAAGTTTCTTATCTATTTTAAAATTTGTGTGGATTTATGATTTTTTAAAAAATATCATGATTACAAATATTTATATACTTATTTTAAAATTTTTTAAATCAAAAAAAAAAAAAAATCTAATTTTTAAATTATTTAATTGAAAAAAAGTTCTGTTTTCATTAATGTTTCGTTGAAATTAACCCAATAAACCCAATTAAATAAAGACTTGATATATGAATTTAATTAAACAGATTTTGATATTCGTGAAGTTACTGATGCTTGAACTAATAAACCCATACAATTATCTGTTTGGAGTTTTGTCAGGAATTATTATTAACCTTATCCAGTCTTTTCATATATTACACTACAAACCATTTATAATTACATTTTTACTATTTGTAATTTTTCAGACTGTTAATAAGTATAGAAACAGATACTATAATTTACTTTTAAAATTACCTAAACTTAAGAAAGATCCGGTTTTTATAATAGATTCTAATGGTAAAATAATACAATCAACTGGAAATACCAAGACCCTTTTTAATAAAAAGAAAATAGAAACTATTGACCACATTTTTGAGAATAAAGATGTAAGGCTTATATTTAGTAGAATAGAAAAGCTTAAAAATTCAAACACTACTGAGAATTTTGAAATATATTCGAAGTTTCTTCAAAAGTGGTATTTTGTAAATGTGAAAAAAATATCTGATTATGATGTTGTTATGATGTGGATGTTTGAGATAAATGCCAGAAAATCCCTTGATTACAGCCTTTCATCAATAAATGATTTTTTTAGCTATGTTAAGAATAATTATAATGTAAATAAAAATGATAAAATTATATCTAAAATCCCTATGATTCTTTTACAAGAGGGTTATAGAGCAGTTTATATGGCTACAAAAGATAGCTATGGAATACTCGGAGGTTATATATATAAGAATAGTGATGATATGTTTGTAAAATCCGAATACATACCCCTCCATGAAGGAAAATCCTTATTAAATGGGAATTCCAACATTAAAAACAAAATATTCCAGGCTAAAAAATCTGATAATGAATCACTTAAAGATTTTTACAATAATAATATATATAATAACCAACTGACAAACTTTCTGGATATCGAAATTAACCAATATATAAGTTATCACAGTGATGAGATATCAATTGTATGTTTCAATAAAGATTTAGGATTATTTGAGTCAGACAGCCAGTTTTTAAATACAGTTGTTGATATAGCTCATCTTGTAACAAATAACGGGAATCTCTAAAATTCAAAAAACTATTTAGCTGCTTTTTTAGGAGCAGCTTTCTTAGCAGCCTTTTTAGGAGCGGCTTTCTTAGCAGCCTTTTTAGGAGCGGCTTTCTTAGCAGCCTTTTTAGGAGCGGCTTTCTTAGCAGCCTTTTTAGGAGCGGCTTTCTTAGCAGTTTTTTTAGGAGCGGCTTTCTTAGCAGCCTTTTTAGGAGCGGCTTTCTTAGCAGTCTTTTTAGGAGCGGCTTTCTTAGCAGTCTTTTTAGGAGCGGCTTTCTTAGCAGCCTTTTTAGGAGCAGCTTTCTTAACAGCCTTTTTAGGAGAATCCTTTGATTCGTTTTTCTCATTATCATTAGATTCTTTATTTATAGATCCTTTTTTCTCTTCATAAATTTTTCTGTATTTAATATCAAGATCACTTGCTTTCTTGAAATATTCTAAAGCTTTTTCATTCTCATTTTGATCAAGAGAGATATTGCCAAGATTAACAAATGCTTCACCATTTTTAGGATTAATTTTTAGTGCTTTTTTGTAACAATCTATAGCTTTCTCAAATTGTCCAAGCTTTTTAAGAGCCACACCTTTATTATTGTAAACAAGGTCATTATCATTCTTAATAGCTATTGATTTATTAATTATCTCTATTGATTCTTCGAATTTCTTCTGTTGCATTAGAAATAGACTATAAATATGAAGAGCTTCAAGATGATTTGGGTTAATTGCAAAAACCTCTTTAAGTTTCATTTCAGTATCTGAGAATCTACCCGATTTCTGAAATACTAATGCTTTATCAAGCAGTTTTACAATAGTCTTCTCTCTTTTAATCTTTTCTAACTTCTTTTTAGTTCTCTGTCTGCTCATTGGATAATCCTTACATATTTTATAAAAAATCTATTAATAATTTTGAACTTTTTATAATCGTTTAAACTTTTTGTAAAGAGTTATTTGAAATTGATTTGAGAATGAAATTTAATGATGATAAGTAGGAAAGGTAGGGTTTTTAAATAAAAAAAGGCTGCAAAAAATGCAGCCTTTTTTTATTTTTATAAGAATATTATTTGTTTTTGTCTGAATACTCTTTTGTTAGTGCAAAAATTACTGGAGATAGAGCAAGAAGTGCTATTAAGTTTGGTATAGCCATTAGTCCATTAAATGTATCTGATAGGTTCCATACAAAACCGATTTTAATTCCAGATCCAATCACAACAAATGCTACCCAGGCAACTTTATAAGCAATAATAGATTTTACACCGAATATATACTCAAAACACTTTGATCCATAGTAGTACCAACCAAGTATTGTTGAAAACGCAAAGAATACAATACCAATTGCTATAACATGCTCTCCACCAGGAATTGTAGCTCCAAATGCCTGTGAAGTAAGAGCTGCACCAGTAAGTTTATTTTTAATTGTCATCAAACCACTAACAGGATCTAATGTTAGTAGACCAGAAATTAAAATAACCAGTGCTGTCATTGTACAGATTACAAGAGTATCAATAAATGAACCAAGTGAAGCTATTAAACCCTGTGTAACAGGATCATTATTTTTTGAAGCAGCGTGAGCTATAGGAGCACTACCAAGACCAGCTTCATTTGAGAAAACACCACGAGCAACACCATACCTTATAACTGTACCGATTAAAGCACCACCAACAGCTTTTCCAGAAAAAGCATTATCAAAAATCATTGCGAAAGCAGCGGGAATTTTACCAAGATTCATAAATATTATTATAAGAGAAGCGGCAACAAATAATACTGCCATAACAGGAACTATTTTTGAAGTTACTTTACCAATTGATTTTATACCACCAATAATAACCAAAGCTGTAAGAACAGCAGCAATTCCACCTGTAATCCATGGATTAATACTGTAACTATCTTTAAGAGCAGCAGCAACAGAGTTTGATTGAACCATATTACCAATACCAAAAGATGCAACAACACCAAACAAAGCAAAACAGAATCCTAACCATGCCCAGTTACCACCAAACTTATCAGCCATACCAAGTTTAATGTAGTACATTGGTCCACCGGATCTTTCACCATCTTCGTTTGTTATTCTGTACTTAATGGCAAGAAGTGCTTCACCATATTTAGTAGCACCACCAAAAGCTGCTGTAACCCACATCCAGAAAACAGCACCAGGTCCACCAGCTGCAATTGCTGTTGCAACACCAGCAATATTACCAGTTCCAATAGTTGCTGATAGTGATGTCATTAAAGCCTGAAATGGTGTTATATCACCTTCTCCAACATGTTCTTTAGAAAATAGTAGCTTAAAAGCTGTTCCTAATCTTCTAAATTGTACGAAAACAGTCCCAAGAGACAGAACTACACCCGTACCAACCAGGAAAATAATCATGATTGGTCCCCAAGCGAAACTGTTTATTTGACTTACAAAACTGTTCAATGCTTCCAATTTGTACCCCTCCTCATGAATTAAAATATAAAAACCTAACAAATCTCTTTGTCATTTAAGTTACATATATAATATGAAACAGGCTTTGCAAGCAAAACTTCAAATATAAATATGTATCTTACTTAAATTGTAGAATATTGATCATTTGTAAAATACAATATGCCACATTAGGCACGAACACCTTATGCTATGCTAAACATTGTTTTACCTCAATATATATTTTATATATTTATGTATATATAAATACAATAATTTTATATTGACATAATACGCACTCACACCTATAGTGGATCTATAAGAATAAATTATAAATATTTAATTAGGATAAAATTCTTGAAAATTGACAAAACCAACATAAATATCATTAAACATCTTCGTGATGGTCGTAAATCATATAAAAAAATTGCTGAAGATCTCAATATTACAGAAAATACTGTAAGATCGAGAGTTAACAAACTAATTGAAGATAAAGTTCTTGATATCACTGGTTTGGTTGATGCCGAAGCTATACCAGGTCATCAGGAGGTTATTTTTGGTGTAAAACTAGACGATATGGATCTTTTAAAAAAAGGAGATGAGTTTAGTTCTTTAAGAGGTGTTTCATCTGTATCTATCGTAACTGGTAGGTATGATCTGATAATAAGGGTTTTATTAAATGAGAACCTTACACTGCTTCAGTTTATAACAGAGCAGGTTACTAAGATTGATGGGGTGAAAAGTGTTGAAAGCTTTGTAGTTTATAAAGGTTTTAACCTTAAAACCCCGTACATTTTGTAACATAAAAACTAAAAATAAAGGAAACTAAAATGATAGTAGGTATATTAAAAGAGATCAAGGTTGAAGAACACAGAGTTTGTATGACACCTGCTGGTGTTGAAGTTATGAAAAACAATAATCATACTGTTCTTGTTGAAAATAAAGCCGGAATGGGTAGTGGTTTTAGCAATGATGAATATATTAATGCCGGAGCTGAGATTGTAGCTACAGCAAAAGAAATTTTTGAAAGATCTGACATGGTAATGCATGTTAAAGAACCACAACCTTCAGAATATGACATGATTAGAAAAGATCAAATTGTATTCACATATCTACACCTTGCAGCAGATGAGCCTCAAACTAACGCTCTTATAAAAAGCGAAGCAATAAACATTGCTTATGAAACCATACAACTTCCTAATGGTTCTCTTCCACTTCTTACTCCAATGAGTGAAGTTGCAGGTAGAATGAGTGTTCAGGAAGGTGCAAAATATCTCGAAAAACCTCAGGGTGGTAAAGGAGTTTTACTTGGAGGAGTTCCTGGAGTAAACCCTGGTACTGTTCTGGTTATTGGTGGTGGTATTGTTGGTATTAATGCTGCTAAGATGGCTTGCGGACTTGGAGCAAAAGTATACCTACTTGATAATAATCTTGATAGATTAAGATATCTTAATGATGTAATGCCTAAAAATTGTTTTACATTGATGTCAAACTCAGCAACAATCAGAGAAATTGCAAAAAAATCAGATCTAATCGTTGGTGCTGTTCTTATTCCTGGTGCTAAAGCTCCTAAGCTTTTATCCCGTGATGATCTTAAAGATCTTGAAAATGGTACAGTTATTGTTGATGTTGCTATTGATCAGGGTGGATGTTTTGAAACTTCAAAAGCAACAACCCACACTGAACCTGTTTATGAAGTTGAAGGAGTTGTACATTATTGTGTAGCTAACATGCCTGGTGCTGTTGCAAGAACATCGACTCTTGCATTAACAAATGCAACCCTTCCTTATGCTGTTGAAATTGCTAATAAGGGATGGAAAAAAGCTATGCAGGATAGTGAGCCAATCAAACTTGGAGCAAATATTGTTTCTGGTAAAGTTACATATGAAGCAGTTGCAGAAGCTTTTGGACTGGATTACACTGATATAGATTCCCTTCTATAAAAATATCAGGAATCTCTAAAAACTGACTTTTGTCTGAATTACCCCGATAAGTAACTTGCGATTTATTTCGCAAGTTACTTTTGCTTATTAATAAGCTCTTTAAGAATAGATAGGATATTTATCCCTCTTGTTTTTGTAATTTTAATAGCTTCATCCACAACCTTTTCTGCCTGAGCTTTAAGAATTTTTCTTTCAGGAACTTTCATTCCATCATTTTTAAGTTTCCATTCCAAAAGGTTTGCAGCTATTTTAATCTGTTGATTTTTTATAAAACCCAATTTTACACCAAACTACAAATTTTGAAGATTATGTTTTCTATGACCATAACAGGGTTGTTAGCACTGGTCTTTAAGATTTTATCGGATTTCGTAATTTCGTAATGAATGTTTAAAAGACTTTTTTTAGTAAATTTTGATGCATTTTTTAGTGACAAATACACTGGATAAGGACTTTTTGGATTCTTAGCAAGCATTAAATCCGTTTCCTTTTTTAAACCCAAAGATTCGTTATGACTTTTACATATCTCTTTTGTTTTACTATCGAAAGAAATAATATCCTGCATAACCTGACTTTTAAAAACATTAAAATTACAGTTTGATGACCAGGATTTACCATATTTGCTATCGATGAAATCCCTCGATAGAATCAGTTTTCTAATTTGATTTGATATAGCAGTTAGTATTTGGAGTGGATGAAAGTTTTCTTTCAATAGAGATTTAAGAAAAAAAAGTGATTCATTTAATTTTTTTTCAGCAACAGCACCTGTTAATTCAAAAATAGGATCTGTTTTGGTTCTTTTAAGAACTGAACCAACATCTTCTATTGTAATTTTTTTTCGTTTTCCACTAAAGTTTATCAGTTTCTCAATGTTGTCAGAGAATGTTTCAAGTTTAAAACCTGTTAAGCTGATCAGTTTTGCTAAAGCATCATTATTTATGCCTTTAGAAACTTTGTCTAATTGATGTCTGGCATGTTCTCTTAAAAGTAATTCCTGTTTCTGTTTATCATCACGTCTTTCACTTTTTGATACAGAGCAGTCAATCAATATACCATTCTTTTTGATAGCTTTATAAACAGAGTTTCTTTTATCTACTTTATCTGATGTAATAATAAAAAAGTTATTTTCAAGCATATTACCAATCAGATCAACGATAATTTTCTGATCATCACTGCTTTTTAGTACTTTTAATTTTTTTTCCCTGCAAAATTCAATTATTTCTTCTATCCATCCATTAGGTTCTATTTTGCTCTTTAAAAACTCTATGGAATCTAAATTTTTTTTATTAAGAGAAAGATAATTTATTATGAATTTTGCTGATTTCCTGTTTTCACCCTTATCAAAAGCAATTTTGGCTTTCTCAATTAGATCGTTATCATTTTTTTTTGAATAAAATATTTTAGAGTCTGACAGATGGATTATTTTTCTGTCGGAAAAGAAAGAATAAGTTGTAAGAGCTTCTGTAATTTCACTGATTTCATTTACAGAGCTCTCTAAACTCTCAAAATTAAGTTCCTTTTCGTCATCTGGTAATAACGTATTTACTATATTATTCAGAATTTTCTTATAGAGAAAACTCTCTCCAAATATAAGAAAAACATTACTCTTTAAAAGATCTTCTTCTTTTAAGTTTTTAAAATCAGAAAATTTAATTTCTTTCATCTTTTGTTTTCTTCATTAGATAGAAAAGCATGAATATGGATAGTGATACCATTAAAATCCCGATTGTTTGAGAAGTTGAAAAAACCCAAAAGAATCCCCTTTGATGGTCACCACGAAACAACTCAACAATTGATCTTGTAATCGCATAGATAAGGACATAAATCCAGAAAACCTGTCCATCAAATATTTTCTTTTTTCTGATATACATCAGGAAAAGGAAGATACAGAAATTACTAATTGATGAATAAATCTGTGTGGGATGAAGAGGCATATTTAGAGGAGCTATTGATCCTTGAGCTTTAAATGTGATTGCCCAGGGGAGGTCACAAACTTTTCCATGGCAGCATCCAGCCATAAGGCAACCTATACGTGCAATACTGTGACCAAGTGCAACTGCAGGAGCTGCAATATCAGCGATTTTCCAAGTGTTGAATTTATATTTATATATGTAGATTAAGCATACGATAAATGCTCCGATAAAACCGCCATAAAATACTAAACCACCTTCCCATATTTTAAAAATTCTTAAAGGATCAGCAAGATATGAACTGAGGTCGGTAAATATATGAAAAACTCTGGACATCGCAATTCCACCTAAAAGGCACCAGAATGACATATCTAAAATAGCTTCAGTATTTTCACCTAATCTGTTTGCTTCTTTTTTTACAAGCCATGTACCAAAAAGAAAACCAATAGCTATAAAAAATCCGTAACTTCTTATTGGAATCGGTCCTATATTTATTAAAATCGGATGCATTGTAATTCCTTATTTAAAATTCATCTTTTAGAAAAATCATATTATAAAAAAACAACATTACACCTATAGAAATAGCTATATCTGCGACATTGAATGCAGGCCAGTGCCATCCAAATAGGTGAAAATCAAGAAAATCAACAACCTGCTGAAAACGGACTCTATCAATAATATTTCCAATTGCACCGGCAAAAATAAGAGCTGTTGCATATGAAAGGGTATTTATTTTGTATGGTATTTTAAAGTAGTAATAAAGTACCAAAAGCGTTGCAAGACCGGAAAATATTAAAAAAACAGCTATCCGTATCCCAATGCTTTGCCCTGATAAAAATCCGAAAAACCCACCTTTATTTAAAAGATGGGTTATATCAAAAAAACCTGGAATAACAGGTATTATTTCATAGATCTTCACATTCAAAGTTATTATCTTTTTGGTTATCTGATCTAATGGTATAAAAATAAATGCTATAATAGCTAATCTGATTATTTTTTCTTTAGAAATTTCCAAACTATCGAGAATCTTTTTAAACATATAAAACCTTTTTTTATAATCCTAAAGTTTCAAGTGAAGATACACATCTGTTGCAAGCAGTTGGATGCTTTGTATTTGAACCTACACTTTCATCATAAACCCAGCACCTTGCACATTTATCACCACCAGCTTTTTTAACTTTTATAGATAAAGATTCTATCTCTTCACTATCATATGCACCTTCAAACTTTTCATTTTCAAATATATTAACATTTGAAACGATAAAGATATCCCTTAAATCCTCTTTATAGGAATTAAACAATTCAAAGTTTTCTCCTAATGAAAGGTTAATTTCTGCATCAAGAGGGTGACCTATCATTTTATCAGCACGTGCTTTCTCAAGAGCTTTTGTAACTTCATTTCTTATGGATACTATCTGTTCCCATTTTTTAAAATTCTCTTCATTTTTCCATTCATCTTTAGATTCCGGAAGAGAAATTAAATGGATACTTTCATCTTTACCTTCAAATTCAGGCATATGTTCCCAAACCTCATCTGAAGTGAATGGCAGAATCGGAGCCATTAGACGTGCAATAGAATCCGTTAATATATACATTACAGTAACTGCACTCTTTCTTGTTAAATCAGACTCTGGAAGAGTGTAAAGTCTGTCCTTAATTATATCCAGATAAAATGATGAAAGATCTACAATACAGAAGTTGTGAAGTGAATGGTAGATAGTATGGAACTCATAAGTCTCATAAGCATTTAAAGATTTATCTATTAATTTACCAAGCTTGGATAAAGTATATCTGTCAAGATCTGTCATCTCTTCATAGGAAACCATATCAGTTATTGGATTAAATCCATTAAAGTTTCCAAGCATATATCTGCATGTATTTCGAATTCTTCTATATGAATCGGATAACTGTTTTACAATGTTATCTGATATTCGTATATCATCTCTGTAATCTGAAGCTGATACCCAAAGCCTTAGTATTTCAGCACCATACTGATCGATTATTTTCTTAGGTGGAATCACATTTCCAACAGATTTTGACATTTTGCGACCATTTTTATCAACTACAAATCCATGGGTTAAAACCGATTTGTAAGGTGCTTTATCCGTTCTACCAACTGCTGTTAATAATGAACTATGAAACCAACCTCTGTGCTGATCGCTTCCCTCAAGATAAAGATCTGCAGGTCTTTGTAAATAATCTCTTTTATCTAAAACAGCTGCATGACTTGTTCCTGAGTCAAACCAGACATCTAATATATTTCCATCTTTTATGAAGTCTGTAGAACCACATTTACAGGTTGATCCTTCAGGCATTAAATATTTAGCATCATTATCAAACCAAACATCAGCTCCTTGTTCACAGAAAAGATCATAAACTTTATCCACAGACTCTCTTGAAACGAAAACCCCTTCACATTTTTCACAATGGAAAACAGGAATTGGGACACCCCAGGATCTTTGTCTTGATAAACACCAATCAGGTCTGTTCTCAATCATTCCGTAGATTCTCTCTCTACCCCATGAAGGAATCCATTTTACATTGTCTATCTCTTTTAAAGATTTCTCTCTAAGTTTTGTATTATCCATGGAAACAAACCACTGAGGAGTCGCTCTGAAAATCACAGGTTTTTTGCATCTCCAGCAATGTGGATAGGAGTGAGATATATCTTCAGAATTTAATAGAGCTCCTTTTTGTTCGAGAGTTTCTATTATCATTGGGTTTGCTTTAGTTATAAACTGACCATTAAAAAGCTCAACCTCATCTGTAAATATTCCACCATCATTAACTGGTGAATAAGGCTCAATCCCATATTTTAGTGAAGCTATATAGTCATCTGATCCATGGCCGGGGGCAGTATGTACACAACCTGTACCTGCTTCAAGGGTTACATGGTCTCCATTAATTATTAAAGATTCTCTGTCATATATTGGGTGCGTACACTTTTTATTTTCAAGCTTTTCACCTGTAAAAATTACAAGCTCTTTTGAATTCTCAAAACCAAATATCTTCATCAGGTTCTCTGAAAGTTCTTTTGCAACAATAAGAACTTCATTGTCTGATACCTCAACAGCAACATATTCAAACTCCGCATTTAAACAAACAGCAAGGTTGGCAGGTATAGTCCATGGAGTTGTTGTCCATATAACAAGTGATGTTTTTTTACCTTTTAATTCAGGAAAATCTCCTGTTAGGTCTTCTGACTCAAATTTTACATATATTGATGGAGAGCTATGATCCTTATGCTCAATTTCTGCCTCTGCAAGAGCTGTTCGACAACTACAACACCAGTGTATCGGTTTTTTACCAACATACATACTTCCACCAAGTGCAAGCTCACCACACTCTTTAGCGATAGAAGCTTCATAATCATAATCCATTGTTAGATATGGATTTTCCCACTCTCCCATTATACCAAAACGTTTAAACTCATCTCTTTGTATATTTACGAAATTGTTTGCATAATCTCTGCACTTATTTCGTATCTGAGTAACAGACATATCTCTTTTTTTAGAGCCAAGTTTTTTGTCAACATTGTGTTCAATTGGAAGTCCGTGACAATCCCAACCTGGAACATATGGAGCATCAAATCCATTCATCTGTTTTGATCTTATAATTATATCCTTCAGGATCTTATTAATAGCGTGACCCATATGAAGGTTTCCATTTGCATACGGAGGCCCATCATGTAGAATAAACTTTTTTCTACCTTTTGAAACTTCTCTGATTTTTTTATATAAACCTTTTTCTTCCCACTCTTTTATCTTTTTTGGCTCTTTTCCAGCCAGATTTGCCTTCATAGCAAATTTTGTCTTTGGAAGGTTTAGTGTATCTTTATAATCCATTTTTCTCTCCAATATGCGGATTTAATTTAGGGAACCTCCAATAACTTAATTTTGATTATTAGGTTCCCAATATAAAAAACTTTTTATTATCTTAGATTTTCGAATAAAGTCAAGGATTAAAAGGTTTTTCAAACCTTTTAACCTAGTGATATTATAATTTGAGATCTCTTATCTGAAATATATGGAAGTTCATACTTATCAATACTGTATTGAAGATTAAGTTTTTTCATCTCAACTATCTCTTCATCTATCTCTCTTCCTTTCATAGCGATAATTTTACCCTTTTCCGAAACGAATGGTTTTGCTAAATTGATAAATCTTCCAAGCTCTGTAAAAGCACGTGAAATTGCAAAATCAAAAGTCATTTTGTAATCATCATCTTTTGAAAGCTCTTCACATCTAATATTCACAGCTTCAATATTCTTAAGTTTTAATGTTCGAATTATATGTTTTAAAAAAGTAACCTTTTTTCTTGATGATTCAACCATGACAAATGATATTTCAGGTTTTAAAATTTTTAGTGGAATAACCGGAAATCCACCACCTGAACCCAAATCGATAATTCTCTTTGCACCATCAATTATTTTGACCGGGTACGTAGAATCAATTATGTGCTTCACGGCAACTTCAAATGGATCTTTTATAGATGTTAAATTTGTTTTTCTATTCCATTTTAAAAGCTCAATGCTGTATTTCTGGAATAAAGAAAGCTCATTTTCTGATACTTCTATGTTGAATTTTGAGCACCCGTTTTTTACAGTTTCAAGCCATTTCTCTGAATTTATATCCATTAAATCAAATCTCTTATTTCTTTGTCGTATTTATCAATTGAACTGTTCCATGAATATTCTTTCATCCTTCCTGCAAGTTCATTAATCACAGAATCACAGGAACGAATATTTTCAACCCTGTATTGAAGTTTTATTATAAGCTCATTTATATCTTCATATAACACATCTTCATGATAATCTTCAGGTATTATCTCAGGATAAGACAATTTGTCTGGTAATAGTGGAAAACATCCATAATGAACCGCTTCAACAACTGAATAACCAAAATTCTCCTGTATTGCGGTGCTTATGACTATATCACCTTTTTTTAGCCAATTAATATAATCTTCTCTCGACTCTGCATACCCGGAAAATAAAATATAATCTTTAAATTCTTCTTCAGCTTTTTTAAACAGTTTAGGTTTGTTTTCGTAGTTCTGACCTAAAATGACAATTTTAAATTTTAGATTCTTATCTTTGAGATGTCTTAGTGCCTTGAAAAAAGATTCGGGTTTTTTGTCATAATCCCACCTGTGATTCCAAACTATAACAGGTTCTTCATTTGTTTTATATGTCTCAATTTCATTTTCAAAATTGCATCCTGGATAGAGAACTGAGCTTTTATCTTCAATTTCATTAACAACCCATAAAGGCCTATGATCAGGAGCTCTTTCTAAAAACGGGGGTATTCCATCAATAAAATCCTGATAATGTGTGTTCGAATTAAATAGTATTTTATCAGAACATATTGCTGATGTAATATTAATCATCCCTAAACTAAAATCAGTAATAGTATTGTTACTTGGATATGTTATCTGATTTTCATGAAAATAATTAAGTACTGGCAAGGCCTTATTACCTCTGTAAGCCTTATAATCAGCAACATTGAACATATCTGAAACCAATAGAACATCAAAACCTGAATCCAGATTATTTTCTAGAAGATGAAGTGCAGATCCTCTTAAACGCCATTTATAGTTTTTCTCAGGAAGAGTAAATAGTTCAATGTCATGCATTGATCTTTCAATAAGACCTTCAGCAAAACTTCTATGTGATCCTCCAAAATATGTCTCAAAAAAACATACTTTTAATTTTTTCATTTTCAAACCTTATATTTTATATTTTTAATCTCATATCACAAAAAAACATTTTAAAATCAACTATTAAAGTGATATTAGTTTGATCAAACAAAAAATTATTAAAAAATAAATCGAGGTTCTATAAAATTGACGACTGAATTGCTTGAAAAAACAAAAGAAAATCTTTTTAATTTTTCTGTTGATCAAAATGATCTTAAAAGCATCTTAGGTGCTTTTCCAAAAGATGAAAAAGTTAATATGGTAACCCTTGAATATGAAGTTCAAATATTGAAAATTGTTACTGTGGGATGGTCCATTAATTATTTCATGGAAAAAAATAAAGATAAAGATCTTCTTGGTGAGATGTACTGGAAAACTGTTTATGAATTTTCAAAAAATCTTTCAGATTATTCCTCCGGTACCACAGGAAAAGATATAGATTATTATAATATCTTAAACGAAAGATTGAATCTTTATATTGAAGCTTTAAATAATCTACAGGCTGTTTCAGAACCATCAAAAATAGTTGGTCATGTATTTGGTGAGATTTGTGGTTATAAAGATAATATTGATGTTATTGGAATTGGAACAAAGGTTTTTAGTGCAACTATTCTTGCAGTACAGGCTTATCTTAGTTCATTAGAGATGATTTAATTTTTAATTAAAAGGATAAATTATGGATTCTCAGGCTATTTTCAGTGGATTATATTCTCATTTTGTAAGACGTGGATTCAGGGCAAATGAAGTTGGAGATGTTTTAAAAAATATTTTCTCTCTGATCAACAATGGTGCTAAATTTGAAATTGATAAAATGAATGAAGAGCTTGAAAAAGAGGGATGGCCAAAAGATACTATAGATGAAACCTGTTATGATCTTATCGTTCAACTTTTTGAAAATGAGATAAAATCTCAGTAGAAAATAAAATCAGGGTAGGGTTCTTAATCCTACCCTGAAAATCAAATACTATTTTTGAAACGGATATACTGAACCCAAACACATTATTTGGGTTAATTCATCCAAAGCCCCCCGAATTTCAGTTACTATTTCAGGATCTTTAAGATCATCAAAACTCATCCTATCCCTGTAATGTTTTTCAATCCAGTTATCCAAACTATTATACAAATTGTTATTCATTATAGTTTTTTGATTAGTAGCCCAGAATTCATCCTGGCTTAAAACAACCCTGAATCTAAGGCAAGCAGGACCTCCTCCGTTTCTCATACTTTGTCTCAAATCAAAAGATTTTACACTTTGTATAGGATTGTCCATCTCTACAAGTTTTGCTAAATATTCCTTTACTGAATCTGTTTCTTCACATTCTGTAGGTGTAACCAGAACCATCTCATTATCATCTAAAGATATTAGCTGACTGTTAAAAAGATAAGATTTTACACAGTCCTCAACAGGAACCTCAACATTCTTAACCTCAATAAAATGCAGATCATCTCCTGAATAGCTATTCCTAATTTCATTAAGTGCATTTTCACTATCATAAAATGCATTTTCATGAAAAAAAAGAACATTTCTGTTACCTACACAAATAACATCATTATGAAATACACCGGAATCTATAACATCTGGGTTTTGCTGTACAAAAACAGGAACATCATCCCTTAATTTATGGATCATGGCTACAGATCTTGAAGCTTCAAAGGTTTGTCTTGCCGGAAATTTTTTAGGATATGGTTTTGATCCATCAAAAGCATACTTACCAAAGACAAATATCTCAACGCCCTTATCTTCATATTGAGAACATAATCTTGTATGATTAGCGGCTCCTTCATCTCCAAAATGATTTCCCTGTGGCAGGGCATCATGATGAGTAAAAAAATTTTCCTTTTTAAAAATTGATTTCAGAACTCTTGATGTTGTTTTGTATTCTATTGATCTGTGAAATTTGTTAGATAAATTCGCTGGTGTAAAATGAACCTTATTATCTTTTGTGTCTGAAGCTGGAGAAACCGTGGCAGCATTTGCAGTCCACATACATGAAGCTGAGCAAACAGCTGAATATATTTCAGGAACCTGCTCCGATGCTTTCATTATCACTTTCTTATCACTTCCATTAAAACCAAGTGTTCTTAAAGTTTCAACACAAGGTCTTTCATGTGGTGGTAAAACACCTTGCTTTAACCCCATATCACTTAAGGCTTTCATCTTTAGAAGACCTTGTTTGGCAGCTTCTTTAGGGTTTGAATCATTTTTTACATTCTCAAGGGATGCAACATTACCATAGGATAGTCCGCTGTAATTATGGGTTGGGCCAACAAGACCATCAAAATTAACCTCAAAAGATTTCATTCTTTAATTCCTTTTAAATCATGGGAACCTCTAATAATTTGAGTTTTGTTTCAAATACAGCGTTTATAAAAGCTTATAATTTTATAAAATCTCTGTGTGAGAAAAAAAATGCCTACGTTTAAAAGGTTGATTCCTTTTTCGATAAACGCAGTATTTGTTCAAAAGAACAGTTATTAGATTCCCTCATGTGATTTTGTCACTAAGGATTCATCTTAACAGCTCTCAAATTATCGTTTGATTTAACTAATAATTTTTCTGCTGAGTCTTTGTCTAAAGTTATAAATTCAGAGTCTGGACCCTCTATGTCCATTAACGTACACCTAAAATCTTTTAATAATGTATTGCTAACTACATATGTTTCAGTCCCTTTTTTTAAATCACCAATTTTAACTTTATATAATTTGCTTTCTCTTATTGCCCGAACATCTTTAAGCATAGCTTCAACAGCAGGACCAGCGTCAAAAATATCAACATATCCCTGGAAGCTAAAACCTTCTTTTTCAATCATATTCATGGCAGGTCCGGAGCTCTTATGTACCTTACCTATTGCTTCCTGAGTATCTTTATCAAGAAGGTTAATATAAAGAGGATGTTTTGGCATTAGCTCTGCAATAAATGCTTTTTTACCTAATCCAGTAAGAAAATCAGCCTCGGAAAAATCCATTGAGAAGAATTTTCTACCAAGACCTTCCCAGAACATGGATTTTCCATCTTTATCTGTAAATCCTCTAAGTTCAGCGATAATTTTTTTTGCAAATTTTTCAGGATTGTTCGCCATAAATAGAAATCTGCATTTTGACAGCAGTTTTCCATTATTATCTTTTCTGTAATCTTTCTCCAGGAAAAGAGTACATAATTCAGAACAACCAGTATAGTCATTAGTTAAATAGAGTGTTTTAACTTTATTATAAACTTTAAGTTCCCTTGATGCATGAACAGTTGTTCCAAGTTTATAATTATAAAATGCCTGCTCCATACCGACTTGTGATACTAATCCTGTAGTACCTGTTACTTTTTTATTGTCTGTATCTTCAAGTACAAAAAGATAATTGTCCTGATAGGATTCTTTATTAATTTGATTAAATGATTTTGTAGCAATGTCGATCTTATCTTTTAAAAGATCAAGATCTGAAGGAAGTGTGGTAAGACCTATTCCTGAGTTATCTGCCATTGACTTAACATCGTTAAGATCGGAAGATTCTACCGGACGTATAACCATCATATATGCCACCCTCTTTATTTTATGAACTTATATGAATAAAAAATAATGTTTTTTTACAGACCTCTTTTGTGATTCCACTTAATTTCACCGTACGCAAGTTTCATCAAAATTAAAGCACTTAATTTAGCTCTTTCAACCAGACTTTCAGGATACATAAACTCTTCATCACTATGGATATTATCTCCACGAACACCAATATTATCAATATTAGGAAGCCCGGCAGATGCAAGGTTGTTACCATCGCAACAACCACCAGTTGGCCTGTATGACAGATTCATACCAAGATCGGTTCCACAATCCTGAACAACATCAAAAAGGAATTGGTTTGAATCCGTTATTATTTTGGGTTTTCTGTTAAAATGCCCATGAAGCTCAAGATTAATACCATCTTTTTTATTTATCTTGCTAACTGCACTCTTTAATCTGTCTAAAACCCATGATTCATCTTCAGGCCTTGCAATTCTAACATTGAATTTATGTATCGCAAGATCCGGTACAATGTTTACTGCACCACCACCCTGAATATATCCCGGATTGATTGTAACATCATCCATCTGTCCATTTAGATCATCTATAAGCTGAATAAAGTCTGATATAGCTCTGATAGCATTCCTGCCATTATGAAATTCACGACCTGCATGAACTGCTTTTCCCCTGCAAACTACTGTAAAATTTCCACTGCCTTTCCTGTCAGATGCAAGATTACCATCTGGAAATGCCGGCTCATATATCATACCAAGGTCATTTCTTTTAGCACATGCTTTTAATATTTCAGCGGAACCAGGAGAACCAATCTCCTCATCAGGATTTAAAACAACTTCCCATCCTATTGATTCTGCCCAGGGGCTCCTTTCAAGAACTTCAAGAGCCTTAAACATGAGAATTAATCCACCTTTAAGGTCTGCAACACCTGGTCCTTTTACAACATTATTTTCCAGATGCTCAGTTTTTTGGAAGGGACTGTCTACAGGGAAAACCGTATCCATGTGCCCTCCCAATAATATTTGTAGTTTTGCTTCAGGTCGTTTTTTTATAATAAGTGTATTACCAAGATTGATTCTTTCAATTCTTCCTCTTGAGTTAACAACCTGCATAGGTTTCTGTTTAATCTCACTAATAGTACCATTTAACGGTTTTGCAAGTTTTTCAAGATATTTCTGTACCTTGCCAATTCCTTCAATATTAAAACTTCCGGAATTAATATCACAGACTTCAAATAGAGACTGATACATGAGCTCATACTGGCTTTCGAGCCAATCAAGGTAAGGTATATATTTAATCAAAAGAATCTCCTACACACAGATGTTTAATCATATAAAGGGAACCTCTAAAAACTATAAATTTGGTTGAAATACAAGGGTAAGAAATAAATAACGAGGCGATTTTACAACAGTTTTTTATTTCGAACAACGATGTAGTTCGATCAAAGGGATGATTTTAGAGATTCCCTAAAGTTCTTATGGAACCTCTAAAAATTTAATTATTAGAGGTTCCCTATATATTATTTAAATTATCAGCAAACTTATGCTGTAACAACCTTTTCAATTGCTTTTTTGAATAGCAAAAGACCCTCTTCTATATCTTTATCAGGTATAATTAAAGAAGGAGCTATACGGACAACATCCGGACCTGCAATAAGTAACATTAGTCCAAGATCTAAAGCAGCATTTACAAATTGCTTGGCTTTTCCTTTATAAATATCTTCAACCTGTAAGCCAATTAAAAGGCCCATACCCCGGATCTCTTTAAATACTTTAAATTCGTCATTTATTTTGTTGATACCGCTGATAAAAAGTTCACGTTTCTTAATAACACCATCAAGAACTTCTTCAGTATTAACTATATCAAGAACAGTTTCAGCAATAGCAGCTCCAAGAGGATTACCACCATAGGTACTTCCATGTGTTCCCACATGAAAACATTCAGAAACTTTATTTGTTGTGAGCATTGCACCGATTGGAAAACCACCTCCAAGTCCTTTTGCACTTGTAAGTATATCCGGTTCCACACCTTCATTCATATATGCATAAAGTTTTCCGGTTCTTCCCATACCAGTTTGAACTTCATCATAAATCAAAAGAGCATTATTTTTTTTGCACAAAGCCTTAACGTCTTTTAGATACCCTGGTTCAGGGCTTAAAATACCACCCTCACCCTGTATAGGTTCAACAATAACAGCACATGTCTTATCAGAAATTGCATTCTTTAATGAATCGATATCATTAAATTTTACATGCTTAATTCCTTGTGGAAGAGGTCCAAAACCTTCAGTATATTTTGGTTGACCTCCAACTGTTACTGTAAATAAGGTTCTGCCATGAAAGCTTTGTTCAAAAGCAATTATCTCATTTTTATCTTCACCAAAATTTACAGAAGCATATTTCCTTGCTAACTTTAAAGCAGCTTCATTAGCTTCACCACCTGAGTTAGAAAAAAATACTTTTTCAGCAAAAGTGGAATCTGTAAGTTTTTTTGCAAGCCGAATAGCTGGTTCATTTGCAAGCACATTACTGAGGTGCCAGATTTTGGCCCCTTGAGTTTGTAATGTTTCAACAAGTTTAGGATGTGAATGTCCAAGTGATGTAACTGCAATGCCACCGGCAAAATCGATATATTCCCGATTATCCTGATCCCATACTCTTGACCCAAGACCTTTTACAGGTATCTTGTTGCCCGGTGAATAGTTGGGTACCATTACATCATCAAATAGTTCTCTGGTCACAGAAAAATTCTGACTCATTTGTCTTTTCTCCAGTTTTTTTCTGATTTTAATTTTGAGTCGTTTAAAAAGGAGACTCTTCGAATCCTAAAATAAAAACAAAAAGATATTTTGAATCTTTGACCTGTTAGCAATTATAGTATAAAAAATCAAACTTATTTCATGGGAATATCTAATAATTATGAATTTGGTTTCAAAATATTATGTTTTTTTGTGATTTGATCAAAATATAGTTATTATTAATTTCCTTTCGGCCCAGGGAAATCTTTAGTCTTTATAATTTATTTGAATTATGATTTATATAGCGACTTTGTGCAAAATATACGAAAATACATAAAACAAATTAAACCATTTTGTTTTATTTTTTAAGATTTCCTTTCGATTTGACAAAATGAAAAACAATTTTATTTTAATATTAAGCTTTTTGAGAAGACTTAGGCTGAAATATACTCTATAATACGATTTTTTAAATTATACTTTTATTAGTACAATTTTAACTTTAGGAAAAAGGTTTTTAATTAAATGGAAAAAATGAAGTGGGACGCAAGACATAGTGTTAATGTTTTTGATATGGATGAAAATTATCAAAGATTATTTAAATATATAAACAGAATTATAGATGTGCAGTCAAAAAAGAAAAAAGATAGTAATGAGCTTATTGACGTACTCGTAGAACTAATGGAATTTGTAAAATTTCATTTTAAAAACGAGGAAGCTTTTCTTGCAAAATATAAATATCCTGAAACTGAAGATCATGTAAAAGATCATAGACAATTTTCTAAGAAAATTCAGACTTTTAGAAGATGGATAAGTGAAGATCCAAATAATTTCACTGAAGACATGATATTATATTTAGAGGGCTGGATTATTAATCATATACATGAATATGACATGAAATATGGTCCATATATGAGATTAAATCTATATCTACAGAATTTTAACAGAAAGAAAAGATAGATATGTCTGACAGTGTTGATACAATTGAAGAAGCAGTTTTAAAGATAAAGACATATGTATCAAAAACAACTGGTATAGAAGCCAGTGATAGTGAGATTGCCAGATCTCTAACAAAATATTTTACACTTAGGGAAATAGCTTCTCACATTAGGATGGAACGGGATGAAAATTAAAGAGATGGAAAAAAGCGAAATTGTTGATAGTCTCGAATTTGCACTCGTTCAGGTTCTTTGTGAAAATCTTGAGGGAGATGATGAGGTTATTATGAAAAATAACATAAAAAGCTTCATCAAGAATATTGTAGAAAGCTACGAACCCAAAGAGATTTTATCTAAATTTCATTCCCCTGAAGAATCTATACGTCATTTTCTATCTTATCTTGAAGATTACATAGAAAATGATGAAAGTACCAATAAGACACTTCATTAAGAGTTCAAAACTCATTTCCTATAATTTAACATATATTTTTTATAAAAATATAACTTAACATTTCTTCACTTTCTGGAAAAAAGATTGTAATAAACACTGAGTAATCTTTTATCCAGAGAGTGTGATCTTGTCTAAATGAGGGAATTAGTAAGTGCTTATATTCTATAGAAAAATAGTATTATCAATCTTGCTTTCATTTCTAACAAGTTGTTATTCTGTTGGCCCGGATTATAAGAAACCTGAATTAGATCTTAAGAATTTTAAATTTAAAGAATCATTCAATAAAGATATAAAAAATATCTCCTATGACAGATGGTGGAGAGTCTTTAATGATAAGAAACTTAACAGTCTGATTGAAACTGTACTCATTAATAATCTTGATATTAAAACACAAAATAGTTCAATTAATGAACTCTTAGCTTACTTTAAGAAATCGAAATCTGACTTTTATCCCACAGCTTACAACTATTTTGAATTCGATAAATCAACTGCCTATAAAACCACTTCAGATTCCTTTAAACTTACTTTACCAATCTCTTATGAGTTAGACATTTGGGGAAAATTAAGAAGAACCAAAGAATCTGCTTTTGCTGACCTTATGCAGGTTAAATATAATAGAAAAGCTGTAATACACTCAACGATTGCAGAAACTGTAAATCTGTATCTATCTCTTGAATATATCGAAAGAAAGATTGGAATTAAGAAAAGAAATATAGAAGCATATGAAAACAGCCTTCTAATTATTGAAAGAAAGTTTGAAAAAGGTTTAAGCACCATCCTTGACCTGAATCAAACCAAAAGACTGTTAAGTAAAACAAAATCAGAACTGCCTCCGTTAATTCAGGATCTTGAACTGACTCAACATAAAATAAGCATGATTTCCGGAAAACTTCCTGAAAGATCGACTCACAGGTTGCAACCTGAAGATTATTTTAAACTACTTGAACCAGTACCAGTTGGACTTCCATCAGATCTTTTAAAAAGAAGGCCGGATATTTTATCTGCCGAGGAAAACCTTAAATCACTCAATGCTAAAATTGGAATAGCTAAAGCAAACAGATTTCCATCACTTACACTAACTGCAACATATGGATATTCAAGTGATTCCATGAGCACCTTATTTGATTCAGTAAGCTCAATAAGCAGTTTTGTATCCGGAATAACAACTCCAATATTTAATGGTGGAAAACTGAAATCGTTGCAGAAAATTGCTGAAGAGCAATACAAAAAAGGTTTATATGCTTACTATAAAACTATATTAACTGCATTTAAGGAAGTTGAGGATTCCCTTGTTACAAGAGAAAATCAGTTACTAAAACGAAAACTTGTTTTAAAATATCTGCAGGATTCCGAGCTTACACAGAAGATAGCAGAAAAAAGATATGAAAAAGGACTCGTTGATTATCAAACAGTTCTTGATACAATGCAGAACACTTTCATTGCAGAAGAAACGCTTATAGCAGTTGATTATGCAATTTATACAAACAGAGTTACACTTCATAAAAGTATCGGTGGCGGGTGGATTGTTAATAAACAAAAGTCAGGTGAATAATGGGTAAATTTGATTTTGTAAAAAAAATAAATAAACAGTTATTAATAACGTTTTTAATAGTTTTTATTGGAGTTTTGGTCTCAGTTGTAATTCTTGGCAGTAAAGATAGTGTTAAAAAACGTATAAAAAAGCCAACCCTATCAAAAGTTTTTGTAATAAAAGCAACTCCCGTTGACCACAAAATAACAATAAAAGGATATGGGACTGTTAAACCTATCCATGAAATTAATCTTGTATCTGAAGTTAGTGGTAAAATTATAAAAGTTTCTAAAAACTTTATTGATGGCGGTTCTTTTAAGGGTGGAGATACTTTAATAAATATAAATACTGAAGACTACGAACTGTCACTTTCATCAGCACAAGCTAAAGTTAAAGATTCAGAATCAAAATATGCACTTGCCAAAGAAGAATCTTACATCGCAAAAGAGGAGTGGTATCAGGTTCATGGCAAGAAAAATGGTAAAAAAATAACCCCACTTGTTGCCAAAGAACCTCAACTTGCAGCAGCTTATGCAAATTTACAGGCAAATGAGGCAGAATATAAAAAGATAAAACTCCAACTGGATCGCTGTGCAATTAAAGCACCATTCAACGGAATTGTCTCAGTGAAGAATTTTGATACAGGCCAGTATATTGCAAAAGGTCAAACCCTGGGAACCATTTTTTCCACAGAATCCTCCCAAATATCAATTTCGCTTAAAGATGATGAACTCTACTGGATCGATGTCCCGGGCTTTACAAATGAAAGCCTTGGCTCAAGAGCTAAAGTCTTCGTAGATATAGCTGGTTATAAAAAAACATGGGGCGGCGCTGTTTCAAGAGCACATGGTAAAATTGATACAAATACAAGGCTTGTTAATGTTGTAATATCTGTTGATAAGCCCTATGAAAACTATCCTCCTCTTGCTGCCGGCCTTTTTGCAATGGTCAATATTGAGGGAAAAACTCTTAAAAATGTTTACATTCTACCAACAGAGTCCATACGTGATAATGATATGATCTGGATTGTTAAAAAGGATAACACCTTAAGTTTTCGAAAAATTAACATCATTAAGAAGATAGACAATAGCGTCATAGTTAATCAGGGAATTAAAAAAGGTGAACTTATAGTCACATCCAATCTAAAACTTGTTGCAAATGGTATGAAAGTTAAAAAAATCCTCAGGGAATTAATAAAATGAAGAGTATGATAGCATGGTTTGCTGAAAATCATGTTGCTGCAAATTTATTGATGATGTTTATTGTTATTTCCGGCATTATTACCGGGTTATCTATAAAACTTGAGATTTTTCCCGAGTCATCTCTTGATTCCATTTCTGTATCTGTCGTCTATAAAGGTGCAACCCCATCTGAAATTGAAGAATCAATTATTAGAAAAATTGAAGAGAAAGTTTCCGGTCTTACCGGCATAAAAGATATAGATTCTGTTGCAAAAGAGGGATCTGGATCAGTAACAATAGATATAGTAGATGGATTTGATCTCGATCAGATCATGGATGATGTTAAAGGCGAGGTCGACAGAATAACAACATTTCCAGATAATATTGAAAAACCTGTCATAAAAGAGAGGGTTAGAAAAACACAGGTTTTAAATATCGCTGTTTTTGGAGATGCAAAAGAAGATGTTCTGAAGTATCTTGCCGAAAGAGTTAGAGATGAAGTAACAAGCCTTGAAGATGTTACTTACGCTAGTGTTTCATCTGTTAGACCCTTCGAAATCCATGTGGATATAACTGAAGCCACGCTTAGAAAATTCGGAATTACACACGCCTATGTTTCCAACATTATAAAGAACAACAGCTTTGATCTACCTTCAGGAAGTCTTAAAACAACCCACGGAGAGATTTTAATCAGAACCAAGGGTAAAAAATATTTTGCCCGGGATTTTGAGAATATTATAATTCTCTCTAAAAATGATGGAAGTCGTGTTCGTTTAGGCGATATTGCCGAAATCACCAATGGTTTTGAAGAGATTGACTATCTTACAAGGTTTGAGGGAAAACCTGCTGCAATGATCAATGTTTACAGAATTGCAGATCAAAGTGCATTAACTGTTGCAGATTCAACAAAAAGCTATGTCGAAAAATTAAGAGATTCTCTTCCGGAAGGTATTGATGCCAAGGTTTTTGGTGACAGATCAATATTCCTGGAAAGTCGTATTGATCTTTTACTAAAAAATATGATGATGGGACTAATTCTTGTCTGTTTCTTTCTTGGCATATTTTTAAGTTTTCATCTCGCGCTGTGGGTTACTATCGGAATTCCAATATCATTCCTTTTTGGAATGGCTCTTCTTCCACAATGTGATGTTTCTATTAACATGATTTCCCTATTTGCCTTTATTATGGTTCTTGGAATCGTTGTTGATGATGCTATCATAATTGGTGAAAACATTTTCAGAAGGCAGGCAACATCAGATACGCAACTAAGAGGCGCAATAGATGGGTGTATAGAAGTTGGACTTCCTGTGATTTTTTCAATATTAACAACAATTGCCGCATTCTGGCCACTACTCCTTGCAAGTGGACGTATGGGAAAAATGATGAGAAACATTCCCATAGTTATAATGCTTGTAATAGTAGGCTCACTTGTTGAATCCCTTTTAATTCTTCCGTCCCATTTAAGTTCAGCAAAAAAAGCAAAACATAATGGAGAAAATAAAGAGAAATATTTCTCAAAAAAACTTAATGAGTTTATAAAAGGCCCATACAACAGATTTATAAATATAGCCTTAAAATGGAGATATGCTTTTGTAGCATCAGGATTTGTTATTTTGATCGTTACACTATCAATTTATAAAGCTGGTCTTCTTAAATTTAAATTCTTCCCGAAAGTCGAAAGTGACAGCATCAAATGTTATATAACCATGCCCATGGGAACAGATCTCAATCAAACTCAAAATGTTGTAAAAAAGCTTGAAAACTCAATATTCAAAATTTTAGAACGTGACGAATTTCAAAACAGAAAAACTGAAGAGAAACTTCTTAAATATAACATGTCTTTTATAGGTTTTCATATCGGAGGAAGGGGTAGAGTTGGAGAAACAGGCAGCTACCTTGGTCAATTGTGGATTGAACTCCTTCCGGGAGACAACAGAGATATAAGTACCGCGCAAATAATAAAAGAATGGAGAAAGGACGCAGCAACAATTCTTGAGGCTGAATCAATAACATTCAGCAGTGAGCTTCATAGTGGTGGTGTTCCCATTGCTATAAATCTCTCCATGCCTGATAATAATACGTTATTGGAAGTTAAGAATGAGTTAAAAAAATCCATAGCCGAATATAATGGTGTTTTCGATATTGAGGATAATTTTCTAATTGGGAAAAAAGAGCTTCAGTTCAGCTTAAAGGAAAATTCAGAATCACTTGGACTTAATCTGCAGGAAATTGCCCAGCAAATAAGAGACAGGTTCTACGGTTCTGAAGCAATACGATTCCAGAGGGGTAATAATGAGGTTAAAGTAATAGTCAGATATCCTGAAAATGAAAGAAACTCTTACGATAATATAAGAAATACAAATATTTTAACATCAAAAGGCTATGAAATACCCCTTTCTTATGCTGCAGAGATGAAAGTAAGACGTGGATATTCAAAAATAAAAAGATCTCAAAAAATGCGTATAATTCAGGTCTCAGCAGATGTTGATTCAAAAGTTGCAAACTCTGAAGAGATCAGAGAGGATATTAATACAAAACTACTTCCAAAACTCAAAGAGAAATACCCGGAGCTTAAATATACTATCCAGGGTGAAGGTAGAAACAAGGCTGAATCCATGAAAGATGTTTTCGATGGATTTATAATTGCTCTATTTTGTATATACGCCCTCCTGGCAATACCATTCAAATCTTTCACACAACCAATCATTATAATATCTGTAATTCCATTTGGATTTGCCGGAGCCGTTTGGGGTCACATTATAACAGGGTTTGATCTAAGCTTTCTGAGCATGTTCGGAATGGTAGGATTAACCGGAGTCGTTGTTAATGATTCTCTTGTTTTGATCGATGCTATAAATAAAATGAGACTCAATGGAAAACCCCTAAAAGATTCTATAATTGCAGGATGCTTCTTAAGATTCAGAGCTATCCTTTTAACATCAATCACTACTTTTGCCGGTCTTTCTCCAATTCTACTGGAAAAAAGCCTTCAGGCGCAGTTCCTGATCCCAATGGCAATTAGTCTTGGTTTTGGAGTTCTGTTTGCGACTATAATAACTCTGGTGCTGATTCCATGCTTCTATTATATCTGGGATGATACTTTGAATTTGATGAAATCAGGATATACCAGGGTACGCTTTGCTCTTGAGGGAATGTAAACAGCGTGTCATTCCCGAGAAAGTTTTTACAGACGCCTTTCCTGTAAAAATATGAGTCGGGAATCTCAGAATATATATTGTCAATTTCAATACAACAACTGGTCGTCATTCCTGGTAACCTCTAAGACAATGCAATTATGATTAATACAGCTTGAGAAAATGAGACAACAAAACAAAAATGGTTTTATTTTGTTTTTTGTATTGTTTTCGAAGATTTAACTATTCCATAATAGTTAGAGGTTAACATTAAACAGAGAACAAATGGGATTAAAACATAAAGCTAAATAATACATACATAATATTAGCCTTTCCTGTTAAAATTTGAGTCAGGAATCTCATAATTCACCAAAATAGATAAAATGTTATGGTTCTGGTTAAGATATAGTGTGTTAACGTTATACCAACGTACCTATAAAGGGATTCTTAATTAATAAATATTTAATTCCTTTAAAAACAAAACCGCCTCCCGGCAGGCAAACTTTTGAAAAGTTTGACAAACAGGTTAAGAAAAAATTTAATGCTATTATATTTAAGAGTTTACCAATATCCATTCCTGATAACCTCTAAATCCACCATTAATTAAAACACTACTTGAGAGAAAACAACGTGTCATTCCCGAGAATGTTTTTACAAAAGCTTTTCCTGTAAAAATATGAGTCGGGAATCTCAGAATATGTTATCAATTTCAATATAACAACTGGTAATCATTCCAGAACGCTACGAGAAACTTGTTTTTTTGGAGGTATCAGGAATCCATAAGTTTTCAATTAAATTTTAATTTTAGACAAATTATCAATAACACTTTAACTAAATTTAAAAATTCACATGTCCTATTACAAAAATATTTAAAAAATAATATTTCATAATATCAGATAGATACCTTAAAATAGGCCTTATAAACAATTTTTAACCATTGATATAATCATTGAATTATACTATCAATTCAACCAATAAAAATTAACAGTATTTAATGAAATATAGAATTAATCGTTTCAAGGTTTATTTTTTACATTTTTCTTTGTCATAGCCCCCATCAATTGACTGTGGTAACGAAAATTATAAAAAAGAAATATTGATATCAGCTATTTTTTACAAGTTTTATCAATTCACCTTCATGATTTTTCTAAACATTATATACACCAATACTAAAATCAGATTTACAGGATAGGAATATTAAAATGAAATTCAAAAGCTTTATTGTTCAGTTAATGGCAATTATTGTTGTTTCCTTATTTTATGGAAACACATATGCCAGTGATTTAGTTGGTAAAACGCAAGGTGAATTCAAAGTAACTAATGGTTCAGCTAATTATAATATTCCAATTGTTGTTCCACCTGGAATTGCTGAGATGCAACCAAAACTTTCAATAAATTATAATAGTAATTCTGGTAACGGAATACTTGGAACCGGATTTAATCTTTCTGGTTTATCAGCAATCTCAAGGTGTGGTCAAACCTATGCACAGGATGGAAATAAAACAGGAGTATATTACACCTCAAAAGACAGATTCATGTTAGGAGGAAGCCGCCTGATTGCTATTCATGGTGAGTATGGTGCAAAAGAAACAAAATATAGAACTGAAAATAATCAATATTCCAAAATTATATCCTATGGAAATCAGGGTGGAGGTCCATCATATTTTAAAGTATGGACAAAAGAGGGAATGATTCTTGAGTTTGGTGTATCTGATGATTCAAGAATTGAAGCTGCAGGAATTGGTGCTAATGAAAGATCAGTTGTCAGAACCTGGAAACTTAATAAAATATCTAATAAGTTTGGAACATTAGTTAACTATAAATACTTTGAAGATAGAGAATATGGTGAAAATTACCTTATAAAAATCGAATATTCAAATAACTCTGTAGAACTTATATATGAAGACAGAAATGACACGAAATATTTTTACCAGGCTGGCTCTAAAATCTCTGTTAACAAACGTTTAAAGAGTATACAGACTAAAGCTGATGGAATTCTTATTCGTGATTACAGACTTAAATATAGCGAACAATCTATAACAAAAACATCTCTTTTAGATTCATTACAGGAGTTTGATGCTTTAGATCAATCTGTTCCAGAGTTAAAGTTTGAATGGAATAATAATGACTCAAAATATTTTGATAAATATACCTTCTGGAATAAACAAAATGCCGGCTTGCATCAAAAAGCCTATGTTGTACATAAAAATGCAGATGGAACTAAAACAGACCTGATTGATATGAATGGAGATGGACTTCCTGATCGTGTTGATAACTATCATAACATTACTGGCGTTTATGATTTTTGGGTAGGACTTAACAATGGTACAGGTTTTGATCCATATGTTTCCTGGAATAAAAAGAATGTTGGAATAGTAGTAAAAAACAATATTATTCATTATAATGCAAGTGGAACAATGTCGACTGTAATCGATATGAATGGAGATGGTCTTCCCGATCGGGTTGGTCATAAAGATAAAAATGGTGCTTATGGATTCTGGGTTGCAATTAATAATGGAACTGGTTTCGAACCCTATGTTTCATGGAATAAAAAAGATGCTGGATTAGAAAATAATGCTAATATTATCTGTACAAACGCAAGCGGAACATATGCAGATTTAAAGGATATAAATGGTGATGGTCTACCAGATAGAATAGATTATTTTGACCACAAAAAAAATCGTAAACATGGTTTCTGGGTAGGAATTAACAATGGTACTGATTTTGAACCCTATGTTAATTGGGATAAGAAGAATGCAGGTATACAATCACAGGGTTATATAACTGGCTCCAATGGAAGCGGAGTGCACTCCGATTTAAAGGATATGAATGGCGATGGACTTCCAGATCGAATAGATTATAAAAATTACAAAACAGGTGAAGTTGGTTTCTGGGTAGGAATTAACAATGGTACTGATTTTGAACCTTATGTATCATGGAATTTAAAAAATATTGGCCTACAATTAAATGGCTACATCACTTGTAAAAATGCAAGTGGAACATATGCTGATTTGAAGGATATGAATGGTGATGGACTACCGGATCGTGTAGATTATTATGATTACAATACAAATAAATACGGTTTCTGGGTAGGACTTAACAATGGCAAAGGTTTTGAAAAGTATACCTCCTGGGATTTAAATAAAGCTGGTCTTAAGCCAAACGGTTATATAACTTGTACGAATGCAAGTGGGGAATACGAAAATTTAAGAGATATCAATGGTGATGGTCTTCCAGATCGTTTGGCATATATTGATTATAACAGAAATCTACATGGTTTTTGGGTAGCTCTAAACAATGGCAGTAGTTTTGAACCTTATATCTCCTGGAAATTAAATAATTCTGGACCACATCCACATGCATATATTTTGTGCTCTAATGCAAGCGGAGAATACTCAAATTTAAGAGATATGAATGGCGATGGTTTTCTTGATAGAGCAGATTACTATAATCACAACACAAATGAATATGGATTTGGTTTCTATGTTGGGCTTAACAAACAACAAAAACTACTCCTAAAATCTATATCATCATCAATTAACTCTAAAACTATCACTAAAATTGACATTGACTACAAACTCCTTTCAGACCCAACAATTTACACAAGAAGTGCTAATAAATCCGAACATCCCATAATCGATATTCAACCCAAAATGCACGTGGTCTCATCAGTCAAAATCGATGACTCAATTGGCGGTCAAAACACAATCTCATACAAATACACAGGTGCAAAAGCCCATGTTAAAGGTCGCGGGTTTTTAGGATTTGAAAGTATTGAAGAGAAAGAGGATCGGGCCGACGGAACAGGAAAAACAAAACTCACAAAATACAATCAGGAATTTCCTAAAATCGGTTCAGTTCTTTCGGAAGAGGTTAGACTAACAAATAACACTTTAATATCAAAAACAGAAAACGATTATAAATATATTAATACTTCAGGTGTCTATTCAGTTTATAAGTCTAAAAGCACTCAAACCAGCTACAACCTTGATGGAACATTTCTAAAATCGGTTACAACAGAAAACAGTGATTTTGATGTTTATGGAAACATAGCTACTTCCAAAGAAACAATCACCGGCGGTGGATTAACATTTATAAAACAGATCAGCAAAACCTTCAGTAACACAGATACTGATACAAAATGGATAATAGGTTTAGAAACTGGAGAAACAACAACCTACACCTATCCTGATCTACCGGTAAAAACAACTGTTGTTGAGAGAACTTTTTACCCCGATGGAGCTTTAGAGTCTGAAACAAAAGGCCCCGGTCAGCCGTTAGCAATCACTAAAACACTTCTCTATGATAAGTATGGCAATATTACCAAAGAGACCTTAAGTGATGCAACAGGCAATGATCGATCCACAACATATGTTATGGATGCATCTGGACAGTTTATTGAAAAAGAAATAAACGCCCTTGGTCACACCAATACAATGGAGTACGATCCAAGGTTTGGTGAAATAACAAAACTGACAGATGCAAATAACCTTGTAACAACCTTTGTTTATGACACTCTTGGAAGAAAGATTAAAGAAACAAGAGCAGATAACACAATAACAACTTGGACTTATGACTGGAGTGATTATTCTCTTTGGAAGGTTGTTGAACAACCCGTAGGACTTCCTTCTGTAACCAAGCATTATGACAACAGGGAGCGTGAGGTAAGGGTAGAAAATCTTGGTTTTAACGGGCGTATGATTCACATTGACAAGAGATATAACTCTCTTGGGCTCCACACCCACAACTCAATGCCATATTACAGTAATGATCCAATCTACTGGACAGAGTTTGTTTACGATACTCTCGATCGAAAGATTCAAACAAAAAAAGCAACTCTTGCAGGTGATGTTACAACCCTTTTTGAATATGATGGTTTCAAGGAAACAGTCACAAATCCCCTCGGTCAAAAGAAAGTTACAATAAAAAATGCATTGGACAAGATTGTTCGAATCGAAGAGGAGTACGGCTCCTATGCTGAATATAAATATGATCCCCTTGAAAACCTCATAGAAACAGATGTAAACACAATAATCACAACAATAAGTTACGATTCCTTTGGAAACAGAACAGGAATTAATGATCCTGACATGGGTTCATGGCAATATAAGTACAACGCCTTTGGTGAGATGATTGAGCAGACTGATGCAAAGAATCAAACCGTTAAAATAACCTTTGATAAGCTCGGTCGAATGGTTCAGAGGGAGGAAAATGAAGGTATCTCAACATGGGTTTATGATACTGCAAATAAAGGAATCGGACAATTAGCAGAAATCAAAAGATCCCTTGAATATCTCAAAACATTCAGTTATGACTCGTTCGGTCGTCCATCAGAAACTATAACTTCTTTTGACAGTCAGAGCTTTTCAGTTAAAACGTTCTATGACAATTTCAGTAGAATAAGCAAGATCACTCAGCCACAGAACTTTGATGTTGAGTATCTATACAACGTAAATGGGTTCCTTGCAGCAATAAGAAGTCCAAAGGCACAAATAAATGATTATGACTGGAAATTCCTTAAATTTCTTTTAGATACTGCAAAGCAGTCAGTTGCAGAAGCACAGGCATCAGCAACCGCTGCACAGCAAAAAGCAACATACTACAACGACAAAGCAACATATTATGAAGGACTTGGTGCAGCAACTCCCGATATGCCCCAGGAACTTAAAGATGAACTTACAGCTTCATCAGAACAACTAAGAAAAGCAGCAGAAGTTCTGAAAGAGGAATATAACGCCTCCACAAAGCTTGCCGAAGACCTTAAAACAGTTTCAAATCAGCTCACACAGCAGAAGGATATTATAGGACAAAAACTCGCAAACGCAGATCCATATGAAAACCTCTCTGAACTAACAGAAATGGTCAACAACGATGATTATTCATATTTCTGGATTGGAAAAGATCGAGACTCCGCCGGAAGGTTGTCAGAATACGTCTACGGAAACGGTCTTTATACGCAAAAAATATACGACGGTTCAAACGGTAGGGTCAAAACCATCAAGAGTGACTATGGTTTTAATAATGGCTATACCAGAAGTCTTGAGTATGAATACGATGCAGAAAATAACGTAAAAGCAAGATACGACTATACCCAGGACATGAAAGAATCCTTCAGTTTTGACAGGATGAACAGGCTCACAGAATCAAACACTGAAGGTGTTATAAACTCAACTCCATATTACAAAAAATCCGAGTATAGCTACGATGTCAACGGCAACATGGCATCAAATTCAAACCTTGGTGTTTATGAATATGGATCTGGTGCAGGCCCTCACGCTCTAACAAAAGTCGGCACAACAGGTTATTCCTACGATCCAAACGGCAGCCTGCTCTCAGGAGCCGGAAAAACAGTCGCTTGGTCTTCTTTCAACAAGCCAACAAAGTTTACAAAGGGAACCCACAGCGTAGAATTCACCTACGGCCCTGAATACAACCGTTATAAAAAGAAAGAGGTCAAAGATACTGGAACTACAGAAACCTTCTACATCGACAAATCCTATGAAAAGATAGTCGAAGGAAACAAAACCACCCACAAATATTTCATGTACGCTGAGGGGCACTTAGCGACTATCCATGTAAAAACTGAAGAGAATTCAACTGAACTACCAGATGAAACAAGGTACTTGCTTTATGATCCACTCGGAAGTGTGGATACAATAACTGACAACCGAGGCAACATAGTCGAAAGAATGAGCTATGAAGCTTTCGGTCAAAGAAGAGAAGGAAACTGGCAGTCAGCAGGTAATGTTGTTCCAGCATTCACAAACCGTGGATACACAGGGCACGAGCATATCGAAGAGATGGGCTTTATCCACATGAATGGTAGAGTCTATGATCCTGAGATTGGAAGGTTTTTGTCTGCTGATCCGGTGATTCAAGATCCATATAATACGCAAAGTTATAACAGGTACTCATACTGTTTCAATAATCCTTTGAGTTACACAGATCCAAGTGGGTATACTACTCTTAATGAGTATATTTATCAATATACTGACGATTTAAGTGGTTATGGTGATATACAATGGGAATCTGCAAAAGATAATTTTGAAAGCGGATATATTATAGATTCTGCAGTTTGGACATTCTGCGCTGCTGCAAATAAAGTTGCAAGTTACATAATCCCTTCAAATGATGCTGAAATGTCTTTATTTTTTATGGGAGGCACTTTAGTAAAGGGAGCAGGTCAAGCATTAACAGGTGTTGGTCATATTGCTAAGGGTATTTTTAGTAAATGTAGTTCGAAGATGGGTGGCTTTGGCTCTAAATTTAGTGGTTCAAAGTTTACAGATTTTTTTACAAATTTAATACCAAGAAGAGGTATAAGATATCCATCCAATCCAAGACAATACAGTACAGCTTTTGAAATGAAGTTAGATACATCTCTTTTAGGGAGAAGTAGAAGTGTTCATTTTAATCGTGCAAATGAAGCTTTAGACAATGCCTTGTCAGCAGATTTAGAATTTGCTAAAATTATGGATAATCTAATACCAGATGTTAGACAATCAATAATGAGAAAAGGTGGTAGAAAAAACCCATTTAATTGGACATGGGAACATGCAAGTAGCTCAACGGCACATGGACAAATCGGTATTATGCGTCTTGTTCCAAGTCATCAACACACATCTGGTTCAAGATGGTGGAGAATATTGCATCGAGATTCTGGTGCAAGTGGAGGATATTCCGAATGGGCAATACCAAATGGTGCACCTAAAAATTAATAAGGATTTAAATGAGAGATTTATCTGAGATAAATATAAGTAAAAGTAAACTTTGCCCTTCAAAGAAAGAAATAGAAGCTTATGAAAAAAAGTTTAAAGTTAAAATACCAATTGAATATATTAATTTTCTTAATTTTTCAAATGGAGGTTTTCCTGAATTAGATTCCTTCATACCTGAAGGGCAAAATGAAAATAATAAATGGTCAGTTGATCATTTCTATTTTCTAAATAATAAGAAAAGTGAATTTCATAATATATGGAAAATTACAAAAGAATGGTATAAGCATATTGGTAAATATTCTATTCCTATTGCGTCTGATGGGGGAGATAATCAGATTTATATTGATACCAAACAAGATAATGCTATTTTTTTGTGTATCCATGATGAGAATTTTAAAAAAATCAAAGTTGCAAAATCTTTAAAAGGGTTTCTTGATCTTCTTGAGGAAGATCCAGAAATGATTTAATTTATGAATGAAAGATATCAAAACAAACCACTACTAAAATTACTTGAGTGTTATATTTTATTTTCAATTGGTGAAATTTTAAAAGATGAGAAAATTAAGATGGATGAAATGACTCCAAAACTCAGACAGTTGTATAATTTAGAAGGAGAATGGAATGAAATTATTGAAAAAATTATGGATTTTCCAAGCGATATGCCCAAACAAATATTAGATGTATGGGAGAAAAATTGTAATCTTGCTGAATTAAATGATGAAGAAATAAACCCACAAGATTTTGCTGAGATGTTTGCTGATCAAAATTTTATTTAGTTTGATTTCAACTATATAACAAAAAACCGCCTCCGGCAGGTAAACTTTTGAAAAGTTTAACAAACATATTTTGAAAGAATGATTATTTAAGGAGTGGTTGAATTAACAACCACTCCTTTTCTTTTACAGAAACGCCTTTTCACACGATTTTGCTATCAAGACTTTTAAAAAAACTGCGGGCAGGTAACAACTTCAATATAGTTTCAAAACAGCAAAATTTATGTAAGTTATTTAATAATAGTCAAACCTCAATCACGCAGAACCAGTTCCCTGAATAAATTCTTTGCTAAAGCATTTCATAAAAAATAAAAACCATTTTTTACTCGTATTTCACACAGATCAAGTGTTGTAACTGAATAAACTTTTCAATTACATATTTTGAATTTTTTAAATCAAATTTTATCAGGTTTTTACAGGTTCCAAATTAAACCAATTAGAAACAAATACAAATGGATTTAAACCAGTCCAAAAGGGGCAAATCCTGCATTATTAAAGTTCATGCAGCAATTTAAACCTGCTTCTATCCATTTTGGTTGTTTTTGGTTTAAAATCTGCCCGATGTGAAAGAGGCGTTGACGGAACTTCTGTTTCTCGATAAAAGATCTATTAGACATGACTCTTTTCCTTGTAATTAGAGTTGTGTTCAGAGCTGGATTGAGGCTTCCATCCTCTTTCCGGCTCGCTTTGTAGTAAAAACGACTGTTTTACTAACTTTCATAAAAAAGTTTATTACCTGCATGTGTATATTTCAAGAATAAAATAATCTTTTTTTTAATTAATACTTTTACCTGATTCATTTTTTAAAAATTTATGAAATTTATTTAACAGAAAAATTATCTCAAATTTCATATCCGCTAATCCGAACACACTTCAAATATTCGAATACAAACCATTTAGATGATTCCAAATTTATTGAATTGGAATATTATTAAGTAATTAAATTAAATATTTCTAACTTATAAATCTATAATATATATACATTAGAAACCAAACTCTATTTAAATATGAATAATATTTACAGTATTTTAAATACTTCTAAAAAAAATGTATTTTTTTTCTATCGCAAAAAATAACAGCCCTTATTTCAGGGACACAGAAAAGTAAAAAACTGCGACGTAAGGTGCCACTAAGAATTTATATTTTAGATGAATTACAAGTTAATCGATATTTTAATCCGGAGGAATATGTATTTTATATTTCGAGGAATTAAAATTGAGAGTAACGAAGAAATTCGCTAAAAGGTGAATTCTTAGTTGGAAGTGTGGATACCATCACAACCAACCGAGGCAACATAGTCGAAAGAATGAGCTATGAAGCTTTCGGTCAGCGACGTGAAGGCAACTGGCAGTCCGCAGGCAATGTTGTTCCAACATTCACAAACCGTGGATACACAGGACACGAACATATCGAAGAGATGGGCTTTATCCACATGAATGGTAGAGTCTATGATCCTGAGATTGGAAGGTTTTTGTCTGCTGATCCTGTGATTCAGGACCCATATAATACACAGAGTTATAACCGGTATAGCTATTGTTTCAATAATCCTCTTTCATATACTGATCCTAGTGGGCATGAATCCGAGATTCCTTATATTAGTGGTATGAGTTGGTCAGGAAGATCATGGATTGCTAGAAGTTTTAACTGTCTTTTTGGTTCTCCGAGTATTCCTGGTAAAACTATTTCAAAAGTTGATCTTTATGGATCACAGTACGTTAGTCAGGTATTGGATGGTTCAAATATCGCTGGTGGTCCGACTTTTGCTGCTGCAAATATTAAGTTAGGACCTGTCATTAAAGCCGATTTATCTGCACATAATGTAAGTGGTAACAAAATAAAAAATATGAATATTGAGCCATTTCATGAAGAGAAATTTACTGCTGTAATAAAAATTCTTTCTTATTTTAGAATTGGACAATCTTATATTAATGGAAAACCCAAATTTGAATCATTTTATGATTTTGGCAAAAATGTAAAAATGACAAAACCTTTTAGACTTGAATTAGGAGCATCTGTTCCATTAGGACCAACAGGGGTTAGTGGACAACTAAATATTGATTTTGCAAAGATGTTTGGATATAAACTAAAATTTAAAAGCGAATACGAATTACATTTAGAGCGATATAAAAAATTTAATTTAAATAAAGGTATAAGAGGTAATTAATAGTTTGAAAAATGTAATCAGAATTTCAATAGTATATTTCTTTACATGTTTTTTAATAGCATTTTTAATTGGTTCATATTCATCTCCAGCAAAAATGATAGATTTTAATGTAAAGGATTGGTTGTATCTTTTTATAGCCCTTCTTTTTATAATTGATTTTTTCTTTTTATGGATTTATTTTTTATACCACTGGGGAACGACTTCATTTATAAATAGAAATTATAAAAAAATATGGTTCTTAACTATTTTTTTTGGAAGTATCGTATACTGTATAGGTTTCCTATTATATTATTTATTTGTTTTTGAACTAAAAAAAGGAATTGTGAAAAATGCATAATATTGTTTCAACCTTGGCTTTCTTTGATATTAAATTTCTTTTAATTCAAAATCGACATCCTATAGAACAATAATTGTTTAATTTTGTTCGTAAACTTTTGAAAAGTTTAACAAACATAATATTAATAAGAAATAATTTAAGGAGTGGCCGCCAAACCACTCCTTTTCTTTTACAGAACGCCTTTTTCACGCCGATTTGCTATTAAGGACTATAAAAAAGATTACGGGCAGAACAATCTCAATCAAGTATCCAAAATAGCAAATGTTATGTATGTTTTTAAATAATAGCCAAACCTCAATCACGCAGAACCAGTCCCCTGAAGAAATTCTTTGCTAAAGCATTGCATAAAAAATAAAAAACATTTTTTACTCGTCTTTCACACAGATCAAGTGTTGTAACTGAATAAGTTTCTCAAAATGGGGTCGGACCAAGGTAACTACTTATAATTATTATTTATCACCTCTAAAATAAGCTCTTTTTTGCCCTTAGGTTGATGTTTTTGACCCTAAAAAGTGCACTCTAAGAAATATT
>JAAELO010000630.1 GCA_024226555.1 Desulfobacterales bacterium | reverse complement strand
TGTTTCCTGGAAAAGCCTTTTTAAGAAGATTAAGAAATGTTCTAAGTAATTTAGAATGCAGCAATGACTATTGTCAAGTGACTCCAGAAATGAAAAAGGATTTCTTTTTCTGGAATAAGTACCTTGAACATGCCAAAGATGTTGCTTTACATGATATTCTTAAGATTCATACTTATAAATATATAATTGAAAGTGATGCATCGACTGGATATGGACTTGGTGCGTTTATGCCACCGAAATTTATTATGCTACCGACACCAACAGAATTTAAAGGAAAAAATATTGCAGTTTTAGAGATTTTAGCAATTACCCTTGCAATTTCCACCTTTTTGGGAGAATTAAGAAACAGTGCTTTCGTTATTCGAATTGATAACACTGTTGCAGCCTACGGATTAAGGGACTGGAGTAGTAAAAACAAGGAAGTCATGGATCATATTAGATTAGTAGCTATATTAGCAATTGAAAACAATCTAAGATTTTACGTTGAATGGATCCCGACAAATGAAAATTCTGTCGCTGATGCGATTTCTCGAAACAAATTGAGTAAGTTCAAAGAATTAGCGATGTTGAGAGGGCAATCTCCAAATGTTCACCCTGAAATAGTTGTTTGGGATGCTAGATTGTTTCATTTATGAGTATATATGTTCTACAATTAATTTACACAGTGTTTCAAACGAAAACGGAAACTTGGAATTTTCCTCATGGCAAAACAATTTTAAATAAAAGTATCGCGGCTTTTTCTCGTCCAAAAGATTTAATACGCGGAGAAGAACTCTTGAAAGCATCCATAAAGAAAGGATCGAGAAAAACATATGATTCATCAATGAAGGCATACTTCAAGTGGGCAGAAGAATGTGGAATCTCTACAGATCTCCCTTTGAAAGAACATGATATGTGTATGTTTCTTGCTCATCGATCCCAAACAAATAAATATAGTAGTGTTTCAGGTGATTTCTCAGCTATTAGAAAATTTCACCATGAAAGAGGAGTCCCATTTGAAAGGAAAATGTACCCCATCGTGCAAACCATGTTCAAGGGATTATTTCGAGAATCTGGAGTATCGTTTGATGACAGGAGACCCATAACCGTTGAAATCTTGACAGATTGCGTCAGTTTACTGCGAATTGAAAAAGATTACGACCATTTAGTTTCTGCCGCTGCGCTAGTTTTAGCCGTTTGCGCTCTATTACGAGTTAGTGAATATGCCGTTGTTCAATCAGACCCAAGTGACAATAAACCTTTACGTCTTGGTTCTTTGAAATTCATGCCTTCGGCAGGAACAGCGACATGGCTAATCTTAGAATTAAAAGATGAAAAATCTGCAAAAAGCGCGAGCGGAAGAAAAATTGCGATAGGTTCTTCTGGCCATAAAATATGTCCTATTAAACTACTTCAGCAGATGCTTCATCGACGGAAAATGATTTGGAGAAAATCGAAGGATCCAGCCTTAGCTCTTACACAGAAAAACTATTTGTTCGTTTGGAAATCGGGAAAGCCCGTGACAACGTCTGATATAAATACGATTATCAAAGGATGCACAAGTGCTTTGGGACTTCAAGGAAAATTCACGACACATTCTTGCAGAATCGGTGGAGCCACTAGCTTAGCGATGAGAAAAGTTGAAGATACTCATATTGGACAACTTGGAAGATGGCAAGAAATGAAAGTTTTGGTACGATACGTGAGATTAACTTTAAAAGCGATGTCTACTTTGACAAGAAGAATGTTTAATGATCCAGTTTTTGACAAAAACATTGTTTTCGACTTTCAAAAATTTAAGTTTTAAATAAATTGAAAAAACATCAGCTTGAGACTCGGGATAACAACACTTTTCAGCTAGGACGTGGGAAACTCGAACAACTGAACACAGACAACAGTCTTAAAACACTGAGTACGTCAGCTGAGTGAGTAAAGTACCCGTGTCACAGCGAAGTAGTCTGAAAGAACGAAGTGATAAGAAAATGTGAGATTTCACAGGAAATCGTCGTTTTCGAAGATCGGGAGTGAGAAAAGAAAAAAGTTGAACCCGAAGGGTTCGGGAGATCTCTTCAAACCTTTACTTCATTTCTTTGTTTTAGAGCAAGCTAACGCTCATTTT
>JAAELO010000629.1 GCA_024226555.1 Desulfobacterales bacterium | reverse complement strand
TCATTGGATTCTCCAGGAGTTCCATCAGCATTTAATTTATATTTTGGTACAGCAAATAGAGAGATACCTTTTGTTCCAGCTGGAGCACCTTCAATTCTTGCAAGAACAGGGTGAAGAATATTGCTAACCATATCACTGTCACCACCGGAGATGAAGATCTTGTTACCAGTGATTGTGTATGTTCCGTCACCATTGTCTTTTGCTGTTGTTGTTAGTGCACCAACATCAGTACCAGCATCTGGCTCTGTAAGGCACATAGTTCCGCCCCACTCGCCTGTAAATAGCTTCTTAAGGTATAGATCTTTTTGTTCCTGTGTTCCAAACTCTTCAACGATTTTAGCAGCACCATGTGTAAGACCTGGGTACATCATAAAAGCGATGTTTCCACCGGAAAACATTTCAGAAGGAGCAATAGAAACACAATGAGGCATTCCCTGACCACCCCACTCAGGATTATCACTCATTGCAAGCCACTCACCTTCACAGAATAGTTTGTAAGGCTTGTGGTAAGATTTTGGAACCTTAACAGCACCATTTTCATGAATACAACCTTCTGGATGACCATTATCTTCATCACCAAGTGCTCTTGTAGGAACAACTTCTTTTGTTACAAGATTTCTTGCTTCTTTAAGAATCATATCCACAGTTTTTTTGTTAAAATCTGCGAATTTTTCATGCTCTGAAAAGCTTGCTACGTCTAACATTTCGTGTAAAACAAATTCCTGATCTCTGCGATCTGCAACTTCCTGTGCCATACCTTACTCTCCTTTATTACTAATAAACTAATAAATTTCCTCAGCGACTTTCGTTGAATTACGATCATAATCGCCATAATTTTTATATTTTAAAATTTAGGTGTGAGTTGTGCATTCCACACAAATCCCTTCCATAAATATTGCAAATAAATTATCAAGCCTTTCTGTCTCCACACTTTCGTGCTCACCAATCAACATCCATATTGTTGAGAAAACAACACTGCTGAAAACATGAGCCATCTCAGCTGTTGAGTGACTCTTGAACTGTCCCTGTTCAATACCTTTTTCAAAGATATCTGCAAGGAGTTCATTCATTTTGTTGTGTAGTTTATTAATGCTTTTGTTGATGTTTGGTACCAGAACGGCGTCAATTGAACTTCTTTGGGAGTTATATATTAAGAAATAATCTCTTTTTTCAATTCCGTATTGGATATACTCATTGAAACATTTCTTTATCTGATCTATCGGAGAGCAATCATCATTCTCAATAATATTGAGAAGGATATCTCCAAGGGCAACTCCGGTTTCCCTTATCATCTCATGATAGATCTGTTCTTTACCCTGAAAAAACTTATATATAGTCCCAAGAGGATATTCAGAAACCTGACTGATCTCAGCCATCGTTGCCCCATGGTAACCCTTTTGGGCAAAAACAGACAAAGCGGCTGTTAAAATCTCTTCACGTTTCCGTTTCTTTTCCCTCTCTTTACGGGATAGCTGTTCCATTTATCCTCCATTTAATTCAATTATAGAATACATATTCTATTATTGGAATAGTTCTTGTCAAGACTTTTTAATTAATATTAAAGATAAAAGTGGTTTGATGATATTTTTTCTTGTTTATAGAATGAGCAATGACAACTACATGAAGGAAAAACCCATGATATTAATGAATCTTATTTTTTATATAAAGAGATTTTTTATCAGGATTTAAGAAATTAATTACAGCAACTTAAAGTTGGCTCTAAAGATAGGTACTTGGGGCTTATTGGAATTTAAAAAAGGTGACAGGATACTGCATGGTCGCCCTCAATCCCTTTTAAAACAGGTATCTCCTGATCACAAACAGCCATTCTTTCAGGACATCTCGGGTGAAATGGGCATCCCACAGGAATATTATGGGGCCCTGGTATCTCACCTTTAATAACAGATCTTTTGTCAGTCCTATGCAAAGGGTCCTTTATGGGTATACTTTCTATCAGAGCTTTTAAATATGGGTGTTTCCCCTCCTTCAAAAGCTTATCAGCACTCGCTTTTTCCATTATTTTTCCAAGATACATAACTGAAACATTGTCACAGAATTTTGCCACGCTGTTCAGATCATGGGAGATATATAGAATCGAAAACTTATATTTTGCTTTAAGGGTCAGCAAAAGATCGATTATCTTATACTGCAAAGCAAGATCCAGAGCTGAAACCGGTTCATCGGCAATAAGCAGTTTGGGTCTGACAACAAGAGCCCTTGCTATTGCGATCCGTTGTCTCTGCCCACCGCTGAATTCATGGGGATATTTATCCATTGCACTCTCTTCAAGACCAGTTTCACAGAGCATCTCTTTTGTTTTTAAAAGAGCATCCCTTTTAGATCCTCCATTAATCCGTATCATCTCACCAATAATATTCTTAACTTTCATCCTTGGATTTAAAGATGAATATGGGTCCTGAAAAATCATCTGAACATTTTTATAATAATTTTTCTTACCTCTGCCGGAAACAGAGTTTATATCCTCTCCCCTGAAACTGATTGTTCCTGATGAAGATTCTTCGAGCATCATGATAAGTTTTGCTATTGTGGATTTTCCGCAACCACTCTCACCAATTAAGCCGGATATTTCATTCTCTATAATAGTAAGGTCAACTCCGTTTAAAACATTGGCACGACCTGTCTCTTTTTTAAAGAAAGCACTCTTTTGAACATAGTGTTTGGTGAGATCTTTTATTTTTAAAATATCTGTCATTATACCTCTCTCCCACTGATATAACTTAAAAGATCAATTGTATAATGATGAGTCGGTTTATGAAATATATCAACAACACCACCCCTTTCCACAATCTCACCATCTTTCATAACAAGAACATTATCAGCAACCTCAGCAATAACTCCAAGATCATGGGTAATAAAAATAAGTGACATATCCCTCTTTTTAACAAGATCTTTTAATAAGGATAGTATTTGGGCCTGAATAGTCACATCAAGAGCGGTTGTTGGCTCATCGGCAAGAAGTATTTTTGGATTACACGAAAGAGCAGTTGCTATCATAGCACGCTGCCGCATGCCTCCACTTAACTCATGTGGATAGTTTTTCATTCTCTGTACAGGGTCAGGAATATTTACTTCCTCTAAAAGAGAGATCCCTTTTTTAACAGCATCTTTTCTACTCATCCCCCTGTTATGTTCCCTAATGGTTTCTGTAAGTTGATCCCCAATAGTAAATACAGGATTAAGCGCCGTCATAGGCTCCTGAAAAATATAACTTATCTCTTTACCCCTGATTTTCCGGTACTCTCTGTTTGTAAGTGTAAGAAGCTCAGAATCCTTATATATAATACTTCCTTTGTTTTTAATTAATGGAGGAGAATCAATTAACCCCATGATAGTCATAACAGTAACACTCTTCCCGCTACCGGACTCCCCAACAATCCCAAGAATCTCACCCTTGTGAAGAGTAAATGATATATCTTTAATTACTCTTTTAGAAGCTCCGGAATCACTAAAGATGACAGAGAGGTTTTCAACTGTCAGTATTTTTTCTTTTTCAGTCATTTACTTCTTCTCTGTCTTTGGATCTAATAGATCTCTCAAACCATCACCAATAAAATTAAAAGCTATTACAAGAAGCATAATTGCAGCCCCAGGAAAGATAGAAACATGGGGAGCATCAAGAAGCTCTTTTGTTCCTTCACTAAGCATTAATCCCCAACTTGGTGTACCGGGAGGAGCTCCCAACCCCAAAAAACTCAGGGACGATTCAGCGATTATTACTCCAGCTATACTAAAAGTTGCCTGAACTATGACAGGAGACATTATATTTGGAAGAATATGCATAAACATAACCCGAAGATCAGATTGACCCGATGTTCTTGCAGCATATACAAATTCTCTTTCTTTAACCGCCAAAACCTGACCCCTGACCAGTCTTGCAAAGGAAACCCATCCAAGAACAGAAAGAGCAATTACCACATTTAAAATATGAGGCCCCATTACAGCCACAATAGCAATAGCTAATAGAAGTCCGGGAAATGCAAGAAGCACATCCACAATTCTCATTAAAACAGTATCGATGAGTCCACCATAGAAACCTGATACAAGTCCCAGAAAGATACCAACAACACTTGATATAAATACAACAGTAAGACCTGTAAAAAGTGAAATTCTTGCACCATGAACAATTCGACTGAAGATATCACTGCCGTTTTGATCCTGTCCCATAATATGATCAAGCGTTGGAGTATTCAAACTCTCTGGAAGGTTTATAACCTTTGGATCATGAGTAGCAATTAATGGAGCAAGTAATGCAATTACAACAAATAAAATAACGATAAAAAGTCCCATATCTTTTTTCAATTTATTATTAGGTATATCTTCATTCTTGATAAACCCTTTTCTTATTAGTTGTTTCTCAGCTAATATTATTGACAAAAAGATAATCACAGGATGAACAAATACAGATACACCAATGTTTATTAATATTACTTTTGAAGGATCTTCTATAGGGTAAACCTTAATAAATATTAACATCATTAAGATTTGTATTGTTAAGTTTATTATAGAAAATCCGAACAAAACTATAGTTTTTTCATCTTTGTTTAAAAAATATCTATGAAATTTCCCATAAGTAGTACAAGAATATAATGTCGCACTTAAGATTAAAACAACTGAACTAATTTTGAGGTTGATATCTACAATGTAGATTATTAAGGCCAGAACAATACCAAATAAATATGACAATGTAAATTTTTCAAAAACATTTTTTAAAGTCATTAATTCTCACCTGTCGATATTAATAAACATGCAATATGAACTAAGTACATTATTGAAGCCTTACCCTTGGATCAGCATAAGCATACATAATATCCGTAATCAGATTTACAAAAACATATATGGATGCAATAAACAGAATACAGCCCTGCACAAGTGGATAATTCCTCTCATTAATTCCATCCAGAAGAAGCGAACCAAGCCCCGGCCAGTCAAAAATAGCCTCGGTAATAATAGCACCGGAAAGAAGCACTCCCACCTGTAACCCGATAATAGTAATTACAGGGATCATGCTGTTACGCATGGCATGCTTTAAAACAACCTTCTTTTCAGAAAGCCCCCGCGCCCTCGCATTTTTAATAAAATCCTCTCCAAGAACCTCTAGAAGTGAAGAACGAATCATACGTGAAAGCATTGCAGCCATAGCGGTCCCCAAAGTAATTGCAGGAAGGATAAGATTAAAAAACCCGCCCCTCTCATTTGCAGGCAACCAGTCAAGCTCAATAGCAAAAATTATAATTAAGATAGGACCAAGCCAGAAATTAGGCATGGATATACCAATAAATGAGACAGTCATGGAAACAGTATCAGTAAATCCATATGGTTTTAAGGCAGATAGAATGCCCAAAGGAAAAGCAATTAGAATGGCTATAAACATAGCTCCACACATCAGTTCAAAACTCGCAGGAACTCTTTCCAGAATCTCATCAAGAACCTTCTCACGGCTATGGATAGAAGTTCCTAAATCACCCCGGACAACACCACTAAGATAGCTAACATACTGCGTAAGAACAGGCTTATCCAAACCAAGGTTTTTCCTTAACTCATCCTTATCAGCAGCAACAGCAGAATCACCCAGCATTATATCAACAGGGTCTCCCGGAATCATATGGATAAGAAAAAAAACAATTGTTCCCACTCCATAGAGTACGAAGATAAGCAGTATTAGTCGTTTTGTAATATAAGCTAACATATCAGAAGCTTTATAACCTTTATAAACATATTAATAAAGGTTATTTTAGGTAGTCTCGATACGCTTGTAAAAAAATCTCCATTAACTTCGTTAAATTACCAGACTCAGCTCCTCGACATATTTCTTATACGACTCGGGTACTAAGCTGATAACTATGCCTTGTAAATAGATTTATTTCCTGCGCTTAAATTAAGATTTTTAAAGGAAAGCTTTCATTTCTATACTAACAAAGGGAGATGTCAAAACTGTTTTTAAAAAGGATATTCTGTAAAAGACTTTTAAATGTAGAATACTTGTTGATACTAATCCCGTAAATAACAAACCCAGAATCTTTCCAAATCCTTTGAGGTTCCCTATAGAACAAACTGTATTCTCAAATGCTTTTTTCGACTGAGTCATTTTTTTATGAGATACTTACCTTGTCGTGATTCAATATAGTACTGATCATACTTTCCACTCGCTTTAAGTTTTTTTAAACCCCTGTTAAATAAAATCATAAACTTTTTATTACGTTTATTTTTTTTAGAAAGTATAAGATAATATTTTGTCGTATCTGGTACAGAAATAGTGTGAGTGAATAATTTGATTTTATCCGGGCTTATTTTTTTGTTTATTATATCATACCCAACGTCCTTATCAGTTGTGATAAGCTGGATTCGACCAAGAATCATTTTCTTAAAATTCTGTTCGAGACTGCCTACTTTTTCTACCCTGATAATTCCAGTTGTAACTGCATTTTCAAATTCTTTCCTATTAACTTCTCCAAAAAGCATTCCGACTTTAAAACCCCTCAAATTTTCATAGTTTTGTTTATAAGGGTCCCATTTTAAATGTTTTTTTTTCAAGTGAAAAAATACAGATTGCCCTATAATAACAGGTTCATCGCTGAACATAAAAATTGCTTCACGATCTGTTTTTTTTGTCCAGCCTATTGAACTATTACATTTTCCTTTATGCGCCTCAATGTAAGATCGTTTCCAGGGGTAAAACTTATACACTACCTTAACCCCTTCCAAGGCAAATGCTTCTGAAACAATCCGGGATGCAACACCATAATATTTCAATTCTTTAGAAATATAAGGAGCCCATTCACCGCTTGTTATACAGATTTTTTCATCTGCAAAACTATTGGTAGCATAAATAGTAAAAAATAAAATTACTGATATTTTTCTTATACATTCTAATAGAATTTTCATTTTATTCCTGTTTTAATTTGGAAACTATTGCAGCATGATTTTTGTAATGGTTAGTCTTTTATCTTCACAATTGTATTGAAGTACAAGGCATAAACTACAAAAAATGAGGTGATTTGTTTATAACAAAAATATTTTATAATTATACAACAGTTTCTTATTTCTAACAATAGGAAATCTACAATAAAAGCATAATAAACAGGTGGTTATCTCAGAGGCTTTAATTCTGAAGTTATTACTGATTTGAGAAAAAAGTTTGAATTAATTTCTTATATTTTCCCTCGGCCTTCATTTTTTTTAATACAATATTAAATTTAGATAATAGATAGATCTGATTAGCTGTTTTTGAAAAAATAAGATATGTAGAGTTAATTGCGATAGGCGGTTGAAGCTGGATTATTTTCCCTTTATAATTTTCTCCCTCAAAATTACCTTTAGCGATTAGATCTTGTCCACTCTCTTTTATAGCAATCAAACAATCGAATCGTTTATTAAATAACAGTTTAAAATTCATTGCATCATTTCGTTCTTCGTTCACAAAGAACAATTTATCTTTTATATAAGTGTCAAATTCATCTCCATAACTCCAACCTCTAATTACACCAATTGTTTTTCCTTTGAGATCACTAAAGTTATTATATGGAAATGCCTTTTCTTTATGAATAAAAAGCAAAAGTTGTTCCTGAAAAATTTCATTCGAATAATCGTACTTCTTTAATCGATCAGCATTCTTGTAGATACCGGCAATACCCATTTTACCTTGATCAGCATTCAGAATAGCACGTTTCCATGGAAGAGGTTTGATGACAACTGGAATTTTCATGATTTGGAAAATCGATTCAATAAGGGTTGGATAGAATCCGGCAGCTTTGCCCCCGTCTATGTACATAAATGGAGGATTCCCTTCGTCGATAGCAATAACTACAGGGTCACTTCCAAAACTTTGAGAAATGCATACCAAAGACAAAAGTATTATTAATACGGCGGTTTTTTTCATAGCTTTCTCCTTGAGATGATACCTATCCAATATGTGCCAACGGTCAATTTACAAGCTAATCAAATTAGTTGATGTTCCTTAAGAATTGAAATATTCAGCAGTTGTTAGGGCAAACCAGAAGAACCCTTGTCAATGGGAGAATCGCTTATATTATATTCAATTTTAAGTTTTTCCATCAAATTAACATGTTCTGAAATATGACTTTCAGGAACTCTACTAATAAGTCTAACTAATTCACCATTTTCAAGATATTTTTTTAATTCTATCATATTATCAAAACCATCGAAATACTTCTGTAGTCTTTTTACTTCTTGTGCCTTCAGGTTATTTGAAACAGTTATATCAATGTCTTTTAAATAATCATTAAGCTTCAAAGTTTGAGGTGCCATTTTTTCAAATACAACCACAATTTCATATATATGCCTGAATTTTAAGGGAGCAAATTTCTGACCAGTGTGGGTCACAATACCATTTATTTTGATATCAACAACATATAAAATTTCGGTCCCAGCTAATGCAGGAATTTGTATTGGCAGGGAACCAATTTTATTTGCAAGATAATCTCCATGTACCAATACACCGGGATAAATACAATCATCACTACCAATAATCTGTTTATCATATATTACAGTCATAGAATTTGAAATATGTGCTTCACCAATAAGCTCAATTTCAGTGTCATATAACTTCCTTCTATTTCTTATGGCTTCAACTACTTTCAAACTATAAAAAAATCCTAACGTTAAGCTTTAACCATCAGACGGATTAAGCTGAAACTTGTAAAAAATTAATTAAAAAATCATACCATTTTTTGTGTATTAAAGCTAACTACAGTACTGAAATTTACAAAATCTTCTTAGCCATGTGGTACTTTAGTTTGATTCCAGAAGCATTCTTCATTCTGGTACATTCGTACTTGCTGGAAGTAAGAATGTCATGAAATCCATTCACATCTTCGGAATCAGCATCTGTAAAAAGATGAATTGCACAACCATCAGGCTTGAGAACTCGTTCTATTTCATACAGCTCAGCCTGCAGATTCCATCCGATAGCCTGCGATGTCATCAAATAATCAATGGAGTTTTCGGAAAATGGCAGTGAATCCGAGGTGCCATCTACTGTATAAAGGTTGGTAACTTTATTATCCCGCGTTTTCTCCCCAATCGCCTGAATCCACTAACGGGCTCTACTGCATACACGGTCTGGGCAAACTGTGATAGAATTAATGAGAGCTTACCCGGCCCTGATCCAGCGTCAATGACCACTTTCCCCTGTAAATTCTGTGCGTGACGATCTCACCTATTTCCCATGAGAATTTTACATTAGTATCATAAGCTCAGGGTACTTGTTGTAAACGATGAGGTCAGCGATCTCCCACAGAAGATCATCGCAGTTCTGCTCAGTAGTCTTGTCGCTTGAGTTCTCTTCCTGAAGGTATCTCATTCACAAATGATTCAACTGAAGGACACATTGAAACCAGGTACCTGCGGATGGCTGGGTTTGCCCTCAGTAGTACAGCCAACTCCCGTCTTGGTGCACGATCAGGTAAATATCCAATCTGAAATGATTCCAGAAACAGCAAATCTTCAACATTCAGCTCAATACTATGAAAGAGCTTCCTTAGCATATCGGCATATTGCATGGTTATCTCCTCACGATAGAAGCGTTAGCCAGGTATTTCAAAGCCAGTTGATTAAACGAAAACCTGACATTTTTCATCAAATTAATCATTAGGGAATCTCTAATAACTGATCTTTTTGCGAAACACATCGTTATAACAAAAATAAAACTGTAGTAAAATCAGCCCGTTGTTTTTTGTTATGCCTTGTTTTTCATCAAAAATTCTAATTATTAG
>JAAELO010000628.1 GCA_024226555.1 Desulfobacterales bacterium | reverse complement strand
CTTCGTTATTACGAAAAAAAAAACTGTAGTAAAAGCAGCTCATTATTTTTTCTAATGCCTTGTATTTCGATCAAAATTCTAATTATTAGAGGTTCCCTTTAATAAAACAGAAATTTATCAGAGAATACTTTTTTTTAAAAAAGTCTGGCAGCAGGGCTGTTGACTACCAGACAAAACAGATTTATAGGAACCTCTAAAAAATGCTCTTTATGCGAAATACTTCGTTATCTCCAAAAAAGAACTGTAGTAAAATCAGCTCGTTATTTTTTGTCGATCCTTGTATTTCATCAAAAATTTCTAATTTTTAGAGGTTCCGTTATGTCGTTTTAAATATAGTCATGCCTCTTTCGCACACAATACCTCTTGAATAAAAACTAATGCATCTTTAGATATGCTAATATTAATAGTACAAGCCTCTTTTATTTCTAAGTTTGCAAGACTTAAACAAAAAACATTCTCATTAATTTTTAATTAAAAGCTCAAATTAATAGAAATAATGAGAGTTTCTAAAAGAAAGTCTTTATCAAGGTATATCAATTCACAAAAAACAAAAAGCCGTATCTAAAGGTTATAAACTTCCCTTAATCCAGCTTTTAAATAATTCCTAAAATGTTTTAAGTGAAAAAACTGCCCTGATGTGTGAAAGAGGCGTTGACGTAAGAAGTGAGTTTCTGTAAAACAATAAACAGCCATGGCTCTTTATATCCTTTAAGCGGTTAAGAGTTGTGGTGAGAGTCGGATGGGAGTACCACGCTCCTTTCCGGCTCGACTTAGTATAAAACAGATAAAAATATTTTATCTGTGCTTAAAACAATAGCTTTTTAGTTAAATTATTTCAACAAAATAATTTAATTATTTTAAATTTATTTCAGCATTACTTCAATTTTATATATAACCTTAAATCTGCTTTTTTCAATCTTTGATCATTTTGCCGCCATGGTAGTATAAAAAATATACTCTCATTTTTGTTCTTTGCACGAAGTGCCACCATAAAATTTTTGGTGAAGCTTTTTATAAAAAGCTTCGGTTTATTCTTTTTGAGATCTTCTAATAAGAGAAGAACCTTATGTTACTCATGAAGATAGTCACAAATTATTCATTCCATGACCAGCTGAATGCATTCTGGAGTTTCTGACATATTCTATCTAAAATGAAACCCAGAATACCAATTGCAATTATCATAGCCATTAGTCTGTCATATTCCATTGTATCTCTTGCATCATTAATTAAATATCCAAGACCGCTGGATACTCCTAAAAATTCAGCGGGAACAAGAACAATCCATGCAACACCCAGAGCCATTCTCAGACTGGTCAACATATAAGGCAAAGAGGATGGAATAATAATTGTTTTTATTAACTGGAAATTACTGGCCCCTTGATTCAATGCCATCTTGATCCATTGTGGATTTACATTTAGTACGCCAATGGTAGTATTCAGTATAATTGGGCAGATCGTTGCCATTACTATTAAAAAATAAACAGCAGATTCAAAGCTTGCAAATAGAAGAAGTGCAATAGGCATCCATGACAGCGGGCTGATCATTCTTACAAACTGAATAGGAGAATATGAAAGGCTTCGAACTCTTGGGTAAAAACCAATCAAAATCCCGGTTGGTATGCCGATAACACCGGCTATGAATATTCCAAAAAGAATCCTTCTCAAACTTGCAAATACTGATACCCAGAAACGGCTTTCCTGAACAGCAACATAAAGCGCTTTAAATGTGGGGCCTGGTAAGAAACCATTGAACTGTGCAAATTCCGGCCTTGTAAAAATAAAGCTTGAGGCTGCAATCCAAAAAAATGTAAAAGCCAAAAGTCCATAAAGCTCAAATTTCCAGCCAAATCTGCGATTGCCAAAAATAGCATCTAACCCTACTTGCTTTGGGTCACGGTATATAAAACGATTAATTGATTTCAATGACTTCTTCCCTCGTATATGGTTTGGTAATATCACAATCACAGAAATGCTTCATGCCACCAATTTTATCTATAGCATTCATTACGAATTTATCTTCCACAAGGTCGGCTGAAGCTTTAGGTGTATCCAATCCTTTTAGAAAAGTTGTATCTCCTTCCACTAAGGTTTGTTTCATCTGATCAATAATAAAATTTGTAGCGGAAGGATAAGGATATGGCTGAAATCCTATTCGTGCTGCTTTCCAATCCGGGTGTACTGTTTCTTCTTTAAGGGGATCTTTGAACACTTTGCTTAAGATCTCTTTAGGAAAAGGAAGATATCCTTCTCCGTCCCGGCTTAATAAGTGTGCTGTTTCAGAAGGGTTTTTGATGCACCACGCCTGTGCCCTGACTATTGCATTCATGCCCTTCTGTATTAATACATTATTTTTATTAATGAAATTTTCATTGGCAACAATAACACAACAGGGGTGATTCTTCCAGATATCGCCTGTAAAACGCATGATTCTGGCATTAAATTTTATTTGTGCCAATGCATTAAAAGGGTCCGCAACAATATATCCGTCTATTTTACCACTCAACAAAGCTGTGGGCATATCTGGTGGTGGAAGAATAAACAGGTTAACTTCATTTTTCGCAAGTTTGGCTGAAGATGGTTTTATAACAGCTTTCAGCCCCTGTGATTTAATCCCCATTTGCAGAATAATATTATGCATGGAATACCATGAAGGAACAGCTATATGTTTACCGCCAAGATCTTTAAAATTGTGGATGTCGGAATTTGCTTTTACTGTTATAGCACTCCCATTGGTATGATCCCAGGCGAGAACTTTTACAGGAAATTTGTGTTTAAATCTCATCCAAAGAGGAATTGGGAAAAGCATATGTGTTAAGTCAAATTTACCAGCCAGAAATGACTCAGTCAAAATTTTCCATGATCTTACCATGACGGGTCTCGCAACAGTAAGTCCTTCCTCCTGAAAATATCCAAGTGCATGGGCCACAAGTAAAGGAGTTGCATCAGTTATAGGAAGATACCCCAACCTAAGGGTTTTGTTTTTTGCAAAGGCATTAACAGATCCAGGAAGAAAAAGGCTTGAACAGGCTACTGCAGCCTTTTTTAGAAATTGTCGTCTTGAATTTGTTTTGATGATATTATTCTCCTCTTTGCCAGGTATGAATTTTTAAATTTTTCAAGAATTCTTGTTCGCATCTCTTTAAATTCAGAACTATTTCTATCCCTTGGATATTCTTCATTAATTTCAAAAACATCTTGAATAATCGGCGGTTCACCAGCCAGAAGTATAATTTTATTTCCCAGCAAGATAGCTTCATCAATATCATGTGTGACAAATACAGCTGTAAATTGTTCGGAAAGCCATAAATGCACCATCTCTTCCTGAATATGGGACTTAGTAAAAGTATCTAAAGAGGCAAATGGCTCATCCAGTAAAAGTGTGTCCGGACGTCCAACCAGAGCACGGGCAAGACAAGCTCTTTGAGCCATACCCAGTGATAATTGATTTGGCTTTGCATTGGAAAACCCTTCAATTCCCATTATTTCGAGAAACTGATAAACTCTGTAATCGAGTTTTTCAGTATCACCTCTTAAGTTGCAGCCATATGCAACATTCTCTTTTACATTTAACCATGGAATGAGTGTGGGTTGTTGAAAGAGTATTGAACGTGACGGGTGTATACCGGTAATCTCTTGTCCATCAACATAAATTTTACCGGATGTAGGTTGTTCCAGGCCTGCCAGCATATTTAAAAGTGTTGACTTGCCACAACCAGATTCACCAAGAATAATGACAAAATCTCCCTCATCAATTGAAAAGGAGATATCCTTTAGAACAATATGACCGGATTCTTCTGATTTTTTGAAGACTTTTGTTACCTTTTCAAGTTTTATTTTCAATAGTTTCTTTCCAGTTTTATGGTAATTATAATAGGGAATCTCTAATGTTATTAATTATTAACAGTTTTTTTAATGATACGAATTCAGAATATCCATCCTTTAAAATTTCATGGTATTAGTATAATTTAAATTCCTCAAAATATCAATTTTGATTGTAGGCACAGGCACTTAAGCTTGGCTCATTTAGCAGGTCATTGGTTAGTAATGATAACCATTATCTCCCAGTTGTATTTCAACTTTCATCAAATGGGCCCTAAAAAAGATCAATGTATTCTTTAAATAAAAATATCCTATTCCTCTTAGCCCCCTTCATTTCTTTGATTACCCTAATTCTTTCCATCTCTCCAATTAATTTATATGCTGATGTGAGAGAAGAAAGTCCTGTTAAAGCCTTTACTTCATTAACTTCAATTACTGGGTTTTTAAATAAATGCTCTATTATTTTATTTGCATTCTTAGCTCTTACACCAAGTGTTTGTATTTTTTTTCCAACATCTTCCCTCAACTTAAGTATTTTATCAAATGTTTCTATACTATTTTGCGATGTCTCAATAACTCCCACAAGGAAGAACTTAAACCATTGTTTTAAATCATTATTGCTTTGAACTACCCTTAAGTTATCATAGTACAACATTCTATTTCTTTCAAAAAAATCAGATAAATATAAAACAGGCTTTTTTAATATGTTTTTCTCTATTAAAAATAAAGTTATTAACAAGCGCCCTACACGTCCATTTCCATCTAAAAAAGGATGAATTGTTTCAAATTGATAATGAATTAAAGCTATTTTTAGTAAATCATGAAAATAGTCTTCATTATGAGCAAATTTTTCTAAATCACTCATATACTCACCAACTGTATTTGGGACAGGGGGTATATATGTCGCATCTTGAAGATCAGCACCTCCAATAAAATTCTGTATTTTCCTAAATTCACCAGGAGACTTATTTTTACCTCGAACTCCTTTAAGAAGAATTTTATGAGTGTTTTTTATTAATCTTGACGAAAATGGAATTCTTTTCAAATTGATAATCGCTTCATTAAGTGCTGTTATATAATTCTGGACTTCATCCCAATCATCTCTTTTTTCACTACTGACCTCTTCTTTATTTAAAAGAGCATCTTTTATATTGGTCTTTGTGCCTTCTATTTTATTTGATTGAGAAGCTTCCTTTAAAACGTGCATGCTAACAAACAAATCTATGTTTGGGATATAATCCGAATATGTATTAAGGCCACCCAACTTTCTATCTGCTTCGCTTAAGAGAGGAATTAAATCTAAATCAATATCCCATTTTCTATTTACTTTACCTGGTTGAAAACTCTTATAGTTTCCTTGACTTATATATTCCCCTGACTCAAACTTTTTCATCAATTATCTCCTTTTTATAACAATTCAATAAATAATATAAAAATGAAATAAAGTAAATAACAATTCAATAAACTGAAATAAAATGTAATAAGGGGGTAAATGGTAAAGATTATTAAAAAAAAATGAAATAAGGAGTTTTAAATTACATTATTAGCGACTCCTCCAGAATAGATAATCTGGAACCTAACTGCCTAATAACACATAATATATAAAAAATGTTACTTAGAAGAGGTTCCCTTTAAGTCAAAAAGCTCCACTGCAAACCAACAAAGCTATATTTTTTGTTCTATTGGGTTCCAACCTTTTGAAATGAGTTTTAGTTTTTTTTTGCACGAAGTGCCATCATAAAGTTTTTGGTGAAGTCTCGAATAAAAATGATATGTTCTTAAACATTTTTATGTGCCTCTTTATTTCAGGTTAACACAGAAATAAGAATCAATGCTTCTTTACAAAAATCTTTGGTTTAATACCCCGCTACTTGCGGCGGGGGGGTTATTCTTTTTAAATGGCTTCTAATAAAATTTAACCAATAGCCTTCTCCACAACGGATACTATCTGACTACAGCAATCTTTAGTGATCTCTTCTGAAGGGCCTTCAACCATAACTCTACATAAAGGCTGGGTCCCGGAATATCTTACTAAAACCCTACCATCATCTCCCAGTTGTATCTCGACTTTTTTAATAATTTTAGCTATTTCAGGAATTTCAAAAACATCAGGTTTTGATGTGACTTCAACATTCATAAGAATTTGAGGATAGATTTTCATCACTTTGGCTAATTCTTTAAGAGTCTTTCCAGTATCAATTGCTACCTCAAGTAGTTTTATGGCACTAAGGACACCATCGCCTGTTGTGTGGTCATTTAGAAAGATCATATGACCTGAATCTTCCCCACCTATAACAGCATCGTTTTTAAGCATATCTTTAAGAACAAATCTGTCACCAACATCTGCCATTATATGTTTTAGAGAAAGCTTTCTCATTGCTGCAACAAAGCCAATATTACTCATTATAGTTGTTACAACCGTATCATTTTTTAAGATTCCTTTGTCATGCATATAGTTTGCGCATATTGCAATTATCTGATCTCCACTGATTTCATTTCCTTCATGGTCCAGGGCTATCAATCTGTCACCATCGCCATCGAAGGCCAGCCCAAGATCAGCTTTGTTATCAATTACTTTTTGTTTGAGATGTTCTGTATGTTGAGAACCACACCCGTCATTTATATTTATACCATCGGGGTCTGCAAAAATAATTTCGTAATTTTTTGATACTTTTCCGAATAGAAGTTTTGCAACTTCAGATGTTGCTCCATTTGAACAGTCGACTACAAGTTTTAGAGAATTGAAATCGGGTTTTTCCATGGAGTTTATAAGAAAGTCAACATAATCAGCAGTTGCTTTTTTCTCTTCAACAATAATACCGGTTTTTGATATTATTTCAGCTTTTTTAAGCAGTTCATCACCTAAAATAAGTGCTTCAATCTCATCTTCCTCTTCATCCGAGAGCTTAAAGCCATCTCCCTTGAAAAGCTTAATACCATTATCGTAATATGGATTATGGGAAGCAGATATAACAATTCCGCAACATCTTTTATCTTTTTTTGCTGAAACAGCAATTGCAGGTGTTGGAACAACCCCGGCTTTATAGACATTAACACCCATGGAACAGATACCTGCTATGATTGATGATTCCAACATCTCGCCGGAAATCCTGGGATCTCTTCCTATAACAATGCCATCTCCCTTTTCTTTGAAATACACAGCAACAGCTCTACCAACTTTCACTGCAATTTCAGGTGTTATTGGGTAAATGTTGGCCTTTCCTCTAATTCCGTCTGTTCCGAATAATGAACCCATACTGTATTTCCTTATTTTATTTTTAGAGATGGCAAATGCGACTCTGTATTTTTCACAACTTTTTGAATGATATCATTAAGCCAGATAGTTCCCTTTTCAGAGCAACCATCGGGTAATGATTTTATTGAATCGATGTAGTTACTATCCATGTTTTTTTGAAAACTCCGGATAAAATCTTCATAAAACTCACTTTTAATCTGTGTTTCTTTTAATGAGTCACATAGCTTATCACCATTCTTATATATTTCTGAGATTAAACCTTCAGATTCATTTGTATGCATTGCATCACAAGCTTTACCAAAGAAATCTTTCAATCTTTTAATCCTCTCATCTATTGCAATATTCAGTGTTAACTTTAAACCATCAAGCAGCTCATCTGGAAATGATGTTGATACAAATAATATCCTGACCTTACTGTACCACTCTCTTAAAGATATAAGGTTAGCAATATACATAATGTTATTTCCAACAATCCTTGGGATTGCTGTAAATGTTCCTGTTGCAAAAGGGATATTACCAGCTTTTTGCATCCCTCCAAACATTAAACGCCCTTTCCGGAGTTCATCTTTTCTCTGTATAGTACCTGCTGCAGTTATGCTACCATAAGATAACCTGCATGGACCAACAAGCCCGCCCTGTCCACCTAAAAATACTGGCGCATTATTGAGCATTACACCTTTTGCAACGTCACCAATTAGTGAGGCAGTTGCCTTATCCTGATTTGGTGTATAATTAAAATGTATATAGGAACTCCCTACTTCACTGTGGTTTTTTCTACTTGTCCCCCCGGACATAAAACAATCGCAGAAGTTAATGAGGCTGCCAAGTGTGACAAACGGGAACAGTATGGTTTGTTTTAAACCGACAGTATGAGCTATATTTGCTTCCTCTTCAAGTATTGAACCTTTTCTGATATGGGCATTTGCACCTATAACAACTTTCTCAAGAAGAGTCGATCCTTCAATATACCCACTTTTAATATCTACCTTTTCACCAATAAAACTATTTTTTATAGTGGCAGGGCCTTCAGATCCTATTTTTGTATCTTTAAGAATAAGTGTTGTATCTCCATAGATTCTTGTACCAGGAAAAAGAGTTACACCTTTAATTATTCTATCTGTATTAACCTCAGAAGATATATAAACAGATTCTGGAACAGGTATTGAAACACCCTTTTTTATAAGTTCTTTTATTTTTGAAACTGAATCAGTCATAACTATTCCTATATGAAATTATTTTTTTAAGAATAAATAACATTTTTTTACCATAAAACTCAACTCAGTATTTTAAAATATGATATAAAAATATTGCAAATAAAGGGTTTTGTGGCTATAAGTTAAGGTTGAAGTTTATTTTACCTTTAATTGTCTGTGGAGTATATTTGAACTTGGCTAAACATTCTGAAATTACAGAGAATTTGAAGACCCTTTCAAAATCAATGGATCTTCCTGAAAATCATCTTAAACACTTATCAAAGCACAATAACAGATTGACTGACTTTTCAATTGATGATTGTGGAATTTTTTTCGATTTTTCAAGACAAAGGGTTAATGGTGAAATTCTCTCGTCTCTTATTGAACTTGCTAATGAGATGGGTGTAAAAGAAAAATTTCAATCCATGGTTGCAGGAGATAGAATAAATTTTTCTGAAAAAAGAGCCGCTCTTCACACCGCAGTTAGATCATCAAAATCAGTGTATTTAGATGATTTAAATATAAAACCTGAGATGGATCAAGTAAAAAAAGAGATCAGGGTTTTTTCTGAAGATGTCAGAAATGGTAAAATCAAAGGAACAACCGGAAAAAATATAACGAATATTGTTGTTGTGGGAATTGGAGGATCAACTCTGGGAACACAATATGTTTTTAATGCACTTGAAGGGTTAGGTAATAATCCAATCAATACCTGTTTTCTCTCCAGTGTTGATATTGAGAACTTCAGAGCAATTCAAAATAAAATAGATGCTGAACAAACTATCTGGATTATAATATCAAAAAGTTTTTCAACTGTTGAAACCCTTTCCAATGAAAACCTTGTAAAGCTTTTTTTAATTGATAATAACCTTGATCCGGCAAAGCATATTGTCACTATAACAAGCAAAGGCAGTCCGGGAAATTGCCGAAATGATATTTTAAAATCATTTCCAATGTTTGATTTTATTGGTGGAAGATTTAGTGTAACTTCTGCCGTTGGTGGAGTTCCTATAAGCATTGGACTTGGATTTTCAGTTTATGAAGAGATCTTAAAAGGTGCAGAGTTGATGGATCTTCATGCTGAAAATAAAGAACCGGAAGAGAACCTTCCACTTATTGCAGCACTAATAAACATATGGAACAACCATTATCTAAATTATAATGCAATAGGCATAATCCCATATGCAACTCCACTTTTGAAACTTATATTTCACCTTCAACAACTTATGATGGAGAGCAACGGTAAATCTTTTGATGTAAATGAAAATAAACTTTTAAACAGATCCGGTATGATAGTTTTTGGTGACCAGGGAACAAATGCACAACACTCTTTCTTTCAATTAGCCCATCAGGGCCAAGCCTTTCCAATTGAATTTATTGGAGTTGTAAAACCTTATCATGAAGAACATCAGAAATTATACAAAGGGGTTACTAATCATCAGGAACTTTGGGCGAATATGATATCCCAGGCTAAAACACTTGCTGAAGGAAATGATTCAAAGGATAAAAACAGGTATTTTGAAGGGAACAGACCATCATCAACAATTCTAATTGAATCCTTATCCCCGTTAAATATTGGAAAATTGCTATCCTTTTATGAAGCTAAGACAGTGTATGAAGCTTTTCTTATAAATATTAATCCATTTGATCAGTTTGGTGTGGAACTTGGAAAAGAGAATGCTAACGATATCAGGTCAGAGATCGAAAAAAGAAATAATGATATTTCAATCAAACCGGAAAAGAGCGATGAAATAACTGAGTTTTATTTAAATGCACTCTTTTCCGGAAAAATTTAACTTTTATTCACCAAATCTGTAAATCACAGTACCCCATGTAACTCCGGCACCAAGACCAATTAACATCACAGTATCTTTTGTAGGATCGACTATATTTTGTTCTATTGCATCATCAAGAGCAAGAGGGATACTTGCAGCTGTTGTATTTCCAAATTTCTGAATATTATGAAAAACTTTATCTTCTGGAAGCTCCATAATTTTTTGGAAAGACTGGTTTATCCTCAAATTGGCCTGATGGGGTATTACAAGATCGATATCATCAAATGTCAAACCAGCTTGTTTTAAAGCAGTAACAGCTGTTTGTGGGAGAAGTTTCAGCGCTAACTTGAAAATTCTGGTCCCATCCATAATAGGATAATATCTTGCATCATCAAACATTTCAGGAAACAGGCCCCTTTCAGGTTCTCTTGATGCAGGCAAAATCAGAGCAAGAGATTCTGCGAAATTACCGTCAGTATGGAGATCTGATGCCAATATACCAACCTCTTTATCTGTTTCAACTCCTTCAACACACACAGCAGCAGCACCATCACCAAATATTACGGTAACATCTCTTCCTCTGGTACTTTTATCAAGGCCTGTGCTATGAATTTCCCCTCCAACAACAAGAATTTTATTAGCATGACCGGATTTTAGATATGCATCAGCAGTTGTTAATCCATATAGAAAACCTGTGCATTGTTGTCTGATATCTAATGTTGGTGTTGATGAAAGTCCCAGCTTACTGGCAAGTAAACAACCAGAACCTGGAAAGAAAATATCCGGACTAAGTGTACCAAAAATAATCAGGTCAAGGTCTTCTGCTTTCCACCCTGCTCGTTCAAGAGCAATATTTGCAGCTTTGAGACCAAGGTCTGAAGCTCCAACAATAGCACCCTCATCTATCCAGTGTCTCTGTTTTATTCCTGTTCTTTGCTGAATCCACTCATCAGACGTATCCATAAATTTAGTCAAATCATCATTGGTTACAACTCTTTCAGGCACATAACGTCCTGTTCCTTTTATTATAGATTTTTTCATCGAACGTTCCTTTCCTATTCAGCTTTATTATGAATACAAATAATTGCCTTTTGATCGAACTATTAAAGTTGTTTTAAAAAAGCAAAAAAACAGAATTATTCAAAAAAAGAACTGTAAAACCGGTTTGTTATTTTTTTGTAGATTTTATAAAACTAAAAGCTTTTATAAACGTCATGCCTTGTATTTAAATCAAAATTCTGTTTCCAATAGTTAAAGACTATAATGTTTTTTAGGGAGATTTTGCAAGAAACGATTGTACAAAATCTAAAATAGTTAGAATTAAAAAGTTGTTTTCTTTTTGTTCAAATGGTACCGGTATTTGCTTTACAGTTTATCCCATTTAAGGGTATTCTGGATTAATATTTTTTAATTGTGAATAAAGGTTAATGTCTAAATATGCCTCTAAATATACTTTTACTTGTAATTGGAATGGTTCTTCTGTTTTTAGGTTCTGAATGGCTGGTTCGGGGAGCTTCATCCCTTGCATTGTCTCTTGCTGTAAGACCTGTGATCGTCGGATTAACTATTGTTGCTTTTGCCACATCTGCTCCAGAACTTCTGGTTAGTATAACTGCTTCAATAAAGGGGTCTGGTGGTATATCCATTGGTAATGTTATCGGAAGCAATGTTATTAATATAGCCCTGGTACTTGGTTTGTGCTCCATAATTAAACCCATTGATATTAACAGTCAGATTGTGAATAGAGAGCTTCTCTTTATGTGTTTTGTGTCAGTCCTTTTTCTATTGATGACATTAGATGGCAGAATGGGAAGGGTTGATGGGTTTATACTTTTAGTTTTACAGTTTCTTTTTATAATTTATGGTATTTTTACTTCAAAAGATAAAAATGCTGTAACTGTCGAGGGTAAAATTAGTGAACGTAAAGAATTTTTCAGACTTGGCCTTTTAATAATTGTAGGTCTTTTAGCTCTTGGATATGGTGCTCATATTGTTGTTAAAGCCGCTGTTTTTATTGCTAAAGAGTTTGGGTTGAGTGAAGTTTTTATTGGTTTATCTATAGTTGCTTTTGGTACTTCACTTCCAGAGCTTGCGACTTCAGGTGTTGCGATTATTAAAGATAAAAGTGATCTTTCAATTGGGAATGTGGTTGGTAGTAATATATTTAATATCTGTCTTGTAATGGGGTTTGTCGGTTTCTTTAGCCCTATAGATGTGGATAACAAAGTTAATTTCTTCGAATCACCTCTAATGATTATTATGGCTTTTTCTCTTTATTATTTAGGATTAAAGCGGAAAATTATTACACAGAAACATGGTTTGATCTACGTTGGTTGTTTCTTTTTGTATATATTTGTTTCATTTATTTTAGCTTAACAAACGTCTTGTCAACGCACTTTCCTTAATGTATTTGCAAATGTTTTGCTATAACCTCTTTAAGTTTATCAGGTTTGAAAGGTTTGGAGATATAATCGCTCATCCCCTCTAACAAACATTTTTCCTTATCCTGCTTCATAGCATGTGCTGTCATGGCTATTATTGGAATATTTTTATTTTCATCTGAAACCTGACCACTTCTAATTTTTTTAGTAGCTTCGTAACCATCCATAACCGGCATTTGAATATCCATTAAAATCATATCAAAAAAGTCCAGCTTTAACATGTTAACAGCAATTTCTCCATTAGCGGCAACAAAAGAGTTATAACCAAATTTATCCAGAAATTTTATAACCAGTTGCTGGTTAACAGGATTATCTTCAACTACAAGTATTTTGTAGTTACTGTTATCTCTGTTCATATTAAAACCACCATTTGAATCATCCTTAAAAATACCTTTGGGATGGTCTAATTTAATTTTGAACCAGAATTCCGATCCTTCATTTATTTTGCTGTTAACTCCTATCTCCCCTGACATAAGTTTAACAAGTTGTTTTGATATTGCTAAGCCTAAACCCGTTCCTCCATGTCTTCTGTTCATAGACTCATCAACTTGTGAGAAAGGCTTAAAAAGATTTTTAATTGCTTTTTCAGGAATACCTATTCCCTCATCTTTAACTGAAAATCGTATATCAAAAGATTTTTCATGGAGTTCCAAACATTTAACGTCTATACTAATAGTTCCTTTTTTTGTAAATTTTATTGCATTTCCTACAAGATTAATCAGAATCTGTTTTAATCTTGAAGAGTCTCCACAAAGTATCTCAGGAACTCTTTCACCTATGGTGCATTCAAGCTTTATAGATCTCTGTTTAGCTAAAACATTTGTAATTCTTACTACCTGATTGATAGTCTCTCTAACACTAAAATCAAATCTTTCAAGAAGAAGTTGTTCCGCATCAATTTTAGAAAAATCAAGTAGATCATTAATAACAGCCATTTGAAAATCTGCAGAGGAAAGAATGACTTTTGTATACTCTTTTTGTTCATTATCAAGATTAGTATCTAATAGAAGATGTGACATCCCGATGATACCATTCATTGGAGTTCTGATTTCATGACTTATATTTGCAATAAACTGATCTTTTGATTCATTAGCTCTTTCTGCAGTGTCTTTTGCTTTTTTTAGTACTTTTTCAACTTTGCGTTGTTTTGAAATATCCCGGACTACACCCCTAAAGCCCTCTGGTTTTCCGAAGGCATCAACAATTAATGAAATGGAAACTTCCACATAAACTATTTTCCCCTCTTTATTGATAACCTCAATAGTAAATCCCTGAACAGGTTTTTTTGTTTTCAGAACGTCACTGTATACTTTAACAATGTTTTTGAAAGATTCTTTTTTAATATTTTTTCTCATACTTCTTCCAAGAATCTCTTCTTCTGAAAAACCGGTTATTTTGCAGAGAGAGTTATTAAAGTATGTTATTTCCCATTCCAGGTTAAGTTCATAATAACCATCTTCAATATTTTCTAAAATACTTCTGTATCTCTCCTCACTTCGTTGTAAATCATTGCCTGATATTAAGAGATTTTCTTTGATATTAAGAGCTGTATTTTTTTCTTTCTCTTTTTCAAGAGCTATTTTTTGTTTCCAGATTCTCTTTTTATCCTTTTTTCTGAGAATAATATAAAATCTTATAAGAAAGAGGGACACAAGAATAATATAAAAGAAATAGGCAGAAATCGTCTTCCAGAATGGAGGAACAACAACAATTTTTATGGATAATCCTTTTTCATTCCAAATATTATCGCTGTTTGACCCTTTTATTCTAAAGTTGTAAACACCCCCTGAAAGATTTGTATAAGTTGCATCTCTGTTATCACTACTTGTTTTTATCCACCCTTTATCAAAACCTTCAAGTTTATAAGCATAATTGTTATATTCCGGTTTTGTATAATCCAGTGCTGAAAAAGAGAGTGAGAAAGAGTTCTGGTTGTGAAGAATTACAATTTTACTTTTTTCAACTATTTCATTATATCTTTCAACACTTTTGTTCCAGATTCTGAAATCTGTGATAACTATATTAGGAATACTTTTTCTATTGATATTTTTAGGGAAAAATCTGTTAAATCCATTTATTCCCCCAAAGAACATTTCACCTTTATTATTTTTAAAACATGCACCTTCATTAAATATATCTGATTGTAAACCATCTTCTTTGTAGTAATTTCTTGATTGCATATTTTGGGTATTGAACATGGATAGACCGTTTTTTGTACTAATCCAGAGATTTTCAGTGCTATCTTCCAGAACGCCACAGATAAAATTGTCTGCAAGTCCATCTTTTCTGTAAAAACGTTTAAATTTTTCTTTTTTTATATCGAACCTGTTAAGACCGTTTACAGTACCAACCCATAAATATCCTTTTTTATCCTGATTAATAGTGGTAATCAAAGAATTGCTTATACTTTCAGGGTTGTTTGAGTTATTTAGAAACTGTTTAAAAGTACCAGCTTTTCTATCAAAACGGTTTAATCCATTTTCAGTTCCTATCCATAGAACATTATCCCTGTCTTCAAATACAGTAATTCTGTTATTACTACTTATGCCGTTATTTTTATCAATTTTTTTGTAATTTTTTATATCACCATTTTTAGGGTTGTATGAGTTCAAACCCGATTTATGTGTTCCGATCCAATATATTCCTTTGGAATCTTCATAAATACTTTGGATTTCATCATAAAAAAAACTGGATTTAGCAGATTGTTTTTCAATACTGAAAAAGTTACCTGTCTTTTTGTCATATAATCCAAGTCCAAGATCCGTTGCAAAATTTATAGTTCCAAATGAATCTATAAAAATATCAAAAATTTTACTTGAGCTTAATGCTCCCTTTCCTTTATTCGTTGATATTCGCTTGAACTCTTTACTGATTCTGTTAAATCTATATAAACCACTTTTTTGGGTACCAAGCCAGATGTAGTGATCCTTATCTTCAATAATGCTCAATATATTGTTTGTTTCTTTCGCATTTTTTATATGATTAAACTTTTTAGGCATTAAAACATATGTATAAACACCATTATCAGTACCAACCCATAATAAATCTGAATAGTTTTGGATGGATGAAATCTCAACCTGCTTTGGGATATCTGTTAGTTTAGATATTCTGTTTTTGTAGATTGAATATTTATACAGGCCTTTTTTAGAGGCTATCCAGAGATTTCCCTTAGGATCTTCACAAAAAGCTTTTGGTATAATATTACTAACAAAAGTAAATTTTTTATTGATTGGTTTGTAAATGTATATACCATTATTTGACCCAACCCAGATTTTCCCGGAAGGACCAGTGTATAACATATCAACAATCAGAGCATTTTTTATCGATAGTTTTGTGAACCCACCTGTTTCTATGTTTAATTTATATAGATTTTTTTTCACTGCAATTAACAACTCAAACTCATTTAGACTTGTGATAGCTTTAACATTTTCCTTTTCGTATTTTTGGATATCATCGTTTTGGGTATTAAATTTGAACAACTCTTTTTTTGTGGCAATCCATAGATGATGATCATTCTTTTTATATACTCTTATAATTTGCCTGTTAGATAAAGATTTGTGTAAGCTGTTGAATTCTATTGTGGTTGGGTTAAATATTGTCAAACCATTTAAAGATGAAATTAATATTTCACCGGATCTGTCCACATTCAGAGATCTAATTTTATCGAAGGAATAGCTTTGAAGGTTATACCCATCATAGCGCTTTAAACCTCTATCTGTTCCAAACCATATAAAGCCCTTTTTTCCCCTTGCAATGGAATGAACTTTACCCTTAACTTTAATATGGTTAAGATTACTATTTTCACCAATAAGGTTTAATGGGTATAGAATAATAAAAATGAAAAAGACTATTTTTGCGAAAATAATTTTCATTTTGAGATAATTTACTTTTTTATGTTTTTTAAGGAAAAAATCTAATTAGAGGTTCCCTATAATAATTCAATTATTAAGTATGTTGTGTAATATCCAGATATTCGTAAGATTAAATTTTCCAACTATGAAAAGAAATCTTATACTCTATTGCTAAGGCAAGACATAATTTATTATTATATATTGAAAAATGATTGTTTACAATGATAATTATTTGATTTTGTTAGTATAAAAAAGGGTTTATGTAACGTAAAAATATGAAGGAGTAAAAAAAATGCTCAGCATTTTTTTTGGAAGATAATGCAGATATTTGATGTACATACACACATGCAGGACAAAAGATATATCAAGGGATATGATTCAGTTTTAAAAAGGGCTGTTAAGAATTCTGTTGTTAAAATGATGTGTTGTGGTCTTCATGAATATGATTGGGATCAGGTACTTGATATAACAAATGAAGCTCCTGAGATCTATCCAGCATTTGGAATACATCCATGGTTCGTTGAAGATCGATCCTCTAATTGGTTGGATATACTTGAAGAAAAACTTTTAGCAACTACCGCAAGTGTGGGTGAAATAGGTATTGATAAAGTTGTTTTAAATAGTAAAAAGGAAGAAAATACTCAGGAAATGGTTTTCACGGAACAGTTGAAACTTGCAAAGAAGCTTAACAGACCGGTTAACATACATTGTCGAAATGCCTGGGGAAAATTAATAGAAATTATCGATAATACAGGATTGCCGGATAGAGGTGGTTTGGTACATTCGTATTCAGGGAGTCATGAAATGGTTAAAGTTCTTGAAAAAAGAGGGTTAATGATATCTTTTTCAGGATCTGTTACTAAAATAAATAATAAGAAAGCAAGAAAAGCTGTGTTGTCTGTTTCTGATAAAATGCTTTTAATTGAAACTGACAGCCCGGATATCAACCCGGAGGGGATTACGGGTTTAAATGAACCCAAATATATTTTAAAAAACCTTGAAACAATAGCTGAATTAAGAGGAAAGAGTATGGAAGAGATAGCGAGCATTACTTTTGAAAACAGTTTAAGGCTATTTGATTAAAGGGAATCTCTAATAACTGCTCTTTTTGCGAAATACTTCGTTATTACCAAAAAAAACTGTTGTAAATCGGTTCGTTATTTTTGGTCATGCCTTGTATTTCATCAAAAAATTCTAATTATTAGAGGTTCCCTAAAGATTCCCTAAAAAAGGATATTTCATTGGAAAGAGATTCAAGAACTATAAAACTCTTAGGTAAAGAGAAGGTTAAAAAACTAAACTCTTCATATGTTACAATATGTGGTTTAGGTGGTGTGGGGTCGTATGTAGCAGAGGCGCTCGCAAGAACTTCTATTGGCAATATCACAATAGTTGATTTTGATAGAGTTGATGAATCCAATATGAATAGACAGCTCTATGCTCTCTCATCAACAATAGGATTGTTTAAAGCAGATGTTGCAGAAAAAAGAATTAAAGATATAAACCCTGATTGTAATGTTATCGTTCGAAAAGTTTTTCTTGATGATGAAACTATTCCTGAAATTCTATCTATGAAAACAGACTGTATTATTGATGCTATTGATACAATTAAATCAAAAGTAGATCTTCTTGAAAGCTCTTTTAAAAAAGAAATCTATACAGTTGCAAGTATGGGGGCTGCTGAAAGATTGAATACAGAGAACATTGAGGTTTGTGATATTTCTAAAACATACTCCTGCTCTCTTGCAAGAGTTATCCGGACCAGACTTCGAAAAAAGGGAATCAATAAAGGGATAAAATGTGTTTTTTCACCTGAAAAAAAAGAGATACCTCTTTCAGACAAAAAATATGAAAATGAAATCAAAGGATTAGGAAGTATATCCTACATACCAGCAATTTTTGGTATGAAAATAGCGGGTGAAGTAATAAACTATTTGGTTGAAAGATAAAAATTCATATTCTTCAATAAAATCAAGAGTTTTGCAGCAAATAACATTAAAAGAACTTCACTTAGGTTTTTTGTTCCTAAAACCAGTGCAGCTTCATGAACTGTTTTTACAGATTCTCTTCTTTTATAATATGCTGAATTTGCAAGTCGTAAAACTTTCATTGTAGTGGATGGATCTTTTTGTTGTCTGATTTACAACCATCTGTCTTGCTTTCATCAAAACTTCAGGTAACAGGACTGATGTTGTTTACAGATCTTAAAATATCCTTTTTTAACTTGAACCGATAATATTTTTTTACTCTTTTTCAATATCAATATCAATATCAATATCAATATCAATATCGTCAATCAACCTTTTACTAATATAATCTTCAAGATCTTTGTCAATATCCATTTTTGATCTGATCCACTGACTAACAGTAAATAGATCCTCCAATGACAAATTAAGTTCATCTTTAACTTCTGAAATGAAAGATTCCTCTTCATCTGAGATTGTTGAGTCGGAAGCTGCAAGTTCGTATAATTTTTTCAAAATAACAAACTTTTCACTTTTTTCAAGCTCCGGAGCCATCTTAAAAATGTCTTTAAGAGAATAGTTCTCTGAAAAATTAACCTCTTTTCCACCGATACTATAGGAAAAAGACCTAATTAAATCTTTCTCCTGTTCATGAATATCACCATCTACCTTTGAAAGAAGTACAAGTAGATCCAGTAAAAAAACCTTTTTCCTGACAGAACTAAGAGCAATAACCTTCATAATTTCCCCACTCTGGTATTGTTATCAAAAATCATGGTTAAAAGATTTTACATTATAATTATCAATATTATAAAATTCAACTTATAAGTTTTGTAATAATTTTGATGCAACTGTTACATTAGACTAATTATGGATAAGGTTAAAGTTAAAAAACATTGTCTATTAAATATTTGAAACGTCTATTAACTATAGGGAACCTCTTATAATTAGAATTTTTGATGAAAAACGGCATAACAAAAAACAACGGGTTGATTTTACAACAGTTTTATTTTTGTTATCTGTGTTTCGCAAAAAGATCAGTTATTAGAGATTCCCTATAATTTTGATTGAAATCCAACGTTTATAAAAGCTTTTAGTTTATAAATAAACCAGTGTAATTCGAAGCATCCATTGTATGTTTTTGATTAAATAGAGCCACTGTAGTTCAATCAAAATGCAGTTATTAGAGATTTTCTATTATCAGAATTTTTTTAAAGACTGAAAAATTCAAATATGGTACTTTGTAAAAATTGAAATTTTTTCTGATTCCTTAATGGGAAAAACATCTAAAAAGGAGCTTAATGAAATTGCATTTTGCAGTGAAACAGATTTTTTCAAAATTACTTGTTCCAGGTATTTTAATTCTAATATCAGCACTTCTTGTTTGGATGTGGCCAATAATTATTCAGGTTACCAGTGGAGAAACCCTAAAAGCATTTCTAAAATTATTCCACATGATTCCCTTTTTAATATTCTTTGTTGGAGCAGCAATGGGAGCTCGTTACAACAACTCCGGGCTTACCTTAACATCTGTGACTCTTGCTCTTTCCTATTTTGCCTTTATTTCATATGCTCATGGTAATCAAAAAGTTGTAGTTTTTGAAGCAGTTACATTTCTTTTGCCCCTTAATATAGCTTTTTTTTCATTACTTGCGAAAAGAAAGGTTTTTACAGCCAGAACATTTTCAACTTTCTTAGGTATAGTTATACAGATTTTGTTGATAGTACTTTTTTGTAACAGAAAAGGATATTTTTATGACAGGATGCTGGCATTTATAAGACTTTTTTCAAAAGAGTCAGCTACAGATACTGCAAATTTAGTACTTTCTCTCAATAAATATATGGTTAAGGAGTTTGCTACAATATCATTTGTAATTTTTGCAATAGTCTTTGTTTTTCTTATGGTGCGGTTTCTTTATAAGAAAGATATTACAATGGCAGGTTATATTGGGATTCTTGTGGGGGCAGCAGCAGCAGTCTCAACCAGAAACACAGGCGTTGCTATTGTTATTTATTTCTCTGTATCAGGTTTAATTCTTGTAATGTCTGCACTGGAAACATCTTATTATATGGCATATATTGATGAATTAACAGGACTTCCTGGACGAAGAAGTTTAAATGAAACCATGCTTGATTTAAGTAAAAGATACTCCATAGCTATGATGGATATAGATTTTTTTAAAAAATTTAATGATAATTATGGTCATGAAACCGGAGATCAGGTTTTAAAGATGATTGCTGATAAAATCAGTGCAATTGCAGGCGGTTCATACACATTCCGTTATGGTGGAGAGGAATTCACAGCAGTTTTTCCTGGTAAAAGTGTTGAGGAATCAATTCCATTTTTAGAAAAATTCAGAAAAATTGTTGCTGAAACTCCATTTGTTGTCAGAAACACCGAAAGAGATGACGATTCTCATAATAACAGAAACAAAAAAGGAGGGGACAAAGAGGTTGTTCAAATTACCATCAGTATAGGTATTGCTGAAGTTGGAAACTCTCTTGAAACTCCTGATGATGTGATTAAAGCAGCTGATAAGGCTCTGTATAAAGCAAAAGAAGCTGGAAGAAACTGTGTTCAAAGTTTTTAAAATTATTTAGAGGTCAATTTTTTAATTAAAAAATCGACCTTTATTTCTATGGAACCTAATAATTATGATTTTGGTTGAAATACAAGGGTGATAAAAAAATAACGAGCTGATTCGTTTATATAAAAAGCTCTTATTTTAAAAAGGTTTACACTTTTTTTGGAACAACGCTGTGGTTCGATCAAAAGACAGTTATTAGAGTCCCTCTCTATTCATCAATAAAAGTTTTTATATATTTAATAATATTCTCTTTGTCTTTTTCATCATAGCTCTCAAAGTGTGGTATAGCGTAGTCTTCTTCTACGCTTCCTTCAGGACATATATATTTTACATTGCTGTTGTTAAATGCGCCCCACCTTGTTGGAGATTGGGTTGCTTTAATACCAAAAATTGCTACCATTTTTTTCTTTAGAGCTGATGCTATATGCATTGGGCCTGTTGATGGTCCCATAAAACAATTTGCATGATTAATAAGGGCGACAAGATTTAGTATTTCATCGTTACTGTCAAAAAGAGATATTCTATCCATATCTGTTTTATCTATCATATCTTTAGCCATTTCAATTTCTGCAGGACCTGCTGATATTACAATATGAAGTTTTTTAATATTTTTAAGAGAGTTGAAAATATCAATATATTCATCAGTCTTAAGATTTTTAGCAGAACCTCCGCAGAAAGGGTGTATGACTATATATTTTTCGATGTTGTTTTTCTTGAAAAAATCTTTTACAAATTCAGTATTTTTTTCCTTATAATATAGTTTTGTGTTGATCTCATAATTTTTAGAAAAATTTTCAGGATCTATATGTTTTACAAGATCAAGATTATATTCAGCTTCGTTTTTCAGAGAATTGGAACGTTTTTGAATAACCCCTTTATTGTAACTAAAAAATGAAGAAATTTTTGAATATGGACCTATCTTAATTGAGGCTTTTGATTTTCTGGCTAACTTTGCAATAAATGAATTTGAAAAAAGAGCTACAAATATGTCCGGTTTGAAATCCCTTATTTTTTCAATAAGTTCTTTTTCAGAATAATCATCTTTTTTTAATATAACATCTATGTAAGGCAGGTTTTTAACTATGCCATAATTGTACTCTCTTACTAAAATACCAATGGTAGCTTTAGGGTACATTTTCCTTAGCATGTAAAAACTTGAAATTGATAAAATCAGATCTCCGATTTTATCTGTTCTTGCTATCATTATTTTCTTAGTCATATCTTGAATAAAGAAGGTTTGCTTCTTTATGAACCCCTTTTGTTAAGTTAATCTTTATAATGTCCCAAATAAAAAAATCTGCCTTTTGAATTTTTATAATATCTCTAATAAAAAACAATATTTTATTTTTTTGCTCTTTTTTAAAAATTTATATTTTTTATGGATGTATTTTAATTAAGTCCTTTTTTTGAATTCCTTGAAAGAGAAGAAAAAGCAGATTTTGATTTATGTAAATTTTCCGATTATCAAAAAATGTTTTATACACCTTTATAGTAAAGTTAGTATTCAAATTTTCAGACGATACTATCTTATCTGTTTTTGAGATGCAAGTTACAAAGGTCAAAAAATTAACGTTTTTCATTGGTAAAAATAGGTTCTTTTTCAAAAAACATTATGTTATATAGCAAATGTATTTTATTAGAAGGAAAATAGCTTTTTATTAAATAAAATGAGGCTCTTGAAATGGCTGAAAAAATGAAAATTCTTCTTGGTTATGACGATTCTGAAGAATCGAGAAAAGCTGCAGAAATTGCAATGAAACATGCAAAAGCGTTTGATGCAGATCTTTACATTCTATCCTCCCTTATTGGGGATCCTGCGGAGATGGATGAAGAGAAGGAAAAAACAGATAAACTTTTGGAATCGGCAAAATCTGTTTTTGAGGATGAGGGGATAAGTTGTGAAACAGTTCTTATTCTCAGGGGGATGAGCCTTGGTGAAGATCTTATCCAATTTGCTAAAAATACTGGTATCGATGAGATTATTATTGGAATTAAGATTAAATCCCGTGTTGGAAAATTCCTTTTCAGTTCAAATGCGCAATATGTGGTTATAAAATCACCGTGTCCTGTTGTCACTGTTAGCTAAAGTGGGTTACATAATTTAGTTGGATGATTTTTTAGTAGAATTATTTTGTTACTGATCAAGTGATATTGTTGCTATAACCTCGTTTCCATTACCTTGATATTCCACTTTGCTAAAGCTCATCATTCTTGCCATGGATATACCTCTTCCATGGCTGTGAAATGCCCTTTCTGTACTGAGATCAAGATATTTATTATAGTCAAATCCTTTACCCTGATCTTTTATATGAAAAACTATCTCATCACTTTTTCTTTCAAAATCAATTTCAACATATTTGACCTTGTTTTCTTCAAGGTTTAATCTTCTTTTAACCTCACCTTTCCAGGTATTTGACTCATTAAGTTTGGTTTTTTCATTATATGTGATTCCAAGGTTTCCATGTTCAACTGCATTAAAGAAAAGCTCCCAAAGACCAAGAACTGCTTTTTTAGGGGTTGGGGTAGTTTTTGCCAGCATAGTGGCAAGTTTGGTTCCCTCCTCAATTGTTTTAAAATGAAAATTTCCTCTATGCATCATTGATATCACATCTTCTGTATCATTTACCCCTTCCTGAATCTTTTTATAGGATTTGTAATTCTCAAAAGCTGTTTTTACGACAGATTGAAGATTTTTTCTTTCACAGGGTTTGCTAAGATAAAATGAAACACCTTCTTTCAGGCCATACATAATATCTTTTTCATCTGTTTTGGTGGTTTGAAAAACTACAGGTATGTTTTGAAGCTCTTCATGAGACTTCATAAGTCTTAATACTTCTATTCCATCTCTTTCTGGCATTAGCCAGTCAAGGATAACAACATCAAAAGCTTCCGGTGCTGTTTTAAGCATTTCCCAGGCTTCATCCCCATCCTGAGCAGTATATATAGATTCTGTAGAGTCTCTTAGATTATGTTCAATTAATCTGCGACTAATCGAATCATCATCTGCTACCAGTACTATTGGTAAAGAGGCCATGTTTAAACACCTATTTTATTTAAGGAATAACAATTATTTGCCGATATTCTTATTTAAATCGTTTGAATTTAAAGTAAGCTACTTCAATTTTGGAAGATAAATTGTTATGTTATTATAGAATAAAGTTATAAAAGGGTCAAATTCCTTTTTTATTAATTATTTAGGATCCTTGTCTAAGTAAACTCTTTTTGCTTTTTAGAGTTATGTATGCAGGTCCTGCATACCGGTGTGTTTAGCACTTTGATTGAAATGCAATGGAGTAGTTAGGTTAAAAACACAGTTATTTAGAGGTCAACTATTGCAGGTTCATTCTTATGGGTCTTTGCATTTTCGTACTTAACAGGTGAAACTGAAATTATTATATGCTAAACTTAATTAATTATTGCTGAACAGATTGTTGATATAAGGAGATAAAATGGTTGCGTCCGGTAAATTGCTGGAAAAACGGGTTGAAGTTATTAGTAAAGTTCCATTCTTTGAAGGTATAGATAAGGATGGTCTTGCCCAAATTGCCTCTTATATGAAAACAATGACTATTGAGCCGGATGAATATGTTCTGACAGAGGGAGAAAATGTTGACGGATTGTATGTAATTGAAAAAGGTTTTGTTAACGTAATTATTAATAAACAGGTTGTTCGGATTAATATACCCGAAGGGGATAGCTTTGGTGAGATGTCATGCTTATCTGAATCAACCAGCCTTGCATCAGCATCAGTTGTTGCCGTGGATAATGTTTCCGCCCTTTATATCCCAAAAGACAAAGTTAAAAAACTTGCCCATGAAATACCAGCACTTTGGGAAAAAGCTTTTGATAAAATAAGTAGAAGGCTTTTCTACACAAGTACAAGATTTAGTGAAATGTTAAATCATACTCATTTAATGAGGATTGATAGTGACGGTATTATTACTGGAGAGATGTCAGAGATATGTTCAAAAATTCTTGGATTACCCCTTTCAAAACTTGAGAAAAGAAAGTTTGATGACCTGTTATTTAGCGGAAAAAAAAATAAAAAGAAAAATAAAGAGTGGAAAAGTGTTTTTCCACTACTTTTTCAGGAGATGTCCACAAACCCAATAATAGATATACTTCCAAATGAAACTGCATATATAAGGCCCGATAAACAAAAGGTTTATCTTGAGTTTAAGTATCTTCCCTGTGAAGATCATAATGGAAATTTCAACATGTTACATGTGCAGATAAATGACGTAACTATTAAAAAGATGCTTGAAAAGAACAATGAAAGGTTAAAAAAAGAGAAGATTGTAAGGGATAGAATATATGATTCTCCTGATGCTTTTAAGGAGCTCCTTGACCTTATCACTCAAACGCTTATTAAATTAAAAGAAATAAGTTCAGGTGGGGATTATAGGAATAATCTTGATGGCTTAAAGAGTGATATCCATACTATTAAAGGGAGTGCAGGGCTTTTTTGCTTAGACGATATACAGACAATAATCCATAAACTGGAAGATCTTTTGTTTGATAATTTTGAAAATAGTGAAGACCTGACAGCTCTAATTGAACTACTGGATAATGAATTCATAAATGCCAATAATTATTTTGAAAACATTGATCCTGAATTAAGAAAAAAATTAGTTGGAATGATTGTTCCCGATGAAATTTTACAATCATTAAAGGGAGCTGTTCATGAAAAAAATTATACAAAAATAAAAGAACAACTGGATCTTCTTGAAACAAGACCCGTTATAAAAGTCACTTTTGGTTGGAAAGAATTAATTGAAAGATTAAGTGAAGATCTAAAGAAAAAGATTAAATTTGTCACCGAAAATACTGATAATATTATGCTTAACAAATCAGTGATTAAAAAATTATCACTTGTACTTGTTCATATAGTTAGAAATTCAGTCTTTCATGGAATAGAAAAACCGGTTGAGAGAAAAAAGAAGGGCAAAACGGAGGCTGGTTTAATAAAATTCAGAACTGAACTTATTGGTAATAAAGTTAAAATATTTATTTCCGATGATGGAAGAGGTCTTGATATTAAGAAGATTGCAAAAAAAGCTAAAGATAAGATAATGGAGGGTAAGTTAGATATTTCAGAATCTGCTATAGATGAATATATAAGCAAAAAAGACTATTCAGGACTTATTTCTATTCCTGGCTTAAGTACAGAAAATATCGTTGGAGAGATTTCAGGAAGAGGAATTGGTACTTCAAGTGTTTTCAAAACTGTTAGTGATTTACAAGGAGATATACTTCTGGAATTTGGTGAAGACACCGGGACAAGATATACAATTACGATTCCTATAGATTAAAATATATAGTATTAGCAATAGAATTCATAAATTTGTAAAAGTACAAAACTATTGGGAACCTCTAATAACTGCCTGTTAATCGAACTACAGTGTTATTTCGATTAAAAACTGTAAACTTTATAAAATAAGAACTTCTTGTTAGATGGTATGCATTTGATCAAAAATTGAAAACCATTTTGTATTCTTATTTTCTCAAAGGTACTTAAAGAAGCAAGTTTCTCATTAAAAAAATAATTTAATTTAAGACGTTAAAATAAATAAAAACAAAGATGCACATATAAAGAGTTTAAATAAAATGTTATTTAAACTCTTTTTCCAACATTATTTTAAGAATTGTTCTGTCTGTTTCAATCATTCCCTCGGTACTTAGAATTCCGATATTTTCCAGTGTTTTTTCAGTTGAATGTCCAGTTATTCCATCCTCTGATTCTACATTAACACCATGTAGAGAAAAAAGAGCCGATTGCACAGCAGTACTTGCTGCAGTAGCAAGTTTTAATGCACACCCTTTGTTTGCGCCATCACAGATAACCCCAGCCAGATCAACGGTGAGATTTTTAATAGCTCCGGCAATATGTTTTATATCTCCACCCATTAAATATGTGATTCCCGCAGTTGCTCCAGCGCCTGCTGCAACAGAACACCCACAAATGGCTGAAAGCCTACCCGTATGCGCTTTTATAAAACCTGTAACCAAATGGCTTAAACCAATAGCCTTGAGAAGATTTTGCTTATTTGATTCTACAAAATCTGCAACAGCACATATTGGTAAAACTGCTGTTAATCCATGGTTACCACTTCCCGCTGAACTCATCGCTGGTAGTTTTATCCCACCCATTCTTGCATCAGCTGCTGAAGATGTAAGAATTCTTGAAGCAAGCATCATATCTTTTGCAAGTAATTTTTGTCTTACAAGTCTGTCAAGTGCTTTACCAACACCCATACCTGATCCATGCTTCAATCCATAATCAGCAAGTTTAATATTGTAGTGAATACCCTTTTCTATAAAATCCAGGTCTTCCTGATCCAAATCATCAATAAGTTTTAACAGATTGCTAAAGGCTAAATTTTTTAACCATTTTTCAAGGTCCTCAATCTGATTTTTTACTATAAAACTATCATTATCAGGATTTGTGATTATTGTTTCCTTACCATTTATTTTGAGTGAAGTTATATTGTCATGAACTTTTTCAATTGAAGCTTCAGATATCTCTTTACCTTTTATGATACTGGCTCTTATGAAAATACCTCTTTGGTCTTTTAGAAGATTTACTTTGACTTTATTTGCAGCAATTAATTCCTTGGATTTTTTTATTGAATTTTCATCAATTGTTTCAAGAACTTCGAGAGACTGATCGGGATCTCCTCCAAAAAAACCAAGAGCTGCTGCCATATCAAGTCCGAATAAACCTTCAGTACCAGGTATAATTACTGCAAGGCCATTTTTGTAGATATTAGGATCCAACCATATCTCAATGAGATCAGGTTCTCCTTCAATCTTTAAAAGTCTTTTTGCTGAGGCAACACATAATGCAATTGCTGCTGGTTCTGTACAACCAAGTGCAGGGGCTACTTCCATTCTAAGAATATCTTTAACTGAATATGACATCTCTAATCGCTTCCTTCAATTTATAAGGATATAACAGCTTCCATCTCTACATCTGCGTTAAGAGGTAATCCTGCTACCTGAACAGCAGATCTTGCTGGGTAAATTCCTTTAAAATAACTACTATAAACCTCATTAATTTCTGCAAAATCCTTCATGTCAGTTAAAAAAACTGTCATTTTAACGATATTTGAGAGGTCCCCCCCAGCTTCATTGCAAAGGATTTCTATGTTTTTAAGTACCCTGTGAGCCTGTTCTTTAATATCTCCATCAATCATTGCTCCTTTTGCAGGATCAATTGGTATCTGGCCAGAAAGAAAAACAAGGTTTCCTGTTTGAACTCCCTGGGAGTATGGCCCAATTGCAAGAGGTGCTTTATCTGTATTTATCTGTATTTTATTGCTCATTTGTTAATCCTTTTTTAAGGGAATCTCTAATAACCGCATTTTAATCGAACTACTTAAGTTGTTTTAAAAGATATAAAAACAAAACAGAGTATTTCAAAATAAGAACTGTAAAACTTTATAAAGTAAACCTTTTTATAAACGAATCAGCTCGTTATTTTTTTTCATGCCTTGTATTTCAATCAAAATTCTAATTATTAGAGGTTCCCTTTAGTCTATAGTTTTTGAGAATGCTTTTTGTTTGGTTAAATCAATTATATTTTACATATTCTGAAATAGAAACATATTATTGATAATATTACAAAAAAATCTGGTCTGATTCTTAAACCAAATTGTGTTAATATTCTATGTGATTTTTCAGAACCTTGTATTCTATAAAATCGATCCTCAAATAAAATAGCATAGGGGAACCTCTAAAAAAATGAATTTTGGTTTAATTTACAAAGGCTTGAGAAAAATGTAACGAGCATGATTTTATTACAGTTCTTTTTTGTTTTTAAAATAGTTACAAATAAAATCTTTTTAACTTTTTATCGATCACATTTGCTTACTATAAAAGCTCATCAAAACGTAGAATTATGATCATATTATGAGTAACATTGCTTAACCATTATTTTATACTACATTCTATCGACAAATTGTGCCACTTGATAAACAACATCAATATAACCACCAAAAATCTCTTCCCTTTTTTCAGCTTTAGGTTTCTCATTTAAATTTTCAAGGTTCTTCACTTCTGTTATTATAGATGTATCAAAGCTGCAAAGAGCAGCAGCTTTTTCAATGGAATCATCAAAAGATGGTTTATCTCCTGTCTTAAGGAATACCAATATACGCAGATTTTCAATGAAATTTTCTATTGTCTGTTTCATTATGTCCATTAATCTCATACCATAATTTGCAAGATAGAAATGCTTAAGCTTTAGTATAAGATTCTTAATCTCCTGTTCACAACGAAGACGAAGATATTCATCACTGATTTCAAGATTCTTTAAAAAATCATCACCAGCAATGTGAGTATAAGATTCTTTAATAATCATAAATTTAATAGGAAAAACATCTGTAGATGTTAAAAGGTTCTGTTCAGTAATAAAAAAGGTATTAACTCCAAACCGTCTAATATCAGCAACAATATCTTTGATAGCTTTAAGCTCTTCAATATCAAGATTCTTAACTATTATTAAAAGTGAAAGGTCATCTTTACCATAAACATTGACAGATTTTACTTCGATCGTTTCAATTTTAAGAAGAGAGATACAAAACTCCTCCACCATCTTTTTCATATCACTGTTCAATTTTGTGTTTGCAAGTGTAATAGTATGCGCCATATTGTAACTCCTGTTTTTAGGATTATCATTTCTTAAGACCAACAACCAGAATCTGTTCAAAAAGGATCTTTTGTATGGGGTATACGCAAGGCACCCTTAAATATAAAAAAAATTAATGTGACCATTACCAGCTCAACAGGAGAATTGTGAAAACATTTTGAAAGCAAACAATAATTAATCAAATGGGATTAATAATAATATTACTATTGATAGGGTGAGTGGTCAATATAAAAGGACCTAATCAGGTTTAAAATCATGAAACCAGACATGATCTCTCATCAATAACAAATAAACCAATATTTATTGGAAACACATTTCAATCTTAAAAATATCTTCAATATAAAAGCAGTAACCTCTATTGATTACCACAAACCCTATTAACATGCACAGTAATCATTTATACATTCTTTTTGCTTCAAAATTGACTATTTTCATATGTTCCATCTAAAAGGGAGATGAGAAATGAAATAATAATGAAGAAAATGATCACTCAGTAAATAGAAGGGATTTTTTGCGTATTTTAGGTTGTAGCAATCTTTCCAGGGATTGTTTCAGCTTCTGATAATGAACATCCTAAATAAAAAGCGGGCTTTATTGCCCGCCTGTTATTATAGAACTTTTTTTCTGTAAAAAGCGGGATCTAATGATTTACCAGATTCTTTAAGAAATTAACTTTATCTTTGGATCTTGCGATACTTTCACCGATCAGGAAGTTATGGATTCCTGCCTTCAGGCTTTTTTCTATATCCTGTTTATTTGCTATGCCACTTGCAGCAATAGCAACCTGATCTTTATTTAGAAGTTGTCCCAGTCTAATTGAAGTGTTAGTATCTGTATTAAAATTGTTAAGATTTCTGTTGTTTATTCCAATGAGTTTTGCATCTGTATACATTGCTTTTTCCAGATCTTCCATATTATTTACTTCCATAAGTACATCCATTCCAAGGGATTTTGAGAGTTGATATAGCTCCTTCAATTTTTCCTTGGGAAGTACTTTTGCGATGAGTAAAACGGCATCTGCGCCCAGCATGTATGATTCATAAATCTGATATGTGGAGATTATAAATTCTTTTCTAAGCATTGGTATTGATGATACGTTTCTTACATCTGTAAAATCTTCGAAACTACCCTTAAAAAACTTAGTGTCTGTTAAAACTGAAATGGCTGCGGCCCCACCATTTTCAAACTCCAGTGCAAGTATTGATGGGTCTAAATCTATATTTATATCACCTTTTGATGGAGATGCTCTTTTTACTTCTGCTATGATATTAACCTTTCCCTTTTCTTTCTTTTCAAGGGCTTTAAAAAAAGGTCTTATTTCTCTACCTTTATAGTTATTAACCTCTTTTTTAAGTTTGGATTCAGAGATAACACAGTGCGCAAGCATTACCTCTTTTTTCTTCTCTTCTATAATAATATTTAAAAAATCTTTTTTCATTCTAGGGAACCTCTAACTATTTTCCTGTGTAAACTCTACGAGCTGTTTAAGTTTGGCAATGGCAGCACCTGAGTCTATTGATTCTTCGGCAAGTTTTATACCATCTTTAAAATTATCAGCTTTACCACATGATACAAGGGCTGCAGCTGCATTAATTAGAGTAATATTACGCTTTGGACCTTTTTCACCATTTAATATTTTTTCAGCAATCTCAGCATTTAATTCAACTGAACCACCCTTAATATCATTTGGATCTGCCATTTCACCAAAATAATCTTCAGGATTTATATCATATGTTTTATAACTTCCACTATTTAATTCTGAAACTCTGGTTGTATCGCAAATTGAGATCTCATCAAGTCCATCATGTCCATGGACAACAAAAGCTCTTTTTACTCCAAGAAGATTGAGCGCTTTTGCGAACATCTCGGTGAGATCTGGCGCGTATACACCAACAAGCTGACAGTCTGCTGCTGCAGGATTTGACAAAGGTCCGATCATATTAAAAATACTTCTAATGCCAAGTTTTTGTCTTGCTGGCCCTGCGAATCTCATCGCACCATGAAACTTGGGTGCAAATAAAAAACCGATTCCTACTTCTGCAATTACCTCTTCAACAAGTTCCGGTGGTGTTTCCAGATTAACGCCTAATTTCTCTAAAACATCAGCACTACCGCATTTACTTGAAACAGACCGATTGCCATGTTTTGCAACTGTTGCACCACATCCTGCAACAACAAAAGCATTTGTGGTTGAGATATTAAATGTGTTTAGACCATCGCCACCTGTACCGCACGTATCCACAACGTTATTCTGATTAACCTGTATTCTTACAGCTTTTTTTCTCATAACTTTTGCAGCACCAGCAAGCTCTTCAAATGTTTCGCCTTTTGTTGCTAAGGCTGCCATAAAAGCGCCGATCTGAACATCATTTAATTCCCCTGAGAATATCTCCATCATAGAGTTTGACATCTCCATCTCAGTAAGATCATTTCCAGCGATTATTTTATTTAAATTATCTAAAAACATATTAAATCTCCTAAGTACCTATTCTAATATATCTGCATTCTTAAGAAAATTTCTTAACAGTCTTTTGCCAACATTTGTCATTATCGATTCAGGGTGAAACTGCATTCCTTCTGTATTATGTTCAATGTGCCTGAGCCCCATAATTTCTCCGTCATCGGATTTTGATGTTACCTTAAGGCAATCCGGGACTTTGTCCTTATCAACAACCAGAGAATGGTATCTCATTGCCGGGAAAGCTTTTTTAATACCCTTATATAACATTTCACCATCAGCTTCAATTAGTGATGTTTTTCCATGCATCAGTTTTTTTGCAGATACAATTTTACTGCCAAAATACTGAGCTATTGTCTGGTGACCTAAACAAACACCAAGTAATGGTATTTTGCCTGAGAAGTGTTTTACCACATCAAGTGAAATACCTGCTGTTTCGGGTCTGCCTGGACCTGGTGAGATCACAATAGCTTTTGGATTAAGATCCCGGATTTCATCAATTGTAATCTTATCATTCCTTATCACATTAACATTAACACCCATTTGCTCAATATATTGAACAATATTATATGTGAAGGAATCGTAATTATCTATCATGAGAATCATGTCTACTTCTCTCCATTATTCATATCAGTTACAAGTTTTAAAGCTTTTTGAAGTGCCATAGCTTTGTTTTCAGTTTCAATACGCTCTTTTTCAGGATCTGAATCGGCTACAATCCCAGCACCTGCTCTTACTGTAAGTTTTCCATCTTCAACACAGGCTGTTCTGATTACTATTGCAAAGTCCATATTGCCGTTAAATGATATATATCCAACAGCTCCTCCATATGGTCCCCTTGCTTCCTCTTCAAGCTCACTTATTATCTCCATGGCCCGAACCTTTGGTGCTCCTGATAAAGTCCCGGCAGGAAACGATGATTTTAAAAGTTCAAAAGCATCCATATCCTCTTTAAGGTCACACTGTATATTTGAAACAAGGTGCATAACATGTGAGTATCTTTCAACAAACATAAGGTCTGTAACCTGAACTGTTCCTGTTAAAGCGACCTTTCCAAGATCATTTCGACCAAGGTCAACTAACATTAGATGCTCAGCGCGCTCTTTCTCATCTTTTAAAAGATCATCAGCAAGTTCTCTATCCTCTTTCTCATTTTCGCCCCTGGGTCTTGTTCCTGCGATAGGCCTCAAATTAGCCACTCCATTTTCAAGCCTGACCATAGTTTCCGGAGAGGAACCTATTAGTGCAGTATCAGCAAGATTCATAAAATAGAGGTATGGTGATGGGTTAATAAACCTCTGAGCCCTGTATAGTTCAATAATATCCGGTGTTTTTTCACAATCAAAAGGTTGGGATACAACTGTTTGTATAATGTCACCGGCATGTATATATGCCTTGGATTTCTCAACTTTTTCCCTGTAAGAATCTTCACTATATCTTGGCGTTAGTTTATACTCGTTACCATTTGGCACAGTTCTTTCAGGTGTTTTTGAGTTTATAACTGAAAGCATTTTATTAAGCTTTTCATGGCTTTTTTCAAAGAGAGTTTCATCAGACCCATCTGTAAAAGATATCACTATAGCTGTCAGTGTATTTCTTATGTTATCAAAAACTATCAGTTCATCCGGAATAATGAAATGAGCAACAGGTTTGTTATCCGGAAGCTTGTTCTCAATTTTCTCAAAGAATGAAACCATCTCATAGGTTAAATAGCCAACCAGGCCTCCAAAAAATCTTGGTAATCCATTTACATCAGCAGCTTTATACTGTTTCATTATATTGCGAAGTTCGTTTAAAGGATCTCCTCCATGAGGAACTCTTCTGACTTCACCATTTTCAGTTATCTCTATATCACTTTTAAAAACTTTCAGATCCGTTTTGGCTGATGTTCCAATAAAACTGTACCTACCCCATCTTTCCCCCCCCTCGACACTTTCAAACAGGAAAACAGGATCTTGTGGGTTATAAAATTTTGATATGATAGAAACAGGTGTTTCCATATCTGCAAGGATCTCTCTGCAAACAGGTATTACATTAAACTTCTTTTTTAAAGTATTAAACTCTTCTTGTGATGGAAATGTTCCTTTTAACATATTATCTTACCTCTGTTTTTCTTAACTATTGGAAACAAAAAAGCCGTAACGATTATGCTGTTACGGCTTTTAATAATTTTTCTATATTTTTAAGCGTTTCAGCACACAATATGTGTTCCGATGCGCCACCAAAATTCTTCTCTGTTTGTGAAAATTGTGAAATTCATTTTTTTATCCTGTCCATATCCTGTCCATATTTTTTATATGCTATTTATCTGTATTTAAAGGTGTTGTCAAGAAAAAGTTTCTATATATAGAAACAATTGTTTGAATGCTGTTGTTATGGAAAGGTTTTAAGATCCGATAAATAATATTAATTCTTTCAGACCTCAATTAAATAGGCTTATAGAACTCACCCAAAATTTTCTTAAAAGTTCCGTCGTTTTGCATTTCCTGTAAACTTTTATCAATTTCGGGAAGCCTTATTGCAAGAAAGGATTTTTTAGATATACCAAAATAATATATATTTTCATTTATTGGTTTTTTAGCAAATTTTAACTTTAGCCTATCATTTTCCTGAATCTTGTTGAACATAGAAACAGCATTAGTAAGATGCAGGGGAGTTATATCAATTCTACCTGCCAATAATTTAAAAACATTCTGTCTATCAGTTGTTACTGTTTGAGTGCGTAACTTATGTTTCTTTATAACTTCATCAAAGTTCCCATAAGAATATCCCCTGGTTACTCCTATCTGAAGATGCTTTAAATCAGCCCATCGCTTCCATTCAAATGCTTTAAACTTATCTGTGGAATATGCAAACAATATTGGTTCTTTATAAACAGGAATTGTAAAAACCATATAAGCTTCTCGCTCAGTATTCCTGGATAGCATTGGAATAAGATCTGACGTACCTTTCTCTATCATTAACAAAGCACGCTTCCAAGGGGCGTTAAATAATTTTACTTTGATATTGAGCCTGTTAAATAATATCTTCACAATTTCAACCGCTAAACCATCCGTAACATTTCTCTTTTTAGCGTCGTGAGCTATTTCCCAAGGTGGCCAATGCTCAACAACCACTATGGCTACTTGTTCTTTATCAGCTGCCATTGTGGGAATGCTTAGGAAAAACAGTATTATGATTTGTATCAATACTTTAACAGTCTTTTTCATATTTTTATTTTTCCTCAAAATATAGATTTTTCTTTAGGGAATCCCTAATAACTGCTCTTTTTGCGAAATACTTCGTTATTGCCAAAAAAACTGTTGTAACACTTATAAAATAACAACTTTTATAAGCGAATCAGCTCATTATTTTTTGTCATGCAGAGATCTTATAAAACTAAAAGCTTTTATAATCTGAATTTTATCAAAAATTCTAATTATTAGAGGGTCCCTTTAATGACTTGAATCAATTCCTGTGATCAGAATTGTACGTGGGAGGCTGTGGCCAATCGCTATGAAATAAATACATCTATTCTAGATATTAGAGGTTCCCAATAATATTGTTCTTAAAAAACACCTTTTTGTTTTTTTGTTACTTTGAAGGGATTCCCTTAAGAAGCATCCATAAAACTCGAAAAACCTTGAGTTTTATTCAAGACGTTATGGAGGTCTAACACATTTGAAGAGGCCCATAAAACTCAAAAAACAAAACCTGTTTTATTTTAGAAGCATCCATAAAAAATTAGTAAACCATTTATTTTTTATTCAAGACGTTGACAACAGATTGCAGAATCAAAGGGGTACATAAAAAAGAGAGATAAAAAAGAAGAAAAAATCTATTTTATCTCTCTTTTTTATTTTAGGCTTGAAAAGGCACATCAAAACAATTATATGAATAAAAAGTGTTTTATTTTTAATGATTTATAATTAATTTTGGAGATTAAGAGATTTATGACTGAAGATATTGTTTTTGATTATGATGTAAAGTGCAGAACCTGTAACCAGAAGTTCAAAGTTCAAATGTTTGATAGCCATGATAGAAATCTGTATCTGGTTGATAACAAACATTGGTTTTGCGATAAATGCAAAAAGGATTTCTTCAGTAAACAAACTGCAGAACTACAGGAAAAGAACACATTAAAGGGTTTTTTGGAGCTTGAGGGTAGTGACAAATCGATCTCATGGGCTGAAAAACTTCGCTCAGAAATGATGAATAAATTTGAGATTTACAAACAAACAGTCACTCACCAAAGTGATGAAGATAAAGAACTTTTCGAAAAAGCCAATGAGATTTTTCTTTCTGAATGGTTTGCAACTAAGGATGCAAAGTGGTGGATCGACAATAAAAAAATGAATGTGCGTGATATGAGACTGAAAATAGAATTCATAATAGAAGAGATTAAAAACCCTTCTAAAGAGAACCTCTAATAATTAAAAATTCTTTTTTACACAGGAATATCCGGGCTCAGATGTTTAATACGCAAATATTTATAGAGGATTAAATAATTATGAGATATGTCAAAAACACATTGTTGATCATATTTGTCCTTTTCATACAAAGTTTTGTTTATGCAACAGATCAAGATAAAAGTTCATTTGTGTCAATTACAGATATGATCCCGGATGTGGTTTTAGATATAAGGTATTTTACCGAATACAATTTTGTTGGTGAAAAAATAGATGGGTACAAAGCGCCAAAGTGTCTGCTTTCAAAAAAAGCTGCAAATGCCCTTAAAAAAGTTCAGGATGAGTTGAGGAAAAAAGGTTTATCCCTTCTTATTTATGATTGTTACAGACCACAACAGGCTGTTGATCATTTTGTAAGATGGGCTGAGGATCTGGATAATGATAAAATGCAGGAACAATTTTATCCAGGTCTCAAAAAAAAATCCCTGTTTGTTTTAGGTTATATAGCAAAAAAATCCGGCCACAGCAGGGGAAGTTCCATTGATCTATCAATAACAAAGATTCCATTTAAGGCTAAAAAAAACAGCAGAACTGATTACAGGGAGTGTGACTGTAATCAGGATAAACGGCATATAGATGGAAGTCTGGATATGGGAACTGGTTATGATTGCTTCAACACACTTTCACACACTCTTAATAGTAAAATAGAAACTGAGCAGATGAACAACCGTTTACTCCTTAAAAAAGTTATGGAGAAACACGGATTTAGAAATTACAGTAAAGAATGGTGGCATTTTAGTTTAAAGAACGAACCTTACAGAAAAAGATACTTTAACTTTCAAGTGGAATAGCTACATATGCTAAGTCCAAAAAACCCGGTCAGATATTTTATTTCCTATAATTTAAGAAAAATTTTAAGAAGCATTTCCTATTATATATCAAAAAACTCATGGGCTGATAAGATTTCAGATAATGAACTTGAGTATGAAGTGTTCAAACATGAATTACCCATATTCAGAGATTTTTCTGAAGTAGACTGGAAGCTTTTTGATAATAAAAGAACTAATCTTGAAATTGCTGCTTCAAAAGTTAATAAAATCTTAATTGAACCGGGACAAAAATTTTCTTTCTGGAAACTTGTTGGAAATCCATCAAAATCCAAAGGTTATCTGCCCGGACTTACTATTTCACAGGGACAGCCTGCTGTTGGTATTGGCGGAGGACTATGTCAGTTCTCAAACATGATCTTCTTTTTAACACTTCACTCTGATCTTGAAGTTGTTGAAAGGCATCACCACAGTTTTGATATATTTCCCGATAATGATAGAAAAGTACCATTCGGAACAGGTGCAACAATCGTTTATAACTATAAAGATATTTGTTTTTATAATCCAACCTCTAAAACCTACCAGCTTTGCTTTGATTTAAAAGATGATATTTTTTATGGAAAGCTAAGGGTGGACAAAACAGAATCATATAAGTACAGTGTTTTTGAAGACTCCTGTGGTTTTCTTATGGAGTATGGTCAATACTACAGAACAAACAGGATAATGCGTAAAAAGACTGACTTGAACGATAATGTAATAAGCCTGGATGAGCTTTTTAAAAATAAACGATTATGTATGTATAAACCAGAGGAGATAGACAAATGAAGCTAAAAACAGTTATGCTTTCATCTCTTTTTCTACTTATTAGTTATAGCTATGTTTCTGCAAAAACCTTTGTTATTTCAGCTAATGCAACAAGTAGTTCTATTACATCCGGTTCTGTAAATTGTTTGTTTAATGGTTGTGGCACGTATTGGTCACCGGATGTGAAGGATTCGGGAGTTGATGAAGGGTTATATCTGAAATTCAAAAATGGAGTTAGAGTTGACTTCGTTGAAGTAGATGTTGAGGATAAAAGAGATAGTTTACTGCTTCAATTATATTTGAATGGAAAAACAACAAGTCCATCCGGAATAGTTTTTGGTAGTTGGCAAAAGGGTAAAAAGACAATTGTTTTTGGTGGAAGAGGGCGTATTGGTTTACAAACTTATGCTGAATCTTTTTTTTTAAAGGTTATGTCAAACACTTCTCGCAAGAATATTAAAATAAAAGCTATAAGGATCTATAAGAAACAGGGTAGTTCAATAAATCAGGTTGAGCTTCAGTTTCCTGATGAAGCAAAAGCAAAAGTTTCAGCAACATCAACTTTAAAACCTGAAACTGCATATCATCCTTCCAATATTTTTGACTCAAAATATAGCTCAGCATGGTCCACAGATGGCAATAAAACAGATGGTATTGGAGAATCCTTTTTAGTTACCTTTCCTGAAAAACAGAATATTAAGGAACTAATATTCTGGAATGGTTATCAGAGATCATCCACCCATTTTACAAAAAACGGATGTATAAAAAAGGTATTGATAAAAAGCGGCGATTTTTCACAGACAATAAATCTGAAGGCCGTTATGGGAGCACAGCGAATTGAACTGGATAGATCAATTAATGTATCAGACATATCCTTTAGAATTTTACAAATAAGAAAAGGAACTCGTTATAAGGATGTTTTACTCTCAGAATTAAGGTTTGTGAATAATGAAGGGAATATAATTCTTCCAAAGGTTAAATCACCAGAGATAAACATATCTTCAAACTGGAAAGGATTTATAGATCGCTCCTGGAGTTCGGTATTCCACTTTGCAGATGAATGTGGCCTTATTTGCAATAATAAGAGAATACGTTTGAGAAGTAACGGGACCTTTGTTATCTATAAAAACTTTGATTATGGAGTAAGTACAAGTGAAGATGTAACAGCAAAAGTTTTAGAAGGTAACTGGGAAACAAAGGGGAAAAGGTTAAGAATCTTTGGTAAGAGATACACAACTTCACTACGTAGTTCAGAATATCTTACTAATAAAACAAAGCCAGCGGCTTCTATTTTCCAAAGTTATCTTACAATTAAAAGATATCATTCCTTAAGCAGAAAAGAGAAGAAACAGATATTCGATTCCATATTATCCACAAGAAAAATTAAAACAGGTAAAAAATTGTTTATAAGCAATGTAATAAATAAAGATCGGGGCACATCAGGAGAAAACAAAAATGATCTTTATGATAAAATAGACAAGTTACTAACAAAGCATAACCCATATTATCTTAAATCATCTGTTTTTACAGATTACATACTGATGACAGATAAACTAAACAGCTGTTTCTCAGACTGTCCTTAGCATGAGTTTATTAAAACCTTTGAATATAATTAAGGACTACAAGACATTTCTAATAATTTTATGCTTATTAGCTTCTTCCATTTCATTTTTTTATGAACTTGACGGATCTTTTTTAAAGGGAACAGATGCATATTATTATGCACTTCAGGCAGACCATTGGGCAAGAACCGGAGATGTAAAAATACCGGATTCATCTCTTGTACATAGACAAACAGGACTATTACAGAGAACTGGCCTTATTACAGAGAATTCATTAAAGCTTTTTCAGTCCATATCAATCCTGCTGCTTGGATTAAGCATATTTTTTACTATTGGAAAGAAAAGAAATATTCTAACTTTCTCAGCTCTTCTTCTGTTTGTGTCATCCCCATCTGTTTTTTTTGTAATAATAGAGTTCCCAAAGATGTTTTGTTTTCTCTTTTTAGTACCCTTATGGCTCTATTATTCTACTTTTAGTGGTTTTAAGAGTTTCTATGCTTTAGTCCCGGTGCTACTTTCGATTTTTTTCCATAAAGCTTCTATTCCAATAGCCGGTCTTTTTTCATGCTCTCTCTTTTTAAGAAACTTTTTATCCCATATTATAAAATTAAAATTATTTATTCTTATCCTCTCACTGATTACCTCGGTAATATTCTTCTACCTTTTTTTTGTATCAGATAGTTTACATCTCCCTGACCTTACACGGTTTAGCTTTGAAAATATGAGCCCGGGTTTTCTTGTTCTTTTACAAAGAGAATCATTACCTGTAGCTATAAAATTTGAAATGCTGTTAATGCTTGCCTTATATTTGGGGTCTGTAATTGTTTATATTCGCTCAAAGGGATCTGTTTTTAAAATTCTGTTCACATTTCCGCTTTTACTACCTGGATTTTTCCCATTTGGAGTAAATGAAGTATTCAGCATTGGAGAGCGGTTTGCGATCCTTTTACCTGTTTTTTTCTTGATATCATCTCTGTTTCTTCTTTCTCAAATAGGAGATTATAAAAATGATAATGATAATGCAGACTCTGGAATTGGCAAAGTATTAATTTTTCTGATCCCTTTACCCCTTATTTTCATTTTCAGATTGGAAATAGCTCACCCTGATTACCTTGATCCAAATATTAAGGATTATGATACTGTAACAGAAAATATCAAAAATTATGATATTCCAATGCTTATTGCCCATAGAGGTTTAAATTTCTATTACAAATATAAATTAAGAAAAGAAGCATTTCTCTATGAACCGGAAGATCACTGGAACAAAAAAAGAATATGGAGAGCTATATACAAAATTTCAAATGATGAACTTACCTACTATTTGGATGAGAAAGCTTTTAGTGGTGGGTTCATTAGGGGAACAGGAGTTGCAGATTATTTCCTGATTCGTGAAGATTACTGGGTAAAAATGAGGAGTAAAGTTACAATAGATGATGATATTGATCTTTATAATCGTATCTGGAAAACCTGGCTTAACCCTTCAAAGAAGCGGCCATCGTTTCTTTATAGAAAACACAGAAAAGCCGGGCTGTACAGTGATGATGAAGGAGAATTTCCAGCACTTCCTCCTTCAAAATAAATAACGAGGCGATTCGCTTATAAAAAGTTTTTAGAGATTCACTACAAAGGAGAAATTATGGAATCAGTATTATTTAAGTCTATAACAGAACTTGGTAAATCTATTCGAAATAAGGAAGTCTCTTCACAGGAAGTTTTGGATTCATATTTAAAACGTATCGCTGATGTTAATCCTAAGCTAAATGCTGTAGTTCAAATCTCTGAAGAAACAGCACGCCTTTCAGCCATAAAAGCAGATGAGGAATTAGCAAAGGGCAAAATACCTGGGCCTCTTCATGGAATTCCAATGACAATCAAGGATTCATTTGACACAAAAGGTATTATCTCAACCGGTGGAACAAAAGGAAGAGAGCATTTTGTTCCATCAGAGGATGCAACAGTTGTAAATAGACTTCGTAATGCAGGGGCGATTTTAATAGGAAAAACAAATACCTCTGAACTGACACTTACTTATGAAACTGACAATCTGATATATGGAAAAACAAATAATCCCTATAACACAAAGCACAGTTCCGGAGGGAGTAGTGGTGGTGCAGCATCTATTGTTGCGGCAGGAGGCTCAGCTTTTGATATAGGTACTGACTACGGTGGTAGTCTTCGGTACCCTTCACATTGTTGTGGAGTAACAACAATTAAACCAACAACAGGTGTAGTTCCAAGGACAGGTCATATACTCCCATTTGGTGGCCATCTTGATTCATTCCAGCAAGTTGGCCCCATAGCAAAGTATGTTGAGGATTTAAACGTACTACTTAATATAATTTCAGGACCGGACTGGATCGATCCATCAATAGTTCCAATTTCTCATGGCAACTATAAAGACGTTGATTTAAAAAATCTTCGGGTAGCATTTCATACAGATAATAAAATTATTAAACCCACAACAGAAACAGAAAATGTCATAAAACAAGCTGCAAAGTTGCTCGAAGATACCGGGTGTAGAGTAGAAGAGGCATTACCCAATGGAATTGAGCAAACCTATGAACTTATGATTGAACTGTTATCGGCAGATGGTGGTACCTCTATTCGAAGGTTATTGAAACAGGCCGGAACTTCTGAGCATACTCTTCCATGGCTGGGTTTAGCTCCTCCTGTTGAATCAGAGAAGCTTGATGCAATTATTATGAAATGGTATCATTTTCGCAGCATCATGTTATCTTTTTTCAAAGACTACGATGTTATACTTAGCCCAGTTAATGCATATCCTGCAAAAGAACATGGAACAACCGGAAATAGTCTTGCGACATTCAGCTATTCCATGACATACAACATGACAGGATGGCCTTCTGCTGTTGTTCGTGGTGGGGAATCAAGTGAGCATCTTCCTATTGGTATACAGATTGTTGCACAACCTTTTAGAGAAGATGTAGCTCTTGCTGTGGCAGAGTTTTTTGAGAGTAGCATAGGCGGTTATAAACCACCATTGATATAAAAAATCATTCTAAATTTATAGAAAAAACAAGAGGATGTTTCTGTTTACACAAAACAATAATCATGATAAGTAGTTAACAATATTGATATTATTCCTAAAAGAATGTAAACTTGAAAACCATATGAAACGCATTTTTAAAACAGACACATCAAATTATACATTGTACGGAGCCTTGTTTGGTTTCTTATTCCCAATAGGAGGCACTTTACTTGAGTGCCTTGTATGTATGGATGGGATTACACTTAAAAATATAATTTCCGTTCAATCAACAAACCATTTATTATGGATAATAGATACAGCTCCTTTATTTTTAGGCCTTTTTGCAAGAATTGGAGGTATTCGTCAGGATAAGATTCATAACTTTAACCGCACACTTGAAGAAAGAATTATTGAAAAGACTGAAGACCTTATTGATGTTAAGGAAAATCTTGAAATAGCTCTTTTTGAAGCTAAAAAAGCTGGGGATGCAAAATCTGAGTTCCTTGCTAATATGTCACATGAGATTCGAACCCCAATGAATGGTGTTATAGGGATGTTGGACTTACTCACCGCAACCGATCTGAATAATGACCAGAAAGAGTTTGCAAAAGCTGCGCAGCAAAGTGCAGATGCGTTGATATTTCTAATCAATGATATTCTGGATTTCTCTAAAATTGAAGCCGGAAAACTTGAGATGGAGAATTCATCGTTTAGTCTTGATGTCACTATAGATTCACTTGTAGATTTATTTGGTCTGAAAGCATCTAAGAAAAAAATTGAGTTTGCATGTCTGGTTCAGGATGACGTTCACTTGCATTTAAAAGGGGACCCAGGACGTCTTCGCCAGATATTGACAAACCTTGTAGGTAATGCACTTAAATTTGTTGATAATGGTGATATTTTCTTAAAAGTTTCATCAAAAGAGTATACTGATAATAGTGTTACTCTTCTTTTTGAAATTAAGGATACAGGAATTGGAATACCTGAAGATAAGATTGATAGTCTTTTTTCATCATTTACACAAGTTGATGCAACAACAACAAGGAGGTATGGCGGAACCGGTCTTGGGCTTGCTATCTCCAAACAGCTTGTTGAACTTATGGATGGTGAGATTGGAGTAACAAGCACATTTAAGAAAGGTTCTACCTTCTGGTTCACAGCTGTTTTTCAGAAGCAGAAAATAATATATGAAAAAATTAGACTTCCGAAAAACATTGAAAAGACAAAGATCCTGTTGGTTGATGATAACTTCACAAACCATGAAGTTTTAGGTGAATATTTAAGATCTATGAACTGCCCTTTTAAAAGTACATATTCTGCAAAAGAAGCTCTTAATGAACTACGTAACAACAGCCTTTCTGACCCATATGATGTTGCATTAATTGATATGCAGATGCCGGAAATGTCAGGAATTGAATTAGGAAAGATGATCCAAAAGGAACCATATCTAAAGAAAGAAATAATCATGATTATGTTATCATCATCGGCAACCAGAGGAGATGCTAAACTTATAAAAGAAGCCGGATTTGTTGCGTTTCTATCCAAACCAATTAAGCGAGTAAAACTTTTTGACTGTATAAGAACTGTTTTAAGCTATTCAAAACAAGTGTTAAATGATCCGGCAACACAGCTTATAACTAGTTATAAAGTTGAAGAAGTAAAACGGATTCAACCTGAAAACAGTAAAAAATACAGGATTCTCTTAGTTGAGGATAATTTAATAAACCAGAAAGTCGCTTTGAGAATGCTTCAAAAACTTCACCATGAAGTGGTACTTGCAGAAAACGGAGTTGAGGCAGTTGAACTTTTTAAAGAACAATCCTTTGATATTGTTCTCATGGATATCCATATGCCAGAGATGGATGGAGTTGAAGCAACAAAAGAAATTAGATCTATTGAAAACGGATCACAAAGAATTCCAATAATAGCTTTAACTGCCAACGCTATGAAGGGTGATAAGGAAAGGTTCCTTGCAGCAGGAATGGATGAATATATTTCAAAGCCTATCAAACAAAAAATTATCAACCAGATGTTTTTAAAGATTTTTGATGGAACCTCGAATAACTCCCCTATAGAGAACCTCTAATAATTAAAGGCATGCTGATTAAAGCATACCTTCAAAAAATTAAGATTTAGTTTTCCTTTGGTTTGAAATATCCAAGAAATTTAACCAGATCTGTTTTACTTCCATCAATATCAATTTTACCAGTTGCAAAAGCTGCCATTGGGCTTCTCATTTTACCTACGATCTCTTTCCAGATGAAAGAATCCATAGTAACGGTGATATCTGCATTTTTAACAAGACGAGGTTTTATATCAGCTACACCCCTCCTTAAGCTTACACTAAAGAACTCCTTTGTATCCGGAAATTTGAAATTAACTTTTTGTGTAAGGCCTATTGTTTTTTCAGAATCAAGATTTACTGCCATTGAAGTAAAAATATTTTCAAGGGGAATACTATGTAGCCCTTTTAAGGTTGGAGTAGCTTCAAATGTAGCTGTGAAATTATCTCTTAATTCCATTGCGCTTGTTAAGTAGTAATGACGGGCATTTGGATTGGTTTCCGCTTCTCCTCTTTTTATCAAAGCCTTTACCCGAAGGTCCCTGGCTTCATTATTTTTCGGTTCAACTCTCAAAATATGATCCGTTAACTCAAGTGTCCATTGATACTCTTTATTATTGAATGCATTTTTAGCCTCTTCAACAACCTTTTCTGATCCACCGGAAAGTTTAATATATTTTTGTGATCTGTTGTTTGGTGAAAGAGGTCTTAATGTGGTCGGATTACCGTCAAACCATCCCAGATACCCTGAAAAAACGCTTCTAACAGACCATTCAACAGTTCCGTAATACTCCTGTAAAAAAGGAGAATTTTTAAGGTGTTGTGGGAGTTTAACATTTTCGACAAGTTGGCCTGGTGTTAGTCCCTGATTCATCCCCCTGATTGTCTGGTCATGTACAAACTGGATTGCATCTCTGTAATCAGTGAGAACAGATTTGATATATTTGCTTCCGGTTAAGGGTCTTGTATGTGAAGGAACCAAAAATTCCGGATTTTTTTCCATCATAAAATCGATACTTTTTGCCCATGCAAGAACATCTCTGTAACTTGTCCCACGAATTGTGTACAGATTAGGAAATGCCTTATAAAAATTATCACCTGGAAGCAGGGTTTTTTTCTCAGGAATCCAGACAAAAATCTGGTCGTTTGTTTCTCCGGGAGCATGATAAAGTTCAAGTCTAATACCTGCAATTGTAGTAATTAATTTTTTAGAGAAAGTTTTATTAGGTCTGACCGACTCCAGTTTAGTATCTTTATGAATACCAACACATGGTCCAATACCAACGTGCTCAACAGCGCCTTTCCCAAGAGGATTTCCATACATCCTTGTACTTCGGCTGCTGATAATTGGTCTTATAACATTTACAACACGATCGATATAATATTGTGTAGTGTCATGTGAATAAACATCAATTTTCCTTCCTTCAGCAAAACCGTTTGTCCCAAAAATATGGTCAGGATGACTATGTGTATAAATTGCAGCTATTACAGGTTTTTTAGTTATTTTTCGAAATTCAGTTAATACCTCTTTTGCTTCTTCATTTGTGGTCATAGTGTCCACAATAATTAATCCATCATCGCCTTCAATCATAATTGAGTTGGAGATTCCATATCCTATAGCAACCCAAACTCCATCCGTTACCTTCACGACACCTTTTTTGAACTCTTTTGCATGTTCTGAATAAGAAGCATTTTTAACAGCTTTAACTTCATGAGTCTTTTCTGAATCACCACATCCAAAACTAATAATTGCGAATAACAAAAATAAGGGAAACAACTTTTTCATATAAAACCTCCGCTATCGATTATAAATTCTTTATTGATCATTTTAAAAAATCAGGTAATGTTAAATCATGATAAAAAAATACATATTTAGAAACTTATTTTCAGGTCATTTTACGCCGAATTTCAAAAAATGGGTTAAAAAATAATTTATGCCTATGAATTTTCAAAGAAAAAATCCTACAACAATAAGTAGCTGGGCTCGCTCAATAGCACAAACACTTGAAAAAGAAGGGTACGATTCAAAAGCCATTCTCAAAGAAGCAGGAATTGATGAAAAGATTACACTTAATCCTGATAAGCGGATTAAGCTAACAAAAATGAGTGTTTTATGGGATCTTGCCTTGAAAAAAACCGGGGATCAATCCTTCGGTCTTAGTGTGGCAGAAAATATTCATCACGGAACATTTCACGCTCTTGGATATGCCTTAATGGCAAGTACCAATCTTTATGATGCTTTCAAAAGGGCACAAAATTTTTACAGAATTATAAGTAATGCTGTGGAGGTGAAATTAATAGAGGAAAAAGAGTATATATCAATAAATTTTATTCCATTAGATGGTCCAAAGCCTTCAATACCAGCTATGGATTCCTTTTTTGCAGGGATTATTTTATTTTCAAGAGACATGATGAAAACCTCAACACAAAATATGAAAATTGAAATGATCAGGCCTGAACCAAAAAACATAGAAAGATATCATGAAATATTTGGTGAAAATATTATCTTTTCATCCATTCAAAACAGATTTCTTTTTGATAAAACTAACCTTAAGATCCCACTCCCTGCAGCAAATACTGAAATAGCAGGATATAACGATAAAATTATAGTTGATTATCTTGAACAGTTTGATCAGGCAAACATCGCTTCCAAAGTGCATAAAAAAATAATTGATCTACTGCCAATAGGAGAACCATCCCTTGAGATTCTTGCAAAGAAAATAGGTATGAGTAAAAGATCTCTTAATCGTTATCTTAAGAACGAAGATGTAACATACAGGGATATGTTGAAAGAGATAAGGCAGCATCTGGCTGAAAAATATCTTTTGGAAAACAGATATTCGATCATTGAGATTGCCTTTAAACTTGGCTACACAGATTCCAGCAATTTTTCAAGAGCATTTAAACGTTGGGTGGGAGTAACTCCAAAGGGTTATAGAAATGGAGAGAGATGTGTAAAAAAAGGTCTAACTTAAATCCTGGATAAGTCTTTTTAAATAATTATGTTCAGATTATATATTCAAAATCAGTTTTTTTACCATAAAATGGTTTGGAAGTCAGTATGTTTAAATATTTGAGCAAGAGATAGTATGGGAATAAAATTTTATAAGGCTAAAGAGAATGGACGTAATCGTGTTGAAATGATTCTTTTAGCTATTTATAGGGAATCTCTAATAACTGATCTTTTTGCGAAACACAAATATAACAAAAATAAAACTGTAGTAAAATCAACCCGTTGTTTTTTGTTAAGCCTTGTTTTTCATCAAAAATTCTAATTATTAGATTCCCTATATTTAAAAGGTGAGCTTTTATACTCACCTGATTATAAATAATAGGAAAACTCACTATACATTGAATCTAAAGTGCAGTACATCGCCATCATCAACTTCATAATCCTTACCTTCAAGCCTGATCTTCCCATTCTCTTTCAGTTTCTGCTCTGATTTAAACTCAAAGAGATCTGTGCAGTGGTATGTTTCTGCTCTGATAAAACCTTTTTCGAAATCTGAATGGATCACACCCGCTGCCTGTGGTGCTTTAGAAGCTTTTGGAAAAGTCCATGCCCTTACTTCCTTTTCCCCGGCTGTAAAATATGTTTTGAGCCCTAAAATTTCATACCCTTTCCGAATTAGTTTATCCAGTCCAGACTCTTCAAGTCCGGCAGCTTCCAGAAAATCAGCCTTCTCCTCTTCAGTATCAAGAGTTGCTATCTCAGATTCCAGCTGACCGGAAATTACAACAACGGATGAACCATCTTTTTGAGCATAATCTCTTACTTTTTTAACATATTCGTTATCATCACCAATATCATCTTCACTAACATTGCAGCAGTATAGTTGGCTTTTCATTGTAATCAGATGAAGATCTGCTATAAGTTCAATTTGCCTTTCATCAAGATCGACACTGTTTGCAGGAGACCCATTTTCAAGAGCGTTTGATACTAATTCAAGAATAGGTTTAACAGCTTTTGCATTATCTGAAATTTTCTTATCCTGCGATTTTAAAAACTTAACAATATTTTCCTGTCTTTTTTGAACCGTTTCAAGATCAGCAAGTGCAAGTTCGATGCTTATGGTTTCAATATCACTAATGGGATCGACCTTACCCTCAACATGAACGACATCATCATCATCAAAACATCTTACAACATGGATTATTGCCCCAACCTGTCTGATATGACCGAGAAACTTGTTACCAAGCCCTTCTCCTTTTGAAGCACCCTTTACAAGTCCTGCAATATCGACAAATTCCACGACAGCGGGAATCACTTTCTGGGGTACTATGTATTCTGTAATCATTCCAAGTCTTTTATCGGGGACACTTACAATCCCAACATTTGGTTCTATTGTACAAAATGGATAGTTTGCAGCTTCGGCTTTTGCTGAAGTCAGGGATGAAAATATTGTTGATTTTCCAACATTTGGGAGTCCAACGATTCCACAGTTTAGCATATTCTTATTACCTTTTCTAAAAAGAAACCGGAAATAAATCCAGTATAAAAACAAAAGTGTTCTTATACAGTAATTACAATTATTTGCAATCCAAATGTGTAAGATCCAACTAAAAGATTTTGGTTTTAAGGTATAGAGGTTCCCAGTATAAAAAAAGATTAATTCACTAAAACATTCAGAATATGTATCATGAGGTAGAATTTTCAGATATTTTTAAAAATTTCTTATCTGCTTTGATAAATACATCAACAATGTCAGGGTCAAACTGTTTTCCACTTTCAGACTTAATTATGGAACAGGATAATTCATGGGTGAAAGCTTCTTTATAGCAACGATCACTTCTTAGGGCATCGTATACATCTGCCAAAGCCATAATTCTTGCAGATAAAGGTATCTCATCTTCTTTTAATCCTTTTGGGTAACCTTTACCATCCCACCTTTCATGGTGCGAAGTAACTAATTTTAAAGCAACTTTGAAAAATGAATCAAAATCAAGTTTTTCATCAGCCATTTTGAGTATATCTGCTCCATATTCACAGTGTTTTTTTATTATTTCAAACTCATCAGATGTTAATTTTCCAGGTTTCTGGAGTATGGAATCTGGAATACCGACTTTACCAATATCATGAAGGGGCGCTGATTTTACAATATCTGATATATATTCGTCTGTTAAATATGAGCTGTATCCATGATTCATCCTAAGCTCTTCAGCAATTATTTTGACATACATGGAGGTTCTTTCCAAATGCTTACCTGTCTGATAATCTCTAATCTCTGCCTGATATGCCAATGCAAATATAGTCACATTTTCTGTTTGGAGGAGTTGTTTATTTTTGCTGATTAATTTTTTATGCCGCAGCTTGATTGATGAGAGCATATCTGATTGTAGTAATATGCCTATGAAAACAAAAATAGCACCGAAGAAAAATATTATACCTGTGGATACAGCGCCTATTATTATTATATCAAAAATAAGTGATAACAATACGACGATATAGCCGAAAAGAAAAAAAAGCATCAGGATTAGATGGATATAATACAGCCTGTAAATATTATTATTATTTATAGATATGAGGCTTTCAGCTTTTTTAATTGTTGAGCGATATTTGAATATGCTGATTGTCATCACAACTGCACCGAATGTGATGAATAATACTGTTAAAAGTCTTAGATCTGTCAAACAATAACCCCTATCTTAATTATATATTTTTAAACTTGTCTGTTATAGCATCTATTTTCAAACTATTAAACAATGATATTGTCTAACATATTAGAATTATTAAAAAGATTGTGGATAACATGCACTCAAACTATATTTGATTATAGGGAATCTCTAATAACTGCCTTTTGACCGAAATACTGCGTTATTCATAAAAAAACTGTAGTAAAATCGGCTCGTTATTTTTTTCTCAGCCTTGTATTTCAATCAAAATTCTAATTATTAGAGGTTCCCTATAACTTTTTATCATTAACAATTTTGTTATGGGCTTTAAGTATAATTGATATAACTGGTAGGACATTAACCCTTGACATTATTTTCAGGAAGAGTCATTGATTGTGTTTGGCCGGAAAATTCATACTAAAAGGAGTCAAAAGTGGGTACAGAAAAAGAAATTTTCACAATATCGGAACTTGCAGCTCAGCTTGATATTAGCCCTTCCAGTATAAGATTTTATGAAGATAAAGGCCTTATAAAACCAAAACGTACAAAAGGTAATCAAAGGATCTACACTCTGAAAAACAGGGCGAGATTAAAACTAATACTCCGTGGGAAAAGATTTGGAGCATCCCTTGATGATATTGCAGAGATTATTGGAGCGGAAAACTCCGAATTTACAGAAGTTAAGCAGATAGAAAACAGCCTTAAATATATAGAGTTGAAATTTAAAGAGATAGAAAAGCATCAGGAAGAGATTATATTATTTAAACAGGACCTTGAGTCTTTAAAAGAAAAGCTTGATGAAAGACTTAAAAACCTTGAATAAAGTTTATTAAAATTATTAGAGGTTCCATTATGTTACTAATCGCAGACAATCTTCAAATAACTAAAGAATCAGTTCAAAAAGCACTCGCTCAAAGAGATGCTAAAACGATCAGGAATCTGGTTGGTAGATGCGAAGAGTCTGGCGCTGATGCTATAGATATAAATACTGGCCCGCTCGGAAAGAATGCTGAAGACAAGATGAAGTTTTTTGTTGATGCCGTTCAGGAAGTAACTGAACTTCCTATAGTAATAGATACAGCTAACCCTGTGGCAATTGAAGCGGGGCTTAAGTGTGCTAAAAACAGAGCTATAATTAACGGTTTTTCGCTTGAACCAAAAAAGATAGAAAAAATACTTCCACTTGCAAAAACGTTTGATACTGATATTATGGGGTATCTCCTGACAAAAGAGGGTCAGGTTCCAAAAACGGCTACCCAAAGATTGACGATTGCATCTGAAATCCATTCGAAAATTATTGAAGAAGATATATCTGAGGAAAGACTCATTATTGATCCTGTGCTGGTTCCATTAATATGGGATGATGGAAAAAATCAGGATTTTGAACTACTTGGAGTCATAAGGCTTCTACCTGATGTTTTAGGATTTGAAGTAAAAACGGTTGTAGGTCTTTCTAATCTTTCCGCAGGGGCTCCAGCATCTCTTAAGAAAAATATAATTGAAAACAGTTATTTATCAATGTTAGCTGCTTCTGGATTATCTATGGTATTGTTAAATATCTTTAATACTGAAACTGTTAAAACGGCAAAAGCAATCGAAGAGCTGCTAAATCCGGGAATATTTTCCTGGGAAGTTAGCCAATAATTATCTTTGAGCAATTTTTCGTTTTTCAAATTAGGGATATAAATCCTATCCTTTTACAGCCCACTTACCATTTAATATTTATGGGAATCTCTAATAACCTCTCTTTTGCCGAAATACTTTGTTATTTCCAAAAAAAACTGTAATAAAATCGGCTCGTTATTTTTTGAAATGCCTTGTATTTCTTCCAAAAATTTAATTATTAGAGGTTCCCTTATACTATGATACTTGCTTTTTAATCAAATTTTGTAGATTATAGAAGTATTACAACCATAAATAACCACAGAATAAAGATATCTTCCACTTCCAAAAGTTATGGATTAAATTTTGAATTCATGAAAATAAAATACAAAATAATTTTTTCAATTATAATTTTAATGATATGCCAGACAGGTTCTGCTTTTGATGGAAAGCGAAAAGGTCCGGTTTTTAGTTTAGGAATTGGGTACAATGACAGTAATTTGAACACAAAAACAAGTGGAAGTTCAACAAAAGAGAATCTAAATGGGTTAACCTCTGTTTTTAGAGCAGGTTATGGTTTTAATGAAGAGTTCTTCTTATATATTGAAAGAAAAGATGGTTTCTTTTATCAGACAATTGGTACCAATAGTGTTTTGTGGGACTCTACACTAACTGGCATTGGCTTAACTTATTTTTTTTTAAAAGATGATAGTAGTCCATATTTCACCGTATCTTATGGATATGGACAACAATTTGCCTTGAAAGAAACCGGCTTTAATAAATACCATGGTATTGCTTATAAAGCCGGAATTGGTTATCAGAGATCTAACTTTGCAATTGAATTCGCTGCTGTTCGTAAAGAGTTAAGTTCGGGTAATACATATATAACAACAGATACGTTTCTTGTTACCTGTCATATTCTTATGTTTTGAAAAATTATAGGGAATCTCTATTGATTTCCTAAACCATTCTGAGCTCCACAATCCGGACAATCCCAGGTAATTCCATTACATGACATACCCCAGAAATTTTCATACATACAATCCTGGCAGATGGTAAAACCGCAACGGCAATTCCAGTTAAATTCCTCTTTATTTCTGCACAAATGACATGCAATACTTTTCCGTAACCTTTTTTTTTCTCTATACGAGGATTTTTTTTTTGAAGAATTTGTCATACTCAATCTTTGTACATCTATTCATAATTACGTTAATTCCGGCATCTGTTAAAAGTTTTGCCGCTTCATTATTCTCAATTCCAAGTTGCATCCAAAAGACCTTTGCACCATTTCTTATCGCTTCTTCAGCATGGGGCATAATCTGATCTGAGCTTCTGAAGACATTTACCATATCTACTGGATTTTCAACATCATCAAGATTTTTATAGGCTTTTTCCCCCAAAATCTCTTTCTGTGCTGGTCTGATAGGTATTATTTTAAAATCGTTATCTTTTAAAAATTTTCCGACCTTGTTTGAATCCCGCTCTGGTTTTGGGCTTAAACCTATTATCGCTATAGATTTGGTCTCTTCAAGTATTTTTTTTATATCTCTATCTTCTGTTACTATTTTAGCCATCTAAACCCCCTTCTAAGAGTAAGTTATATCATAGGAATTTAATGCAGCTCTTTAGTTTGTCAAATTAGAATAGCTGTTCATTTTTATTGAAATATTTTTAGAATATGGTATTTAAAATTTACAAAATTCATTAGAGTTTCCTATAGGGAATCTCTAATAATTAGAATTATGATTGAAATTCAACGTTTATAAAAGCTTTTAGTTTTATTGAATTTCGGCTAAAGGTAAAAATAACGAGCGGATTCGTTTATAAAAATGCTTTATTTTATAAACATACAACAGTTTTTTTTTCGAATAATCCAGTGCAATGCGAAGCATTCACCATAAATACATTGATAAACGAGAATCACTGTAGTTCGATCAAAAAGCAGTTAGTATAGATCACCTATATTTTAATTTTTCTGAGGATATTTTTGAATGACAGATCCAATAAAAAAAGGTTTTGCAAGTGATAACAATTCAGGTGTTCATCCAAATGTTTTAAAAGCATTCTCAGAGGTTAATAAGGGACACACAGTTGCATATGGGGATGATCCTTATACTGAGATAGCTGTTAATAAATTTAAAGAGTTACTTGGGGACGTAGAGGTTTTTTTTGTTTTTAACGGAACTTCTGCAAATGTGCTTAGCATTAAAGCTGCGACAAACTCCTTTAATGCTGTTATCTGTGCCGGGTCGGCCCACATAAATGTTGATGAATGCGGTGCTCCTGAAAAATTCTGTGGTTGTAAACTCCTTTCAGTTGAAACAGATGATGGTAAATTAACTGTTGAAAAAATAAAAAAACATATGCATGGGTTTGGTTTTGAACATCATTCACAACCCAAAGTTATTTCAATTACACAGTGTACAGAACTTGGTACCATTTACAGTGTATCTGAAATAAAAAATATTGCAGAGTATGCCCACATGCATGACATGATTTTGCATATGGATGGAGCAAGAATTTCAAATGCTGCAGCATATCTTAATGTTTCATTAAAAGAGATGATAACAGAAACAGGTGTTGATATTCTATCTTTTGGTGGAACAAAAAATGGTATGATGTTTGGAGAAGCGGTTATTTTTTTCAAAAAAGAGCTTGCTGAAAACTTCAAATATATAAGAAAACAAAGTATGCAATTATTTTCAAAGATGAGATTTATCTCAGCTCAGTTTAATGCTATATTTGAAAATGATCTGTATCTTAAATCAGCAAAACATGCCAATGAAATGGCTAAAATTCTTGCTGAAAGAGTTCGTGACATAAAAGAGGTTAAATTAACCCAGAAAGTTGAATCAAATTGTGTGTTCGCCATTATACCTGAAAAATATATACAGGAACTTCAGGAACACTTTTCTTTTTATGTATGGAATCATGAAACCTCTGAGGTTAGATGGGTTACCTCTTTTGATACAACCATAGAAGATATTGACAGATTTTGTAATTTGCTTATAAAAGTTTTAGAATGAATTTGATTCATAAATTACTACATAGTATACTAAATGATATTTTAGAAATCATTAATCAAATATTTATGATCTGGAGTAGAATAGAAAAATGATTAAAACGGATTTTAGACTTCCTGTTTTTTTAAAAGAGATTTGTAAGGAAGATATTTACCTGAAATGGCTTTCGAGAGAAGCTACAAGATTTTATAATGAAGATCAGGAAGTTGGTGAATATGACAGAACATCCAGATTTGAGTATAGAGACGCAATACATAAAGCTGTTTTAAGACACGGTGAGGTTGATGCGTACACAGGATCCATTTTAAACTGGAAACTGGTTGGAAGATTTAATGCTAAAGAAGCAAAAAAACTTGGAAAACAGTATAGAGTTCATTTTGCCGATGCTCCGGTTGCAGACAGGATAGATAACGCTCCAGGAAGTTTGAATATTACAATTTGTTCATGGCGGGTTTTCTACAGTAAAAAGAATCTCGATTTTGCAGAATTTCTAAGTATTTGTAGCGCTGTCACTAAATATGCAGAGAAAAAAGGCGTTCAAATAAGATAATTTTGAAAACCAATCAGATGAAAAATCTATTTTGAAAATAGATGATATTTATGTGTTTCCAAAACACGTTTTAGCAATGTTCTAAGCTGCACTTCCTCTTCATCTGTAAATTCATTGAGAAAGTCGTTATGAGCTTTTTCAAACAACTCGTCCAGTTCCTTGGCATCGTTTCTTCCTTTTTCAGATAACGATATAAGGATTGCACGTCTGTCCGCAGGGTTCTTTTTCTTAATAATCAAATCCATACCCTCTAATCTATCTAACACACCAGTGATCGTTGCGCTATCAAGCTGGGTCTGTTCACCTAATTTTTTTGCACTAACACCATCTTCTCTGTTCAGAAGTATTAGAACCATAGCTTGTACCGGAGTAACATTGTAAGAAGAAATGTAACTCGTCCAAAATCGATAACCAGCCTGGCTGCTTTTTGCCAGAAGATAAACTAAACAATCATGCAATTCCATTGAAACCTACCTTTAATCATTGTTTTAAAAATATAAACTATTGAATTTAAAAAAAAATGTCAATATATAACTTTATCGTCAGGTTTCAATTAAAGGGAATCTCTAATAATTAGAATTTTAATTGAAATTCAGATTATAAAAGCTCTGCATTAGAAAAAATAACGAGCCGATTTTATTACAGTTTTTTATTCGTAATAATTCTGTTGTTTTTATTTCATTTAAAACAACTTAAGTAGCTCAGTTAAAACAAACAAAACTAAAGCCTTTTGTTTTATAAGTGGTCATTAGAGATTTCCTAAAGGTCGTTTAATTTTCTCACCCTTAATATTATACATGGCGGTATCAGCGCAACGGATTAAAGACTCATAGTCTTCTCCATCATTGGGATAGAGACTAACACCAATACTGGCAGAGATATAATCAATACTAATTTTATCTATGAAATATGGCGACGATATAATTTTTTGAATTCTTTCTATGACAGATTTTTCATTATTATAGTAAGGATTGTTAAGAATAATTGTGAATTCATCGCCACCTATTCTTGCTACAAAATCTGTAGTTCTCAAAGTTGATCTGAGTCTTTCAGCAACCTCTTTAAGAATAACATCACCTTTTTCGTGGCCAAATGTATCGTTAACCTGTTTGAAATTGTCAAGGTCTATGAAGAGAATCGTTCTTTTCTCTTTATATCTTTTTGCATATTTTATGGTTTTCTTTAGTTCATCAACAAATGCTTTTCTATTATGTAAATTTGTTAAATTATCATGATTTACTTCATATATCAGATTCATTTCGTACTGTTTTCTTGAAGTGATATCTCTGATAACAGAAAGCAACTGAATACCATTTTCATCATCTCTAATAATTTTGTATCTCATCTCAATCCATTTATTTGAATAGTCTCCAAAATCAATTTTAAGATCGATAACTTTTTGATTACTTGTATAATCTGAATTAACAGGATCTATAGCAAGATCTTCAACAATTGTTTTATTAATTTTCTCAAACTCTTCTTCACTAACAATATCTGAAAAGTTCCTTTTGTACAGCTCTGTCAGAGGATAACCTGTGAAGGTTTCAGCAGACGGGCTTATATATAGGATGTTTAGATCCTTATCTGTCTTTATAATGACATCATTAATATTTTCAGATATCATTCTATACATCTTTTCACTTTCTCTTAACTTATCATCATTTCTTTTTCTTTCGATGGCAAGAGCAATCTGCTCGGAAACAGATATCAGAAGTTTTATATCAACTGGTGAGTAGGCATCTGATTTTTCATAATCCTGGGTAACCATTACACCAATAACCTGATCTCTGAGTTTTAGCGGGATACCAAGATATATTTCACTGAGTTTCCCTGAAATTTTTTCTCCATGGTCTATTGCAAGTTGTACCATCTGATGCTTTTTGAGTAGCATAGTTTTTCTTTTTTCAATGATATGTCCGGCAATTGTAAAATTATTATTAATTCTCACTTTTTCAAAAACTTCTGTGTAGTTATCATAAGTATCAACAAAAAACGGGCATTTAAGACCTTCTTCTTCATTAATAACAACAAAAAAATTCTTAACATTTATTACTGACGATAGAATTTCGTGGATATTGTATAGTAAATCATCAAGGTTAAATGTATTGTTAACTGCATTTGAGATCTTGTAAAGAACTTCTAAAATCTCTTTGGAATCTGTCTCAACGGGCAATGATATGATTTTTTTTCTCTTTATCTGCTTTTTATATATCTTCCTTCTGCTCTCTAAATTATAAAAAGCAATAATAAATGAGATCAGAATGTAAGGTAATAGTGTCTGAAGGGCAAAAATCACTTCATTTATACTATTTGAGTTTAGATAAATAATGTATAAAAAAAGTATTGTACAAAATAATGAAAGGCTAATATATGTTTTTTTTGAGAGGGTAAATACAGAGGATGTAAAGAATAAGCCAGCAAGAATTAGAGTTAAATTTCCAGTATTTTTGTAAAGATTCCCCCCAACAACACTACAATATATCAATAATATAAGAATAAATAAAATGACAGGTATGTTATTCTGTTTTACAGTGTTATTTATTTTCAATTGTAAATAATTAGCTGTTATTAAGATTAAGAAGATAACTGATCCCGAAAAATAGATGTTATTTATTGCAACAATATCTTTCTGAAAGAATAATGCATATATAATAAACAGGAGAGATGCTGCTATTATTGCGGGACATGTTTCGCTTAATTTTTGTAGATTATCTGTTAAAAAGAGCTGTTTTAATTCTATCTGCTCATCTTCAGTTAATTCTTTATTTATTTTACTTTTAAACACTTGTTTCCTATTTAATTAGCTTTTGAGTTATGAAAATTAGTTCTTTTAAGGAGTGATAATAGGGAATCTCAAAGAACTGCCTATAAAACAAAAGGCCTTAGTTTTGTTTGTTTTAAAAAAATAAAAACAAAACAACTGAGTATCTTCAAAAAAACTGTTGTAAAATTTATAAACGAATCAGCTCTTTATTTTTTTCTCATCCTTGTATCTTATAAATTGAAAATTTTATAAGAGTTTCAATTAAAATTCTAATTATTAGATTCCCTTTATATGTTCCCTTCAAATAAGAATTCAACAGAACTCAGACTGTCATCTATTGAAAAAGAAAACATCTGACTAAGGGAATGAAGAATTACCATTGCATTTTTATCGGCATCTGTTTTTGATATTTTGTCTATCCTGGCCAGAAGCCCCTCGTTTAGAATTTGAATTTTCCCATAATAATTTTCAAGATCTTTAAGATCAAAATCTGGCTTTCCACCTTTCTTGGATTTAAAATATTGTCTTAGCAGATAAAAAGATGTTGCCCGAACAATGGTTTCTTCCACAGTTGAAAAAGGAAGGTGAAATCTTGCCATGGGTTTGAAAATATTTATTACAGAACATGCACTCGTTGCATTTATTAGACCTAATATTGAGTAAAGACCATCCTGAACATCAACTTTTTTTAGATATGTTCTCTCATTTGTTGTGCATTTAACAACACAATCCTCAAATGAAACGATATCTTTAAATTCACTAACAAGCTCCGCAATATTAACAGCAATTGGACAATATGGAACTTTGTCCTGTGTATATGGACAGCATTTACATTGTTCATATTCAAGCTTTGTCCAGTCAGGCTTATTCTTCATTTCAGGATATACAATATTCATATCTCTGGTGTTAATAATTATTTCGTAAACCTTTTGTTCTATCTCTTTGAAGTTAAATTCGTATTTAATTTTATATAGGTCTTGAGTCATTATTCACCTCGGGATTATAAAAAGAAAGATAGACTTATAATATAATATTACAGCTTATCATTTTTGTAAACTCGGGGTGCGCCTAAAAAATTGAAATTTTGATCGAAATACTGATTTATAAAAGCTTTTTAGTTTTATAAAATTTCTTTATGAGAAAAAAATAACCAAATATATAGGGGGAACCTCTAATAACTGATCTTTTTGCGAAACACAGATATAACAAAAATAAAACTGTAGTAAAATCAACCCGTTGTTTTTTGTTATGCCTTGTTTTTTATCAAAAATTCTAATTATTAGGTCCTATAGTTATCTTTAATTTTTTTTTGGATTTTTAATTTTCGTTATCATATCAAGGCAACTATCTTTAAATTCCGCATAAGCAATACCAGTCATATCACCTGTTAGAATCCACTCAAGGGCATAATTAAAACCAAGATAATCATATTGAAAAATATTGAATCGATCCCTAAGATTATCTATACTTTTTCTACACATAAAACTTAAACATATTGGGCTTTTGTGCGTCTTTAAAGCACAACCAACTGAAGTATGGTATTCACAGGGGCTTACTCCGCTATGATCATTAATTTGATCTGGTTTACCATAACGTATTTCACGCTCGTCCCTTAAAAGATCAAACGCTTTATCTTCAAGATCATATTTTTTGTAATATTTATCTTTGCAACATACTGCAACAGGACCATTATTTATTCCAATGGCTGGCTTTATGCACTTTTCAAGACAATAATCAAAATATTGATAAAAATCGTTAAGAATTTTCTCTATCTCAAGATATCTTTGAAGGTATAATTCACTATTTTCCATATATAAACTTCTGCTAATAATTCATTTCTTTATACAAAATTTTCGCCTACTTAAATAACACATTCTTATCCGGTTCACCACAGTATTTTCTTCTTAATTTTGGCTTCTCAATTTTACCTGTGGGATTTCTTGGAACATCATCAAAGAAAACCTTTTTAGGCTTTTTGTAACGAGGAAGATTTTCACCAAACTTTAGAATATCATCTTCAGTAAGTGTTCTGCCGTTTTTGGGTTTTACGATTGCCACAACAATCTCACCAAGTCTTGTATCTGGAATACCAATTACAGCTATATCATGAATTTTTTCATTTTCCATGTAGTAATCTTCAATCTCAACAGGAAATATGTTTTCTCCACCTGTAATAATAACATCTTTTTTCCTGTCAACAAGCCAGATGAAACCACTTTCATCAGTTCTCGCCATATCACCTGTATAAAGCCACCCGTTTTTTATTGTTTCATCTGTAACTTCCGGATTTTTGTAATATTCCATCATTACACCAGGTCCTTTTATAACAAGCTCTCCTGTTTCTCCACCTGGAAGTTCATTAAATGATCCATCTATAACCTTTGCTTCCCAACCATAACCTGCTTTTCCAATGGCTCCTACTTTGTGGGTGTTTTCAACTCCAAGGTGCACACAGCCGGGTCCGGATGCTTCTGTCAGGCCATAATTGGTATCATATGAATGGTGTGGAAACACTTTTTTCCACTTATTAATCAGTGATGGTGGGACGGGCTGCGCTCCAATGTGCATCAATCGCCACTGGTCCAGTTTATAATCATTTAAATTTATTTCATTATCCTCAATTGCAACGAGAATATCATGGGCCCATGGTACAAGCAGCCACACTATTGTTATATTCTCTTCAGAAACAGCCTCCAAAATTAATTTAGGATTAACACCTTTTAGAATTACAGTTGTAGCGCCAACCATAAAGTTACCAAACCAGTGCATTTTAGCTCCGGTATGGTAAAGCGGTGGTATACATAAAAAATTGTCATTTTTTGTCTGTCCATGGTGTTGATATTCCACTTCGGCTGCAAAACCTAAGCTTTCATGTGAGAGAAGGACTGCTTTTGGAGTTCCTGTAGTTCCTGAAGTAAAATATAGTGCTGCTCCTTCTTCCTTTTTCATTGGAATGTCAGGGTTTATTTCAGGAAATTTCTTTATGAATTCGTTAATATCCGTAGCATAGTCAGGTTTTTTGTCCGGGTTTCCTACAAAAATATAGTGCTTAACAAATCTATCCAGATCCCCTTTAATCTCTTCTATTCTATCTATAAACTCTTCACCAAAAATAATGACCTCAGCTTCCGAGGTTTCTGAACAAAGATTGATTTTCATTGATGAGAATCGAAAGTTAAGGGGAACAACCCAGCTTCCTGATCTTAAAATACCAAAATATATTGGAAGCCATTCAATACAGTTTGTCATTAGTTGTATTACAGATTTTCCTTTTGAGACACCTTGAGATATTAGAGCATTTGCTAATTTATTTGAAGTTTTATCAAACTCTTCCCATGTAATTTCAAATCTTTGATTACTAACAGCATCTCTTTCCACAAGAGCAACATCATTCCCAAACTTTTCAGCATTATCTGATAGAATATCTGTAATAAACATTATATTTTTAACAAACCTTTCATTTAAACCTAATAATATTCGGTTTTATAGCTATGTAATGCATGTATACTTTGCAATAATTAACCAAAAAAACATGAGTTGCTACAATACATTCTCATGGTAATAAAGGTCAAGAAAAAACGATCAATATGAATCTTCAATATTATCAGGTACTAAAGATCTTTTTTTAGGGTTAGCAATTTTTATGAAAGGTAGCTTCTTATAAATGTCTTTTGCGCTAATGAGATTGGGTCAAAGGATAGTTTAGATGCCAATAAAACAAAAAACCCACTGAGTCGTTACAAAACAGTGGGCTTTTGAGTCTATCTTATGTTTTAAGGAGTTTATTCCTTAACTTCTTCAAAATCAGCATCAACAACATCATCATCAGGAGGAGTTTGCTGCTCTGCTCCAGGTTGTGCTCCTTCTGCTCCAGGCTGTCCACCCGCTTCAGCTGATTGTTTATACATCTCTTCAGCTAATTTATGAGAAGCTGTTGTCAGTTCTTCTGTAAGCTTTGTGATGTTCTCAACATCTTCTGTTTCAATAGCAGCTTTAAGATTAGTGATAGCATCTTCAATACCTTTAGTTGTTTCAGCATCAAGTTTATCACCCATCTCTTTTATGGATTTTTCAGTTTGATAAATCATAGAATCAGCTGTATTCTTTGCTTCAACAAGATCTTTTTTCTTCTTATCTTCATCAGCATGAAGCTCAGCTTCTTTAACAAGTTTTTCGATATCCTCATCAGAAAGCCCACTTGAAGCAGTGATTGTTATTGACTGTGATTTTCCTGTAGCAGTATCTTTTGCAGCAACAGAAACAATACCATTCGCATCAATATCAAATGTTACTTCGATCTGAGGAACGCCCCTTGGAGCTGGTGGAATATCTGCAAGATCAAAACGTCCCAGGGTTTTATTATCAGGAGCCATTTCACGCTCTCCCTGAAGTACGTGAATAGAAACAGCTGGCTGGTTATCAGCAGCAGTTGAAAATACCTGGCTTGTTGTTTTAGGAATTGTTGTGTTCTTTTCAATAAGCTTGGTCATAACACCACCAAGAGTTTCAATTCCAAGAGAAAGAGGAGTAACATCTAAAAGAAGAATGTCATTAACATCTCCCATTAGAACACCACCCTGAATTGCTGCACCAAGAGCAACAACTTCATCAGGATTCACACCTTTGTGTCCCTCTTTACCAAAAATCTTTTTAACAGCTTCCTGAACAGCAGGCATTCTTGTCATACCACCAACAAGAACAACTTCTTTAATTTCACTTGCAGCAATTCCTGCATCTTTCATTGCTGTATTACAAGGAATTGCAAGGTTGTTAAGCAGGTCAGATATAATATCTTCAAGCTTTGCCCTTGTAAGTTTAATGTTAAGGTGCTTAGGTCCACTTGCATCAGCTGTTATAAAAGGAAGGTTGATTTCAGTTTCAGTAGCTGTTGAAAGCTCCATTTTAGCTTTCTCAGCTTCTTCCTTTAATCTTTGAAGTGCCATTTTGTCGTTTCTTAGATCGATTCCCTGCTCTTTCTGGAACTCTGTTGCAAGATAATCAATTATTCTAAGGTCAAAGTCTTCTCCACCAAGGTGTGTGTCACCATTTGTTGCCTTAACTTCGAACACACCATCACCGATTTCAAGAATTGATACATCAAAAGTACCACCACCTAAATCGAAAACAGCAATTTTTTCTTCTGTATTTTTATCAAGTCCATATGCAAGTGATGCTGCTGTTGGCTCATTGATTATTCTAAGTACATTAAGACCAGCAATTTTACCGGCATCTTTTGTAGCCTGTCTCTGGCTGTCATCAAAGTATGCTGGAACTGTAATAACAGCATCAGTAACCTCTTCACCAAGGAACTCTTCGGCTGTCTTTTTAATATTCGCTAATATAAAAGATGATATTTCTGCAGGACTATGCTGCTTATCACGAAGATTTATTCTAATATCACCATTATCTGCTTTTTCAATTTTATAGGGAAGTATTTTTATATCGTCCTGAACAGGTTTCGATTCAAATTTTCTTCCTATCAATCTTTTAACTCCAAAAACTGTGTTCTCAGGGTTTGTGACTGCTTGTCTTTTAGCAATCATACCAACTAATCTTTCATCACTTTCTGTTAAGGAGACGATTGAAGGAGTTGTTCTACCACCTTCCGGATTGGTTATAACTTTTGCGTCCTTGCCTTCCATTACGGCAACACAAGAGTTGGTAGTTCCTAAATCTATTCCTATTACTTTTCCCATTTTGTTTCTCCCTTGTCTGTAAACTGTCTTTTCATATTTTTAAAATGTTTTTTAGCATTTTGCTTTTGATACTACGACCATTGCAGGCCTTACAAGCCTGTCATAAAGCAGATAACCCTTTTGAAGTTCTTTAATGACAACTCCTTCAGGATACTCGTCTGTTTCTTCCTGAAGTACAGCCTGATGAAAGGCCGGGTCAAAAGGTTTTTCCAAAGAATCGATTGGCTTAGTATTATTATTTTCAAGTAATTTCAGGATATCTTTGTAAATTAAATCTACCCCTTCAATAACCTTTTCGCATTCATTTTCTGAATTTGATACATCAAGAGCTCTCTCAAGGTTATCAGTAACCGTTAAGAGTTCTTTAATAATTGATTCATTTGCAAACTTTCTGAAGCTTTCCATCTGTTTTTCAGATCTCTTTCTTTGATTTTCAAAATCAGCTGCTGCTCTTAATAATTTGTCATGAGCTTCGCTGGATTTTGCTTCAGATTCTTCAAGTTTTGCTTCGAGGATCTTTATTGGATCCTTCTCCTCTTCCTCTACTACTTCTACTATTGTTTCTTCATCTTCTGTAAGAGTTTCTTTCTCCTCTTCCAGAACCTCATTTTCAATAACTTCTTCTTTTGACTCAGTCGATTTTTTTTGCATTTTAAATAACAATTCAGTTAAATATTAAAATTAAAGAAAATTCAGTGAAAATCGTTTTTTTTGTTTCTCTGAATAACCAGTTGAATACGAGAAAAAAATAATAATGAAAAAATTGATGTCAAGTGGATTACCCGTTGTTAGTTCTAAAAAAAACAATTTTTTAAGATTTTAATTAGTGTGGGAGGATATAAAAAACAAAATCCTGACCATGGTTACAGCCTGGAAAAATCGCTTCATGACCGGGATCGATCCACGACACAGACTGTATCCCTTATCGCTGCTCCCTTCCGGGCCTGACGAGGTTCGAGAGTGCCTGTTACATGGCGGCCGATCAGAACGACCTTCCAGACTGTAATCACAGTCAGGATTAAAAACAAGAAACTATAACTATAGATAACTTAAATTTCAAGAAAAAAATATAGATTTAAAAAATTCTTTATTTTTAGTAAAGATATAAAAAAATAATAAAATTTTAGGGAACCTATAATAAACTTTAATATGATATAATGAACAACTTAAAAAAAACTGGCTGAAGTTGAATTAAATGAAAAAATATAAAAATAAATTTCTTAACTTTATTTCTGATAAAATTGATGAATTTTCCATGGTCGAAAGAGATGACAGAGTTCTTGTTGCCGTATCCGGAGGTGCAGATTCAGTTGCTCTTTTATATGGACTGATCGAAATAGTTGGAAAAAACAATATTGGAGTTGCCCATTTCAACCATCTCTTAAGGGGTGATGAGTCAGATAGAGATGAAAAATTTGTAGAAACCCTAACTAATGACCTTAAAATTCCCTTTTTTATTGAAAGGGAGGATGTTCAGGATTATAAAAAGAGAAATAAACTATCATTGGAAGATGCTGCCAGAGTTTTAAGATATAATTTTTTAGAGATAGTTGCACAAAATAATAATTATCAGAAAATAGCCACAGCCCACCACAGTGATGATAATGCTGAACTCGTTATAATGAATCTCCTTAGAGGCAGTGGCCAGCTTGGACTCACAGGAATTCCTCCAGTACGGGGTAATATAATAAGGCCATTAATAGGTTTAAGCAAAAAAGAGATTCTATGTTTTCTGGATAAAAAACAGTATATTAACGATTCCAGTAATTTTGATCAGTCTATTTTAAGGAACAAAATAAGACATGATCTCCTGCCATATATATCTGAAAATTATAATCCTTCTGTTTCAGGAACTTTAAATCGGTTAAGCAGTATCTTAAGGGTTGATGAAGACTATCTTGCAAATATTGTAGATGATAAATACGAATGTATCCATCGCTTAATAAATGAAAATGAAGTTGAAGTTTTAATTGATAAGATCACATGCGAGCATGACTCTATTAAAATGCGTATCATTAGAAAGGCTATAGAATCAGTTACAGGAGATCTCAAAAAATTCTCCTATACACATATTCAGGATATTTTAAACCTGATCAATAAGGATGATAATAAATCAATTGATCTTCCAGCAGCGGTCAGAGTATGCAAAACAAGCAATTGCCTCATATTCAGAAAATATTTGGTTCCTTTAAGGTCCTTAGGTGCTCAGGTTAATAAAGGATCATATAATTTTGAAATATCTTCAGATACAGAAATAGTTTTAGATTATAGGCATAAACTAATTTTTTCAACTATCAAAAACGATGGGGATCTGGATGTTACAAATAAAAACATAGTTTTTTTTGATAAGGATACATTAGAGTTACCACTGAAAATAAGAAAAGTTCAATATGGAGATTGTTTTAAACCTTATGGTTTAAGAGGAACGCAGAAAATTAAAAAATTTTTTAATGCCGGGAATATTCCTGAAAACCTGAGATGGAACACACCAGTCATAATAAATAATGATGAGATTATATGGCTTTGTGGTCATCGTTCAGGCTCGAACTTTTTAGTAACTAAAAAGACCAGAGCGATCTTAAAAATAGAACTTTCTCTTGCTTAATAATTAATGATGGTTAATATATTTTATACTAATAATATAGAGACTATTTAAGATCAGGAAAACAAAAAAATAAAGATCAAAATAAAGATCAGGAGGTAACTTCATTTGAATCCATTTTATAAAAATCTATCGTTGTGGATAGTTATTATAATTTTTTTCACGCTTTTAACACAGATTTTTACACAGGCGCCGGTTGCTGATAAAAGAAGCTATTCAGACTTTTTACAGATGGTAGAGAGTGGTCAGATTAAAAGTGTTGAAATTCAAGGGCAACAAATCACAGCTCAAACAAATGATCTTAACGATAAAAAGATTGAAATATATGCACCCCAGGATATTGACCTTTTAAAAACACTTAGAATTAGAGGCGTTGCCATAACTGCAGTACCTCCTGCAAAACAGCCATGGTTTTTAAGCGCGCTTATAAATATGTTTCCAGTTATCATTTTGATTGGTATCTGGATTTTTTTCATGCGCCAAATGCAGGGTGGTGGTGGAAAAGCGATGTCCTTTGGAAAAAGCAAAGCTCGTCTGTTAAGTGAAGACCAGACAAAAGTAACTTTTGAAGATGTAGCTGGTATTGAGGAAGCGAAAGAGGAGCTTGAAGAGGTTGTCGAATTTTTAAGGGAACCTCAGAAATTTACGAGATTGGGTGGACGAATTCCAAAAGGTGTTCTTTTGGTTGGATCACCGGGAACTGGTAAAACTCTTCTTGCAAGAGCAATTGCTGGTGAAGCTGAAGTTCCTTTCTTTACAATAAGTGGTTCAGACTTTGTTGAGATGTTTGTTGGTGTTGGTGCTTCAAGGGTTAGAGATCTTTTTGCACAAGCCAAGAAAAATGCTCCCTGCATTATATTTATAGATGAGATTGATGCTGTTGGTAGACAGCGTGGTGCTGGCTTAGGTGGTGGTCATGACGAGAGAGAGCAAACTCTAAACCAGCTTCTTGTTGAGATGGATGGTTTTGAATCAAATGAGGGTGTTATCCTTATCTCGGCAACAAACAGACCAGATGTCCTTGACCCGGCTCTTCTTAGACCTGGTAGATTTGACAGGCAGGTTGTTGTAGATTTGCCAGACATCAATGGTAGAGAAGGGATTTTGAAGGTTCATATGAACAAAACACCGCTTGGTGATGATGTTGATGTAAAATCTTTAGCAAAAGGAACTCCCGGTTTTTCAGGAGCAGATCTTGAAAACATGGTTAATGAAGCTGCTCTTTTAGCTGCCAAAAGAAATCAGGAAAAACTTAGAATGGTTGATTTTGAAGATGCTAAAGATAAAGTTTATATGGGTCTTGAAAGAAAATCCAAAGTTACCAGAGAAGATGACAGAAAAACCACAGCTTACCATGAGGCAGGTCATGCGCTTGTGGCAAGATTCCTTCCTGAGATGGATGCTGTTAATAAAATTACTATTATTCCAAGGGGAAGAGCTGCTGGTGTAACATGGTTCCTGCCAGAGGAAAGAGATTTCAGATATAAGGACCAGCTCGAAAATGAGCTTGCTGTTGCTTATGGTGGACGAGTTGCTGAAGAGATCATATTTGAAAGAATAAGCACTGGTGCTTCAAACGATATTAAGACAGCAACAGATCTTGCAAGTAAGATGATCCGAAACTGGGGAATGAGTAATGAGTTAGGTCCAATATCTTTTGAAGAAGGTGGTGACCAGGTATTCCTTGGAAGAGATATTGCTCAATCAAGAGAGTATTCTGAACAAACTGCCCAGAAGATAGATAAAGAGATATCGCAACTTATAAATGGTTCATATAAAAGAGCTGAAGATATTTTGAATGAATATAAGGATGTATTACATGCTCTTTCTCAATTACTTCTTGATAAAGAAACTATTATGGGTAAAGAACTTGATGAACTGATCCTTCAGACAAGACCAGGAATTGAGCTACCCCAGGCTGGATTACCTGATGAGGAAAAAAAAGAAAGCACAGATGAAATAGACGAAACAGTTTAATGTTAAATTAATTAATAAAAGCCATACCTTTTTTAAAAAGGTATGGTTTTTTTATGGGGGAACCTCTAATAAAAATGAAACCGTTTGAACTTGTTTGTGGTAAATATAAGATATCGCTTGGAAAAAAGACATCTATTATGGGAATTTTGAATGTTACCCCGGATTCTTTTTCAGATGGTGGAAAGTTTGATAGTTTTGAAAATGCAATATCCCATGCTAAACAGATGATTGAAGATGGTGCAGGTATAATAGATATTGGAGGAGAATCAACCCGGCCTTTTGCAGATCCTGTTTCAGCTGATGATGAGGCTAAAAGAGTTGTTCCTGTTATCGAAAAGCTTGCAGCGGAGATATCTGTTCCAATATCCATAGACACTTCAAAAGCATCAGTTGCAAAAAAAGCTATTGAAGCCGGGGCCTCAATAGTAAACGATGTAAGTGCCATGCGAGATCCTGACATGCCCGGTGTTATTAAAGAGTCCGGACTTCCTGTTATTCTCATGCATATGAAGGGAAATCCTTCTACCATGCAAATCAGACCAGAATATGATGATGCTGTTACTGAAATTAAAGATTACCTTAAGGATGCTGTTGAAAGATCTGTAAGCTTTGGGATAGACAGATCAAAAATTGTTGTGGACCCGGGAATAGGATTTGGAAAAAGTATTGAACACAATCTTGCAATAATTAAAAGATTTGATGAATTTCTTGAAACCGGAGTTCCTGTACTTCTGGGTTCTTCCAGAAAATCCTTTATACAGAAAATCCTTGGTATTGATTCGCCGGAAGATTCAATTGCAGAAACCGGTACACAGGCAACTGTGGCTGCTGCTGTTTTAAAAGGAGCTCACATAGTCAGGGTTCATAATGTAAAAGGTACTAAAGCAACAATTGATATTATTGATTCCATAAGAAATGTAGGTTAGTATAGATCACAAAACAATAAAAAAGCTAATTTTTTATCCCCATTATATTTGATATATTGTTCCTGGTAAGCTAATAGTAAGTAAACTTAAACTGAGATTGGATAGCTTTGGAAAAGATGAGTAAATTTCCTTTAAAATATAAAATATCCCTGTGTCTGTTAGTATTAATTGCAACATCAACTCTGTATCTATTTAAGGCCAAACCCATTGAAACAAATGATATACTTGTAAAAGTAAACTACGTAGATTCAAAAAACCTTGTAAAAGTGTCCCCCTATCCACATGAAATTGAATTAAGGGTTACAGGTACTAAAGAAAATATTGGATTATTAAAAAATTCAAGCTGTAATATCAACCTTTCAAAGGGTGTAAAGGGTATAAACAGGATATTTGTAAGGAAAGAAAATCTGAAGCTTCCTAAAGGAGTTAATGTTATAAGAATAGCTCCTGACTTTATCAATGTTCACCTTGAAACAAGAGCATATAAAAGAGTCCCTGTTAATATAGCTGTTACAGGGAAATCAGCATCCGGGTATTGGTTAATTGCAAAAACAGCCGAACCAGATCATGTTCTACTATCTGGACCGTCCAATGTAATCAGTAAAATATCAAAAATATCAACAAAACCTATCGACATCACAAATGCTAAAGATTCTTTCAAAAAGGAAGTTATTTTAGATCTTACAGAAAATGTGCTGAACAGATCTGGTAAAATATATGCATCTTTTGATATAAAAGAGAAAATTGTAATTAAAAAAATAAAAGGTATTCCGGTTAAGGGTAAGGGAACAAAAAGATCCTACAAAATAATGCCCAATATTGTAGATATTGAGATAAAAGCCCCCGAGTCTTTAGTTCGGTTAAATAATTTCAAGGAAAAAATTAAAGTTTATATAGATATGAAGGGTTTAAAAAAAGGTATTTATGTACGACGAGCAGTTATATCGATCCCCCTTAACTTAACTTTGGTAAAGGCAAAACCTGCAAATTTTACAGTCAATATTAACTAAGGTGAAAAAAAAATGCTTCTTGTAATTGATGTTGGAAATACAAACACTGTGATGGGTTTATTTGATGGAGACGAAGTTCTGCTTGATTTTAGAATACGAACTGAAAGCAGAATCACAGAGGATGAATTTAATATACTTGTAAGTGGGTTATTTAAAAACGAGAATGTTAAATTAAGTGATATAAAAAATACAATAATCTCCAGTGTAGTTCCACAAATGATGAATGTTTTAGAAGCATTCTGCAACAAATATTTAGGTCATAAACCCCATTGGGTAGATCATGAGTCTGTTAAACAACATATGCCAATCCTGTATGATAACCCACTTGAAGTTGGTGCTGACAGAATCGTTAATTCAGTTGCAGCATATGAAAAGTACAAAAAAAGTCTTATCATTATAGATTTTGGAACCGCAACAACACTTGATGTTATTTCTGAGAAAGGTGAATATTTAGGTGGAGTAATAATACCTGGTGTTATGATCTCCTCCGAAGCTCTTTTTCAAAGAGCATCAAAACTTCCACGAGTAGATCTTTTAAAGCCACCAGCTTCTGTTATAGGAAAAAATACTGCCGATAGTATCAAATCAGGTATTATACATGGATATGCATCAATGGTAGATGGCATGGTAAAAAAGATCTCAAAAGAGGGTGATTTAAGCCCAAAGATTCTCGCAACCGGAGGTCTAGCTCCTTTAATTAATGATGTTTCTGAAACCATAGAAAAAGTTGAATCATCACTGACTCTTGAGGGTTTGAGAATTATTAGTAAGAATTTAAAACTTATAGGCTAATGATTTTAATTGAATCTATAAAAATCGAATAAACCAAAACTTTTTGTAAAAAGTTTTACCATAAACTTTATGACGGCACTTCGTGCAAAAAAAAGTATTTTTTAAAATGTTTGAGATGGCTTCATATCTGTCTTGATTTCAGCTTCTAAACGTTGCTCTGTAATAACAGGCCCCCACTGTATTCCAATTCTTTCTTCTGTTAATTTAAAACCATATTTATCATAAAGATGCCTTGCAGATGTAAGACCTTTAAATGTCCATAGAAAAACTTTGTTATAATTACTTCTTTCTAAAAATATCATGACCTGATTCAACAAATAATTCCCTGCTCCTGTTCCTCTTAATTTGTCAGAAATAATAAACCATCGCAATTGAGCTGTATTAACTTCATCAGACCTACAAATTGAAATTGAGCCTTCAATCTCTCCTTCTATAGATAGTGAAAATACACACTCTTTTTCTTCATCATAATTTAAAATAAAATCAGAAAGCTTAGTCGCTACCTGTATTTCAAAGTATTGTTCAAAATTCCAGTTTTTTGAATAGTATTTAGCATGTAATTCAGCAATACGACCTATTAAACCTGGTATATAACCAGTTATCGAATCAAGTTCATTCATAAATCAGAGGGTTCCTTTTAAAAATTCGATGTTTGTTGAAATTAGAAATAAAACATTATAATAGTATCTATATAAAATATTAAAAGGATATTATAGGAAAATGAAATTAACAAAGAGAAAATTTATAAAAATCACTATTATTCTTTTTGTACTCTCAATTATCACTGTATTTGTATTTCCATTTTGTGTTTACAAGTATTTCAACTATTTTGCAGATCAATATATGTTTTCTAATCTGGAAGATGTTCCAAAATCTCATACCGCTCTTGTTTTAGGCGCCCGGGTTTTTAGAGATAAAAGAATTTCATATATACTCTATGATCGGGTATCTTCAGGTATCAAACTATATAAAAACGGGAAAGTATCAAAATTCCTGCTAAGCGGTGATCATGGCAGAAAAGAGTATGATGAAGTTAATACAATGAAATACCATGTACAAAACAGTAAAATAGATCCAAAAGATATCTTTTTAGATCATGCTGGTTTTGATACATACGACTCGGTAATCAGAGCCAAAAAGGTATTTGGTGTAAAAGAAGTTGTAATAGTAACCCAGCGTTTTCACCTTCCACGAGCTATTTTTATCGCCCGCAAAAATGGACTTAAAGCGTTTGGTTATATTGCAGACAAAAGAAGATATCCAGCCATAAGGTATTACAAATTCAGAGAGATGTATGCCAGGGTTAAGGCATTAATTGAAGTTTGCATTGGTGCAAATCCCAAATTCCTTGGTGATAAAATTTCGATTTATGGAGATAGTAAACTAAGCTGGGATATAAAATAATATGAATATTACAAACAGGAAAACCACATGAACTCAAAAGGTATACCAGTTATTGCTCTTAAAGTTGGAGCAATAATCATTTTAGTAAATGCATTGGACAAATTCCCACTATCTTCTTACAATGGCAATTTCTGACCTGATTTATCTCTATAGTTTTTATAAAGAAGGTGTTAGGCAATTAGCCCTTTATATTCCAGAGTCTGGAGTTTTGTTTCCTGATCTGAATCTTGTTTGTTTTTTGAGCACAAAAGAAGGAAAATATATTTATGAAAATAAAAAATGTTCTATTATATATTCTATTACCATTAATATTATTCTCAATTTACACCTTTTCATATGTCCAGTGGAGGAATGAGAAAATTCAGATTCTTACGGAATCAGAATATCGGGGAGAAGTTTCAAAAGTAAATGAAAAACCTAAATTTTTCTATTGGAGCACAAATGATCAGACTATTATATACATTCCTGCCATCTGGCTTGATATTTATATTTTTGACCTTGAAATAGTTGAAGAATAATCATCGATGATTTGGAAAGTTCTTAACTTCCAAATCTAAGTATGAAATCTTTAGTTCCACTATTTATCGTATTAAAATAATAGACTTCTGTGAAGTCCCCTCTTTTCCCGGCCTTGAATACATCAGTTTTTTCAGGAATGATATTTGGTTTGTAATTTATCTTTCTATAAAATCGATCACAATATCAAAATCAACGCAGCTTTTCTTAGCCTCAAGCTGCTTACGCCTTATCCGTACCGTACTTCGCATTTTTGAAAACCAGACTCTACCCGTTGGATCTCCATAGGACTAAAAACACGATGTCGATATTATGCTGAAGTGCTAAAATTATTGATTGTGTCCTCAACATCGCTTAATTTGAAATAATGATGGATTCCACTTTCTCAGTGATATCAAAGAATTTTTCTTCATTTTTCAATCTGAAGCATTCATCTTTTTGGGATATGTACCGGGTGAGTTGATTACTAACTGCAATTAAATTCCTCTTAATTTTGTTTTGTTAAACATGTTTTAAGATCTATAAAAAAACGGAATAATTTCAACCTGTCAAAAAAAAATATTAATTATATTTTTGATGAATAAGTTGGTTGTTGATAATGAGGTTACATACTTTTATCCCAACTATCAACTATTCATAATTTAATTGAATAATCATATATCTTAAAATTGATACTCGTATTTCAGGAGTGTTAATGTTTAATTCATGTTTATAAACAAAATTATGGGAAAACAAATTGTTAAATCAGATTTTATAACTTAATATTAAATAATAGACTTGATTTTTATAACGAGACATAATACATTTTCTGAGGTACTTTGAAGTTCAAAAGTGCAGTTTATAGCAAAGGAGCAAGAGCTAGAGACTCTCGCCCCTTCTATCACTAACTTAATATTAGGATTATTAAGCCAATGACTAAAAGTTTTATATCAGACATTTCAACACATAGTCAACACGATAAGAAGGATCGTGGGAAGTTCCTTGCGTGCAGTAGAGCGCTCAGCGTATTGAACTTACTCTTGTTTTCGTATTTGTTGCAATTTTTTTAAAGGACATTGAATTTTCGGTGTCTTTTTTATGCCATTTTTTTTATGAGGAGTTCTGGCTTTTATTCTAATATAGAAAACCATGCCCTCCGGGTATGGTCAGAGTTCGGAGGCTTTGCCGTATGAACGACTCTATGT
>JAAELO010000627.1 GCA_024226555.1 Desulfobacterales bacterium | reverse complement strand
TTTCCAGGCGACTTTTGGGAATTTGGAACGCAAAGAAGAAATAAAGACGGAAATAGTTGGAAGTTGCGAAATGGTTTCCATTATTTCCTCGAAAAAAGGTGGGAATTCGAAAGGATGCAACCTTTTTCAAAGCTTTTGCAAAGTATTAAAGGAATTTGGAGGTTCCGAAGATCTCTTTTCGATTTTATTAAGAATTAGAAGGGGGGTTTCGTTGGATGGAATCCAAAAAGAATGGATCCATTTCGAGCAAAGTGCGTCGAAGCGAGTATTATTTGGGAAAAAAAAGAAAGTAATCGAGACGGAAGTGTAAAAATGGATATATTTTCGAAGTTGATGATGGAGAAAGTTTGGCCAGAGTTTTTCGTTTAACAGTACACCTGACAGTCTCTCCAAAAATTAGCTCCTTTAAAGCATTTTTCATTTTTTCGAAAAGCTTCACCCAAACTGTAGGTTTCGTTGGTTTCAACCCAGTGTGCTCCCCCCCCCTTTTTTCAAAGTCGCAAGCCAAAAAATAAAAAAAAGGGGTCCGCGTATGGGCGGTCATATTTTTTTGGAGGGGAAGTTTGACGATATATTAGGGTATGTAGGAATGGAATTAGGGTATGGGAGGGCTTATTATTGAAGATTTAGATGGGTATGTCCCCTCTCCAAAAAAATATGACAGCGTTTACCTC
>JAAELO010000626.1 GCA_024226555.1 Desulfobacterales bacterium | reverse complement strand
CTGACACCTCCATCTCGCAAAAGACTTGCACCATTGGTTTTGCCATCACCCTCTGACAGTGATGAGCCTGATGAGAAGAAAAAGAAAGAATCATCATCAAAGACAGTCCAAACAGATGAAATATTACAAAAACCAGCTGCCGAGCTTCAAACAGATCCTGAAAAAGTTGATGCGCAAGTAAAAGAAGTATATACTGAAATTCTCTTGAGACATATTTTCAGTAAAGCAAAAGAATATTGTGAAAAATGCTCAACTACAGAGATTTATTCTAAATCAATTAATACCACTGGTCAAAGACAAGATTGCATGATTCACAATGCGTTCAGATTTTTATCATTCCATGTCAGCTATGTCAAAAGAGATGTTATAAATTGGTTATAAATATGAGTTACGACTTGAGATTTAAAGCACCTTTTTCTCTGATTTTATCTGGAGTAAGCGGAAGTGGTAAAACTACTTGGGTAGAAAATCTATTTAAAAATTATAATAATATAATCGATAATGGCAGACAATATCCCAATCTTATGTGGATATCAGGAACGAATTACCCGGAATTATTTGAGCGTATTAAAAAAAGTTTTGTTGGGAATTGTAGATTTATTACTGAATTACCTGAAAACTTGTACGAAGAACTCGAAAGATCAGACAAAAGATTAACTATTGTTGTTGATGATCTAATGCAAGAAATTGCAAACTTTAAAGATTTGGGAAAATTGTTCACAAAAGGAAGATCTCATCTCAACATTAATGTCATTGTTATGATGCAAAATCCTTTCCCAAGAGGAACAGAAATGAGAAATTTAGCTCTCAACACTCAATATCAAGTTCTTTTCAAAAATCCTAGAGATAGAAGTCAAATTAGATTTCTCGCGCGGCATTTCTCGCGCGGCTCAGACCACTAAAACACTCGGACCACTTGGACCCGAGAATGACTTCAAAAATGAGGTGGCTATAAAAGGAAGGCAACATTAGGAAATTCTGCAACAATGGGGTCAGTAATAGCACGTACTGCAATTAAGCAGGCAATGAAACAAGGAGGAAGAGCAATAGCAAAAAATATTGGTAAACAAGCTATAAAGAAACTAGCATTACGCGGAGTAAAAACAGAGGCAAAAGGAGGAGCGATAGTAGCAACCGGATTGGGAGTTGACGCAGGTTTGAGAAAACTAACAGGTGGTGTGAAAAGAAAGCGTAAAAAGCGACTACAAAGTACTAGAAAGAAAAGTATTAGAAAGAAAAAAACCAGAAAACAGAGGCGAAAGAAAAGATAGAAAGTTCCAGAAGTCGAAAGTTCTAGAAGTTGCTGACGCCATAAATCCTAGCAATCTGATTGGCTGACGTAAAAAGAAGCCAACCAAAGTCGAAAGTTCTAGAAGTCGGAAGTTCTAGAAGTTGCTGACGCCATAAATCCTGACAATCTGATTGGTTGACGTATGTATATAAGCGGGCATCTAAGGCTAAATCAAATCAGTTGCGGAGAGTTGACGAAGAGTGCAGACCTTAAAAAATCAAGAAACAATCATGCCAGAAATTTTTGAAGTTAAAACTGAAGATGGCCTAATCAAGACATCATTTGCAGTCCAACCTGGTTCTAACAAATGGTTGTTAGTAGTGTTAGTAGTGGCATTAGCTGTAACATCAAGGGCTATTTCTCATGCAGCACTGCCTCGTCTCTTGGAAATAGTTGGTGAAAACATAAACAATAAATTCCAATTTCGAGGAGAAGATGCTGAAAGTCTGTTTGAGAAGAACAAAGAACACATCCAAACAAAGCGGTATGGTGGTATGAGTACTCAATTTCTAACACTATACACTGAAGTTTTGAGTAAAGAAGAAGCGTATGAAGATAAGATGGAAATCTATCTACAGAAAAATGGTGATTTTCCCATAAAGTTATGTCTTGGAATACGAAGTTGGAAGAATGAGAAGCCAACTAAAACTGGAATAAATCTGAAAGAAGAAATACTGAAGGCATTACATGGAAAGCTTGCTGATCTGAAAATGCTGACACCTCCATCCCGCAAAAGACCTGCACCATTGGTTTTACCATCAACCTCAGAAAGTAATGAGCCTGATGAGAAGAAAAAGAAAGAATCATCACCGAAGTTGGGTCAAGCAGTGATACAAGATGAATCGATTTCTCTTGACAT
>JAAELO010000625.1 GCA_024226555.1 Desulfobacterales bacterium | reverse complement strand
TCACATATAAAAGAGCGGCGTTGCGAAACCCTCGTTATATAGAGGGAGGGGTTCTTGTTTAAGGGGGCGTGTTTAAAATTAATTCTACGGTATTTATAACTTATTTAAAACGATGGGATGTCTTAGACGCCGTCAAAAAAGAGTGGATTTTTACGGGCGATTCTATTTTGCCTTTTTACATGCATTTCCACGGATTTTTATTTCTTAAAAGCGTTTCGAAGCTTCCAATTTATCGCTTTCTAATTTGGGGAGGCCTTTATGCGGGAAATAAGGCATTTATTTTAACTTATGACTTGGCGAACCCTCAAAAAAAGCCAACTTTTGAAGTTTGCGAGGCCCCAAAAAAATGGAGCGAAAGTACGGAGGACTTTGCGTATTTCCGTAAGTTTTTTTCTTTTGCTTTTTTCACACTTTTTTATTTTTTGCGAAAAAAAAGAGGTCGACGGATACGCCTTCGCCGCGGGAGGATACGATGGCAAAAATGAAGAATACCTTTCGAAAATAGAAAGGTTTAACGGAAAGAAATGGGAAACTCTGAAAATTGAAATTCCAAAGAAATTGCGAGGGATTTGCGCCATTTTAAAAGATGATACGTTGCATTTCGTAGGGGGAGTAAATGAAAAGAGAGAAAAAACGGACTGGCATTTTCAAATAGATTTAAAAAGAATTTACTTAAAAAACGGGGCGTTTAAAATATTTGAAAATTGGTTTCGAAAAAGTGGTTTTAAAAGATATACGAAAAATATAGGGAAAATTGTCGACGAATACGCGGGAAATCTTATCGAATTGCGCAGGGAATGAGTTGTCTATAATACGGTGAAGCAATTAATTTTTAAAAACACCTCATATTAATAACCCCTGGGGGTTGCTCCTCCCATCCACAGTGGCGGAATTCGGATAAGAGCACAATACAACTCCCAATTGATTATC
>JAAELO010000624.1 GCA_024226555.1 Desulfobacterales bacterium | reverse complement strand
GAGGTAACAAAACGATTTTTGGTCAAAAGATTGAAAGTTCACTTTTTCGACCAAAAATCACCAAAAATGGACCCAAGAGACCGCATATCTATTTTTGATTCAAAAATCGAAATTCAAGTTTTTCGACCAAATATTACCAAAAACTGACTCCAGAGGCCACATATCGATTTTTGGTTCAAAAATCGAAAGTCAACTTTTTCGACCAAAAATTATCAAAAACTGACGCCAGAGGCCACAAATCGATTTTTGGTCAAAAAATCGAAAGTTCACTTTTTCGACCAAAAATGAATAAAAATGCGCCCCAGAGGTCAGAAATCGATTTTTGGTGAGAAAAATTGAACCTTCAGTTTTTCGATCAAAAATGTCCAAAATGCACTTCAAGAGGTCCAAAATCGATTTTGGGTCAACAAATTGAAAGTTCACTTTTTCAACCAAAATGACCAAAAATGCACTTCACAGGTCATAAATAGATTTTAGATCCAGTATAATTTCGGTTTTTCAACTAAAAATGTTCAAAAATATAAATTGAGGTAACAAAACGATTTTTGGTCAAAAGATTGAAAGTTCACTTTTTCGACCAAAAATCACCAAAAATGGACCCAAGAGACCGCATATCTATTTTTGAT
>JAAELO010000623.1 GCA_024226555.1 Desulfobacterales bacterium | reverse complement strand
CATTGGCCGCTTCCGCTCACGCATAACGTCGCGGATCACAGCCTTCCGCACTATAAATAAGGGAAACCATGGTTCCCAGGCTGTACCATAGTGGATCGCTATGGTCACTTTCACTTTACCGGCAGCGTTATGATCCTGCTATCGAGTGTTATGTTGGGATTGTGAGCTTATCACAGCTCAACATAACAAGGCGGATCAACCTGTCCGAGGAAATTAGTTGAAGAGTATTGGCTAAATCAATCGGCAGGTTATCCGCGACGTTATAAAGCCATTCTTATTTGAAATAATATTCTTCTCACTTATTATACCTCTGTAGAGATAGCGGGAGAGATATTTAAGTGCTGATACTCCTTTACCGGCATAAGAACAGTTTACAATCCATTTACCCGGAATTTTTTTAGGCATGGATAGTTCAGATATGGAGATAGCTGATAAAAATCTTGCACGAAACACTTTAGATAGTGCTTTCTGATTGAAAAGATATTTTGCTTTTCTTGTTTTCCACTGACGCCTACCCCTGTCAACACCACCGGGAACCACAACATGTATATGGGGATGATAATTCAGATTACTACTATGGGTATGAAGTATCATTGTCATGGCAATATCTGCCAAGATTTTTGGGATTTAAACCAAAATCCTTAAGGGTACCTGATATGCAGCTAAACATCATAGAAAGATAGTTCTCTGGTTACCATAAGCAATGCATCTCAGTTCAAAAGGAAGGGTGAATGTTACCATGAAGTATTTAACCGGAAGCAGTTTGCAAAGCTGACGATCAATCCATCTGCTTGTTTCATGGTTCTGGCATTTAGGACAGTTTCTGTTGCCACATGAAAGGGGTTTTAGCTCTTTTGCATTACACTTTGAGCTGACATAAAGCTCTCCGGACTTTTCAGTCCGACAGCTTAAGATTGATCTTATCGCATTTTTATATGACCTGGCAGAACAAGATTCCCATATTTTTTTATATAGGCATTATAATATTGATCAATAACAGAGGATAATTCCATAATTATATCCTCCTTAAATCAACTTTTATTGAGTTTATAAGTTCATTGACAGCTTTAAAACTGTCTTTTTCTGTAATATTTGTAAGCCTGGTGTATTTTGCTGTGGTTGTCGGGCTTTGATGGCCAAGAATAGCCTGAATATGACGAAGGCTTAAACCCCTCTCAAGCAGATGGGTTGCAAAACTGTGTCTTAATGAGTGTATTGAGACTTTTTTTTAATGTTACACTCTTTAACAACAGCCTTCATAGCTTGTTGCACACTTCCCACATTCATATGAGTTATGGCATTATGAAGTTCATTTGTGGATTTTGCATTTGGAAATAGAAATCTTGGATTGCGGTTTCTTCTTAATGCATGATAAGTAAAATCCGGAAAAGGTACAAATCTATCTTTGTGGCCCTTACCAGTTTTGTATTTATTCTTAATATACTCAATTGTTGCATTAATTCCTTTGTGGGGAACATTCCAGTCAAAGAACAGGGTTGAGTTATTTATTAATGGGATTTACTTAATATTCTTTGCATCTTTTTTATTATATGATCTTGACATCAGTAAAATGGACAAGTTCTAAAAGGGCTTGTCTTGGTGGAACAATAAATAATATTTAAATAATTTATTTTTATTTTTTTTGAATTATAAGTCTCTGAAATATATTACCTATTATCTTTACTCCATCATAAACTAAAATTATTTTATAATGTGATCTTTCCTCATTAATTACAGCAATTCCTTCAGCTTTTCCACCTTTGGGAGGTTCTATTTCATACATCTTTGAGACCAGACCTTTCTTACCTGTTCTGTTCTTTCCAGGAATCATATCAAATCCATTCCAGTGAAAAATCTGATAAGAAGATTTTCGATCGCCAACTGGCCCTGCAAGAATTAAAAAACCATCTGATACTTTTGTAAGGCCTCTAATACCAAAACCACCTAACTGAACATAGACAATCTCGTAAATATCTGGATTATCAAATTTCAATTTTAATACAGGAACATAATTACCCCGAAATACCGGTCCCCGAAAACCAATATACAGCAATCCATTTTTTGCTGCGATTCCTTCAATATCGATACCATTTTCCTTGCTGGGGATTTGGGTAAACGCTTTCAAAACGTTGTCATTTTTCAGAATATGTCGAAGAAATTCTATCTTTACTAAGTGATTTTCCATCTGGATCAATTTTTATCCTGTAAAACCAGTCCCTGCCAATTTCTTCCTCTACTTTTTTTGCAAAGAAATTAGATCTGTTTTTTTCATACCTTTTACTTTTTTTTACTTTTTTTCTTTTTGAAGAGTGGGAACCAATAATATAGATATATTCTCCATCTTCTGCTATTCCTTCAATATCAAGTTCCTTACCATTTAGGAGCAGGATATCTTTATAAACTATATATCTGTCAAATTTTCTTTTTAGCAATTGAATATAGTTTTTACTGCCAACAGCCTCATCAGAACCTATTATAATAAATTTACCAAATTTAGTGATACCGCTTACATCTTCAGCTGATATTATATTACCATCTATTTTAATGAATGAGTTTATAGATTCAATTCCATAGGAGTTAGAAAAGATGAAAATTGATAATGTTATATATAAAAATAATTTTTTCATTTTAGATCCTAATTTTCAAATTAAGGGAACCTTTAATTAAAGGGAACCTCTAATAATTAGATTTTTTGATGAAATACAAGGCATGACCAAAAATAACGAACCGATTTTACAGCAGTTTTTTTTGGTAATAAAGAAGTATTTCGCAAAAAGAGCAGTTATTAGAGATTCCCTAAATAAAGAATATTTGCATTTAATCACTTATTATTCTAAGTTTTGTTTTAAAATAAATCAACTCAGGAGAGATACTAATATGAGATGTGAAATATTATCAACTGGTGATGAACTAAGATCTGGATCTATTGTAGATACGAATGCCCCATATATTGCTAAAAGACTGGAAGAGTCTGGAATGTTTATTTCAAGACATACTTGTGTTGGGGATTCTGAAGATGAACTTATAGATATATTAAAAGAGATTAGTAAAAGAGCTGATATTGCTATAGTAACAGGTGGGCTTGGACCTACAAATGATGATATTACATCTAAAGCAGCATCATTTGTTTCTGAAACAGATTTAGTTTTTAATGAAGAAGCCTATGAAACTGTGAAACGATTCTTTAAAAGCAGAAATGTTGAGATATCTGAAACTAATAAAAAACAGGCATATCTTCCACAAGGATCTGATGTAATTCCAAATAAAATTGGAACAGCCCCTGGTTTTATATGCAAAGTTTCAGACTGTAGTTTCTTTTTCCTGCCGGGAGTTCCCTTTGAAATGAAAAAGATGTTGAAAGAATTTGTTATACCCAAAATCTCAGAGATGAATGGTGATGATAAAATATTCAATAAAATTGAGTCAGTAACTCTTTTTAATCTTCCTGAATCAAAAGCAGGGGAAATTCTTTCACCCATTGAAGCTAACTACAAATATGTTAGAGTTGGTTTAAGAGCTAAATTCCCTGAACTTCAGATTAAACTATATGGAACTGGTGAGATAGAAAATGAGGTAATAAATGAGGTCGAAAAGGCTAAAAGAGAAGTACTCGAAATTGCTTCTGACTGGGTTGTTTCAGAAGACGGGCTTAGCCTTGCAGAGGAGTTGGGAAAATTATTAGTTAATCGATCTGAAACTGTAGCTATTGCAGAAAGCTGCACAGGTGGTCTTATAAGCAGTACTTTAACAGATATCTCAGGGAGCTCAGATTTCTTCCTTTTTTCGGGAGTGACATATTCAAATGATGCCAAGATGAAAGTCTTAAATGTATCTGAAGATACACTAATCAAATATGGTGCTGTTGATGTTGAAACTGCAAAAGAGATGGCAGAGGGAGCACGAAAAGCAGCAGGAGCGACCTATGGAATTTCAACAAGTGGAATTGCAGGCCCCACAGGAGGAACAGAAGATAAACCTGTTGGTACAGTTTGTATTGGAATATCTTCTGAATCAGAAACTAAAGGGTTTAAAATCATTTATAAAAGCAATTTCCGAAAAATTAATAAGATGATATTTGCAGCAAAAGCTTTGGATCTATTAAGACGGTATATTCTTAAACTTAATATGAATTAAAGGGAATTTCTAATAACTCCTCTTTTGCAAAATACTGTGTTATTTCTAAGAAAAACTGTAATAAAATCGGCTCGTTATTCTCAGAATAATAATTATTAGAGTTCCCTAAAGGTTATAGGAAACTAAGTTAAACAATTATTGAAGATTTGAACCATGCCTTTCAATATGGTTTTCTCCACGGAAAACCATCAAGCTTGTTATTAATAGTACAACAATAATTTGAATGATTCTCTCAGCATTCAAATTACTGTCTTTAAGATTATAGGGAATCTCTAATAACTCCTCTTTTGGCGTAATACTTTGTTATTTCCAAAAAAAACTGTAATAATATCGGCTCGTTACTTTTGGAAATGCCTTGTATTTCATCCAAAATATTAATTATTAGAGGTTCCCTATAAACAAAGTATATTATTTAAGAAACTTTGAAATTCCCAACCATTTGTTTTAGTCTATCAGCTAGTTCCAATAATTCATTAACATTAGTACTAACATTTGAGCTGCTGGTTTTCATTTCTGTGGATTGCCTGCTTACTTCTGAAATGTCAGCTGTAATAACTTCTGAAGCTTTTGACGTTTGAGCAACATTCTCATTTATTACCGATATACCCTCAGATACCTGTGTTACGCTACCAGTAATTTCCTGGGTAGTCGCAGATTGCTCTTCAATCGCAGTGGCTGTAATTGTAACAATTTCATTAATATCATCAATAATCTGTTTAATTTCTTCTATGGAATCAACAGAGATCTTTGTTGTTTGCTGAATTCCAGCAATCTTTTCCCTGATATCATTAGTAGCTTCAGATGTTAGTTTTGAAAGCTCTTTTATTTCTGTTGCAACAACCGCAAAACCTTTACCTGCTTCGCCAGCTCTTGCAGCTTCAATAGTTGCATTTAATGCCAGAAGATTAGTTTGTTCTGAAATATCAGTTATGGTTTCAGTTACTTTTCCAATACCATTGGCAGCTTCTCCAAGTTCAGAAATTTTATCTGATGCTTTTTTAGCTAATGAGACAGCTGTTTCTGCAATATCACGTGCCTTTTCTGTATTCCCGGAAACCTCATTAATAGTTGATGTCATCTCTTCAGAAGATGAGGCGATCATATTGAGACTTGTGGATGCCTGCTCCATTGCTGCTGCAACTGATACAGTACTTGAACTCATCTCTTCAGCCGATTTAGCAACAGTCCTGGATTTATCTTCTGTTTGTTTTGCTCCCTGGGACATTTGCTCAGATATAACAGCAAGATCTGTAGATGAGGATGAAAGAGTTTCGACACCACTGGTGATCTCTTTAATCATTCCACCTAAGTTAGATGTCATATTATTAAGGGACCCTGCAAGAACACCAACCTCATCTTTCTGATTAATATCCAGTTTTTGCGTGAAATCACCATTTGACATTCTCTGGGCTAATTCAACTCCATTAATTAAGGGTCCGGTAATTGAACGACTCATAATTAAAATAACACTTAATAATGCTACCAAAGATAAAGCACCAATAAAAATAATTTTATAAATCATATTCCTTGCGGAAGCTGTTACTTTATCTTTGGGGATATTTACAAGAACAGCCCATGGAGTAGTGGTTCGCCCGATCTTAATGGGGACACATATTCTTTCTGTATATTCTTTGGATGTTTTTGAATAACTTCCAGTAACAAACCCTTCACCGGATTTTAAAGCATCCATATAGGGTTTTGCCCAACTATCGGTGTCAATTACAGGTTTTCCAATCCTTTTACTATCTGGATGTGCTACATATGAACCGTTATTGGAAATAATACTGAAGTATCCGGTTTCAAACAATTTAGTACCGGTAACCATTTTTTTAAAGTGTGACAGATCGATATCAACAGCAACAATTCCAAGAGATTTTCCATTATGTATTATAGGAACTGACAGTGTTGTCATTAGGATATTCTTACCATTAATCTTGTAAAAAAATGGTTCAGTTATGGTTTCATTCATCGAATCTCTTGGTAGTGTATACCAGACTTCATTTTCATAGATATCAAGTGCCATGGTATTAATTTTATCGTTTTCATAATACAGGTACTGTATAAACCTTCCGGTTTTATCATGATTTAAGGTGTTCGCAAATTCATTGTCTTTTCCATCCAGAGAATTCGGTTCCCAAACTGAAGAGATCCCTTTAAATTCAGGGTTATCAATAAGAATCTGTCTCATCATTTTATTCATCATTTGTCTGTCAGGAACTGTTTTGCTTTTTTTTATTCCTTCAAATGCACGTGCCATATTCCGAACAGCACTCATAGCGATTTCAATATCGCCCTTAATATAATTACTATGCTTACCAGCAATTTCCGTAGCTTTATCCATTGCTTCAGTTTCCATAATATCTCTGGTTTTGATCGAAACATATGTTATTGTTATAGCAAAAGCCAAAAATGCTACTGTACCTACAGTAATCATTATGTGGTTTCTAAGTTTTAGATTGTTTAACAGTTTACTCATTATTTCTTACCTTCTTTATATATTTTTAGTATGTTTAGTTAAAATAAACATATTTTAAGCGGCAAAATGTATATATATTTTTTGTTGGAGTCAACAAAAAATTGAATAACTAAATATATATTCAATATGTTACCTAAAAAATGATTATTGTCAAAGTTGATAAAAAGTACCATTTTTGCCCCATTACAACATTATATAATTATTATATATATTTACTGAATATAATTTATCATTGCGATTCTATGAATGAAATTAGAATTCATATCGCATATAAACATGATCAAAAATTAGATTTTTTAATAGTTGTTGTTCAATTGAAGTATATGGGGACAAGACACGAATAATAGTTATAAAAAAACTTCTGTGAAATCAGCCTTGCTTCAAATCATAAAATTCTTCAGCATTTTTCCATAATATTTTGTTCAAATCATCTTTATCGATATTCATTTCAAGAATTTCTTTTAACTCTCTGTCCTATGCATATGGAATATTTTGAAAATCTGTTCCATACATTCTGGACCGATATATTACAGGATATTTTTGTAAAGCAAACCTAGCATTGCAAATGGAACCCCTGAATTTTAAAAAACCATAATTGAGAAATTCTCTGTTAAAGTAGAAAAAATCACTATGGTTGGAGATAATTTTAAAATTGATATTGAGCCTGCTCTAAAAGCCGGTATTAATTCAATCTGGCTTTCAAAAGATAACCTCTCTGGATATGGATGAAAGATTCAGCAGAATCTCTTCTCTAAAAGAACTTTCTGGTTAGGCAGGAAGGTCCTGTCCTTTTATAAACTGTTCTTACACTCAAATTATTATTTTTTTGTTCTTTAAAAAGAGCTAAAAAATAAAAAGTGTTACTTAGAAGAAGAAGAGATTCCCTTAATATTATTGACAAGATTATCCTTATTTGTTGGGTATTGACTCTACAAATAATAATAAAAAATCTACCCTATAACCTTAACAACAACTTTCCTACGTCTCGGCCCATCATATTCACAGAAGAAAACACTTTGCCATGTTCCTAGAACCAATCTTCCATTTTCAATTGGAATCATCTCAGACGAACCAGTTATTGTTGTTTTCATGTGAGCAGCGGAATTACCTTCCATATGGTGATAATTATTTTCCCATGGTATTATTCTGTCAAAAATTGCCTTTAAATCTGTTCTAACAGCAGGATCTGCATTCTCATTAATTGTTACAGCTGCCGTTGTATGGGTAACAAAAACAAGACAAATTCCATCTTCTACAGAGGTAGAACTTACAAAATTCTGGACCTGATCAGTAATATCAATAAAATCTGTACGCGAATTAGTTTTAATATTAAATTCCATCTCTCCTGGCTCCCTTATATTTTTTTAATTTCCGAATTTATAACAATTTTCCCATCTATTTCAACAGATGCATAGCTACCCTCAAAAAAACCTCCCGGATTAATAAGCACTGTATCATCAAGATGTTCTATTGCAGGAGATTCATGTATATGACCTGTTAAACATAAAACAGGCTTTTTTGTTTCTATAAATTTCCTTACAATTTTACTTCCGGATGCTTCTCCACTTTTTAATATATCGGTTTTTGAATTGTATGGTGGTTGATGTACCACAAATACAGAATTTTCATCTTTATGATTTGAATAAGCTTTGTTTATATATTTTTCAAGGTCATTTTCATATACTTCACTCGGTGTATTAAAAGGAGTTATCAATGAATATCCACATCCTGCAAAGAAGTACGAATCAATAACTCTTCCTTCACTATGAATTGATAAGCCTTCCTGAATCAGAACTTTCTGAACTTCAGGATAATCACAGTTCCCGGTTACACCAATAATATTTTTATTGTACTTTCTTATTTCATTTAATATTTTCTGAACTTCAGGTTCTTTTCCAAAGTGAGTTATATCTCCTGATAAAACAACTATATCAGCCAGTTTTATTTCATCTGAAATTTTTTTAAAGTTGCTTATATGGCCATGTATATCCGAAAAAGACAGTATTTTCATTCAATCTCCTTTTCTCTTCTTTAAAAGATTCCCCTTACTAAAGTACAGGATGCAATTCTTTCCTGTAAAGGAATTTTTTTCTCTTAAAAAAACATGTCTAAGAACACACTAAATTCCCATTAGCTCTTTCATATTAATAGCCCAGGAAGATTTATTAAAAATGGCATGATAAATGCAAAAATGGGTTTCAGGTAAATTTTATTTAAAAGTGTAATTATAATAATCGGAGGTAATATGAGAGTTAATAGTCAAACAGCTGTACCGAATAAGCCTACTGCAGCTAACAACAAGGCTGCTCAAGCTCGAAGACAACAAGCAACGAATCCACAGGCTGCAAATAAGCCTGCAAGATCTGCCAGGGCCAATGCACAGAGAGGTGCTCAAAATGCAAGAAGAGCAACTAATCAGGCTGCAAACAGACCCCAGCAAAATGGTTCAAAAAAACCTGCAAATATTGCAGCTGCAAAAAAAGGTTCTTCCAGTCAAAATCTTAGTAAGACTGCCATGAATAAAAAAAATGCAATGTCTGCCAAGCAAAATACCCAGGCTGCATCTGATAATAAAAAAACATTTGAAGCATATCAGGCAAGACTTACGGAGCTTATTAAAAAAAGAGATCAGAACGGTGATATGAAGCTTTCAATAAAAGAAACCGGTGCTACTAAAGCTGATTTTGCTAAAATGGATCTTAATAAGGATGGTTTTATAAGTAAAACTGAAGTAGAAGCAAGGGTTTCAACCAGAATAGATGCTATGGAAGAGATCTTACTTACTGATCCTGGAAAACTTGTAAAGATGATGAAAGATTTAGGCCCTGGAATTGTTGATAAAGTTGGTGGAAAAGATTCATACAAGAAAATAGTAAAAAATCTGAAAATTCTTGATGCTAACCATAAAAATAAGAATCCCGAAGCTGCAAAATCTAAAGGTAATGTAAGCTTTATGGCATAAATTTAAAGAAAATATTTTTTTTGATATTTGGTGTGACCTTATATGACACACCCATGTGTTAACTTCATAATTAGAGTCAGATTAAAATTTAGCTTTAACTAAAATGGAGGGAAAAAATGACACAACAGGAGCTATTACCAGAATATCATGAAAAAAGAATTTATCATGGATGTACAACAATAGAAATTATTAGAAAAAGAAGTGGAAGAGTTATAAAAAGAGACTGGCTTCAATTTAATACTGTTCAAGAGGCAAAAGACTACTTTTTTAACGAATTATCTGAATGATAAAGTTTAATATTTTTGTAAAATATACTTTATAGAATGATAATGAAACGTCGTTAAATATAGCTATTGATGCGCCGGAAAGAGCCAATAGAACAGAAAGAGTTTTTAGTTTTGTTGCTTTCTCTTTCAGGAATATAACAGCTAAAATATATATAAATACAATGGATAGCTGATTCAATATTGCAGCAATGGATACAAGTGCATATTTCATTCCTGTGATCCAGAAGAGCAGTGCTAAAAAATTAGCAAATGCTGCGCATAAATTAGATTTAAAGTCCTTGGAAGGTATAAGATCATTAAATATTTTCTTTCTTTCAGGGCTGGCAAGTGTGAACAATATAAGACTGATTGTTCCTGCGCCATTTCTTAGAAATACCACCCAAACTTCGTTAGATCCCTTCAATAGATCCTTTACCATCACAATACTTAATGCGATAAAAAAAATGGCAAGAAACCCAAGAATTGTTCCATATAAAAGATCTTTACTTTTTATACTATTGTCAGTTTTTTTTGAATATGAACCAAGAAATATTCCACTAAAAACAAGTACTCCACCAATAATTCCATTTATTCCCATCCTTTCATCCAGATAAAGAAAAGATGTAAGAAGTATACTGGGTAAGTAGAGGCAATCAATAACAGCCATGTAACTTGCACCAACTCTTCTTAAAGCTGCAAAAAACAGTGAGTCTGCAACTGCAATCCCAATAACTCCTGAAATAGATATTAACAAGTAATCATTAAAACTTTTACTTGGGAAGAAATCCACTCCCATTATTAACATTAGTGGTATCAGACAGACTATTGCCAGCAGACATTTAAACAGATTGAGTGATACAGGTGAAAAAATATCTCCGGTCTTTTTATATATAATTATTGCGACAGCCCAGAAAAAACCTGCCAGTGTTGAAAAAACAATCCCAATCATAACTAAACCTTTTTAACTATATAACAATCCGTATTGTTAATAAAAAGAGCAGGCAAGCAGCTCCCCTGCGATATTTATTTTTCATCAATAACTATATAAAACATTTTTTTAACTAATCAGATCGTTTTTTTTTCAAACAAAATTCTAATTAAAGATTTCACATTATTTGGAGAGAAGTAACATAAAACATCAGATAATGTTATTCATTTCGTTCCCTAATCATAAAGTTTTGATTGAACCATAAATAAAAATGTTATGTTTTTTATTATTTTTATGGATCTCTTCAACCATTTTGAATTTGAAGGATGACGAATAAAAAACATAATAAATATAAATTAAACCTGTTAGTTCCAAAATCCATCTAAAATATTATCTAAATTCTCAAGATTTCGAACTTTAATAGGTTTCCATTCCCTGTGCAATAATGACCTGTATGGATATTTTGAAAACCTTTCATCAATTAAAACCACAATACCTTTATCGGTATCAGTCCTGATAACCCGGCCAGCTGCCTGGAGAACCCTGTTAATTCCAGGAAATACATAGGCATAATCAAAACCCATTTTTATCTTCTCTTCAAAATATTCCCGAATGATCTCCCGCTCCGGTGTAATCCCCGGAAGCCCAACGCCTGTTATGGCAACACCCTTTAACTGATCTCCAATAAGATCTATTCCCTCTCCAAAAACACCACCCATTACAGCAAATCCGGCAAGAGAGCCGTTTTCTTCAGCAAATTTTTCTATAAAGTTCTCTCTTTCATATTCAGACATTCCGTAACTTTGTATTAAAGTTTCTTTATCCGGAGATTTTAGCCCATAAAGCTCATATATCATCTCCATGTATTTATATGACGGAAAGAAGAAAAGAAAATTTCCCGAACACTCATTTGTAATTGCACAAAGAGCATCGGCTAACTCAACCCTTGAATTCTCCCTCTTTTTATATGTTGTAGCAATGGAATCAAGTAAAATCACCTTTAGATTCTCCTCAGGAAAAGGAGAGGGCAAGCTTAGCTCATATGCTGTTTCATTCATTCCAAAAACTTCTTTGAAATAGCTCGCAGGAGACAGGGTTGCAGAAAAGAAAATTGCAGATCTGCTTCTTTTTAATGCTTCTTTTAACTGAACAGAGGGATCGATGCAGAATAGTTTCAGTTTTTTGTTATAATCATTTGTTTCATAACAACTCACATAGCAACTATCATAAGTTTCTGAGATTCTCATAAAGGACGATATGCTAAAATACAGGTCTAAAATTGTATCCCGGTATGATGTTTTAATATTTGTGGACAGGAAATCATCTGCTACTTTTAAAAAACTTCTAAGGCTTGCATTTAGTCCATCAGGATAAACAGCTTCATAACAAAAACCCTCCTCCTGAAACATGGTTTGATCTGAAAACCATGATAGAATTTTTTTTGAAACCCTGCCTATTTTTTTCTCCTCACCGTCAAGATCCTCTATACATTTTTGAAAGGAGTAATCGGATAGATCAGCAGAAAATATATCCCGGGCTCTTTCCGTCAGATTATGTGCTTCATCAATTAAAAAAGCATAATCTTTAGTTTCCTCATCAAAGAACCTTTTTAAATATACATTTGGCGCAAAGGCATAGTTATAATCACAGATAAGAATGTCAGCCCAGTAAGATATATCAAGGGAATACTCAAACGGACAAATTTCATACTTTTCAGCAAGTGATTCAATTCTTTCCCTTGAAAAACTGTTATGATTAAAAAGTTCCTGAAGTGCATCACCTAATTTATCGTAATAACCCCTTGCATATTCGCACTCCTGACCATTACATGCAGCATCCTTGTTAAAACAGATCTTCTCTTTGGCGGTTAGTACTATATATTTTATCTTAAGTCCTTTTTTTCTCAGGATATCCAGAGCTTTATTAGCAACAGTTCTTCCGGTAGTCCGTGCCGTAAGATAAAATATTCTTGTTATATGATTCTCTTTTAATGATTTTATAGATGGAAAAATAGCTGCAATTGTTTTCCCAATCCCTGTTGGGGCCTTACAAAGCAGTTGTTCTTTATTCTTAATAGCCAGATAAACATTAACAGCCATATCCCTTTGACCATTTCGATATGTTTCAAAAGGAAAATCCATATTTTCTATGGATTTATCACGAACAGATCTCCATTTAGCAACAAGAGACTGCCACTTTATATAATCTTTAACAAGGTCTTCAAAGAACAGTTGCAGTTCTTCCAAAGTATGTGACTTGTCATACTCTTTTACTTCTTCAGTAACTAAATTGTAATATGTAACTTTAGTATTTATACTTTCAAGACTGTTCTTACTTGCATATAGATACGCATAAACTTTAACCTGACTCCAGTGCTTCTGGTTTTCATTATGTTCAAACCATGAAGGATCTTTATATGTGGATTTTATCTCATCAATTATTACATGATCTGGATATTCATAAAGCCCATCCATTCTGCCATTTATAACAAGTGTAAAATCGTCCTGCTCAATCTCATGAAGAATAGTAACTTCTCTGGTATATTCATTAGGACGGGATTTCTGAATCTTAAGATGAGCCTTAATTCCATCAACCATCCTGTTTGAACCCATAAAGGTACTTTCAATATCTCCGCTTCGGCTAACATATTTTACAAGTGTTCGAACCGATACAAACAGTTTTCTTTTAGACTCAGTCATTAAATGTTTCTTTTCTTCATCAAACAAACCCAGGCTTTTGGAGAAAATTCCCTTGCAGTATCAATTTCACCAGTTGTAAGAGATAAAATCTCAAAATGCCTTTCAACAGCATCAACTATATTTTTTGCACTTAACATTGGTGGTCCCGTTTCACGAGGCGCATCATCACAGCTTCCAATTAATGAAAGCCAGTATCCGTCAATTGATAGATGCTCATGAACTTTCTTAGCAAATTTTTGCCGATCTTCATCCGAATCCATTGTATGAAAACAACCTCTGTCATACACAAATCCAAAATCACTCCCAACATTTTCAACCAGAAAATTTACCTCAAGGAATCTGCAATTAAGATTCTCTTTTTTTGCTTCTTCAATTGCCTTCTGAACAGGAATATCTGATATATCCACCCCAGTAACATCAAAACCTTTCTTTGCAAGGTAGATAGAATTTGTTCCGGTCCCACAACCTATCTCAAGAGTTTTTACAGGAGCAATAACCGAAGTCTCAATAAATACCATAAGATTTCCATCAGGCTCTCCTGAATCCCATGGAGTTTCATCATTTTCATATCTCTCCTGCCATTTACCTCTGTCAGACATTAGCAATTTCCTATCTTTATTAATATTTAAGATTCTCGTATTCTAATAGCATAACTATACCAATGCATAAACATTCCTTTGAGTTTTATTCTGACCTGAACAAATTCAAAGGTCTATAAAATGCTGTTTTGAAGAGTGGTGAGCTTTTTAGTAGTGTAAGGTGAGAAACTATGATTCTTTTTCTACTTTTTTATATTTAAAAAGCCGCCTCATACCATAATAATTAGCAGCTGTTACAATTGGACCAGAACCAATTGGTCTTGCTTTAACATTTACTACATAATGACCCAGAAACTTATCTCTTAAGGTCTGTTTAGTTAAATCAGTTTTTGCTAAATCTATCGATTTTGGAATGTCATAAGTACCAATAATCAACATTATTACTCTCATAAACATACTGTACAAAGAAGGTTTTCCACCCCTAAGATTAACAACTTTAATACCCATAAGAATATAACCTACTGTTCTAAATCTGGATCGCTTCAAAAATGTTAAATATAAAAATGATAAAGCAACCAGAAAAAAACAATTGGATTTTAAATTTAAGTTATCATTAAATAACCTTGTTATTATTAAAACAATACATGAAATCATTACAATTACTATAATATCTATTATTATAGAAACTATTCTTCTTTTGATACTCGCATAATCACTCTCATGATAATAGATACCAATTTCAATATCTTCTATATCTATGTCCCTGGAATCCAATTTCATAGCTTAAATCCTGCTTAAGATTATTTTTAGGATTTCAAAATCTATAAGTATTATTTATTTTACCTGAAATTAAAATAAATACAATTGGATTTTTTCTGTTAACCTCTAAACCTATGCATCTATATTTTTTAAGGTTTTGATAGAACGTGTTTGTTGGAGTGGCTGGATATTAAAACATCCAACTCCTTTGTTTTTTAGCTAATTTAATTAAAGGCTTGACTTATTTTTGCATGTGCTGTTTAAAATATTTAAATCTATTTTCTATAAATTTAGATTTAAAAAATATTATAAGATTAGACTTAAGGTTAACGGAATACGGTTTAAATCCGTAACGGTCCCGCCGCTGTAACCGGAGTTTTTATTCGATGCCTATAGGGTAAACCACTGGCATAAGCTGGGAAGGTTGAATAAGAGTAAATCCGGGAGTCAGAAGACGCGCCTTTAAGAGTCTTAAAAGAACATGATGGTAAAGGGTTCTGAAGGGCTTAATTAAGCTCATCAGAACCCTTTTTGTATTTCAGGGCCGGAAAATATTATTTTTTTAGGAGATTTTTTATGAAAACCCAGATTGAATTAGCAAGAGAAGGTGTTGTTACAGAACAGATCAAGACAGTAGCTTTAGATGAAGGTTTCGACCCTGAAGTTATAAGAGAGCGAGTGGCTAAGGGTGAAATCGTAATTCCATGTAACCCTAAAAGACCAAACCAGAAAGTTGCTGGTATTGGTACTGGCCTTAGAACTAAAGTAAATGCATCCATTGGAACATCTTCAGATATTTGTGATATTGAAGCTGAAGTAAGAAAAGCAAAGGCTGCCGAGGAAGAAGGCGCTGACACTCTGATGGAGCTTTCTGCTGATGGTGAGATGGATGAGATAAGAAGAGCTGTTATAGGGGCTACAAATCTTCCTGTGGGTAATGTTCCTTTATATCAGGCATTTAAAGAGACTAACAGGATCCATCAGAATCCTGCAAAACTTGATCCTGAATATCTTTTCGACCTTATTGAGCAGCAGCTTGATGATGGTTTAAGCTTTATGGCGATCCATTGTGGAATAAATCTTTATACAATTGAAAGACTAAGAAAACAGGGTTACAGATATGGTGGTCTTGCATCAAAGGGTGGAACTTTTATGGTTTCATGGATGGATGCAAATAAAAAAGAGAATCCGCTTTATGAGCAGTTTGATAGAGTTTGTGGTTTGATGAAAAAATATGATGCTGTTCTTTCACTTGGTAACGGTATACGAGCAGGTGCTATTCATGATAGTCATGACAGAGCGCAAATGGCAGAGATGATTATCAACTGTGAGCTTGCAGAACTTGGTCGTGATATGGGATGTCAGATGATGGTTGAAGGACCTGGTCACGTTCCTTTAGATGAGATTGAAGGTAACATCATGTTAGAGAAAAGAATGAGTGGTAATGCTCCTTATTATGTTCTGGGACCACTTCCAATTGATACTGGTGCTGGTTATGACCATATTACTGCTGCTGTTGGTGCTGCTAATTCAGCAAGGTATGGCGCAGACCTTATCTGTTATATAACTCCTGCTGAGCACCTTGCTTTGCCAAATGAAGCAGATGTTCGTGAAGGAGTTCGTGCAACAAGACTTGCTGTAAGAATTGGTGATGTTGCTAAGTATCCTGATAGAAGAGAGAATGAAAAACAGGCAGCACTTGCAAGAAGAGATATGAGATGGGATGACCTTGATAAGTATCTTCTTTTTCCTGAAGTAGCTAAAAAGATAAAAGCTGATAGATCTCCTGCAGAAGAAAAAACCTGTACTATGTGTGGAAATTTTTGTGCTATGAAAAAAGGTATGGAAGTTTTTGGTGATGATATAGCAGGGGACAAAGTTTCAAAAGCTGTATAAGAAAACATTTAGAAAAAAAAATTAAACCCGTCATTCTTTATGAAAATATACTTTTTTTATTGGATGATGGGTTTTTTGTAAAATGGAGGGTGTTATGGATCTGTTAAAAAAAACAATTAAGAATATCTCTTCGCCAGATGCTAAGTATAAAAATGAGGCCCTGCAAAGGCTTTCCGATCAGGCAAGACCAAATGGCAGCCTTGGAATACTTGAGGATGTTTCTGCAAAACTTGCCGGGATTAAAGATAGCATTGATGTTCACCTTAATAATAAGGTGATTGTAACATGTGCCGGAGACCATGGTATTATTGAGGAAGGTGTTAGTGTCTTTCCCCAGGAAGTCACCCCGCAAATGGTTTACAACTTTGTTAACAAGGGTGCATCAATAAATGTTCTGGCAAAACATGCAGGTGCTGAAGTTGTTGTGGCAGATCTTGGTGTTAATCACAAATTTGAAGAAGACCTTCCGATTTTTCATAAAAAAGTTGGTATGGGAACTAAGAATTTTGCGAAACAACCTGCAATGACAAGAGATGAAGCTGTAAGATCAATTGAAGCAGGTATTGAAATTGTTGGTGAACTTCTTGAAAAAAATCCTGTGGATATCCTTGGTACCGGAGATATGGGAATTGGAAATACGACCCCATCAACCGCAATCATTGCTGCATTTTCAGGAGAATCTGTTGAGGATCTTACTGGAAGAGGAACAGGAATTGATGACGAAAGCCTTATAAAGAAAATCTCTGCCATAAAAAAAGGGCTTGATATACATAAACCAGATCCCTCCGACGCTATTGATGTGCTTTCAAAAGTGGGCGGATTTGAGATAGGAGGTCTTGCAGGATTGGTTCTTGGGGCTGCTTTTCACAAAATTCCGGTTATTTGTGATGGACTAATATCAACTGCCGGAGCTTTAATAGCATGTGAGCTCGCTCCATCTGCCAAAGAATATCTTTTTGCAAGTCACAGATCTGTTGAAGTTGGGCACAAATTTATGCATGAAAGACTTGGACTTACTCCGCTGATCGATCTTAAGTTCAGACTGGGAGAAGGAACAGGAGCTGCTGTTGCCATGCAATTACTTGACGCTTCAACAAGAGTACTTGCAGATATAAAAACATTTGAAGAGGTTGAGATTAATAATGCACAAAAATGATATTAAAACTTGATATCATTAATAAAATGCTTTACATCCTTTGGATGTTTATAAATTGAAATTTTAATTCAGGAACAATAATGAGAAAATTATTTTTAATATTTGTAATAACTATTTTTATTCCATTTAGCGCTTACTCACAAATAACAGTTAATGAGATCCTAACTGGAGTCGAAAAGAGATACAAAACTGGCTTCACAACTGATTTTGTACAAAGTTCAACATTAAAAGCGATTGAAGTGACAGATACTGCCAGTGGAAAAGCCATGTTTAAAAAACCTGGTAAAATGAGATGGGAGTACATCGAGCCAAATAAACAGATCATTATAAGTAACGGAAAAAAACTCTGGGTTTATCAACCTGCAGAGAAGCAGGTTTCAGTTGGTAGTGCCCCAGCTATATTTGGTGATGGTAAAGGTGCTTCATTTCTTTCTGATATAACTCTAATTCGAAAGAAATTCATTGTATCCCTTACTGGTGAGAGTGGCAAAAAACATTACGCAATAAAGCTTATTCCAAGGGAAAAAGGTAATATTGATATCACATCGATACACCTGCTCATAACTAAAAAGTTTATTGTTGATAACATAAGAACAGTAAATATTTATGAAGACGAAACTGTTATTTTACTAAAGAACATTATATTTGTTAAAAATATTAAGGATTCGCTCTTTAACTTTGTGACCCCAAAGGGTGTTGACGAAATAACTTTGACAGAAAAGAATTAGAAGGATTTACCATGATCGAGAGAATTGAGAAACTCAAAAAAGAAAAGAATGCAATTATACTTGCTCATAATTATGAACCCCCTGAAATTCAGGAAATAGCAGATCTTTGCGGAGACTCTTTAGAGCTTAGTATTAAAGCTGCTAAAACAGATGCGGAAGTTATTGTTTTTTGCGGAGTTTCATTTATGGCTGAAACAGCGGCCACTCTCTCTCCGGACAAAACAGTAATACTTCCAAGAATGGATGCCGGGTGTCCCATGGCAGATATGATAAAGCCTGAAGCTTTAAAAACAAAATTGGCAACACTTCCTGAAATGCCTGTGGTTACATATGTAAACACAACAGCAGCCGTTAAAGCTTTATCTACGATATGTTGTACTTCTGCTAATGTTATAAAAGTAGTGAATAGTCTCAATGTTAAAGAGATTCTAATGACACCAGACAGAAACCTTGCAAAATATGCAGCTGCAAATACCGATGTTAAGATTCATTTATGGGAGGGATATTGTCCAATCCATAACGATATGACTGCTGAAATGGTTATTGCTGCAAAGGAAAAATATAAAGGTGCTGAATTTATAGCACATCCTGAGTGTCCTCCTGAAGTTCTTGATATGGCAGATGTTGTAACAAGTACATCAGGAATGATAAAATATGTGGAAAATTCCGATAATACGGAGTTTATAATCGGAACTGAGGTTGGGATTTTATATCCAATGCAAAACAAAGTTCCTGGTAAAAAGTTATATCCTCTTTCAGAGCAGGCATCTTGCCCAGACATGAAAAAAATAACACTTACAGATGTTCTTAATAGTCTTGAGAATCTTGATAATGTCGTTACTGTCCCTGAAAATGTAAGGGTTCCTGCATTGAAAGCTGTTGAAAGAATGATGGCTGTTAAATAAACGAAGTTTATGATTGTGCCAAAGTAAGATTTTGGCACAATCTAGATTCCTCTCATATTCAACTCCAAATCCTTTCAAATAATTGCTTAATACTTAATTATATGCTTAATAAATTCAGTTATTATCAAAATTCCATTATTTTCTTATCCTTTTAAATACTTGACTTTCTCTCTATACATTTGTAGATTTTATGGATAATCACAACTATTTAATAATGTTCACTATAATTATGATGAGTGAAATATTTTTGTGTATTCATTTTAATAAAACTTAATAAAGGTTAAGTATCATGAAAGATAAGCTTGCAAGTATTTTAAATTTTATTCAAAAACTGAAACCTAAACAAAAAAAAAAGAAGGATATCTCTGATAAGGGGTACACTTCTGTTGCAAGAAAATTTATTATAACCGTATCCATTATATCTCTTTTTTTCTTTGCAGCACTTGCATTTTTTATGATCAGCCTTTCGATAAATTCACATGAAAAAGTAAACTCTATTTTCACAAATGCCCTGAATGTTGAAAAAAGCAACGAAAACCTACTATACCTTAAAGGTTTATCTGTTAAAGGTAAGAATTATATGGATATTCTTAAAAAAGGTGTTGGCAAAATAGTTGCTAACAAAGACACTGAAGCTCTTAACTTCATGGTTGAAGGATTTATGAAAGACCCTGATATTGCTTTTATCAATTTTACCGGAAAGGATCTGAATTCGCTAACTGAGAAAAAGTCAGCAAAAAATGTCCAGCTGTTTAACAGCTCTATTTATTATAATGGCGATGAGGTTGGATATGTTGAAATTGGTATGAACAAGGGCAATGCATTGGAGAAACTAAAAGTAATTTCAAACAGAATAGAAAGCTCTATTAAAAACAGTAAAGACGCGTATGTATCGTCACAGAGGATTATGATAATATCTGTTATATTGATCTCAATACTATGCGTATTTGTTTTAAGTGGAACAATCCTGTTTTTGTTAAAGTTTTATATATTAAAACCAATAATTATGACTAAAGATATGATCAAAGATATAGCCCAGGGTGATGGAGATCTGACATTAAGACTTGCTACAAAGAATAATGATGAAGTTGGAACTCTTACTAAATGGTTCAATATCTTTGTGGAAAATCTTCAGATTATCATTAAAGATATCTCTTCAAATGCCAAATTATTAGAGTCTTCATCTGATGAAGTAAAAAAACTTTCAGGAAATATATCGAGCATAACAGATGAGATGTATAAAAATACTGACAATGTATCAAAATCTTCCGATGAGATATCAGAAGATACGAGTGATGTTGCGGCATCAATGGAGATTGCATCATCAAATATAAATAATGTTGCAACAGCCTCAAGCCAGATGCACAGTACAATAACAGAGATTGCAAGAAATGCTGAAAATGCGAGTGTAATCTCAAGAGAAGCTGTAAATCATATTGATTTAGCTTCAGAAAACGTAAGTATGCTTGATAAATCTGTTAAGGATATTGGAGATGTGGCCGGCCTCATATCTGACATATCTGGTCAAACAAACCTCTTGGCTTTAAATGCAACAATTGAAGCAGCAAGAGCTGGTGAATCAGGACGAGGTTTCGCTGTGGTGGCAAATGAGATAAAAGAGCTTGCAAAACAGACAGAGGAAGCGACAAGCTCAATTAAAAATAACATTAAAGGTATTGAAGAAACATCTAGTGGTACAATACATGAAATAAGTGAGATTTCGAAAGTCATAAATAATGTAAATGATTTAGTAAGTTCTATTGCTGCAGCTGTTGAAGAACAATCTGTAAGCACTGAAGAGATCTCTGGTAATGTAATAAAGGCTGCCGATGGTATCTCTGATGTTAATATTAAAATTGCCAAGAACTCTGAAAATACAGAAAAAATAAGTAGTGAAATTTCTGAAGTAAATACTTTTGCAGAGAATCTTTCTGAGAATAGTACCAATGTAAACGATAAAGCGAAGGATCTTGCAGAAATTACGGTTAAACTTAATCAACTTGTTTCAAAATTTAAGGTTTAAAAGATTGAGGGAAATTCTTCTAAATAACTTAAGGGAATCTCTAATAATTAGAATTTTTGATGAAATACAAGGCTGAGAAAAAAACAATGGGTTGATTTTACTACAGTTGTTTTTTTTCAAAAAGTAGTATTTCGCAAAAAGATCAGTTATTAGAGGTTCCCTTAAGTTAATTATAGCAAAGTCCCCTAAACTAGTTTAAGCTTTAAATAATCAAAAGTTTGTCGTTTTTCAACAATCACTTTAATAAAAGTATGAAGTTTATGGTTGTTTATTAACTCGGCAAACTCATCCGATCCTATATTTTTTAAAAAACGTTCTTCGAACTCTTTGTAAGGAATTTTTCTTCTTCTGTTAAAAGTCTTCTTTTCATTATCTAAATATACTGAATAGGCATTTAAAGCTTTTTTTAAATTTAGTATCTGTTCCATTAGCTGAATATAAACTTACCATATGATTTAGCAAGATATAAATCTCATCATATACAGGATACAGATCTTTGTACATGTAGTGCGGTGGTTCTATTGGGATTTGATATTTATCGGATAAATGTTTTAAATTATTATAAAGCTCATTTGTTGAAGATTTTACTGGTGATCCGGAAGACAGATTATTGCTGTAACGTCTCTGAAATTCATGAAGTAAATCGGGATAGTTTTTTTTAATTGTATCAAAAAAGATATCTTTCTGTACTCCAGGCCTAAGTGTTAAGCCACCTGGATATATGAAGTCCATATCATCTACTTTCGATTTACAGAAATCGGCATTAACGAAGTCATGGGCCTTAATTGAAGCTACTAACCAGATATTTAATAGACTATCTATATCTGATTTATCATATTTACGAATCATTGTTATCCCTTTTGCATAAGGGAACCTCTAATAATTAGAATTTTGGATAAAATACAAGGCATTTCAAAAAATAACGAGCCGATTTTATTACAGTTTTTTTTGGAAATAACAAAGTATTTTGCCAAAAGAACAGTTATTAGAGATTCCCATAAATAAGAACTAATTGTTGATAACCAGTACTAAATAACCCATTTACGCTTTTTGTTTTGTTCCTCTTTGGCTAGGAAAGCTTTTTCAATATCAATCTCATAGCGATTCGAAATTGAGCAAAGATAAATAAATATATCAGCAATTTCACTACCTAATTCACCTATTTTTGATTGAGGATCGACAGCAATCCCCTCTGCTTTTCTAATTGCTTTAAATAGTTCGCCTACCTCTTCACCTAAAAGAAGACACTTATCCTTAGCATTCTGATCTGCAAAACCACGCTCAACTTCCAGGTCAGAAACATATCTTTGAAAATCAGCCAAAGTAGGCTTTTCTTTTAACTCAGGCATAATAAACCCTTTTTTTATTTAGAATTTTAAACATGCTGATAGTCTTTTATTACTTCTTTAATTTTAAAAAATCTCCATCAATAATCAATAATTTTACACCTTCCCTGGTAACTGATCTATGGGAACTTAAATCATCTGAAACAACATAAGACATCCCTTTTAGGGAATCTCTAATAACCGCCTTTTAACTGAACTACTTCGTTATTACGAAAAAAAACTTTTGAAAAATCGGTTCGTTATTTTTCCTAATGCCTTGTATTTCACTCAAAATTCTAGTTATTAGAGGTTCCCTTTAGTTAAAATTGAACTTGAACCATCTTTCTGCTCATTAACAACCTCTCCCTCGAGGCAATAAACTATGTGACCCTTTTCGCACCAGTGATCTGCATGGTAACCTTCTGAATATTCTACAATTCTAATTCTTAAACCATCAAATTGTAAAGTTTGCCAATAGGCAATGCCTGTCTCACCTTTATGCTCTGTTTTGGGAATTTTTGACCAGTCAATAGTTTGAAATGGAATATTCTTATCATTCATCTTTATTTCCTGTACTTTTTATTATTTGATTATAAATCTTAAATTATTAGAGATTCCCTTATAAAACAGCAAAATTAACACAAATTCAGATCAGATAGACCTTCGACTTTCTTTACATAAGCATCAACATTAAAAGTTGAATCATCCAATGACAAATCAAAATCCGGATTAATATATCCTTTGTTTTCAGGAAAAAATTGCCAGTATATTTCATCTTTATTTAAATAAACTTTTGTATCTCCCACTTCTTTAGCAATGCCTGAACACAATTTATGGATATTTTCCGATTCTTCAAACATTAAACTAATACTTGTAGTAGGTGCATCAACTTGCAGAAGGACACTGCTTTCACCAACATAAAGGCTTGTCCATGCACAACCAATAGATACTTTATTATTTTCAACAGACTCTTTATAGTCAGGGAAATTATTTATAATTCCTTCATCTGCTTCAGCCAACATACTTAAACAATAATAATTTTTTGTGTCATATTCTTTATTATATGTATGCTTAAAACCAAGTTTTATGATTGATTTATTACCCCATTTGTCAGTATTAATCTCTTCATACTCTGGTTCATAGATATCGAAATTATTAAATCTTTCCCTGTCTTTCTCTATCAATCTCTCTGAAAACGCTTTCAATAATTTTAAAATATTTTCAGATTTTGTTATGAATTCTAATGAATAATATAAACCCACTTTATTTCTTTGCCTTTCAAAATTTAGTTGTGCTCATTTGGAGCTGCTCAGCAATTAAAGAGTTTATTATATTCCGTTAATAAGTTATTTGTATACCAGTTTTGATAAATTTTATGAACTATCATATAATTTTTAGAGGGTTCCCTATATGCAAAATAAATTAAGATTAAAAATTGACTCTATTATAAACTTAGAATGTTGCAGGGCTTATATCGAATATGGTGGTATTCTGGTTATAGGTTTTGGGGAACTTGTTGAGTATGAGCACCCAAAACTAAAAAACAGCTTTCATGGTCAATGGGAAATCAGGACAAATGTTGCAAGCTGGCGTTTACTAAATGACAATAAAATCATTGCTGGTGATTATGATGATGATTCTGCTATTAAAACTGAGATATTATCTTTAATAGGTGCAAAGCTGAAAAGTATAACTTTGCAAACGCTAAACGTTGATGCAAAGTTTGAATTTGATAACAATATAGTCTGTGAAATCTTCGGCATCTCTCGAAAAGACTATTCCTGGCAACTTCTAGGACCAAATATTAATATAGAGGCACAACCTGATAACAAACTTGTTATGATTGAATCTGATTTTGTTGGTAGTCTTGATCCGGATGAAGAGAAAATCTTAATTCATTCAGAAGCCTGTTCTAAACGCTGGATAAATATTATACCTGAAAAAAATCATGAGAAATATTGTAGTGATTGCATCTACTACAGAGCTTTAGAAGGTCAGTTCCATTTTTTTGATTACGGTTTATGTACTAATGCTCAAAGTTCATACGATGGGAAAGTTGTTAATGTGGGAAGTGGTTGCAAGGTGTACGGAACTGAACTTTAAATTTCATGAAAAAACCTGACAAATGATAATTCGCTTATCTCTTTATAAAACAAAATAACTGGACATATCACTAACAGTTATTTTAAAGTATTAAACAAAAGTGAGGTGCTTTATGAATAATAACGTTCCTGATATTGACCGAATATGCGATTTAAAAGAACTTAAAATACTGTACAACAAGGGTTTAATAACTGAAGAAACATATAATGATTTTTTGGAAAGTCATTTCCCTCAAAACTGGGGACCTTTTGTTAGTAAAACAATTTTATCAATTGCATCACTCCTCATTCTTGCCGGAATCATATATTTTTTTGCATATAACTGGTCCAGCATGGATAAGTTTTTAAAATTTGGCCTGCTTCAGTCCTCAATTCTTATATCCATAGGTATTGCTCATTACAAAGGTTTTGATAAACTTTCAGGAAAATTGTTTCTTTTAAGTGCAGCTGTATTAACAGGAGTACTTCTTGCTGTTTTTGGACAAATCTATCAAACAGGTGCTGATTCACATGAGCTATTCAGGGGATGGTTACTATTAATTGCAGGCTGGGTATTGATTTCAAATTTTGCATCCCTTTGGTTCATTTTCTATACTCTTCTAATTGTATGGATTATACTCTATTTTGACCAGGTAGTAGGTCCCAAATCCCATGATACTATTTTTCTTATTGTTGCATCTGTTACGTTTGCTTTTCTCACACTAAAAGAGATTCTGTTTGAATTTGGTTTAAAGTGGTTAGAAGGGCTGTGGATCAGATATGTTCTCATCTCAATTTTACTAACAAACCTTACCATACCGGTTTTTTATCTTATATTTAGTTCAGGATATTCGCATAGGATTGAATATAGTCCTGTATTATGGTTGTTAACTATTATTATAGCTGGCTATTTCTACAGAAAAAGGTACAAAGACATTATTTGTTTAACATTAATAACTCTTAGCATTTGCCTTGTATTATCATCTATCATTATAGAAAATATAGGAGATAGTATCTCTTTCAGTAATTTCACCCCATTTTTTATTATAACCATAGGAATATCTTCCATATTTGCTGTTGCGTCATTTTTAATGATTAACCTTAACAAATCTATTAAAATGGAGCTAAATGAAACAGACAAGTGATCTAACATTAGAATCTATATATCAAAAAGAGAGAACCATTAATCAGGAAATAACCAAAGAGAAACTTCTTGGCTCTATTTTAGAAAATGAAGAAACTGAAATTCCTGTGGTTGTTAAAGTTATTACGGGATTAGGAGCATGGATTTCAGCTTTTTTTCTTTCTCTTTTTGTAATCCTTACAATTTACGTTGGGTTTGAAGGAGGTTTTTTTATAATTGGTCTCATTTTCATGGTTACAGCAGTAGTGTTAACAAAAAAGCATAAAAATATTTTTGTTGAACAGTTTACACTTGCCCTTTTTCTATGTGGAAATGGCCTGGTTTTAGTTGAATTTATGATAGAACGTCGGGATGATTTTCTGGAATTATCTGTTATTCAACTTGTTATAGTCGCTCTTGTTTACAAAATCTATGAGAACAAAATCTACCGTTTTCTTGGACCTGTTTTTATCCTGTCACTCTTTATGATCTATCTTAAAGGTAGCAGAAATTATCTTATCCATTTCGTTATATTTATTGAATATATCCTTTTTTTATACTTCTTTATACACAACAAAATAAATGATACGAATAAACCCCTGGCATTTTCCGTTGCTTTTTTGCTTCCTTTGACAATTATTTACACTCAATCTGTGAATGTCGCTCAATCAAAACTATTTTCAGGGATAGGTTTTTTAAGAGGATATCATTTTGATAACCTTTTACCATCATCTGCAATTTGTTCAGTATTAACATTATATCTGTTATTTAAAATTACAAACCACAGAAAAAAAGAGTTCTGGTTTATTATAACCTCAATATCTGTTTTACTTTTAGGGTTGTTTACTAATCCAGGTATAATTATTTCAATAGCTCTGTTAGTAACCGGGTACTCAAAAAGAGAAAAAATTCTGATGGTTTTTGCATATGCTTTTTTTCCAGTATTCATTTTTTACTATTACTACTCAATTAATATTAATCTGGCACATAAAGCATATATTATTGCTGGTTCAGGATTGGTGTTAATTCTTGTAAGGCAACTTATAAAAACCTTTCAACCCGAGGTTCTCAAATGAGAAAATTAATGATGTGGGTAACCCTTGCGATAGTTCTTACAGTTGTTAACTACAATATTATAGTTAAGGAAACGAGTATTAAGAAAGGACAAAAGGTTATTATGAGACTTGCACCTGTTGACCCAAGATCCCTGATACAGGGTGATTATATGATACTCCAAAATGCAATTGAGAGAAAATTACGCTATTCTAAACTACCGCAAAGTGGTAAAATAGTAATAACTTTAGACAAAGACGGAGTTGCTCAATATCAGAGAATTTTTAAAAATGATCCTTTAAAAAAAGGTGAACTCCTACTCTCATTTAAAAATACTAAACGTATTAGTTTTGGCGCAGAATCATTCTTTTTCCAGGAAGGAACTGCAAAAGTGTATGAGGCAGCCAGGTACTCAGTTTTGATGGTTGATGATCAGGGAAATAGTGTTTTAACAAGTTTACTTGATGATAATTTTAAAAAGCTTGGAGATTCTGCATTACCTAAAGGTAAATAAGTGGATATGATTATGGAAATAAAATTGAGACAATACAAATTGAGAAGTTTTAAAAATGATGATGCGCTTTCTATAGCAAAATATGCAAATAACAAAAATATCTGGTTAAACCTGCGTGATGGATTTCCACACCCATATACAATTGTAGATGCTAAAGATTTCATATCCAAAGCTAAAGTAAATCATCCAAAGACATTTTTTGCTATCTCTTCTGAGGATGAAGTAATTGGTTCCATTGGGATAACGATTGGACAGGATGTTCACATTCAGACAGCTGAATTAGGTTACTGGCTTGCTGAACCATTTTGGAATCGTGGAATTATAACAGAAGCAGTTCAAAAGATTGTTGCATATGCCTTTGAAAATTTTCAGATTATTCGAATATCAGCTGAACCATACTCATCAAACACGGCTTCTGCAAAGGTTCTTGAAAAATGTGGATTTGAATATGAAGGACGTCTTAAATCCAGTGTTATAAAAGATGGAAAAATACTGGATCAATTAATATATGCGATTATCAAAAAGATGGATGATTAAAATATCTTTGCGTTGAACCTTTTATGAAAGATAAATATAAAAGGAATTTTAAAAGTGCTGGAGGGGAGCAAAAAATGAAAGATAAGAAAACCTCCTGCACCGAACAAAACAAAACCATTTTTGTTCTATAGGAAGCTAAACTTTTGAAAAGTTTAACAAACAGGTTATGAAAAGATTTCGAAATTGTTTTTGTAGGGTTGGACTTGCCTCCACCCATTTCAAGGATATTAAATTTTATCAAAAAAAAATTATAGGGTGCATTCTATGCACATTTATAACGATATCGAAATTCGATCGATAAAAAAGGCAGTCGGGATTTCTCCTTCCTGCCTTTTATTTCTTTAATCTTTGTGAAGGTGCATAAAATAAACCCCACGAAGCTGATGACAACAGTTTTGAATAGAAATTTAGAAAAAATAAAACCAATGGAATAAAAAAAGGCAACCGAAGTTTTTCGGTTACCTTTTTATTATTTAAATTCGTGTAAAGGTGCGTTGACAAACCATTAACACACCCTACGAAGCTGATAAAGGAACATAAAATAACTTGCAGTATGAGCCGAAAAGGTAATTGTTGGGATAACGCAGTTGTTGAAAGCTTCTTTAAAACCTTAAAAACAGAATGTGTTTACAATAACAATTATGAAACAAAATCAGAAGCAAGGCTAT
>JAAELO010000622.1 GCA_024226555.1 Desulfobacterales bacterium | reverse complement strand
TGGTGTGGTATAGCTATAGCAGACACCTCGAAAAGAGTGTATAAGAAAACAAACTTTTGGAGGGATAATGGGAATAAGAAACAAGTATACAAAACAATTTAAAAAAGATGCTGTAGATCTTATAATTAAAGAAGGTTATAAAATAAGAGAAGCAGGAAGAAATCTTGGCATTCATGAAGCAACCTTAAGGCGCTGGAAAAAAGAGTTTGAACAAGATGGAGAGGATGCTTTTCCAGGTAAGGGTAATTTGACTCCTGAGAAAGAAGAAATTTTTAGATTACGTAAAGAAGTTCAGCAATTAAAGATGGAGAGAGAAATCTTAAAAAAGGCAGCGGTCTTCTTTGCAAAAGAATCAGACTAAGATTTGATTTTATTCGACAACAAATGAAGGCCTTCCCCGTAGTCTTATTATGCAAGGCTATGGAAGTAAGTCGAAGTGGTTTCTATAAATATTTGAAGATGTTTAGAGAGAAGAAAGTAGATCCTGATCTCAAATTAATCCTCATGACTAAAGAAATATTCACTAAAAGCAGGCACACTTATGGTGCAAGAAGAATAGCCAGGTCTTTAAGCTTTGAATGTGATTATAAAGTAACAAGATATAAAGCAAAAAAACTAATGTATAAAGCCTGTGTTCGGGTTAAGAGAAAAAAGAAATTTAAGGTAACAACAAATAGTAAACACAAACTTCCTGTGGCAGAAAATGTTCTAAACAGGAAATTCAAAGTAGGGGCTGTAAATAAGGTTTGGTGTACAGACATAACTTATTTATGGACCCATGAAGGCTGGATGTATTTAGCTGTCGTTATAGACTTGTTCTCAAGAAAGATTGTTGGTTGGGCAATTGAGAACAATATGAAAACTCATTTAGTAGAGAAAGCTCTAAAAATGGCATACAAGACAAGAAAGCCTGATAAAGGACTTATTCATCATTCAGATCGTGGAATACAATATGCCAGCAATGAATATCAAAAGCTATTAAAGGAGAATAAGACTATTTGTAGTATGAGCCGTAAAGGTAATTGTTGGGATAATGCAGTTGTTGAAAGCTTCTTCAAGACCTTAAAAACAGAATGTGTTTACAGCAAAAATTATAAGACAAAGTCAGAGGCAAGATTTGATGTAATGGATTATATAGAAATGTTTTATAACAGCAACAGGATTCATTCTTCTATAGGATTTAAATCTCCTAATGCATATGAAAAAAGTAATGAATTTATGATAGATATGGCTGCGTGATAATAATGAAAAAAATACTTAATCAGGTGTCTTTTTATATTGACCACATCA
>JAAELO010000621.1 GCA_024226555.1 Desulfobacterales bacterium | reverse complement strand
TTAGTCATATCAGGGAATCTCTAATAATTAGAATTTTTGTTGAAATACAAGGATGAGAAAAAAATAACGAGCTGATTTTACTACAGTTCTTTTTTTTGAATAACGCTGTAGTTCGATCAAAAGGCAGTTATTAGAGGTTCCCACCTGTAATTTTTATTAACGGTTTAACTTTGAAAATTTAATGATATAATTTGAATTTTATTGATTAACTCTTTAAGCAACTATAATTATAACATTATTTACTTGATACTTAAACCCTGCTTAATAAAAACAGATTAATTATATATTCAATCCTGTTAAATTTTATCAGTTTTGATTTTAGAGGGAGTTGATAAAAGGATTTTTCTTTGTTAACATAACTGGTTTAATTGAAGGCAACCTCTAATAATTTAGATTGAAATCATAATTATTAGAGCTACTTGAAATAACAATTATTGAAAAATAACTTAAATATAAGGAAAATTATGCAGGTACCTTTACTGGATTTAAAAAAACAATATCAGGAAATAAAAGAAGAAGTTTTAAAAGTAACTGAAGAGATTTATGAGAGTCAGTATTTCATTTTAGGACCACATGTTGAAAAATTAGAGAAGGAAATTGCCGAATACTGTGATACCAAATTCTCATTAGGGGTTTCATCAGGAACTGATGCTCTTATTATAAGCTTAATGTGTGCTGATATTGGCAAAGAAGATATCGTCCTTACAACACCTTACACTTTTTTTGCAACAGCCGGTGCTATATCAAGGGTTGGAGCAAAACCTCTTTTTGCAGATATCGATCCATCCACATATAATATATCCCCTGACTCCATGATAAAGGCAATTGAAAATCTTGGGGATAATGAAAGATCAAAGTTAAAAGCCATTATGCCCGTACATCTCTATGGACAATGCGCAGATATGGATCAAATTCTTGATATTGCTAAAAAATATAATCTTGTTGTTATTGAAGATGCTGCCCAGGCAATTGGTTCAGAATTTAAAGGAAAAAGGGCTGGTTCCATGGGTGATTTTGGATGTTTTTCATTCTTTCCTTCAAAAAACCTGGGGGCATTTGGAGATGGTGGTATTGTTACAACTAATTCAAGTGAAATGTTTGAAAAGCTTGTAAAACTTCGTAATCATGGTTCACATCCGAAATATTATCATGAGATGGTTGGAGGCAACTTTAGACTGGATGCTCTTCAGGCAGCAATTGTATCAATTAAACTAAAGCATTTAGATAGCTGGACTAAAGGAAGGCAGGAAAATGCTGAAATATACAGAAAACTATTTAAAGAAGCTGCACTTAAAAATGTAAAACTTCCAGAAGAAGTACAAAGTCGCCACATTTACAACCAATTTATAATTAGTGTGGATGAAAAAAGGGATGAGTTAAGGCAATTCATCAATGATAATGGTATTGGAAATGATATTTACTACCCAGTTCCACTTCATTTGCAGAATTGCTTTACAGATCTTGGATATAAAAAAGGTGACTTTCCTAATTCAGAAAGTGCTGCCGATTCAACAATAGCGATTCCTATATACCCGGATTTAAACGAAGATCAGCTAATTTATGTTGTTGAAACGATTAAGAAATTTTACTCTTAGGAACCTCGAAAAAAAAACGGTGATGTTACCATCACCGTTTTCGTTTTATAAGGAAACTCTACTGATTTAACAAATTAATTGCAACCCCGGCTGTTTTCTCTGAAGCCCCACTTCCACCTAAGAGATTTTTTACTCTTTTTAGTTCGTTTTTCATTTCAGAGATTTTTTCTGGATTATCTATTAGATCTGTAACCAATTCAGAAATTTTAGATGGATTGACATTTTCCTGAAGGAGCTCAGGCACAATCTCTTTACCTGCAATTATATTTGTGAGTCCTACATGATCAACATGGGAAAGTTTTTTTCCGATATAATATGTTAAAGGAGACGTTATGTAGACTATTATCATGGGTACATTTGCAATAGCAGCCTCTGTGGTTACAGTTCCTGAAGTTGCCACTACAAGTTTACAACCTTTAAATACCTTATCTACACCATCTTCTTCAATTATAAAATCCACTTTATCTTTATATTCGTTTATAACACTGTTAAAAAGTTCAAGATTTACAGATTTTGCCAGAGGTATTACAAATTGAACATTTTCGATTTTGTTTTTTAAAACTTCAGCTGTTTCAAGAAGTACAGGAAGAATTTTCCTTATCTCTCCATCTCTTGAACCAGGAAGAAGGCCAATAATAGTCTTGTCAGCTTTTGGGTCATTTACTACAATTTTCTCATTACCATCTAATAAGGGGTGCCCAACATATGTTGTGGGGATATCATATTCAGTAAAGAATTTTTTTTCAAATGGCAAAATAACAGCCATATGATCAACAATCTGCTTAATCTTTTTTACTCTTCCTGTTCTCCAGGCCCAAACTTGTGGAGTTATATAATAGAGTACTTTAATTCCAAGCTTTTTAGCTCTTTTTGCAACATTAAGATTAAATTCAGGATAATCAATCAATATAAGAAGGTCTGGTTTTCTCTCTTTAAGCGCTTTTTTTGCAACACTTAAAGCTTTTAATACAGTTGGAAGTTTTGCAAGAACTTCAACTATACCTATAACTGCAAGAAGCGAAGAGTTGAATATTATCTCAACTCCTTCTCTTTCAAGGTTCTCCCCACCGATACCAAAAATATCTAAAGAATCATCTTTTTTCCTGAGCTCTTTTATAAGGTGTGCTCCATGAACATCGCCTGAAGCCTCCCCAGTTAAAATCATTACAGATCTGTTTTTATTTTCCTTCTGCATCTAAGCCTTTCCCCAGTTCTCCGTTGAATTTTGTATCTGATCCATAACTGTTAAAGCAATTTTTAAAGCATCTCTTCCAACTTCTCCTGAAACAGCTGGTGTTTTTTTACTATTTACAGATTCCACAAATGCACGGATCTCTTCTTCAAGAGCATCAGATTCGACAATAGGAAGTTTTTTGCTGATCATTCCAGGAAGTGGACCATCTGTTTTACTTGTGTCCTGCTGAATTATATCGATTGATTTCTCTGCAAAATCCACTGATACGTATGCATCTTTCTGAAATAATCGTATTTTTCTTTGAACTTTGCTTGAAATTCTGCTTGCGGTTATATTTGCGATACAACCACTTTCAAACTCAAGCCTGACATTTGCAATATCCACATTACCAGATATAATTGGGGCGCCGGCAGCATGTATGTGTTTAACATCAGATTTTACAAAATTTAAAATAATATCTATATCGTGTATCATTAGATCCAGAACAACACTAACATCTGTTCCTCTCTCCTGATAAAAGCTAAGCCTGTGTGATTCTATGAACATTGGTTCTTTAATAGTATCTTTCAATGCCACAACTGCTGGATTGTACCTTTCAAGATGACCTACCTGAATGAGTCGTCCTTTTTTATCTGCAATCTCAATAAGTTCGTTTGCCTCTTCGATTGTAGTAGTCATAGGTTTTTCAAGCAAGATATCAACACCATTATTCAAACAATCCTTACCAACCTCATGGTGGTATGGTGTAGGTACCACTATGCTTGCGATGTCGATTTTACCAAACAATTCTTTGTAATCAGTGAAAGCTTCGGTTCCTACCTCGTCAGCTATCTTTTTTGCATTTTCTTTATTTACGTCCACAACACCAATAAGTTCTACATTATCAAGCATTGCATATTTTTGTGCATGGAATTTCCCTAAATAACCAACACCTATGACGGCAGCTCTTAATTTTTTCATTTTATTATCCTGAATTTAATTTATTTAGTTTTTACCTTTTAAAGTATTTTTTAATTTAACATCTTTTATATCACGAAAATGTTAAAAACAATTAAATATTGTAAAAAAGAACGATTGTAAATAGTGAATAATGAATATGGGGAATCTCTAATAACTGCCTATAGGGAACCTCTAATAATTAGAATATTTGATAAAAAACAAGAAATAACAAAAAACAACGAGTTGATTTTACTACAGTTTTTTTTTGTTATATCTGTTTTTCGCAAAAAGGTCAGTTCTTAGAGATTCCCTATAACTAATGTATTCTTATAAAATAAGCTTTGTTTATAAACAATCAGATTAATATTAATGAAAGAAATTGACAGTCAATTTTATATTGGAACCTTTAATTATAAACTTCTTATTAAAAAAGATCGCGCATTTGTGTTATAACTCTATTTGTAAAAAAAATAAAACAGAGGAGAAACAAATTTTGGATATTCATGAGACTGCTATTGTTAATGAAAATGCAAGTATAGGAAAAAATGTAAAAATTGGAGCATACTCAATTATTGGATCTGATGTTGTTTTAGGTGATAACTGTATTATTGAAAACAATGTAAATCTAAAAGGAAAGACTGAGATCTCTGAAAATGTTTTTATTGGAGCTTACTCAAATATTGGCTCTGATGGTCATTTCATGGGCAAAGATAATGAAATCGTAAAACTTAAGAGTGATGTTATAATTAATAAAAATAATCACCTTGAAAATGGTGTTACTATAAAAGGAAATATTATAATAGATGAAAATAACTATTTCGGTTCCTATACAACATTAGGTCATCCGGCACAGGATAAAGGAAACAGTGAAAAAAAAGTATATCTAACAATCGGCAAAAATAATGATATTCGTGAATATGTTTCTATAAATACAGGTTCTACTGGTGGAATTGGTAAAACAACTATTGGAGATAATAACATGTTGATGTCATATGCCCATGTTGGCCATGATTGCAGAGTTGGTAACAACTGCATAATTGCTAACAATACAACACTTGCAGGCCATGTTGAAATAGGATCTTTTGTTGTAACAGGTGGTTTTGCTGGAATTCATCAGTTTTGTAAAGTAGGTGACTTTGCAATGATTGGCGGAATGACAGGTATCGCTCAGGATGTTGCGCCTTATCTTTTAGTTACAGGAGCAAGAGGCAAAGTTTATGGGATAAATATTATTGGATTATCTCGAAATGGTTTTTCAGAGGACGATATTAAGGTAGTCAAAGATATTTACAAAATATTCTTTATAGATATGATACCAACTAATAAAGCAATACAAAAACTTAAGGATGAGATTCCTGAAGGTCCTGTTTTAGATAGATTTATAAATTTTGTGGGAAGTTCAAACAGGGGGATATTGAAAACAAGTTAGGCCTTAAATAAAAAACCATGGATTTCAGTTTTTGATGTGCCCCTTAGATGTTGTTAGACCTTTAACCTCTTAAACAAAAAACTATGGTTTTAAGTTTTTATGAAGTAGCCCTCTTGATGAACGAAAGCTGATGCTAACAGTGTCATCAGCAAAACCTCAATTAAGGGAACCTCTAATAATTAAAATTTTGGATGAATTACAAGGCATTTCAAAAAATAACGAGCCGATTTTATTACAATTTTTTTTGGAAATAACAAAGTATTTCACCAAAAGAGCAGTTATTAGAGGTTCCCTTTATATAACTTTTAAAAAAGGAAATTTTATGCAATATCCTGAAATAAATGAATTGATTTTAGATAGTTGTTGTAGTCGAAATCTTTTAGCCATGAAAAGATGTTCAAAAGCATTTAAATGGGGTAAATATCTGTTTGGAGGAAGTATATTAGCTGCCGTTTTTATAGGTCCAGGAGATCACGGAGTGATTCCAACTGTGGGTTCTATGCATGGTACTGATTGGAAAATGTTTGCTCGTGGTGCCCAAAATTTACCAAAGATTCCAAAAGCTGCTATTTATAATATGGCTGCTGTTCACCTATTGGAACTAAACATTTCAGACAATGTATACCAGAACACACGGAGTTTTCCTGAGTGATGGTTAACGCATTCCATTATTGCCATCTTCCATGATGCGTTTCTTTTTATGTCAGGCAAAAGCAGACTTGACGCCTTGTCTTTCTTTCAAAATTTTAGTCTTTTCCAAAGCCCAAATGAAGTTTTGACCCATTATTTTTTCTATTCTCTTTACCTACTCCGATATTAATGGTTGATGTTTTAGATAAAAAGCACCGTGCACCACACCTTGATAGTTTGGACTACTAATATCACTCAGTGACGCTGAAATCCATGAGCCATTACTTATCATTACTGCATCACCTGTTGCCTTTATTGAAACTCCAGCCATATCCAAACGACTACCATTTATTAACACACTATGATGACCTGAAATATTGGCATTAGTGATCGTCACAACAGACTCATTGATCTCTAGTGACCTGCCTTTATTAGTAAGTCTAAGGTTTTCAATTTGCACAGCCGAATCACTGATTATTAATCGATTGCTAGTAATATTGACCAAGTTAATATTGGAACATTCTCGTAACTCAATACTGTCATAACGTCCAGAATAGGTCATATTACTTTCATCATTACAGATTAAATCGCCTTGACTTGTTTGCTCACTTTGCTGCAATTGTTTATCTGCTATCGGCTCTGTTAATGCTATATTTAATGCTTGAATAAATTCATAATGATGACTCTGCATCGGCATATGTCCGGCACCTTTAATCACCTGTAAACGTGCCTTAGTAAGTTGCTTATTTAATACTTTGCCTGTTCGTAATGGTGCAACGGTATCTTTCTCCCCCCAAATAATATCAACGGGTACGGTGAGATCTGCGACGGCTTGACTAAAATCTTCTTCCACCAAGCTTAATGCAGCATTCATATTTGGAGAGTCTGAGACCAATAACTTCCATGCAGAATCATTTTTTTGTAAGAAGTGTGTTATCGATGCTGGTTTCGATTCGGCTTCAATCATAGATGAGCTGAATCCGTTTAATTGATCAATTATATTTTGCACAAATACTGGCAAATCATCACCAAACTTAAATTTAGCAATATATTTAATAAATGCTGACTTTTCTATAATACCTGCGGCATCCACCACAATCAGTTTATCAACAAGTTCGCCATACAAATTGGAGTATCGTAAGGCAACCGCCCCACCCATCGAATGGCCAATCACAATTGCTTTTCTATTTATGTATTGCTTACTAATTGCTGCAATGACCTCGGCATAATGACTAGGGAGAAAACGTAAAAAAGACGCAGATGAATTACCAAATCCGGGCAGGTCTATCGCAATAACATGGTAGTTTTTTTCAAGGTCCGGAATAACAGTAAACCAGTCTTTCATACCTAATTGCCCAAGCCCATGGATCAGAATAACAGGTGGATTATGCTTGTCACCCGCTTCTAATACCGCCACTTTGCTATTAAATCTTGGCTCATCGAAATAGGAAAATTGCCAATGTTGAGCAGGCAATAGATCACCTTTCTCAGGCATAGAAATACCTGGTTTAATTTCTACTTGCTGACTTGAACAAGCTGATAACAATAATATCCACATTAACGCAACATATCTTAGCATCCGTATTAACATAAAATTTCCTCTTCAAATAACATAAACGCCAATTAATATAGTTCTTTCATGTTTTTTAATGGTATCCATCCAGTAATTTCCTTTGAATTTGTTAAAAATCCAAAACCATGTAATGAGCGACCCCAATTTATGTTCCTGAACAAAGGGTAAAACGGTAGGCTTGGACATTATCCGCTTGCATCCACTGAATTTATGCTGCTTTTTGTTTATACAAATGTTGCTGAAATTCGATGAACAGTGAACTGATATTTGCAACATCGTTTATTCCATTGATTTGGTTGGGCATTATTTTATATTCCCTCTCTAACTCCCTATATAATGTGGAGACATTTTGCTCGTAATCAGGTATTAAGATTTTCCTGAAAGGAGCAATTAAATTTGAATTCAAAAAAGTTAAAAACATATAATAAGAATTTTAAAGAACAGATTCTTAAAGAGTGTATAGAAACGAATAATTATAGTGCTGTTGCAAAAAAGCACAAACTTCTTGGAAGAATAATTTCCGTTATATGCTCTAAATCGTACATCTTTAATAAAGTTCTTTCGTATCTATCCATATGACTCTAACAACTATCGGTTTAATAATCGGTCGCAAGACTGTTGTCTGATACCTAAGGAATCAGATTCATTTTGGTTCGCATCAGCGATTTGACAATCCATCATCAAATATTTCACTCAATATAAACTTTGAATTCTTTTTATATTATTCTCATAATCCAAAAATTTTATATTTTTGATTTTATCCATTAGTAAAGGTAGTTCTTTAATTAAATACAAACGTGTTTGTAAATCTATAGTTTTTTTTTTTGTAATTTTATGCTGAATTCCCCAAATTTCACGTCCAATCATTTTAGTGATAAATAGAATTTTCTCATCAATAAGGGTAAGGTTTTTTTCTGTTAATTCTTTATCCATTAGTTCAAAGGTTGAAACCAATGAATAAGTAGATAAAAGACTTATTCTTTGAATTTCATTTTTGTAGAATTTGCCTCCTTTCAACAGATAAAGATCTGCAAAATCTGAATACATTTTTGAGTACTTTCCAAGGATCTTTCTTTTTTCAAAAAGTGACTGATTGTTTTTTATAATTTTATTAATTATATCTTTATTAAAAAGGTATCTAAATAATTCCCCTGATTTTTTACTATTATATTTAGGGAGATATTTTGCATTTAATTTATCAATCGTTCTATATACTTTAGCAAAATCATTAAAATTATTTATTTTACTCGGAATGCCTAATTTAATGTATTCTTCTTTTTTATACGATGCATCACTTGGTTCGGCATATATATTTATGCTTCCAAATAGAACAAAAACAGAACTTAATAATAAAAATATTCTTTTCATATAAAACCTAACGTTAAAATAGCAAATCTCAGAACACTTTCCTAACTTGACTGCCGTTCAATCTAAGTTTTTTTATCATACCTTATTTATTTCTTAAAAGCACTTTTTCGATAGTCAAAAGATAGTTTTAAGAGCAAATAAAGGGCCTTTTTAGAGGAGATAAATAATAATTATAATACCTCGCCATACTTTTAATAAAACCTTTAATCCGAATTCACTCTAAAATCATTTATCTGATAGAAATATGACCTGACCACCTCTTTTATCTTAATGAATGCTTTTACAACTATTGGATCAAACTGTGTCCCGGAACACCTTTCGATCTCTTTTACTGCTTCATCAAAGTTCTGTTTTAATCTGTATGGTCTGTCTTGAAGTATTGCAGAGAGAGCATCGGCAAGAGAGATAATTCGTGCTCCCATTGGAATTTTATGACCTTTTAATCCTTCAGGATAACCTCCTCCATCATATCTTTCATGGTGATACAGGACCATCTCTGTAACTCCACTTTCAATAAGACAGTCAACAGGTTTAAGTATGGATGCTCCCATCTCAGGATGTTTTTTTATATGGCTACATTCTTCATCAGACAGAGGGCCTCTTTTCTGTAAGATATTATCTGGAACTCCAATTTTACCGATATCATGAAGATGTCCTGCAACGTGTATTATATCTGCATCTTTTTGTGAAAATCCCATTGCGATTGTAAATGATATTTCAGCAACTTCTTCTGAATGTAAACTTGTATAGGGGTCCTTGGCATCTATTGCAGATCCTAAAGATTCAGCAAGTTGATGGAGCATATTATTCTGCCCGGAAAAAAGGTGGTTGCATTCAAAACATGTCCTGTTGGTGGTTGATTCTATCTTCAAAATTGTCTCCCATTTTTTATTTTTTTTTAACATTTAAAATTCGGCACGCCTAAATCTATTTGACATATCATACTATATTTGTCTATAAAGATTTGTAACTTTAAAATTTATCTGGAGATGAAAATGAATACAAACTTTCAAATTGAACAAAAAAGCAAAGGAACAGATTTATATTTAAATTTATTGGGTGAATTTGATAAAATAGCTGCCTGGGATCTTATAGAAATTATCTACCAAGAGGTTGATACAAGAGATTCAATCTTTATTAATACCAACAAGCTCCAAAATATTTCTACCTATGGAAAAGATACCTTAAACAGGAATCTTCATACCTCTTTAAAAAGAAAAGTTTTATTCGGAGGGGATAACGCTATGTCCTTAATACCTGATGGATGCAGGTTATTCAGTATTAAAACCACAAAGCATACCTGTAAAGGTAATTGTAAAAACTGCTTGTGTAAAAATATTAATATTAGCAAAGTATAAAACAGGGAAAGAACAATGAAAGTAAATTTTAAAAATATCTGGGAGATAGAGTGTAACTTCAAGTGCCCTGTAATAGGAGCAATGTTATCAGTTGATAAACATAAAAGCATTCTGAAAAAGTGTGGGTACAATGTTAAACAGATGAAACCCTATGAATATCACCAGATGATAATGGGTAACCTGACTGACGAAAATAATGTGTCATATAAAGTAAATAATTTTATAAGACATCACGCAGGAAAGTTCATGGAAAAAATTACGGATCTTTCTGATGATGAACTATTCAAGTTATGGAAAGATATTGTAAAAAATGGCGATCCAGGCCCACTGCTTTATGCAATTGTAGCAAAGGAAGACACAAGTGTCGATATTCTGCAGGAAGTTTATGGAGATATCCATATGCTGTCACACTCAAACATGACTGAAGTATTGGAAGTTAGAAACAAGCTGAAGAATATGGATAACAAATTATCCATAATAAAAGATAGTGGGGCAATAAAGGGTGATGAAATTAAACGGCTGGTTCAGCAAAACTATGAAAGTATAAAAGAAACAGACGCTTTAAAAAAAGAAAATCAAGAGTTAAAAGATAAAATTTCATCCTTTGATAATTCAGAAAATACTGACAATCAGCTTTTACTTGCTGAATATGAGAACCGGATAGATGACCTAAAAGCTCAGATTAAAGACTATGAACAAAGTATAATAGTAAAAGACAGAGCACAGAAATCCCTGAAGATTGATAATTTAAGCCTGATAAACGAAAACAAATTAGTTCAGGAAGAGATGGAAATGTTTCTTTCAAATTTTAACACTATCCCACCCTGTGATACCGAAAAAGAAGAGTGTAAGGGAATATTCTGTCCACAATATCAGTTGTGTGCAAAACGCATTTTCATGATTGGTGGAATGACAAAAATGAAAAGTATGTACAAAAAAATTGTAGAAGATGCTGGCGGTGAGTTCTATTATAACGATGGATACTTTAAAAACAGAAACTCTAATATCGAAGCTTTTGTTAAAAAGAGCGATATGGTTATTTGTCCTGTAAACTGTAATAGTCATAATGCCTGCCTAAGGGTTAAAAAACTATGTAACAGGTATAATAAAAAAGTTAAATTTTTAAATAATTCAAGTTTAAGTACTGTGACTCACGCTTTATTTGAGACAGATCAGCAGCTTGTAAATTAACAGCTAAATGGAGCCAAACCCTTGATTTGGCTCCATCTGTTTTTTTATTAATTTTTTGGCAACATGGTGTCAGCCATCGCGCCCTTTGGTCAGCTGCACTGGCAGGTTCGGTTTTCCTCAAAGAAATTCGGATACTACTTGATAAACCGTTAACACACCGTACAGCGCTCAAGGATTCAGGTCGTTACAATAGTATAAATTGAGTCATATTAAAAATAATATATGGTTTTTTAGTTTCGTAGCCAGCTATAATAAAAGATAATGCAATGCAAAGGCATCAATTTATTCAACTTTATAAGCTTTTTCTATTTCTTGATGATAATCTTCTCTTCGAGACTCTTCAAAATATTGATCGTATTTTCCACTCTCACGGAGTCTTTTTAATCCCTTGTTGAATAACATTAGCAACTTTTTATTTTTTTTAACCTTCTTGGAAAACATCAAATAATATTTATTATTATCTGTGTTGGTATCTACAACTGAACCCCACGGTGAATGAGTAATTAACGAGATTTCTTGTTTAGAAAAATTCCTATTGAGTATAGAATACCCAACTTCTAAACTTATTGGAAAAACATCGATTCTGCCTTCTAAAAGTTTTCTAAAGTTAATTTCGTCCGACGGAACCCGTTCAACGAAAATTATTCCTGATTTTTCTTCCTTTTGAAAGCTTGTTCCATAGTTGTAACCGATGGTAGCTCCTATCTCTACACCCTTCAAAGTTTTAAAGTCTCCTATAGTCCATTGAAATTTAAAACTTTTTAAATGAAATAACTCAGCACTATCTTTAATTAACCATCCACTAAAATAAAAAAAAGGAATTCTATCCTTCTTTTTTGCCCAGGCCACTGTTCCATCCCAATCACCATGTTTCGCATACTCAAATGACCGTGCCCAGGGAAAAAATCCATATTTCACCTTTACCCCTTCTAAAGCAAAAGCTTCCGTGACAATCCTTGAAACGACTCCATAATACTTCAAATGTTCTGATTGATAAGGGTCCCATTTTCCAATAGCAAGGCGCATCGTTTCTTCAGCAAAACCATTTGATAATAACAGAGTTCCTATTAAACTCGCCATAAGCAAGATTCGTTTCAACATAATTAATCCTCATTAGAAGAAAATACATTATTAACTGCGTGGTTTTATAGTATCACTTTTATAAACGTCTCATTTTTTGGAAGTTTCGTAGGTGCATTTTATGGACCATAATAACAATACCGAAATTCGATAAATACAAAAGGCAATTGTGATTTCTCTAACAGTCCTTTTATTCCTTTGATCCTTGTAAATGTGCATAAAATGCACCCTACATGACTTCTTAAATATATTTTATGAATTTATGTTTCATCTTTCTGAGTTTATTTAGGGAATCTCTAATAATTAGAATTTTTGATGAAAAACAAGGTATAACAAAAAACAACGGGTTGGTTCGTTTATAAAAAAGGTTTTATTTTATAAAGTTTACAGTTTTATTTTTGTTATAACGCTGTGTTTCGCAAAAAGATCAGTTATTAGAGATTCCCTTATAAAAGTCTATATTTTAAAACGATTCATCATCTCATTAAGATTTTCTGCAAGATCAGACAATCCCATGGTTTTATTCTTTGCCTGAGTACTATTGTTTTTCATCTCATCAGTAGATTTATGAACTTCTGAAATAGATTCTGTAATCTCTGTTGCAACAATGGAACTTTGACTAACATTATCGTTTACCTCGTTTATGCCTTCAGAAACCATAGCTATATTCTGAGCGATTTCACGGGTTGCTATGGATTGTTCTTCTATTGCTGAGGAGATTGTTGTAACTATCTGGCTTATTTCAACGATTACATCTGAAATTTCACTGATCTCTTCAACGGATACCTGTGTAGAGGATTGAATCTCATCAATCTGTTCCTTAATATCTTTAGTAGACTTCGCTGTTAATTGGGCCAGTTCCTTAATTTCATTTGCCACAACTGCAAATCCTTTACCTGCTTCGCCTGCTCTTGCGGCTTCAATAGTTGCATTTAAGGATAAAAGGTTGGTTTGATCTGATATGTCAGCAATGCTTTCAGTTACTTCACCTATGTTTTTAGCAACCTCACCAAGTCTGCCCATTTTCTCTGTAGCAGATTTTGACCTTACAACAGCTTTTTCACTGACTACTCTTGCAAGTTCTGTATTTTTTGTAATTTCACTAATGGTATTTGTCATCTCTTCAACTGCAATAACGACGGTATTTGTATTTTGTGAAGATGTTTCCATATTATTTGCTACAGCATTCATGTTTGAACTCATCTCTTCAGCAGCTACAGAAACCGTATTTGCTTTACCTGCATTATCTACTGCTGTTTCTGAAACCTGATCTGAAAGGCCTGTTAGATCAGTAGCTGAAGTATTAAGTGTTTCCATACCGGTTTTTATCTCTTTAACCATATCCCGCAAACTTTCGCTCATGGAATTCATACTATCTACCATTATACCCAGCTCATCATTGCTTTCAATATCCAGAGTGTTTTTGAAATTCCCGGAAGAAACAGTTTTTACATAATCCACTGTTTCTTTAAGGGGCTTTGTTATAGAGCGGGTAATAAAAAAAGCTATTACACTTATTAGAAGCATTGCAACTGTGCAGATAATTATAAAAACCATCCTGATTTTACTTGAAAAATGATCAGCAACATCGCCCATTGTGGCATGAAAATCCTTAAGCATTGACGGCATTTTAGATTCAATAGTCTTAACTTTATATGCGATCTCTTTCCTTTTTTGCTGCTCTTTGATCCTCTTGTATTGTTTTACCAGTTTACTCCATTCTGTTGTAAAATTATGGCCTCTGTCTGATGCAGCAATCACATTTGCAATTAGTTTTGTACCCTTCAATGTTGTGATAAGTTTTGCAGCTTTCATCAATGCGTCTTTACGATTAGTGTCACCTGTTTGTTTAATATAGATATCAAGGGCTTCTTCATTTGAATGGCCTTTTTGGAGAAGTTTCTGGATTATGTTCATCCTGCCATCTGTAAGTGCTAATGTATTGAGAATCTTTATTAACTTATTATAAGTTGTCTCATCGCCGGTAACCGTATACTTGCTAAATTGAATTGATGCTTCCTTAGTCAACACCTCATATCTAAAAGCAGATTCCTTTATAGTTGCGATATCACCAATCTTACCAAAAAAATTCAGACTAATAAAAACCAAAATAGATATGGTAAACAAAGAAACAATTATGATTACGAGTATTTTTCTACCAATTGAATTTAAAATTTTTTTCATTATTAATCTCCTGATAACAAAAATTAAACTGATGTTAGATTGTTTTTAGGATCTAACCCGACAAAACTACCATAAATTCACCAATAAATCTATAGAGCGAATTCCGGGAATTGACTTCTAATATAATGGAATAGTAAACTTTTTGTATTAGTGTATTCTTAAGGGAATCTGTTGATTTGATTTATTATTTTGTAGTTTTATTTCAAGCGTGTTAGAATGAAAAAACTATAAAGCTTCTTTAGAATTTCAGTCACTAAAATCAGTTTCAGAATTAAATATTGTAACCATTAGCTAATCATTACAAAAAAAATAGAATATTATAATGGATCCTATTAACCGTACTAATACTGCCAGAACTATTATAAAAAAATTCAATAAAATGAAGACAATACCATCTGTTGCTAACACTCTTATCAAAATGACTCAGGATGATAAAAGCACACTTGAGGAATTTGAAAAAGTAATTAAAATGGATCCGGTTATGGTCCTGAGATTATTAAAATTGGTTAACAGCTCATATTTTTCACTGCAAACAAAAATCAAAAATATTTCTGAAGCAGTTGCCTATATTGGAATGGATAATTTGAGGAATCTTCTTGTTCTTGATGTACTTAAAAATATATTTTCCAAAAAAACAATTTCTGAAAATTTTTCAAGGAGTTATTTATGGCTTCACTCCTCAGTAGCAAGCGTATGTAGCCAGATGGTTGCGGAGCGTATCTTTACTCAAAAAGGAGAGGATGCTTTTTTGTGTGGTCTTCTTCATGATATAGGAATAATCGTTGAAGAGCAATCAACACCAAAGATGTTTAGTGATTTTTGTAGTAATTTTAATCCTGCAAAAGATGTTCTTACCGATTATGAATACTTAGTAATGGGTACGGATCATCCAACAATAGGTTCTCTATTTATTGAAGAGTGGGGTTTAAACATGGATATTTGCAAAGCGATAAAGGTTCATCACAAACCACTTAATAAGGTTGAGCCTAACAGTCTTGAAGGAATTCTTCAAATTTCAGAATATTTGATTTCACGGTTACAGTATAATGCATTTCCTGAAATGAATGTCATATTAAACTCGAACTCACTGCTTGTGCATATGAAGAATAACCTTACAGAGTATAAGGCTATTGTAGATGATTTACCCTATGAAATTCAAAAAGCAAAAGAGCTATACACTCTGGAGGAATATCAGAATGGATGATTTTTTAGGCTCAATTTTTCAGGAATCTGATATTGATTTAAATCGTCAATTGCTTAAATCGTTAAACGAAAATATACCCCAGTACAAATTTTCGATTATATTAGAGAGTTCAGAAAAAATAATATCTAAGACTCACAAGATTGAAATAGATGATCTCCTTGAAAAGAAACTATGGGATAATACCATAAACAAACAAACATATATTTGTGTTATAGAAGATGTAATGCTGTGTTCACTACAACTTGAAAAGATGAGAAGCCTTTTAATATGTGAGCTACCAGCGACATTGGATACTGTCACTGTAAAAACTATGATAGGTAGTACTGTCGCTTTATGTGAGAAATTATTTAATAAAGATAAGCAATTAATTGATGAAAACGAACTGCTTCAAGCCCATAAAAAACAGCGGGACGGAAAAATTTCGGTATTGGAAAAGAAGTATCAGGAAATTTTAATTAAAAACCAGAAACAGAATGCCGAATATTCAAACCAGTTACAATCTGAAATCCAACAACAAACTGCTGAGCTAAAAAAAATTAATGAAGCACTGTTTTTTTCTAAGAGAAAAGCTGAAGCTGCGAATATTGCGAAAGATCAATTCCTTGCTAATATGAGCCATGAAATTCGTTCCCCAATGAACGGTGTGATAGGCTTTATAGATATTCTTCTTGATACCGACTTTTCTGAGGAACAGAGGCATTATCTGAAATTGATGAAAAACAGCTCGGAAGCTTTATTAAAGGTTATTAATGATATTCTGGACTATTCAAAAATTGAAGCGGGTAAACTTGATATAGAAAAATTAGATTTTGATCTGAAAATTTTTCTGGATGAGATATCAGATATTATATCAATAAATGTTTTCGAAAAGGACTTAACATTTGACAATATTTTAGGATCAGATGTTCCAACCCTTTTGATTGGTGACCCTGTCAGGTTACGCCAGATTGTCATGAATCTTTGTGGAAATTCGGTAAAGTTCACCTCAAAGGGGAAAATTGTTAATAAAGTAAGTTTATTAAGCCAAAAAGGATCTATCGTTAAATTGAAATTTGAAGTGATTGATACAGGGATAGGTATATCAAAAGATAGACAATACAAACTTTTTCGCCCTTTTTCACAGGTTGATGATAGTATGACACGTACATATGAGGGGACCGGTTTAGGCTTAGCAATAACAAAGCAGCTTGTTGAGCTCATGGGTGGTGAGATTGGTATTGAATCCGAAGAAAATAAAGGTTCAACATTTTGGTTTAATCTTGAATTTGAAAAGCAGAAGATAAATAAAGCCTTTTCACCTGAACAACAAAGCAAATCTTATATTGAATCAGATAATACAGCTGTAATATCTGAACCTCGTCACTATAATATTTTACTTGCTGAAGATGATAAGATCAACCAAATAATTGCAGTTAATATGATTAAAAAATTAAGTTTAGGACAGGTTGAAATTGCTCAAAATGGAAAAAAAGCAGTAGAAATGTATCACTCAGGAAATTTTGATCTCATTTTGATGGATGGTCAGATGCCTGTTATGAGTGGAATTGATGCGACTAAAGAGATCAGAACCTTTGAAAAAAAGAAAAATATTCCAGCAATACCAATAATTGCTTTAACTGCTCATGCCATGAAGCATGACAGAGCTCTGTTTATCAGTTGTGGAATGGATGAATATATAACCAAACCAATCAAATCAAAAGGATTGAAAGACATTATTCACAAGGTTATGGGGGAAATACCATATGTAGAACCAGAAAATGAAGAAAAGTCTGTTAAAGATAAGCAAGGACCCATAAATTTAAATGAACTCAAAGAGATTATGACGGGTAGTAAATCACTATTAAGTAAATGCTTTAAAACTTTTTCCTCGACGTATAAACCTCTTTTAGATTGCATTGAAGAATGTGTTAGAGAAAATGATTATGCCTGTATTAAAAAAAAAGCACATAAACTCAAAGGCCAGTTAAAATATCTTGCAGCTCAAAATGCAATAAAGATGGCAGAACAACTTGAATCAATGAGTGTTAGTAAAAATACAAATGAAGCAGATAAAGTTATTAACCAATTAAATGAAGAGTGTAATAATATATTAAATGCTTTAGAAACGATTATAGAGCAGGAAATATTTTAATGGTACTTTTCGGAGCAGAAAATAAAGATCTCATTTTGAGCTTTATTGAAGAGTTTAATCAGCTACCGGATCTATTTCAAAATCTGAAGGAAAATCCTTCATGCACCATAATAATTAGATATATTCAGAAATGAAAAAATAGTAGCTGCTATAGTTTTGAATGAAATAATAGGTTTTACAACAATATCTTTCTACCTGAGTATTCAAAACATGAGGAATTGTTTTCAGGTTGTTCTATCAGATTGAAATATTATTTTGATCTTGGATATGAATAAACTAATAGGAACCTCTAATAATTTTTGATGAAATTCAGATTATAAAAGCTTTTAGTTTTATAAAATCTCGGCATGACGACCAAAAATAACGATCTGATTTTACAACATATTTTTTTTGTTAATACGAAGTATTTCGCAAAAAGAGCAGTTATTAGAAATTCCCTAATAAAAAAAGGAGGGTTGTAGTGTCTGCAAAAAAACATTTACCCGTGCTGTTTGTCGATGATGATTCAATAGCCCATGATTTAATAGACCACTATCTTGAAGGGTGGAAAGTGCACCATTCTTATTCTGCGGAAGATGCTCTTGAGCTAATGGAAAAAGAGAACATCTCAATTGTGATAACTGATATATTCATGGAGGAGATGGATGGCATAGATTTTACCAAAAAGATAAAAATTTTGAGGAATACTGTTCAGGTTATTATTATAACCGGAGATAGTAATATGAATAACCTGATTAATGCACTTGATGTTGGAGCAAATGACTTTTTAGTTAAGCCATTGAAAAAGGAAACGCTGTTAGATGCTTTGGAAAGTACTGAAGCAAAGATTATTCGTTGGAAAAAAGCATTGAAAGATCTTTTCTCAAAAAAAAGAAAATAAAAATAATGGATATCAGGATTTTAATCGCTGATGAAGTTTTTGAAAAACCAGGTGGAAAAGATAAGAGTTTTAGTATTGATGCTGTCGCTTTAAAAAAGGCTATACTATGTACATGATTTTTTTCATTATTAACCAGGAGCAAATGAAGATCATTGAATACAAATATTATCGATACAGATTTAAGAGAAGAATTTGAAATTCAGGATATCATCCAGTTATCTGAAAATATCCTTGATCAGGTTAGACAAGGAAAGAGGAAATTGTCAGAAAAGATGATTGACAGGTTGTTACAGAATGTAAAGGCAGTCAATCTCAGCCACAATATAAGCTTGGTAACATAAGTTAAGCAGGAAACCACTAAATATAAAAGGAGGACATTATGTCCTCCCTTTTAAAAAATATTTTTTACTTTTAACTGAGGTTTTCTTGAGTTTAAAAATCTGCGAAATCATCATCCATTGGTATAACATCTTCAGGTTTCACCTCTTTTGCAGCAGGTGTGAATACTTTCGGCTTTAAAGTAGTCTGGGGTACTGTAGCATGTTTATAATCAGAACTTTTATCATAGGTATCAAATTTTGATTGATTTATCTGACCTTCAACTATTTCAAGAAGAATATTAACCTGATTCTTTAATTCTCCTGATTGCGAAGAAAGTTCTTCAGTTCCGGCGGCATTTTCCTGGGTTACTTTATCCATTTCAACAACAGCCTTGTTTACCTGACCAATTCCGTCGGATTGTTCTTTGGAAGCAGCAGATATTTCATTGACCAGATGAGCAACTTTTTCTGAACTAATAGCAACCTCTTTAAATGCTTCATTGGTTTTTTCAACCTGAGTTGACCCTAAAGATATTTTTTTAACAGTATCTTCAATCATAACGGCTGTATTTTTTGCTGCTTCAGCAGCTCTCATTGCAAGATTTCTAACTTCATCAGCTACCACAGCAAAACCGGCACCAGCTTCTCCTGCACGAGCTGCTTCAACTGCGGCATTTAAAGCAAGCAGATTGGTTTGAAAGGCTATTTCATCAATGGTTTTAATAATTTTTGAGGTTTCTTCACTTGCGGTTGTAATCTCTTCCATAGAAACTGTGACTTCTTCCATGGAACTGTTAGCATCAGTTACTATCTGATTTGCTGATTGCATCAGATTGTTTGCTTCATTTGCATTAGCTGCATTTGATTTAGTCATTGAAGCCATCTCTTCAAGGGATGCTGATGTTTCCTCGAGACTTGCTGCCTGATCATTGGCACCACTTGCCATTTGATGACTTGCCTGGGAAACCATATCAGATCCTGTTGATAAAGCTTTAATAACACTGCCAAATTGCTGTCTTACATTATCAAGCTCTCTGTTACTAAGAGAGCTCAGCCCCTGAAATATTTGTTTAAATACTTTTGTTATAGAGCCTGCAAGGAAAAAAGAGATTACTATGGCTATTAAGATAGTCAGTAAAGTCCCAATCACAATCACTCTTGTTGTTAGTTTAGCCGTGGATAAAGCGTCAGCTTTACGTTTTTCCATTAATTCCTGCTCTCTTGTAATAAACGTTTTTATCTGACCTCTGAACTTGTCGAAATATTTTTTTCCTCTTGCCTGACCAACCATAATTGAAATATCGTCCATTGTTTTTGACTGCCCAACTTCCCTTCTTTGCTTTATTGATGGTTCAGTGACATTTTCTTTCCAATCATTAATATTTGACTGAATATCTTTAAGAAGTGTTACCTGAGAAGGATTATCATTAACAGTTTGCAACTGTTTTTCAATAAGTGTATTAAATTTTTTACCACCTTCAATGTATGGATTAAGGAAATCCTCCTTACCTGCCAGTAAATAGCCCCGCATCCCTGTCTCCATATCAACAGCGGAAGCTTCTATTTCCATAGCAACTTCAATAACATTATGTGTATGATCAACCATTTTGTTGTTTTTAAGTAAAGACTGAATACTTGAATAGATAAAAATACCAAGTAAAACAACTAAAATTAAAGGACCGCAACTACCTAATAACATTTTCATTTGTAAACTTATACTTTTTAGCATAATTATACCCCTTTGTTTTATCCGTATCAAAAATACAAAACTAATAATTAGAAATTAAAAAATGCTTTGTTATGATCAATATTGAAAAGACATGTGTCCAAAAATCTATATTTCTATCAACATTTTTTCAAGGCTATAGATCTCTGATAAGTCAAGTGACGGTTGAATCTAATTTGCTTTGAATTCTTATAAAATTTCAGATTGTTTAATAGTATTTCTATTGAAACACAGGTAAGAAAATTTCAACTATTAATTTTTTAATATGAAGATATTTTTATATCTAAATTACAATATTTTAGATCAAAAATCAAATTTATTTTAACCTTCATTTAAATATTAACTATTATATTTGTTATTGAAAATGCTAAATAAAAGGTTCTAAATAAGACTAATCCCAACCTCCCATAGCTTTTACTGCTACTGAACGACCAATCTTATAACCAGTAAGAACTTTGTCTGGGTTTTTGGAAATCCTGGGAGTTTTAAAACTATCTGGTGGACATATTTCTTTGATATTTATTCCTTCAGGAGGATTTCTGATAAATCCTACAGTTTGATTATATATTTTAGCCCTATTATTCAAGGCTCTTTTTACTTCGGGGTATTTGTGTAAAAAAATGTTGGGAAGATTTCTTAAGAAGGATGACTTTTTAAGATAGCTTTTTTTGCGTGTTCGAATCACCATAATGTTTTTAGCACCCATTTTAATTGCTTCTTTTACAGGTATTGAATCAGATAATCCTCCATCTGCCATTGGTCTTCCGTCAACAATCGGAAAATTACGATATATTATGGGAAGTGAACTTGAAGCTTTAAGTGAATGTTCAAGATTTTCTGCATTTGTTTCTCTATATACAGCTTCTCCAGTTAAAACATCTGTCATGCATACAATAAAGGGTTTATTTCTGGCATATATTGTTTTCAGATCAAGACGTATATCAGAAATCGTTTGTTCCCAGAGCCAGTCTAAGTCCATCAGATGACCACCCATAATAAACCTTGGAATATTAATAAACTCTTTTCTCAGGGAGTAATCATGAAAAATTTTAAGATTTCGGCCGGGCATATTGGCGAGATAGGCAGCAAGGTTACCAGCTCCGGCTGATACACCTATGTATAAATCAAATGGGTTAAAACCTTCTTCTCCAAAAACATCCAGCAGGCCTGTTGCAAAAATTCCTCGGGCTCCACCACCCTCAACAACAAGAGCGTTTAGATTTTTAGACATTTTCAACTCCTGGTCAATTTTTAATAAGGCTGTAAAAATGATCTTAAAATTCTTAATGTTTTATAGCAGATACAACATAGGATTCCATTGGCGCTGCCAGTCCATCATCATCTATATAATCAGATATGGATTCCTTAATCATCAGAAACATTTCATTTTGTTTTAATTCAGTTAAAGCCAGTATCTCTTTTGCAAAAGGTGAAGCAGCTAAGCTACCAATCAGAAACTCGTCCAAAGATTTATATCTCATCTGTTTAATAGCCAACCGGATATGAATATCCTTAAATCCAGTTTTTTTTAACATCTCTCTAATATTTTCAGGATCATCAAGAATAAATGCAGAAGATAAAATCGAAGCTGCATCAATACCAATATATTCATCTAATGCTCTGTACAAAGTTTTATAAAATGGTGAGTGATCGATTGTGCTCCACACACTGAAAACAACTTTTCCTTTTTTTGTGAGTATACGATTAACTTCATTTAAACCAAGGAGTTTATCCGGGAAATATTGCAAGCCTTGCTGGCATAGAACCACATCATAAGATTCATCTGAAAATGGTAGTTTATGCACATTTGTTTTTATATATTCAATGGATAATGACTTTTTTGATGCTATTTCAATTGCTTTTTTTAAAACTATCTCATTTACATCCACTCCTGTTATTTGCTTTGAAGTTCCTAAAAATTCTGAGACTGTTCGTGCGACTATCCCTGTACCACATGCAAGATCCAGTATTCGATCACTCTTTTTTAACTCAGATCTTTTTACAATATCTTTAGCCCAGGCTCCACTGAAAGTAGGGACTATATATTTTTCATAGGCTTCTGGTCCATCATCGTTCAATTGCCAACCACTCTTTTTGTTCATAAATTCTCCTGTCTCAGCTCATTAAAAGCAAAAAGTACTTTTAGGGAATCTCTAATAACTGTTCTTTTGGCAAAATACTTTGTTATTTCCAAAAAAAACTGTAATAAAATCGACTCGTTATTTTTTGAAATGCCTTGTATTTTATCCAAAATTCTAATTATTAGAGGTTCCCTTTATTTAACAATACAAAGAAATATTTATCAAATACTATTAACACTTTATATAAGCTCATTTTTAAATACATTGTTCCTATTTGGTCCGAATTTTGATTCCAACACAAAAAAGATAAAGATATATCATTGTAATTACTTGCAATAAAATTAGTATCAATATATATTTAATTAATTCAGGTTGAATTCTTTGTCCCTGATTAAAATCCTAATTTTTTTTATATTCTTATAATGTCCTTTTGATTCATATAGGGAATCTCTAAAAACTGCTCTTTGACCGAACTACAGTGGCTCTCGTTTATCAACGTTTATGCTGTGAATGCTTCGCATACACTGAATTGTTCGAAATAAAAAACTGTAAACTTTATAAAATTAAGATCATTTTTATAAACGAATCGCCTCGTTATTTCTTTCTTACGCAGAGATTTTATAAAGGGAACCTCTAATGACTGATCTTTTTGCGAAACACAGATATAACAAAAATAAAACTGTAAACTTTATAAAATAAAACCTTTTTTATAAACGAATCAACCCGTTGTTTTTTGTTATGCCTTGTTTTTCATCAAAAATTCTAATTATTAGAGATTCCCTAAAACTAAAAGCTTTTATAATCTGAATTTCAATCAAATTTATAGTTTTTAGAGGTTCCCTGTAGTTTAATAACATTTAATAATAAGGTAATATGAACATGGGCTCGTTTGTTAACAGTCTTATTCCTGAGACAATCAAAAGCAATATCGAAGATTCAATCAAGGCCAGACAAATTGTTATATTCTGCCTGATTTCTCCTGTTTTTTTTATTCCTAATATGATCAAATGGAAAAAAATTGGAAGTACTGAACTGGCAATAAGCAATGGAATTGTTATGATCTTGATTGTTGGATCAGTATTTATCTTTAAACAATTGCGATCACTAAATATTTTTACAAATTTGATTTTTGCTGTTTTAACCTGTCACTTTATTTTCCTTCCTTATAGTACAGGAGGTATTAATTCCAGCGCCCTATGCTGGAACCTTGTTATACCGGTTTTTGCTGCAACCTTTGGAGGTCTTAAAAGTTCTTTTATCTGGACAGGAGTAATGATTACAGAAATTGTGCTGTTTGCTTATTTTGAAAAGGCAGGTGTCGTTCTTCCAAATATAACAATGACAAAGGCTAAAATTTTTGAAACTCAGATTGCAAATGTAATAGGTCCTTTATTCGCCATCGCTATTTCAATGTTTTTCGCAGATAAAAACAGGCGATATGCATATGTAATGCATAAAGAAGCCCAGAAAGAAACATTCCATGCCCAGGAAACTGCAAAAGCAAAAGCGGACGAAAACAACCTGTTTCTTACAGGAGTTTTTGATCAAATCCGAACCAAATCCGGTGAATTATTCAATGAACTTGAAAATGTTGCAGGTAATATCAACAACAATGCTGACAATAGTAAAGAAGCTGATAAATATATGGATACGGCAAATCAGGTTGTGGTTGATGCAAGAAAATCCATGGGCCAGTTAACAGAATCCATATTAGAGATCTCAAAAGCAAACGAAAATACTTCTGAAATTGTAAAAACCATCGACCAGATTGCTTTTCAAACAAATATATTAGCCCTGAACGCGGCTGTGGAAGCTGCCCGTGCAGGAGAAACAGGCGCTGGTTTTTCCGTTGTAGCAGATGAAGTAAGAAGTCTTGCATTACGTTCAGCAACAGCTGCAGGAGAAACAAGTGGGATAATTGAAGGAACAACAGAAACTGTAAATGAGGGTGGTGTTTTAGCTCAAAAAGCAGATGAAGATTTTTCCAGAGTAGCACAGAGCGTTGATAAGGTGGTCGATCTCATAACCAGAATTTCTGCTGCATCAGAAGAGCAGAAAGAAGGAATTGAAATAATTCGTAAAACAGTGGCGGAAATGAATCGCGTGGTGGAAATATCCAAGTAAATGGTTTTGTAATAATAAATGCAAAAAAGAATTTTTATGATCATATTGACTATGGAATAAGGTAATAATTATCTTGACAAGCATTAATTATGGTTTGTATGTCATTGAGAAATAAATTTTAATGGGAATTAGTAAATGTTACTGCATTTACTCATTTCAACGTGCTTAATCTTTAATTAAAGGATATTTTCAATGATTTTCAAAAAACAATACCTGTATTTAATTCTTGTTATCTTCTCAATGCTCTCATTTATAAGCTGTCAAGCTCTTTATGTTCCTTTAAAAAAAGAGATGCCATTCAATATTAATTCAAATTCAAAAGCGGATGTTGAAGAAGCAATACGAAAAAGTTTTATTGCACGAGGATGGGCTTTTAAGAAAAAAAAAGGTGAAAATTTTGCAGCTATACTTAATGTTAGAAAACATGAAATTAAAGTCAATATTTCTTATACAGAAGATAATATTATTTTTAAGTATGTTTCCAGCAAAAATATGAATTTTGGTATAAATCCCTTTGCTGAAATCAACCCTACAGCTAATACTAAAACTAAATATATTCACAAAAATTACCAAATGTGGGTTGACAGTCTTTTTGCCAGTATTAATAGCAATCTTTCATTATCAGCAAATTAAATCTAATTTTGAATTATACAGTAGTGTTTTAGTTCTTTTATAACACTGCTGTATCTCGATACTTTTCAGAACGAACCTAATATATTTTAAGCAGCAGTACAGTAATAAAATTAAGTAATATCTCTTTTTAAATCAATTCCATATTTTTTAATACGTTTCCATACTGTAATTCTGCTAACACCTATTTGTCTTGCAGCCTCTGATTGATTTCCACCTGTTCTTTTTAAGACTTCAATCAATTGTTCCTTCCCATCTGAGCCTTTTGTTGTTTGTTTTGATTTTCTATAAATATTTTCATTTTCCTTATGATTTACTATTTTTGGTGGAAGATGAATAGTCTCAATGTGGCCTTCAGTGCAGAGAACAAATGCGTATTCAATAGCATTACGAAGTTCCCGAACGTTTCCAGGCCAGGGATATTGAATAAGTTTTTCAAGGGAAGAGGGCGTAAGCCCATTAACATTTCGACCGGTTCTCTCTGCATTAATATCAATATAATTTTGCGCAATTAATGGTATATCTTCACTTCTTTCAGAAAGAGAGGGGCTGTATAAAGGGAATACATTAATCCTGAAATACAGATCTTCCCTAAACTCCTCTTTTTCTACAAGGTCATCAAGGTTTTTATTGGTTGCTGTAATTATTCTAACATCAATTGATATGGATTTATTTTCACCTACTCTTTCAATCTTTTTCTCTTCAAGAACCCGAAGCAGTTTTACCTGTATTGATAATGGAATATCACCGATCTCATCAAGAAGAATTGTTCCTTCATGCGCTGCTTCGAATCTTCCTGCTCTGTTCTTGTCAGCTCCGGTATAAGCCCCTCTAACATGACCAAAAAGTTCGCTCTCTAATAAATTTATATTAAGAGCTGCGCAATTGACCTTTATAAAAGGCTTTTCACTTCTGTTACTGGCTCTGTGAATTGCTCTTGCAATAAGCTCTTTTCCTGTTCCGCTTTTACCATGTATCATGACGGGTGTGTCTGATTGAGCAACATTTTCTATCATCTCAAAAAGGTTTTTAATGACATTGGATTTTCCGATTATGCCGTGATATCCCTCATCAAGGAAGGTTTGTTTAAGTGAATTTATCTCCTGTTGCTGACGAATAGATTCCGTTATATCTGTTAGAGTTTCCACAGCACCAATAATATCATCATTTTCATCTCTTAAAACTTTAGCACTTTTTAAGATATGAACAGCTCTACCTTCCTTGCTTGTTATCATACATTTTTTATTGTTTATATTTGTCCTTTTAAACAATTCGCACCAGTCACTACTTTGTGGTTTGTTTATTATTTTACAGCCTGTGCAGTTGAGTATTTTGCATGATTTTCCAAGAAGCTCGTCAATTGTGTATCCTGTAATTCTTTCAGCAGATTTATTTGCTGTAAGTATATTACCATTTGGGTCTACGACCATAATACCGTCCTGGAGGGTATCAACCAAAGTTTTCCAGTATTTACCAATGTCCATTTTTAACCTCAAACTGTTAATTCAAAGAGTTAACCTGTTAACTGTTATAGTTAACAGGTTAACATTAACCCATTAAAGATATGATTACAAGAAAAAGATTGCCGATCAATAATGCAATAATAACAACCTATTACAGCGCTATAGGATTTTGCATTTTTTGGCATATCTGTTGCTATTACAATTAGTAGGATTGTTAGTTTTATAAGTAAAACCAAATAACCATAGGCAGTTATTAGAGATTTCCTAATAGGTTATTAAATATTTTATTAATTTTTTATAGGAGAAGTTATGAAAAAAATAGTTTTAGCCCTTGCAACATTTTTCTTTATGTTTGCATCCACAAGTGTCGTATTTGGTCTTGAGATGGGAAATAAGAGAAAAGGTAAGTATCTTTACAGGAAAGTATATTCAAAGTGCTATAAACGAGGTGCTGTTGATTCTAAAAAACCAATACTTAATCCTGACAGTCATACACAGACAGGCTGGACAAAAGTTTTTGAAACCAAAGATTTTTCAAAGTTTAAATGCGGTGAGGAGTGGGGGAAATTGTCAGATAAAAAACTCACCGACATCTATACTTATTTATATAACTATGCATCGGATTCACCGACTCCGGCAAAATGTAAATAAAATTTATTAAAAAAAGATCATTTAAACCAAATATAAGGGAGTCTAAAGTGAAACTAAGAAATATAGCTATTATTAGTATCGCCATATCATTGTTAATTGCGGTGGGTTGTGCAACTAAAGATACTAGTGCAAAAAGCAGCAAAAGTTTTAAGCAATATACCAATATTGTTGATGCTGATTTTGTAGCAAAGCACATTACAGTTCCAATGGCAAAAGATGTTATGATCATTGATGCCAGACCTAAAAGAAAAAAATATGACAAAGGTCATATTCCAATGGCGATAAACATCCCCCACTCAAAATTTAAAAAAATGGCCCGTTTTCTTCCAAAGAACAAAAATGCTTTACTGATCTATTATTGCGAAGGCTTAAAATGCTCACTAAGTCATAAATCAGCTTATAAAGCAGAAAAACTTGGATATACTAATGTTAAGGTTTATGCAAAAGGTTTTCCTGCATGGGTTAAAACAAAAGGTAAATATGCTCAGGTTCCTGTTGAGTGGATTAAAAAGAATCTTGATGCTAAAAAAGATATGACAATCATTGATTCAAGACCTAAAAGAAAAAAGTATGATAAAGGTCATATCCTGACAGCCATAAGTATTCCCAACACTAAATTTAAAAAAATGACTAAAAAACTTCCTAAAGATAAGAGTAAACTTTTAGTTTTCTACTGTGGTGGTTTTAAGTGTAAATTAAGTCATAAATCTGCAGCCCAGGCAATTGCTCTTGGATATACTAATGTTAAAGTTTTCTCTGCTGGTTATCCTGCATGGAAGAAGTTTGCTAAAGGATCAAAAAAAGTTGCCATAAAAGCAGGAAAAGAAGAGGGAAGTATAAGCATGGTAGCTTTCAGAAAGATCATGGATGAAAATCCTGCAAGCATTTACCTTATTGATGTAAGGGATAAGGATGAATTTGACAGAGGGACTCTAAAAACTGCTGTTAACATCCCTGTTGATGTTCTTGAAGATAAAATCAAATTATTTCCTTTAAACAGGCCGGTTGTATTCATCTGTGGAACCGGAGCAAGAAGTGGTGAATCTTACTATATGGTTAAAGATGTAAGACCATCTTTTAATAAAGTATATTATGTTGATGCAGAATTTACTTTTAATAAAAACGGTTCTTTTTCAATGAAGAAAGTTGAATAGTAGTCTCCTTAGATTTAAGGTGTTTTTAACATATCAAAAGCACCTTAAGGGAACCTCTAATAATTAGAATTTTGGATAAAATACAAGGCATTTCAAAAAATATCGAGCCGATTTTACTAAAGTTCTTTTTTTTGAAGAACGCAGAATTTCGGTCAAAGGGCAGTTATTAGAGATTCCTTACAGTTTTTTTTTGGAAATAACAAAGGATTTCGCCAAAAGAGCAGTTATTAGAGGTTCACTTAATTAAAAGTTATAAAGCATAAAATGGATTATCTATGAAATTTAAAACGCAAATACTAATTATCATTTTAGTTTTCCTGTTTGCAGGTATTGGGATGGCAACTTCTCCAGGTAAAGAGAAAAAGGCGCTCGGGCGAACCATGGCCAAACAGGCAACTAAAGATATGAAGTTGTGGACTACAGCAGATCACACTAAATTTAAGGCTCTGAACAAGCCCTTTAAAACTGGACCTGAAATTACAAAAGCATGTCTTTCCTGCCATTCAGAAGCTGAAAAACAATTCCATAAAACAATACACTGGACATGGATAGGTGGTGAAACAAAAAACGGTGGTTTAGTCGGGAAAGCTGGTCATTCTCTGAACAATTACTGTATATCTGCGAATAAAATGGAAGACAAGGGTTGTATGTCCTGTCACCCAGGTTGGGGAAACACTAATAAAAAAGGAACCAACTGCCTTGTTTGCCATAGCCAGAAAGATATAAACTGGGAAGAATCCTTTGAAGATTATGGAGTATTTTCAGAATCAGATGATCCTGAAGAGAAGGAAATAGCTGATGAGATATTTACAAATATAAAAAGTGCTGTTCAGGATATTAAGAGACCAACAAGAAAAAATTGCGGCTCATGCCATTTTTATGGTGGTGGTGGTGATGGAGTAAAGCACGGGGATCTTGATTCATCCCTGACAAATCCAAATAAGTCCCTTGATGTTCACATGGGAAAAGACGGACAGAACTTTAATTGTACAAGATGTCACACAACTACTCTCCATAATATCGCTGGCCGTGTATACACCAAACCTGCTGCAAAAAGCCGTAAGAGTCTGATTGAAGATGACCTGACAACAAAAATCACATGTGAGTCCTGCCATACTAAGACTCCCCATAAAGAGAACTCAAAGGCAAATGATCATACTGATAAGGTCGCATGTCAGAGTTGTCATATTCCGGATTTTGCAAGAGTAAATCCAACTAAGATGTCATGGGACTGGTCCAGATCAGGAAAACTCAAAGATGGTAAGAAGTATAAAGAAAAGGGAAAATTTGGCAAACATAATTATCTCTCAATAAAGGGAAAAATGAGATGGGATAAAAAAGTTAAACCTGAATACTTCTGGTATAACGGTTCCATATCAAGTCTTACCTCAAAGGACAGAATAGATCCATCAAAAGTTGTAAAACTGAGTCATCCTGTGGGTAGTGCTTCTGATAAAAACTCACGGATCTATCCCTTTAAAGTTCACAGGGGAACCCAGCCCTATGATAAAATAAACAATAACCTTTTGACCCCTCTACTATCAGGTCCTGACGGATACTGGAATCATCTTGATTGGGATAAAGCTCTTACAAAGGGTATGAAAGCAGTTGATGTACCTTATTCCGGAAAGTTTGATTTTGTGAAATCCACATATGTGTATCCGATAACACACATGGTTGCACCAAAAAATAATGTTGTTAGTTGTAATGAGTGTCATACTCGTGAAGAAAGCAGACTTAAGAGTATTTCTGGTGTTTATATGCCAGCAAGAGATAGTTTCGTTTTTCTTGATTGGATAGGCTGGTTTGTGATTTCAGTATCATTTCTTGGCATTTCCCTCCATGGTCTTGGTCGGGTTTTTGCTCGTCGCAACGGATATGGAAAAAAGGAGGATAAATAATGCCGGATAAAAAAATGATCAATATCTATCTATTTACAAGATTTGAGAGGCTTTGGCACTGGCTTCAGATGTTTCTGATTTTCACACTACTTTTATCAGGTTTTGAAGTCCATGGTTTATTTACTCTTTTTGGTTTTCATATAGCTGTAAAGGTCCATAACTATGTTGGTTTAACCTGGCTGATATCCTTTGCATTCTTTGCATTCTGGATATTTACAACAGGTGAATGGAAACAATATATACCAACAACCAAAAAAATGTTAGAAGTTGTATATTACTACTCATATGGAATTTTTAAAGGAGAGGAACATCCTGTAAAAAAGAGAAAAGAAGCAAAGCACAATCCTCTCCAAAGACTCGTATATCTTTCCATTGCAGTTGTCGCACTTCCAATACAAATGTTTTCCGGATTTCTATATTGGGGTTATAACTCATGGAACGATTGGGGGATTGGCTGGTTAAATCTTGAAGTTGTCGTCTTTGTACACATGGCTGTGGCCTTTGGAATATTATCTTTTATAATTGTTCATGTATATATGACAACAACAGGTCACAATATTTTTAGCCATATCCGGGCCATGATAACTGGTTGGGAAGAGGTTGAAGAAGATACAGTAATTGAAGAGTGGGAAAAAAAGGTTAAGACTTAAGGGAATCTCTAAATAAAACGGGAGGACATCAGTCCTCCCGTTTTTTATTTATAGGGAACCTAATTATTAGAGGTTCCCATAAACTATTTTTTTATGTTCTGATAATCTAAATTAGCTTGTATTTTTATGGTATTTGGTTAAAATCACAAATTGTTAGATCTATATTGTAATTAGGGAATCTCTAATAACTGATCTTTTTGCGAAACACAGCGTTATAACAAAAATAAAACTGTAAACTTTATAAAATAAAACCTTTTTTATAAACGAACCAACCCGTTGTTTTTTGTTATGCCTTGTTTTTCATCAAAAATTCTAATTATTAGAGGTTCCCATTAGTTATTAAAAGAGACGTAATGGAAACATATATGAACAAAAAAAGAGTTTTGCTTCGCGTTTTACTAATTGGAGCCCTGCATTCAACAGTTTATCTATGGCTGATCCCTTTTGTTATTTTACCTGTATTTGGTGATGATGCTGTAATATCTGTGGTTGTTGTTACTGTTATTGTTAGCCTTCTTATTTTTGGTACTGTTTTGATTAATAAAAAAAAGTGAGGGATGGGAATATGAAAAAAATTATACTGATTATATTAATGATTTTTATAACTAATACTGCCATTGCTAAAGGTCCTGAAAAAGTTGCGTCCTATAACAGGAGTTCATATCCATATCTAATAAAAACAGAAAAAGATTTTGATAAAGCATCAACTCTTGAAATACTTGTTTTTATGAAAGCTCTGAGCGAAGTGAAGCTTGAAGAGAATTTTTTAAAGAAATATCTTATTCTTAAAAAGATAGATATTAATTCTATAAAAAAATTCCATAATAAAATTGAAGATTTAATGTTAAAAAACTACAGGATCTCTGTTAAAAAGTTACCGGAATTTGATGTCAAAAATACTGAGGAGTTGTATAAAAGAGCAAACAAGCCAGTTGTTAATAAGGCACTTTTAGATTGGCACAATAAATCATTAAGATTCCACAGAAGATATGTTTATGAGCAATTTAGATTAGCAGCTCTTTTCCCTCGTATTACAAGCGAAATTTTACTTTTTTCTGAAAATGAGATCAGAGGAGATAAATATAAAGATAAGCAATTTTTACTTACTTTTGACGATGGACCTGCCAATAAATCAAAAGGAAATACAGAAAAAACCATAGCTGTTCTTAAGAGATATAATATTGACGGATTGTTTTTTGTACTGGGTAAGACTCTTAAGAGACGGTATACAAAAGAGCCTGATTATATTAGAACTCTTTACAAAGGAATGTACACGTCCTCACACGGTATGGAGCATTACTCCCATGCAAAGAAAAAAAGCTGGAAAAAATCAATAATTGAAACCAAAAACCTCTTAGATAAGGTTTTCCCAAATAATTTAAAATCAAACTCCTATTTCCGGCCTCCCTATGGTCAAAGAAAAAACAGTCCATTTTTTAAGGATAACAAAATTTCTGTTATGTTGTGGAATATCGATTCCCAGGACTGGAGCAGGAAATTAAACCCTGAAATGATAAGAGACAGAATTATAACTCTTATGCTGTTATGGAGAAAAGGAGTGATTCTGTTCCATGATGTACATCCAAAAGCCTATGTTGCTCTTCCTGAAATCATTGAACAAACAAAGTTTGCTGGTATTAAATGGATAAAGTGTAAAGATCTTTAGGGTTGTTAACCTCAAAGGTTTTACTGCAAACACATGCATTAAGGGAACCTCTAATAACTGCCCTTTTGGCGAAATACTGCATTTTTTCCAAAAAAGAACTGTAATAAAATCGGCTCGTTATTTTTTATCAAACCTTGTATTTCATCCAAAATTCTAATTATTGGAGGCTAAATGATTAAAGGGAACCGTATGAAATGTTAAAAGCCGGATTTTTTCCCAGACATTTCTGTAATATCTATTTTAAAAACAGA
>JAAELO010000620.1 GCA_024226555.1 Desulfobacterales bacterium | reverse complement strand
GCTGCTCTTCTTTTCCCATGGTACGTTTCACATAAAAATATTTGAATTGAATTTTTCCCTTATCGGTTATTTTTATATGACGATAATAATACCGTTCCGTCCATAATGATTTAATAAATCCGGGATCTGACCAGGGCAGTTCCTTTGCACTTTTCATTTTGTTGGCTGCTTCTTTTGGTTTCATGCTTTGAAAATAAAGGGCATTCAATATTTTGTGGTACTGCTTATATTCATCACCATGCATAATATTTTCAAAACGATCAAGCAGAGTGCTGTTTGAACTGCCAAGCCCGCTGATTATTTGTTTAGCGTCACTTGCAGGAGCAGTGGCAAGTAAACGGACCAGTGTTTGTTCATCTTCATCGACCACCGAAAAACCATTAGCAATTATTGTAATAAGGCCTAACCTGTCAGAAACAGAAAGAACTTCCATCTCTTTCTTGCTCAGCTTAGCAGCAGATGAATCGGTATCCCAGTCTCCTGAACGCATTTCACTTAATGCTGTTTCTGTAGATTTTGAATATTTTTTATCGATCTTTTTCTGGTCATTCACAACTCCTCTGAGCCTGGGATTGTATTTTGCTCTTCTTTCCATCCCAGCCTTCCATCCTTCCCTGGAGGCAATCACTGTATCTTTTCGGGTTTTTGTAAAATTATTGAAACCCGATCCATAATTCACAGAGGGCTGTTTTGGTTTAGTTATACTTGTTTTTTCACCCATATTTTTTTCTCCTGATCTTTGGGATTTTAGCAATCACAAAAAAGCTATATTGTCCGTCCTAACTTGGCATGTTCTCGTTTTATACCTTCCATCAGAGAGTCTTTTGATATAAATGCAGTGTCTCCTGACAGAGCCATCAGGGTTGAGAATCTGGCAACGTTAACGATAGAACCACCTGCAATGTCATATTTCTGAGCCACCTCTTCAAGATTGATCTCATCATCTAAAACAACATCTTCGGTAAACACACCTTCCCAGAGACGTTTCCGCTCCTTTTTATCAGGAACCGGAAAATAAATGATTGACTGAAAACGCCGTGTGAATGCTTCATCAAGGTTCTTCTTGAGGTTAGTTGCAAGAATCACTATATTGGTGCAGGTTTCAATGCGCTGTAGAAGATACGCTGTCTCCTGGTTTGCGTGTTTGTCATTTGATGTTCCAATGCTTGTTCGCTTTCCAAACAAGGCATCAGCCTCATCAAAAAAGAGAATCCAATTATGTTCCTCCGCAGCATTAAAAATCTTTTCAAGATTCTTTTCAGTTTCCCCGATATATTTGGAAACCATCTGAGAAATATCCACGCGATAAACAGGCATCCCGGTTTTTTTACCAATTAGAGATGCCGTGATGGTTTTACCCGTACCTGATGGTCCATAAAACAGAGCTCTGTAACCAGGTTGAATTGTTCTTTTCATGTTCAGATCATCAATAAGTTTCTGACCGTGTTCCTGCCAGGCAAGAAGCTCTTTTAGACTTCTTTCTGTTGCATCACTTAATACAAGATCATCCCACTCCATCTCTGTCGTAGTTCTGCTTGCCGGAAAATCACTACTATACTCATACTCCGTATCCGTGCCATTCAGGATTTTTTTGAACATACCGCTATTTAGGCGTAATCGCTTGTTCATTGAAGGCTCTTCCTCATCTGCCTTGCCTTTTTCCAAAATACCTTTCGTATAGAGTTTTCCATTCTCTCCAAGAGTATCCACAAGTAGAATAGTGGCAGTACTCGACCGTCCTGCAATTGTGAACATAGCTGTTTTAACGGTTGGCAGAAATCCACCATATGAGGATGAGCCGACCCCGCCAAACTCCGAATATATTTTATTCTGACTGTTGTTCACTATAAAAGAATCAAACATCTCCGGCCTCACCTCCACCGCCAATGCAAGCAACACAACTTTTCTTTCCGCAAGTGTCAGATCATATTTATTTATAAATTCCTCATAATAGGTATCTGTATCCTGAATCATAGGCGTTTCCGGCTCCTGATAACTCTCATCAGGTGAATTGACTATCCCCATAACCCGCCTTGTCACAATATCCTCAATCCAATCCAGATCCTTCTCTATAATATCTGCTGTTCTTTCTCTTTTATCCATTGTAGTTTCCTTATCTTTTCTACCTTTTAAATTCTTTTTCGAAGACTTAATAAAATGTACTCTTTACCATTTCGTCTAAATCCTGTTTGTCTTACTTTTCAAAAGTCAGGCTGTCGGCAGACCCGCCGGAGGCAAACTTTCTAATAAACTACTTAGAAGAAGTTTCCGAGATCTGATACTCGTCGCAATCCTGAGTCAGATAGAGTGTCATTTCTGCAATGTATTTCTCATCTTCATAGTAGTAATCTGTTTTTACTTCATCGGGTTTGGGGAGCTGGCCGATGAGAATATCCTCGCAATATGCAGGACATTCGTGGTTGTAAATAATTTTACCGTAATGATCGTATGACTGTTTACGACACATAAACCGAAATCCCACATGGATTCCGTAGTTCTGATCACAGTAATAGTAATGGTTGTAACACCAGCAGTGATGATGATTGAACCATGTGAGTTTATACAGGCCTGTTTCAATTTCCTTATCCAGCTTGTTGATCACTTGATCTGAAGTGAATATAAGATGGTCCTGGCAAGCATTAACACGTCTACTTTCCGGGCTGAATGTATACTCATCCTTGTTAGTTTTTACTTTCACCCTTGTCAGGGAGGATACATCTTCAGGAATTATTCTGTATCTCCAGTAGAGAACATATACCCCGAAATGAAGCCTGAATGCTTTGGGATCAATGTACTGTTTGTCGCCTATCTTTTTGATAATACGGTAGGCCTCAGGCACATCTGGATTCGTGAATATTTCAACCACAACCAAAGGCACACGCCTTATAAATGAAGCTTTTTGGCAGTAGTATATTGTGGATACAGAGTTATACTCAACTGTGTACAGGCCATCTCCCTTTCGGGTGAGATCCACAATATATTGTTTTTTTATCTCATCTATTGCTGAATCATACTCTGCAACCGGAATAACTTCCCCATGGCAGTTACGAACTACGGGATGCTGTTCTCCTGTTTTTTCAAATGAAAAAGAGTGGGTATGAAGCCTCACACGTTCTGTTCCTCTTACAGCTTCCACATCGATAAGAAGAGATGTGTTCCTTTTACTTTCATCGAGATTATTGAAGTAATATACATAATCACCCGGAGAGTCATTTGCCGGCAACTCTGAATGTTCTAAAAAGTATTTGTCATTTGTAAAAATAGCAAATGAAAGTTTTGCATCATCTTCGAATGGTTTTCTAAGTTCACAGCCATTATCATCCTTTCCGCTAAACGGAGCTGCTACAACAAAACCACTCTCCTGTTTTTTAAAGTGCAGGTTATAACTATCAAGTACCTTTTGACCGGATTCAGTGGGTTCCATCTCAAATACACCTTCAAGTCCGTCCTTGTAGAAGTTGTTTAGGCAATCCAACCTGAACAGTTCCTGTAAATAATTATTTTCCATCAGTCATTCACCTCTTTTCCTTTAAGATCTGTGCCGATTACCTGAATATTCGGAACTTCTGTTTGAACATCTTTCTCCTGAACGGAAAGCATTCTCACCTTGTGAATTACTGAGGGGAGATATCGCAGACCGATCATACTCCAGATATAATGCTGCTGCTCCAGCCCAAGTGTGTTGAGTTCAAAGATCAGTTTCTTTGTTTCCAGAGTATCCATGCCGGGAGTATTTCCCGTATCAAAAACCGGTTTTGACTGAAAACATGACAGGATTGCTGAAATGTGTTTCAGACTCTCCATGTAGTTATTGAAATTAGCGGTAAACATTATCTGAAGATTCAGATTGACCGGAGGATTTATAAATGATGAATTGGCCTCTGATTTTACTTGCTGGACCAGTCCTGCCATTTTAAGATGTTTTTCCTCTTCAATATTGAGAAGGCTTAGCCCCACAGTATCTTCAGGAATAGCTACTCCACCTGAGTCATTGACAAAAGAGGTCAAAACTATCCTGCTGTCTGTCGCTCCTCCGTCGATTTTTTGAACGATGTATTCGTTCACTTCCTTTCTAATCAATTCCAGTGTTTTTCCTATCATTTTTACAATCTCCATTCTGCAAATAAAGGGGATTTCATCCATGGGAGCTTTATGTTACTTACGCTCCACGGAAGTTTATCCAATAAAATATCGTGTGATTTCTCTTCAACTTTGAGTACAAGGGTTGCGTCTCTTACACGTATAAGGCCGTCTCTTTTCAAAAACATACTTCTGAGCCCCTGTGGTGAAAGGTGTTTCAAGGATGTACCCGACGTCCAGTGAATGATTACAGCACTGATAAGACCATCGCACTCCCTCTTCTCTTCTTCCGAAAGGGTAATGAATGAATCAACAGGCTCATCTGCATCCATTCCGCAGAGAATTTTATTGAGTACCAGATCATACTCAGGTGCATTATCAGAGCCATCTGCCAGATACTGGAGCATAAAAAGAGCACGCATCCTTTTTTCATCATCCACAAACCCGGATTTTTTCATCACTCCTGTTGATTCAAACAGCTTTGTCAAATAAGGCCAGAAAAGGACGATACCTGAATTGCTCACAAAAACCTCGTCCGCATCTGAAAAGGGATTCACATATGATGTTTCCGGGATTTTCTCCCTGTAATGATTACTTTTATTCAAACTGGTTTCAACAATAAGGCCTCTTAATTTATCAGCAGAACGTATTGCCCTGAATACAGTCTCCCGATCAGATTTCGTTTCCATATCCTTCGTCAGTTTTTCCAGACTTTGGATAAGACCTTCCAGTACATCGACTGCATCTTTTTGATATACAGGTGAAGACAAATATCCTTTTTCCAGAGCTCGTTTAAGTGAATCATGAAATGATGAAATATCTTTTATGGCATTGTTAATATTTGCAGGTATCTTAAGAAGCGAAACCAGAGAAATATCATCTGAACATTTACCAAGTGAGACAATGATTTCCATCCTGTCTCTATTTTGTTTTTCATCGATATTTCCGAAACGGTTCTTCCCTGTATTTCTATTATTTCCTGACAGTTTTTTTGGAAGCAATCTGTCAGTTTTTTTACCAGCTAAAAACCTTTCACCACCATCTGTTTTATCCCGAAGTGGTTTTCTGTTAAGCATGTTTTCCAGATTCAGATCTTTTTGTTTTGATTCTAATTGATTATTTTCATCATATTTCTCTGGCCTGTCCTCTGAGGAAAGATTGTGTACATCAGCATCATCTGAAATAGTAGACCTATGGGCAGATTTACTTTTTTTCCTTTCAACGTCATACTCTTTGTCGAGTGAATAACCCTTATCTCTAAGATTTTTGAAGAGGAAGGCAGTTATCTCTTCTCCATCAACCTCAAAGCATTCAGCCATATGTCCGGCTATCTCCTGAATCATCTCATACTGTTTGAAAATTGCTACTGAACTTGCGCACAAACCAAGCATAACAACCCACAATTCAGACCTGATTTTTTCAGATGATATCGTCCTCAAGGGTAGAAAATCGCTTAAATATTCAAGAATATCACTAATCATAGACATATTCTGATATTCCTTCCTGATCAGTCCAACAATTTCGTTTAAAGCCAAATCATTAAACTGACCTGCAATGCGCCTTCTCTTTGTCTCATCAGGAAGTACTTTTTTGAAAACCCCTTTCATACCAGCTGGATTTTCTTTAATCTGAGTCCTCATAAAACCGGACAGATCAGAAACTCTGCTTTTCTCAACCCACCAGGGCAGTCTCCCGGTTTCAATAAAGAACTCCAGAAGTTCACAACCATGCTCCTTTCGATCTACAGACGAATCACCGGAACTGCTTCTCCAAACACCTTCGCTGGCAAACACGTCATCCTCATCTCTGGAAAATTTCCTAAGACCATTCAGCTTCCGGGAAAGAACCCGGGGAAAAATGTCTTCCATCTTTTGACTGAAATCCTTCTCAAGATTTTCCTTTCTTATCTCTCCGAGATCTATTTCAAGTTTATCTATTCTGTAGATATGATCGGGATCGCCTGCCGAACTAAAATACCTGTCCACAATCTTAGCAATGATGTCATGACAGATATTGCTGATCTGCCCCTGAAGACCAAAGGAACCAACCTCCGAGTTCAACGCGATATCCATGATCTGCTTTTTAATTACATGATGTTGATTCACCGTTTCATACTCCTTCATCATTCAGAAAAAACATTTCTTACCTATTAAAATCTGCCTCCGGTAGGTTACCGGAGGCTTTTTTTGAATTAACTAATTCCCCACTTATCTGACAGATAGTTCTGAATTTCCTCTATCTGACTTTCGGTTGGAACCGTATCGAGTACTATAATTTCGGCGATATCGCCCTTAAAGTGATTGCCACCAGTATTTACAGCTCCAATGGTGTAACTTTCGGAATCTTCCAGAGATATTTTCTGTGAATAATTTCCCGAAACAGGTTGGGAGTTGCCCGAATAGAGTTTTACCAGTCCGGTTTCCTTGCTTCTTGTAACAATACCAATGCTGGTTTCATCAAATAAAAATGTTGCCTCACATGTAAGGTCTTCATCGTCAATGACTCCAAAACCAGCAGTCAGTTTTCCTTTTGTAGGATCAGTTTCATCTTTGCTGATGAGTAAACCAAAATCCCTCTTGTCAACCTCATGTACTTCACCAGGACAGTTTCCATCTATCAACCCAACGCCTTCAAACCAGTTATCTGTAAGAAGGGTATGGATAACAGTGGATTCGGCAAGTGTGTTTAAACCTGTGTTTACAGGAACTGAAGCAACTTTTCCATCACCATTGATTACACCTGCGGTTATAAGTAACGACCTGATTTCAAAGGACAGAGATTTGTTGATACCACCAATTGTTGCAAAAGCATCTTCACCAATCGATTTATACTTTTCCTGATAGTCAGACAAAACAGAGATAACTGCCGAATCCAATGCATCTCTGATAACTGCCAGATCCACAGGTGCAAGATCTTTGACAAACTGATCCATAAAGCCATCATCACCCGGGGTGAAATATTCATTAACATTTCCCTGATCATCGATATATTCGGGGTTCAAACCGTTCCATATTTCATTTGAAATTACTGAATCAACACCTTCGATATGCTGGAATGCATCTTTTGAAACCGGCATACATCGTATGGTTTCCATGGTTGAATCCGCTTTGAAAACAGCAATAACTGTAAAATCATCTTCAAAAACACGTGGAAGAATAAAGCTGCTTCTGTCAAAACGCAGGATAGGTAGTCCATTACCCCCATCCGCTATAATAACAGGCATTTTGGTCGGATCGGTCTGCACGGCATCCGCATCTTGCCCGTTCAGGTCAATCCATTCAGAAGCAGTTCCACCATCACCTGGAGTAATAGTTTCAATTCTGGATGCATCAAGATGAAGTACCGGCTTTGCAATGCTGTTTGTACCAGTGATATCCACATCCCATTTACGGGAAAGATATGTCTCCAGACGCTGCCTGTTTTCAGTGTTAAGAACATCGTCGAATATAGCTACTTCACATATATCTCCATGGAAATATCCCTTGCTCTGCGTTGAGGCATCAGGAACATTTACAGCTCCTATGGTCAGTCTGTTTTCCCCTTCTAAAGATTCACCAGGAAGAGATGATGTGACCTGTGCCGATCTGATTCCATCCTGATAGATTACCATCTCGCCACTTGCTGAACTTCTGGTAAGAAGAACAATGCCTGGGCGGTTCAAACCGGATCGTCCCGTAATCTTGTCCGTACCTGATCGGGCAACCAGATCGCCTGCCCTGTTCATAGAGATTCCAAAACTGTTCTCTGTGTCGCCTTCTACAAAATTGTCCACAATTCCTGAGCCATACTCCCACTCACTATCCGGGATACTGTTTCCGGCAGAAAGAGGGCGATACACAACAGCAACAGTGAAGTTTTCATACGAGTCAAGTTCTTCGTCAACTGTCATGAAACTGTTGTTGAATCTCAGCGCAGTGTTATCAGTCCGGCTTCCTGGAATATAGATGGGACATTTTCCAGTTGAATCCTGAACCGCAGCTTTTGTAAGATCATGGGTATCACGCCACTCTAAAACCCTGCCTTCGGAATCTAGTGAAATACTTTCTCTGCTGGATGCATCCAGATGAAGACTCAACTGCACACCTTCAACAGGCAATCCAGTACAGGGGATACGCCATTTTTCAGAGAGATATTTCTCAATTTTAACCCTGTCGGAATCAATCGGTACGCTATCAAGCATAATAATTTCACCCACAAGACCGCAAAATGAAGATCCTTCGCTATTAAAAGCTCCTATTTTAATGGATTTTGAATCATTGAGCACAACATCATCGCGCAGATCCGCAGCAGCATGCTCAAGTCCATCCACATAAAGCTTCACTTCTCCCGTGGATTTTAAACGACTTAAAATCACAACATGGGGTTTGTCCACATCAAGCTCACGTGATCTGATGGTATGATCCTTTGTCAGCCTGTCTCCGATACCACCCATGACCACGAGTTTTTCTTTATAAAGAGCCAGCGACAGTCCAAAGTCATTGTACGGCCCGGAACAATCAGCATCCAAAAGAGCTGCCCCTTTTGTCCACCCGGCAGTGCGATCCACTATCGGCAGTTTACTACCAACAGCCTGAAAGACTGCAATGAGTGTGAAGTCATCCTGAATCCTACGTTCAACGTTCAATGAATCCTCATAAATACCTTCTGTAGAATTATCTTCAGTGGGTTCTGTATCAGGATCATCAGAGATCGCTACCTGAGTTAACGATATCGAACCTGATTGATTGATGCCGTCCAGAGTAAATTCAGGCCTTCTGAATTTACTTACCTGTTTTGCATCATTCCCTGAGGAACTTAGATCAACCCACCTGTGCACCCGTGTATCACCATCTACTATGGCACCGTCAGCATCAAGAACGGATGTCAACCTTGAAGCATCCAGATGGAGTACAGGAGAAACGACTTCATTAACCCCGGATCTGTCAATCAGCCATTTCCCTGAAAGATACTCTTCCAATCTCTGTCTCTCACGAACAGTTAACTCACGTCTGTAAGATATAATCTCTCCCATAAAACCGGAAAAAGAGTTGTTTCCAACCCTGTCACATCCAATTGATAGATCAGTGGGAACTTTTTTGAACTCATTAACTCCGGTGAGAGTCTCTGAAACAGAAGATTTACCGTCCTGATGTATTGACAGATGAAGTTTCTCACCATCAATCCTTCCTGAAATGATTGCCATGTGAGGTTCATGAGCTAAAGCTGATAATTCAAGCTGCTTTGAGCCCACATTAAGGTTCAGAGTCCCTTCCTCTGTTACAGAAAGATAAAATCCTGTAACGGTTTGCTCAGCATCTGTCACACTTCCATCAATCAGGTACCCGGAACTGTCTGCCCTGTATACAAGAGCCAGGGTAAAATCTTCTCCGAAAAGATTATTGTCTTCAGGGTTTGCCATATTAAGCCTTCCGCCGTTGAACATTATTACAGGCAGGCGTAGTTTAGAATCTTCCTGATAATATGGTTGCAGATCAGATATTCCCTGTGTTGCTGAGTGATTTTCCAGACCCAAATCCTCCCACGTTACAACCTGCTTTCCGCTGGAATCCCGAATAACGTGCGAAGGTGTTCCTGCATTGAGGTGAAGCGAGGGTTTCTCAATGGAGGCCACAGCAGAAAGCGCAATTTTCCATTGATCAGAGAAATACTGCTCAAGTTTTTTCCTCCCGGATGCTGTTACAACTGAATCAAGAACAACAATCTCCCCGATCTCACATTCGGAATTATCAACCCCCGAACCAATCAGAAATGAATCATGACTAAAGGTAAATTCTGACGCTGAACAAACTTTGCTGCTCTGAAGCGTTCCGTCAACATAGAGATTCACCTCTCCTGTATTGCTATTACCAGTCATAAGAGCCATGTGAGTTACACCGGATACTGACTCTATGGTTACACCTGTTGAGTGAATCGATGCAGCCACATCACCGTCCGGGGTAAAACCGAGGCTCAAATCAGTTGTGTCTCCTTCCATGCCTGCAAGCATGGGAAACAGCTCTTCACTCGTATTCCCACCTGGAATTCTGAAAACCGCAGCTATTGAAAAATCAGCCTCTACAATGCCACTCTTTATTTTCATTTGGGCGGCACCTCCGAACTTCAGATACGGAAGTTCTTTATTATCTTTCACAAAGATAACATCAGCTCCTGAAGTGTTTGTTGCATGGTTATCGTTCCTGCTCAGATCCTTCCACTCAAATACAGGGTCCTGATCTTCCAGCTCCCCTTCTCCTGTTCCGTCCAAATTTCCAGCCATTAGATGCAGAACTGGAAGACGAGCTGTCCCAAGACCAAGGATTTCCATCAGTTCATTACGATATGGATTGTACAGATCAAGGTTATTTGTTCGGCTCTGTTTCAATTCCTGTAGGAATTTTTCGTAGGTTTCAGAAAACCTGTCCATCTGATTAGGATCAAACTCCAAAATGCGATGTGAAATATGAGCAGGTGTTGATGCTGCAAGGGTTGAATGAGCAATTTCCCTGAACTTATTATTGATAAACCGCCCTTTTCTTTTAGGGATGATATAGGTCAACCTATAGGAATAAGGGTCCGGTTGAAGATCTTCTGTAATCTTTTCCGAACATAGAAACTCAAGGGGCAACGATCCCTCAGGACGCAACAGAATATGCTCAACCATATGAAAGTGGTCCACTTCCATCTCACCATCTGTACCTGTAACAGGTTTATTTAAACCAAGCTTTGCAGCAATCATCTCCTTGAGGCCACCTATATTTTCATCACCAGTAGCTTCAGATATCAAATTGATTGCCCTGCCTCTGTTTCTGCTTAATACAGGGTAGTTCTCAATAAAGTCTGCCTTAGTTTCAAGAAATTCATTTTGCTTTAATTGAAACAGCGCAAAATCTGTAAACTTCTCATTGAACTGGGCAAGCAGATGATTTAAAATTCTATTCTTCCGATCAAATACATCCGTACCCTCATTGTATTCATACTTTTTATCCTCTTCAGAATCATTTCTAAGTACAGAATCCGGGAGTTTTTCTGAAAAATAGGTCTTGAAAATAGTTTCTCTGTCCTGTCTGAACGAAAAGACTCCTGCAAAGCTTTCAAGCTGTTTCAGATAATTAACAAGCAACTGCTCGAAAAATATAAGGTAGCCTCTTAATTGCAATGCCTGTGCTTTTCTCTCATCGCTTGCATCAGACGAAAGACCGGTCTCGCTTATTCCATAATTGGAAGGAAAAAGATATGGAAGCGGTGTAACATTTTTAAGATCAACTGCAACTCCAAGGGGTTCTTCAACATCCATTAGTGAATAGTCAAAGTTTTCCTTCTGCCGTATCACCTTAAGTTCCTGGGTCTTCCTGATCACACTCACAGACCTGGCAGTTAGAAGAGTCTCTCCTTTGAATAGTCTGATTCTCTCTCCACTGAAAACACTCAACCTGCTTGCTTTTGTATCGTCCAAAGCAAGCGCCCACTCTTTTCGATACTCCTCACCTGAATAAGCTGCATTAGCAATATAAACATTCCTTACATCACGCACCTCCTGATGTGACATCATGATACGCATCAGGTCCGAAGTATGAAGTTCCCGCCTCTTTTCACCTGTTCCCAGGTCGTCATCATCGATAAATCCATTGACCAGCTGAGGCCCGTTGAATATCTCTTCCATGGATTTCCCCTTTGCCAGCATCTTTTTCAGGCTGTACCGGGGTATTTTAGGTGAGATAAAATCTTCAAGATCAAAAACAATCCGTGATAGAAGGTCCTCCACCTGTTCATCGGAAAAGTCCATATCATCTGCAACCTGTATATCAGTGTAAACATTGATATCTTCAACCTCCAGAATATGAATCTCCTCAAAATCCTCACAGATATTTCTGTGAGAGTTCAGTGTATTAAGAACTTTCTGTTCCAGCAGTGCATCATAATCTTCATCCACTTGCTCAACTTCCGGAATATACTCCTCATCCTTTTCCACAAACACCCTGTAAAGACCATTGAGTCTTATCCGCTGAGAATTCTCCGCATAGTCATATAAAAGGGCATTGTTGTCCTTATCATAATAAATATCCGGGTCAGTACCTGATATTTTCTCAATCCAGCCATTTTTAACACCGGGTATATCAATAAGAAGTTTTCTATAATCATTCACGGTAACCGGGTTGACAGCAAGCATCTCTGCCGGGGAAAAAAACTGTCTTTCTTCACCAGATGATGCCCCATGGGCAAGAATATCTTCAATGTTGCCGGTTAGTTTCTCATCAAGATCTGCTATACCGTGACACAGGGTTTCAAAAACAGTAACCCCCGGATCATGAATATTGAAATCCGACCAGATATGTCCGGTCATATCCTGAAGATAGTTAAGTCCCTGCTCTCTCAACATATCCCAGGAGATTGTATCTTTTACTTCCACCAGTTTATTTTCCATAATAATTTCCTGTATTTAGGGAACCTCTAATAACTCCTCTTTTGGCGAAATACTTTGTTATTTCCAAAAAAAACTGTAATAAAATCGGCTCGTTATTTTTTGAAATGCCTTGTATTTCATTCACATTACTATTTTACTTAGGTACGTAAAAGAAAGTATAGCCATAATAATGTATATTATGGCTATACTTCTCAAACTAACTTGATAACGAATTTCTTGTTGAGTTTCAGTACTCAATTTACGTGTCATTTTTTTTCATGTATTACTATATATCATACACTTCTCTATTCGTCATGTATTTTGACATCAGGTTAATATTAGAGATTCCCTTGATTAAATCAAGCACTATACTCTCCTTTATTCACTTTCAAAGACAGGAAAGGACAAAGTAAATATTGTCCCTTGTTTATCTGAAGAAACTGCAACAGTCCCTTTATGATCATCCATAATCTGTTTAACCAGAAAAAGCCCAAGACCTGTACCATCAGGTTTGGTGGAAAAGCTTTCATCAAATATCCGGGGTATAATCTCTTCTGGAATAGCAGGGCCTTTATCTTTCATTGAGAACATTACAGCCCCCTTTTCACGCCACATACGTATTGTGATTTTTTGATCTTCCTGATTTTCCATAGCCTGACAAGCATTAATAAAAAGGTTGTAGAATACTCGTTTTAATTGATAACCCTTACATTTTACCAAAGGAAGTTCTTCTGGGATATTTTGTTCTAACTCTCCCTTATATTGCATGGAATAGATATCCAGAGGTTGAAGTAATGGTGGAACAGGCTGGGCAAATGCTTCACCGCCAATATTTATAATATAACTTGTGTATCCTTTGCAAATTTTACTACCCAACATGATATTATTATGTATCTGATCCAGTTTTTCTTCAATTTCACTTCTCTCCGGTAAGTCATGAGGAATACGTTTTCGGATAAATAATTCAGAAGAAATATTCATCATTAACACATTATTTATGTCATGGGCTAATGCTCCAGCTTCGATACCGATATCAGCTTTTTGTTTCAAAATTTCAGCCTCATGCTGCAAAAAAGATATGCTGTTTTTTAGCTGATCACGCTGGTTTTTTAATTCAAGTTGAGTTTCAATCCTGGCCTTTACAATGGGAGGTGAAAAAGGCTTTGAAATATAATCCACTGCACCCATTTGAAAACCCTTTGTTTCGTTCTGCTCTTCTCCTTTTACCGTAACGAAAATAACAGGAACATCGCGGCAGGTTTTAATCTTTTTTAGTCTTCTTAAAACTTCAAAGCCGTCCATCTCAGGCATCATTATGTCTAATAAAATAAGATCCGGTGTTTCCAATGCAATATTTTCCAGAGCTGACTTACCATCCATGGCAACGCTTATATCATAGTCTTCCCCCAGTGTTTCAAGGAGAAGATCAATATGAGTTTCAGTATCATCCACAATAAGAATGTTGTATTTTTGGCGTTCTGTCATTTATAAGCCTCCGGTTTTTCGATTTTTTGAATGATCTTCTCAATTACTTTTTCTGCATCCCTGAATTTGTATCTGTTAATATATTCTTCTAACTTTACAATCTCAACAACGTATTCCTCAGGCCACTCATTGGACAATATTTTTGCTAAAATTTCTTTACTCTCACGGGGCCTTAATTTTTTAACAAAAGAATTTAATGAGAGAAGAATTTCAAAAAACTCTTCTTTGGTACCTTGTATTTTATCCTGTCCCTTTTTTTGTTCATCTACCATCTCTTTAACCAAAGGAGTAAGTCCAGAAAAGATTTTTACAATAATCCTATTAAAAAGAGTCAGTAAAACCTCAATATCTTCACTATTATTCATCTTGATACATTCATCAAGTGTTATTGCGGCATCATGAAGTTCACGAGCACCTATATTTCCGGAAACCCCTTTTATTGTATGAAGCAATTGCTTTACAACATCCATATTATTTTTTATCAATGCCTCACGAACTCTTTTGGTCAGATCCTGATTGTCAATGTAAAACTTATAAAGAAGATCCCTGTAAAGTTTTTTGTTTCCACCAGTCCTAAAAAGTCCGTCTTTGATTGAAATACCAGGCAGATCAGGAAAAGCATGTTCACCTTCCAGCTTTTCAGGTGTTTGCAAAGCGTTCTTTATTAAATCAACCTGATCACTGGTTTTTATCCATTTGATCAATGTACTATAAAGCTTGTTAACGTTTAAAGGCTTGGTTAAATGGTCATTCATTCCAGCCTCAATAGATAATTTTCTGTCTCCTGACATAGCATGGGCTGTCATGGCAACTATTGGAAGTGAATCAATATCTTTTCCATCCATCTCTCTTATTATTTTTGTGGCTTCAAGTCCATCCATCTCCGGCATTTGAATATCCATGAATACAAGGTCAAAAATATCTTTGGATATCGCTTCAATACCTTCAAGTCCATTATTTGCATGGGTGACAACAATTCCAACGTTTTCCAGAAGTTCCGTTGCCACCTGCCTGTTAATTTCATTATCTTCAACCAGAAGCACCTTAGCTCCACCAATTTTTAGAGAGGTTTCAGCTTTAGCAGTTCCACTAATTGATACATACTTTTTTGTATCATGCCCGAAACTTTCCATTATCTTATCAAATAATGTCGACGGACTTACAGGTTTGAGAAGAAAATCCGAAATGCCTGCTACTATTGCCTGCTCCATGATCTCTTCACGGTCATAAGCACTTACCATTAGAATTTGAGGGATGTGGGAAATTATTGAACTTTCTTTGATAAGGGTGGATGTCTCAATGCCGTTCATCCCAGGCATTTTCCAGTCAATAAGCATTAGTTTATATGGATCATTTTCAGGGTTTTTTTCCAACAGCTCCAATGCCTCTTTACCACTACTTACAGTAGTGGTTCGAAAAGAAAAGGAGTTAAGATAACCTGTAAGGATTTCCCTTGCTGTTGGACTGTCATCAACGACCAGAGCTTTTAAATTGTTAATTTCAATGCCTGTTAAAATTTTTCTTTCCTGTTTGTGCTCCTTATATTCAAAAACAATATTGAAGAAAAAGGTGCTTCCTTTGCCTGTTTCACTTTCAACCCAGATATTTCCGTCCATCATCTCTACTAAATACCTGCAAATAACAAGTCCCAATCCAGTCCCGCCATATTTACGGGTGGTGGTTCCATCTGCCTGACTGAAGGATGTAAAAAGCCTGCTTATCTGTTTTTTATTTAAACCTATACCTGTATCTTTAACTGATATCTGAAGGGTTACTTTATTATTCTTAACGGACAACACACTTGCAGCAATAATTATCTCACCGCTATCTGTAAATTTTATAGCATTATTAACTAAATTAATCAGGATCTGGCTAAGTCTTAAAGGGTCACCGATCAATAACCCGGGTACCCTGGGTGATATTTTAAAAAAGACTTCCAACCCCTTTTCTTCTGCTTTAAAATTAGTAATACCTGCAAGGTTATCAAGTACTTCATCGAAAGAGAAATCAATATGTTCCAGATCAAGCCTGCCAGCTTCTATTTTTGAATAATCAAGAATATCGTTTATAATACCCAGAAGCGCATGTGCTGAGGAGTTTGTCTTACTGATATAATCATATTGCTTAGTAGTTAAATCAGTCTGTAATGCAAGGTGGCTCATACCGATAATGGCATTCATAGGTGTTCGGATTTCATGACTCATGGTCGCAAGAAACTGGCTTTTAGCCTGGGTTGCAGCCTCAGCTTTTTTTTCAGCTTTTTTACGTTTAATTATCTCTTTTGATAGTCGCCTGTTCCAATAGGTTAAAATAATAATACCAAATATCACCGGAACAAAAATTTTCCAAATAAGTGAATAATCAAAACCTTTGTCATATCTTACATTTACCCATCTATTATAAATCTCGTTATGTTTAGCTACAGAAGTGGATGATAGTACCTTATTTAAAATAGAAGTAAAAACAGACCAGTCTTTGCGTATTCCAATCCTCTGACTATACCGGTAAGGTGTTTCTCCAACAACTTTAATGTGTGTATACCCCAATTTACCTATATAAAAACTGGTTGTTAGAGTGTTACCAATAAAAGTGTGAATTTCTGATTTTGATAATTTCTCAAGTCCCTCAACAGTACTTTTAACATAAATCTGCTGGATACGTGGATGGTTTAAAGTCACCAGTTCCTGAGTTGCAGAGTCTTCAATTATTCCAACCCTGTGACCTTCTAATTCTTCCATGCTGTATATGTATGGAACCTTTGATCCTGAAAAAACAGCAATAGGAAAATTGGTGTAAACATCAGTAAATGAGAAGTACTTTTCCCGGTCTCGTGTGTATTTCAAGGAGGTGAATATGTCTATATTCCCATTTCTAAATAATTCCTGCGACTCTTTCCATGATTGAGTTTTGACAATTTTAAATTTAATATCAAGAATTTCCTCAAAAAGCTTTATATAGTCCGATGAAATTCCCTGAAAATGCCCGGCTCTATCAATAAACTCTATTGGAGCCCAATTAGGGTCACAACCAACACGAACCACTTGATGTTTCATAAGCCATTTACGTTCAAGAGGTGTTAGTGTAATAAGGGGTTTTTTTTTTGTAAAAGTTACTCCCCATTTTTTATAAATTTTTTCCATCTCCAACGGTGAGACATCCTTTTGAGCTTTTATCAGAGCTGAATGCAAAAGAGGTGAGTCCATGTGAATCATAATATGCAGCTGCAAAATTCCGATTTTTGTTAAATCAACATCCTTCATTATTTTAATGTTACTAATAAAATGTTTTTTAATGAGATATTCAGCAACGTATAAATTGTCTATATATGCGTCGGCTTTACCCTGGGAAACTGCTTTTAGTGCATCCAGGGGGCTTTTTGCCCAAAAAAAACGAATTTTGGGATATTTCTTTCTAATTATTTTATAACTTGCCCAACTTTTGATGGCAGCAATAACTCTGCCATTCAGATCATCCAGATTGCGTGTTGTAGAATTTGTATCACGAACAATCATAACATTACTTGCCTGAATATGGGGAGAGAGTTGTTTACTAAAAGATTTTAGTTTATCAGTTATTGCTGCCGGATGTAAAACATCAATCTCTTTTTGTCTGAATTTTTTCTGAAGCTCAGGCCATCTCCCCTTAACAAATTGTACTTTGACACCAATCTTTTGTAATAAAAGCTTTAGATAGTCAATGGATATTCCTTTTGATTTGTTGTTTTCAACAAAATCAAATGGAGGCCAATCAAACTCACTGGATACTTTTATTATTGGATGAGCTTTCAACCATTTTTTTTCATAAGATGTTAATTTGATAAGGGTATTTGTATTCTCTTGAGCATGCAGTAAAGCATCATTGGATTCAATCACCAATATATGATGGAATAATATAAACACTATAGGAAGAAAACAGTAAAACAGTTGTTTCATAGTATTCCCCATCTTTGGTCTAATAAGAAAGGTAAGATAGAAGTAAAAGTGAAAATATGTTTATATCAATATATCTGAAATCTTTATATATTGTCAATTAATACAATAAGAAGGAGTTCTGTTAGTATTTCCGAGAAGGTCACGGTCAACTTTTTATTTGCCCTTTGTGCAAATCTGGGATCGGGTCGAAGCATTGTAAACCATTTTTAAATAGGGATTTAAATCCAAAAATCAACATTTTTTAGTCCTTAGAACTATCTTTTCACTATCAAAAAAGTGCTTTTAGGAGCTTTTTTTGATAATACTAAAGGGAACCTCTAATAACTTTAGTTTTGATTGAAATACAAGGCTGATATAAAAATAACGAGCCGGTTCGTTTATAAAAAGCTTTAATTTATAAACATTACTACAGTTCTTTTTATTGAAAACGCAATATTTCGGTTAAAAGGCGATTATTAGAGATTCCCTAAAACGATAAAACTTATCGCATAAGCTTGTTCGTTTTGACTGAACGGCAGTAGATAAAGAAAGTGTGTCTTGGGTTGTTATTAGAACGTTAACTGTTAAGGATTAAAAAAATGAAGTATTTTGCTTATGGATCAAATATGTCGATTTGTCGCTTGAAAGAGCGTGTGCCAAGCGCAGATTGTTTGGGATGTTACTCGCTCAAAGAACATGACTTGCGTTTTCACAAATCGGGCAAGGATGATTCTGGGAAATGTGATGCCTTCTATACAGGAAACAGCTCCGACACTATTTTTGGTGTCTTGTTTCAAATGAATCCAGATGAGAAAGCTGAATTAGATAGAGCTGAAAGTTTAGGACTCGGATATGATGAAAAGCACGTAACGGTTATTGGCTTGTATGGTGAAAATATTGAAGCTACAACATATATAGCTAAAAAAATAAATAAGTTACTTAAACCTTATTCCTGGTATTTAAATCATGTGCTTGTAGGTGCAGAAGAGTCCTCTTTACCAAGCAATTACATTGATGAAAAAATAAGATCTATAGATAGTATCGAAGACCCAGACAAAGCCAGAGATACTAAGGAACGAACTATATACAGTTAACAATAATTTGGAGAATCTCTTCCAGATTTACAAGAGGGAATCTAATAACACCTTTTTGATCGAATTACAGCGTTATTCTAAAAATATGACCCTACAAAACCATTTTTGTTTTTCAATATTATTACAGTTTTCACAATGTGTTTGTTAAACTTTTCAAAAGTTTTGTTTTTTGTTTTAAACAATTCTAATTTTTTTGTTTCCTAAAACTACTATAAAATTAACGTATTTATCAGCTATAAAAAATTATAAAACATTGAACTAAATGGGCAATGTGTACTATTGATTAATATCTGATTTTCAGGAATTATCATTGATAATAAAAAAAAGAATGAAGGAAAATCCATGAGTTTTGGAATTCTAAATAAAAGATATCAAGTTTTTCTGATACCTCCCAATGGTAAAATATCTGGTGATATGGTTGAGAACATTTATATTCCTTATTATCCATATAAAGCCGAAATTCTTATTGTATCAGAGGAGAAAACTGAAGAAAAATGGCGCCGTGAATTCTTAAAAAAGCTATGTATGGAAGGAAAACGTTCTTTTCTGATCAGTGGTATTGAAAGTCACGAGTGGTTTAATGATTCAATAGAACAGAAAACCACCTCACAATCAGAGATACTTCCTCAATCAGATATTGGTGATGCATTTGCTTCATTTGATGAAAAAGAAAAATCCGCTGACATCAGATGGATCTTTCTAATAACGGGAACCCGCGAATATCCGGAAGTTAAAGAGATAATAAAAGATAGAGGAATAGAAAGAGTTTTTCTTGGTGGTCGCAAGAAAGCAGGATCACTATCTTTCATGAAAAAAAAAGTCCCTGTAATTACAGATAATAAAAATGCAGTTACAATTCAGAAAGAGGTTTTTCAACCCTATACTTTTCGAGCTCATGATGCGTTTGCAGATATCCAGTTATGGATAACTCCTCTTGACTCAGGTGATATAATCATAGGTAATGCTCTTCCAAAAGATCATGATAAGGAAGTGTGGGAACTTATTTTTTCACAATTTGCGGTGTATATACAGGAAAGAGCTGAAATGGGAAATCCCATAAAAGGTGTTTTTGTTGAATTATTGCATATATATCACCATCCAGTTGATTCTACAGCACGAGCATACAAAGGTTGCATCAAAGCTGCTATGAATGAGGCTCTTAACAGAGCAGGAACACCTGTTGATTTCTAATAATCGTAATAGTATTTTTATGGAAAAATATTTGAGATTCTAAAGCAGATAGTTTATCAGCAGAACCATTAAGGGAACTGCTGATAAAATATTTTTTTCTATGATCTTGTTCCACCTGTAGGATACTTATCCTGACCCCAAAGAACCGGACCATTCCAACCCGCATATGGAGCATCATTTTCAAGAGTATCAGCAACATCCTTAAGGTCTAATGATTCAAGAATATCTCTTTCGGGAATACCTGTTTCTTCATTATAACCCTTTGATCTGTAGAATGATCTTACCATCTCAAAGTGTTCTTCTCTCTCTATTTTACCTGCTTCACTGTATTTCATTTCAGGTTTTTGAGGAATGATGTCATGTTCGATGGTAACTCCCTGACGCACATTAAATGCACGTTCAACAGCATGTATACGGTTGCACACTTTCTCAATTTTTTCAGAGTCATAATCAATCCCGGTTGCTGCTTTTAGAAGCTCAGAAAGTCCATCCCAAATCCCGGCTTTCCATACAAGTGGCAAAGCACATGTCCATGTATTAACAGCTCCTTTGCACCTTCCTATTGAATCTGCCAGAGTTGTAACCATCTCTCCAATGGTTATGGACTTTACGCTGTCGTCAGAAACAAGGTCTTTTGCAACAAGGTCCTTTAAAACATCTTCAGGAGAGTTTTCCCCGGATGCCCAGCTTCGTCCTCTTAAGTGATCTGCTCCTCTGCTTGCAACGGCATGTGAAAGGGAGAAAAGACCTGCCGGATAAACACCTCTGCTAAGGCCTTTAACATGATAACAATAGTCCATGGCATCTTTACCAATTATTTTGGCAAAATTATAAAGACCTTCTGCTACTACATTTCCAAAGCCTTCTCTAAAGACTGTTCTGTGGATCAGTTCTATCTGGTTTTCACTGTCTTCCCATTCCAGTGGTAAATTATCAGTGTCTTTATCACTTATAATACCCCGGTTATATAAATCTTTAGCCAGAGCAATTGTATTACCTATGGCGATTACATCAACACCATAAGCATCTGCCAGGTTTTCCATCTCAAGTATTGCAACGGGATCTTCTATTCCGCAATTTGTACCAAGGCAATAGACACATTCATATTCAAGACCTTCACCTAATTCACCTTTTCTTTTGCCGGAAGGTATTTCATACATATTTTTACATTTAATGTGGCAGCTCTGACAACCGATTCTTTTTGTTTCATATTTTTTCCAGGCTTCAGGTCTTAATTGTTCAGGGACATCGTCAGGTCCCAGCTCTTTTTCAAAATTCCTGTAACCGGGAAACCAGTTTGACATTCCATAAAGTGAGCCATAGACAGAAGCTATCTCTTTCTGGACCTTATCCTTTTTCAGATATTTTGTATCCTCACGGGAAAGCTCAAGATATTTCTCACGATCAAAAAGTTCAACTTTTTTTGTTCCACTGACCACAATTGCTTTCAGATTTTTAGATCCCCAAACGGCACCACTTCCCCTTGAAGCAGAAGAGTATTTATCCACCATTGTTGATGCAGATCGTACCAGATTTTCTCCGGCCTGGCCGATAGAAGCTACGCTTAATTTGGAACCATATTTTGCAACCAGCTTATCAGTTGTTTCCCAAACGGAGGTTCCCCATAGCTCATTTGCATCAAGGATATTTATTTCATCATTTTCAATACGAATATAAACAGGTTTTTCAGATTTACCTGTAATAATAATCTGGTCATATCCTGCTTTTTTCATATGAGCAGCAAAAGCTCCCCCCACGTTACCATCACCCATAATTCCACTATAGGGAGAGAGTGTGCTTACATGTAATCTTCCTGAAAGGCCTAGGGTTGTTGCTGTAAAAACTCCTGGTGCGAAGCATAATATGTTATCCGGTCCAAGTGGATCTATTCCCGGTTCTATTCTATCAAAAAGTGTTTTTGAATTCAGTCCACGACCACCAAGAAAATGTTCAGCTAATTTCTTGTCAAGTGGTTCAATTTTAAATGATCTGTCGGTTAGGTTAATGTTTAAAACCTGCCCCTGCCATCCATGCATGTTGTTTCTCCTCATTTCGTTTTTTTTCAGGCACTAAAAAGGCAGAGAACCGTTTAAAGATTCCTGCCTTTTTTTTTATAATATTTTATGATGAATTTTACAATATATATTTTAACATATTGATAAAACAATGAAAAACGTTAATGGGATATTAATGTAAAAAACAAAGCCCAGATAAGGTATTTCCAAAAATATCTATTTTGTATACTTCTTAAGTAGTTCCATTATTTTTTCTCTGTTTCCAAATAGTTTTGCAAGCGTAAAAGGGGAAGTATTTTTGTGAATATTTATTGTTTTTCCACGAAGAACTGGTAAAAACCATATTGAACCCTTTGTTGCTTTAAACAAAGGATCTGCTCCATTTTGTATAAGAAATTCTGCACCCTTGATATCATTGAGAAGAACTGCGTAATGAATGGTGTTTAATCCATCATTAGTAACTGCATTAACGTTTGCTCCTGCCTGAACCAGATATTTCATATTTGTTAATGTATAGAATGTATTAAAAACAGGTGTCAGTCCTTTTTTATTTTTCACATTCACATCTGCTCCATTATCTATCAGTAATTTTGTCATATATGGGCTTGTTGCTGCGAACTTATGTAGTGGTGTCTCACCATAGGGAATCTCTAATAACTGCTCTTTTTGCGAAATACTTCGTTATTACCAAAAAAAACTGTTGTAAAATCGGTTCGTTATTTTTGGTCATGCCTTGTATTTCATCAAAAATTCTAATTATTAGAGGTTCCCCATAGTTATTTATGCAAT